>CABPZP010000027.1:0-2837 GCA_902461935.1 uncultured Clostridium sp. | reverse complement strand
AATGCCCATACTGAAAACGCTACTGTTGCTATGTATAAACTGCTATATACTACTGCTCGTCTTATTCTCATGTAAACTTTGTTTTTGTCTATTCTAAAATTCTTCCAACTTCTCTTCATTTGTTTCCTCCTTCTTTCTAAACTTTTATTTGATTCGATATATTCTGTATTGTTCTTATGTACGATTTTAATTCTTCATTTTCTCTAATCAATTTTTCCATTGTTTCATCAATTTTTTCGCTTTTTGAAACCTTAATTTTATATTTATTTTTTCCCGTTTTTTCGTACTCTACTTTTCCACTGCTTATCAATCTTAATGCTGTTTCATATCCTATATGGTTTCGTTTCATAAATTGATTTAGACTAATCCATTCTTGTTCCATTTTTGCCCTCCTTTTTTGTTCAGTTTTACTGTACTTTAAAGTTAAAAAATTTTGAACCTGGAGCCTTTAAAATTTTGGATATGCTATTAATGTGAGAAATTTTAGGTTCAGCAATTCCATTTTCAATATTATAATAAGTTGCTGGACTTTTAAATCCCATAAATTTAGACATATCTCTAATTGAAAACCCTTTGTTTTCTCTTGTTTTTCTTAATTCTTCTGTATTTACAAATTTACTATATTTATTTTGCATTTGTTCATCTCCCTTCTGTTCATTTTTGTTGAACCTATTATATACAGTATTACTGAACTTGTCAATACTTTTTTTAAAAAAAGTTTTAAATAACTGTACAAGCATTGAAACTCTAAGAAAAAAAAATTACAAGTGTTTACTTATTTTGAACATTGTGTTATAATGTTTATAGATATTGAACGGAGTGTTGTATATATGGAAAATGAAAATAATATAAAAATTAAAATTGGAACAAGAATAAAGTCTTTACGTACCGAATTAGGACTTACTCAAGAACAACTTGCAAATAAATTAGCTACTGTAAAAGGAAAAAGTAGCATTGCTAATTACGAAAACGGTTCAAACTTACCAAGTGACGAAGTAAAATTAAAAATGTGTGAAATTTTTAATTGTTCATTAGATTATTTAATGTGTAAATCTGATATCAAAAATTACGACAAAGATGAACAAGAATTTAAATTTGCATATCATAAAGAAATGGAAGGACTTACAGACGAAGAAATTGCAGATGCATTAAGATTTTACAAAGAAATGAAAAAGAAATATAGCAAATGATTTTAGTGGAGGCTAAAATGGAATTAAATAAATTGTATGATATTGCAACTAAAGAAAATATAGATGTAATTGATTTTAAAATGAAAAATAAAGCAATTATTGGGTGCATAGGCGATAATTATACCATTGGAATTAATTATTCGATTATAGACAATTCTAGTGAAGAAAAGACCATATTAGCAGAAGAATTACGGTCATTATTATTGCAATGCCTTTTATAATACTAATAATTCAAAAAAAGAAATTGAAAAAAGGGAATTTAGAGCAACTAAATGGGCTTTTAAAACATTAATACCTTATTATAAACTAGAAGAAATGGTAAACAAAGGATATGCATACTATTATCAAATAGCAGAAGAATTAGGAGTTACAGAAGATTTAGTAAAAAAAGCATATAACTATTACCTGGAGGGAAATCATGGCTAAAAAAACTAATTCAAAAATAAATGGAAAAGAATATTATAGAATTAGAAAAGTAGTAGGTCATACTGCTAGTGGTAAAAAGATTCTAAAAAACTTCTATGGCGAAAGCAAAAAAGAAGCAGAACAAAAAGCAAGTGAATATATTAATAACATAGAAAATGGATTAATAATTAATTTTGAGAACTTTACTTTATCCGAATTAATGCATACATGGTTATTTGACTTTCTTCATAATTCATCAAAAATAAAACCTTCTACATTTCAAAGATATGAAAGTCTATACAGAAACTATATAAAAGAATCTGAAATAGCAGGAAATAAATTAATTAATATAAGAACAATACATTTACAAAAATTTTATAATAATTTATCAAAAAAAGGTTGCTCTTACTCACAAATAAATACTTTAAACACTGTCTTAAAAGTATTTTTTAACTGGTGTATTGACAATGACTATATTGTAAAAAATCCATGTACAAAAGTTAATATAAAAGGCAACAAAAATGAAATTATAAAAAATAAAAGAAAAGAAGTAGAAATACTGTCAGAAACAGAAATAAATATTATAAAAGAATATTTAAAAAATACAGATTTTGAATTATTATTTTTGCTAGATTTGGTTACCGGATTAAGGCAAGGAGAACTACTAGCTTTAGACTGGAAACATATTAATTTAGAAGATAATACTTTAAAAGTAGAAAGAAGTGTTAAAGAAGTTTATGTATATGACGATGAGAACACTAAGCATATAGAAACTATTTTCCAAACCCCAAAAACTATTAACTCTTTCAGGACTGTTCCTATTCCAAGTACTATGATCGATATTTTACTAAAAATAGAAAATAAAAAAGGTTTATTATTTAGCGATACGAATGGGAATCCACTAAAAGGAAAAAATGTTTCAGCTAAATGGACGAAAATTTTGAAAGAATGTAATATACCACACAAAAAATTTCATTCTATCAGGCATACTTATGCTTCTATATTATTATCAAAAGGTGTTGACATTGAAACAGTAGCCGAATTAATGGGACATTCTGCTATAAGTATTACACAAATTTATTTACATTCTTCTTATTCTTCAAAGAATAAATCCGTTAATAAATTAAATTCTATATTAAACTGAGTGGCTAAATAGTGGCTAAATTTAAAAATAAGATGTCTCAAAACTTTTGAAGCATCTTATTTTTAGCTATTTTAACATATTTGGTAGCGAAGATGTGA
>CABPZP010000026.1:0-3065 GCA_902461935.1 uncultured Clostridium sp. | reverse complement strand
AGAGAGAGAGAGAGAGAGAGAGAGCTATAATTTAGTCCACAAAGAATTAGAAAAAACATGAAAAAGATAACAAAAAACTTATGGAAAAACCATAGGTTAATTTTGTTATCTTTTTTTGCGTGGCAAAATTTTAAATACAATTATAATAAATTTATGAAATGTAATTGTAAAACACTGTAGGGGGCGACGCCTCTGTCGACCTGAAGAAAATAATTAATAAAAAATTAAAAAATGTCATTAATATTAAAAATATAAATAAAAAAACAAGGAGGAAATAAAAATGAAAAAAACAAAATTAATATTATTAACATTAATAATAATGTTAGCAACAATTTTAATAAACACAATGGAGGTACAAGCAACACTACAAGCAAATCCAAATACACATTATAAAAAGGCTGATACACCAGCAAAATGGATGACAAATTTTAGAAAAATGGAAGAAACAGGAGGAGCAATGGGCCTTAGTGAAACATTAAATGAGGACTTAACATCATCAAGTGGAAGCAATAATATAGATGTGCATATGATGCGTACAACAGAATATGGAGCAATAGCGATACTATCAGCTTCAGGATATGGTAATTCGCAAACGTTACAAAATAGTACCATAAAAACAACAACAGGAAATAAAACAGGAGTATATGCTGGAGAAGAAAGATGGGAATATAATGCAGGTGGATTAAAAAACAGTATATTTTCAGGAGTAAATAAAAAGTATTATGATGAATATACAAATTCAATTAATTCAGCAAAAGTTGGAGATGCATTAGGAGAAAAATCGAATAATGGATGCAAAGGATGGCATAAAGGCAGATCAGGTAATTGGGTAAATGTTTCTTGCCAATATTTTAAACGTTATTATAATGGTTTCTTTTCATATTGTAATGATGATTCTACTAGCAGTACGAAAGCAGCTTCTTGTTCCCGCGGAGTAGCAGTATGTGGAGAAGGTTTATAAAATTTTCTAGAAACAAAGTAAAAAAATAAAGAGAACAGGAGAATTTTATAAATGAATAAGAAAATAAAGGAGAAAGCAAAGCTAAAATCTGGTATTACATTAATTGCCTTAATAATAACAATAATAGTACTCTTAATATTAGCGGGAGTAACAATAAATATGGTAGCAGGAGAAAATGGAATATTTGGAAAAGCCAATGAATCCAAATTCAAAACAATGATGTCAAGTTATAGAGAAGAAGTAAACCTATATACATCATGGAAAGTAATGGAAACAATGAATGCAGATACAAGCAAAATAAATTCAGGAGAACCTTTAAAAACTGCAGTGCAACAAGCAATAGCAACAGATATAAGTGAGGAAGATGTAAATATAGCTATAACAGATATAATAAAAGATATAAAAAAAGAAGCAAAAGAATATGTAGTTGTATATAAGGGAGAAATATGCTATGTATCAAACGATGATATAAAAAATAATAGTAAACAAGTAAAATGGTGTAAAGAGCTAGGAATAAAAGTGTTAGAGCTAGAAAAACAAGAAGGAATAGTAGTAAGAAATGGAAGTTACGAATTAGTAAATGGAGTATATTTATGTACACCAAAACTAGATAAAGGATTTAAAACAGAAAAAACAAGATATTTAGAAGTAAATGAACAAGGAAATTTAACACCAGGGAACTGGATAGATCAAAAGCCTACAGAAAATTGGTATAGTTACAAAGAAAGCAAATGGGCAAACATAATAGTAGAAAACAATGGAACAGAAATATATTATACATGGATACCAAGATATTGCTTTAAATTAGACCAAACAAACGAAAGAAGTGACGTAAAATTTATAGATTGTAATAACAATTATAAAGATGAAAACGGAAAAGAAACAAAATGGGAAGAACTAGAAAAAGAAGGATACCAAGTGCCAGAAGCATTTACATTTGATGGTACAAACCTAGCAGGATATTGGTCAATGAAATACACTGCAGGAAACATAACAGTGCCATCAACAATAAATTACGAAATGAGTGTAAGCAACAAAAAAATAACAATAAAAAATATAACACTAAATACAAGCATAACAAATAGTAATCCAATAACAAAATACACAATAGCACTAAATGGAGTAATAGTAGAAACAATAACAGATACATCTAAAACAATAATATTAGATAACTTAAAAGCAGGAAACAATACAATAAACATAACCGGTTTAAATGCAGGAGGAGAAATAGTAGGAAGTATGACAAAAGAATACGAACCAGCAGTAGTAAACAAGCCAGACCTAAGCCGGATTCAATAAAGAAACAACATTCTACGTAACTTATGATGACAACGAAAACGAACACAGTACAGTACCAATAAGTCAATCAATGCCAGAGAACTGGTATGAATATGGAGAAAGTAGATGGGCAAATATAGTAACAAGAAATAATGGTTTAGAAACATATTATACATGGATACCAAGATATTGCTTCACACTAGACCAAACAAACGAAAGAAGCACAGTAAAATTCTTAAATGGAACATCAAAAGAAGTACCAGCCGGATACCAAATACCAGAAGCATTTACATTTGACGGAAAAGAATTAAGTGGATACTGGGCAATGAAATATACTGCAGGAGAAAAATCAGCACCAACATTTGATACAGAAGTAGCAGCAACAAGTAGTAGTATAAAAGCAAAAGGAATAACAGGAACACAAGTAACAGAAGGACAAACATATAAATACTACTTAAATGGAGAATACAAAGGAGAAAAAACAAGTGCAAACGACTGGTTTGAATACACAGGACTAAGTACAGGAACAAAATACACAATACTAGTAGAAATAAGAAATGCACCAGATGAATATGTAGGAACAATAGTAAAACAAATAAGCACAATAGAAGCCAATAAACCAGACTTAAGCCGGATTCAATGCAGACTGCACATATTACGTAGAATACGATAGTAGTGGAAACGAAAAAGTAGGAGACAAAATAAAGAACAACGGAAGCAATGCACCAAAAAATTGGTACGACTATAGTAACAGCAAATGGGCAAACATAATAGTAAAAGCAAATGGAAAAGAAACCTACTACACATGGATACCAAGATACGAATT
>CABPZP010000025.1:0-3318 GCA_902461935.1 uncultured Clostridium sp. | reverse complement strand
GCGCTCGGCTGTTAACCGATAGGTCGTTGGTTCGAGTCCAACAAGAGGAGCCAAAAAATAAGAAGTAGATTTTTCTACTTCTTATTTTTTTTGCCCTCTTAGGACTCGAAATAATGACCTATCGGTGTTATAGCGAAGCTATTAACTGATGAAGAGCCGAAACGCGCCCAGTGGGCGAAGAAGTGAGGCTCTGAATAAGCATGAACTGAAATTACAGACTTTGCGAAGACAAAGGATGTAATTGCTAGTTCGATGCTAGAAGTCGTTGTTAAAATAAAGCTGAATAATATAATGACTATTTGGATTTTTTATAATTTAGAGCCGTGAGGGGCGTTTGGAAATAAAGAAAAAATGAAATATATATTGCTAAAATCCAAATTTAATAATAAAATATAATCATGAAAAATAAAGGAGAAATATATATGAAAAAATTAAAGAAAGTTTTAAAAATAATTTTAATAATTATCTTAATATTAGTAGCACTTATATTAATAAATGCTATTAGAAATTACACCATTGTAAGAAAACTACAAAAAAATATAGAAGAATATTTACAAAGCAATAATTATCATATCGAAATGACTTCAGATATTGGAGATAATACAAATTTAACTACAAACTACTATAAAAAAGATGACAATCAATTAGTAATTATGGACAGAAATCAAAATGGAGAAAATACAAAAGTTTCAATGTATAAAACAGGAGAAAAAACAAATGTATTTTATGATACTCCAACTGAAAAAAAGGTGCAGTTAGATTCAGAAGTGCTCATAGATGTAGGTATTTACAATGTACTAGAAACAGAAAATAATTGGCAAACATTTTTAGCATGTATGTTTGCTAAAATTACTTCTGAGAATTACAATGAAAAAAATTGCTATGTAGTTGAAAACTATATGTCTGCAATGAGTTTAAATGGAACAGATTGCACTAAGTATTATATTGAAAAAGATACAGGTTTGTGTGATAAAGTAATAATAGATAATACATCTACAGAAAGAAAATACGAATTCAATAATGTTGAAGATATAGTCTTTGCTCAGCCAAATGTAGAAGAATATAAAGTGCAGGAAGATAATGCACAGTAATTTTAATTGACAAATTACGTAAACTGATATATAATATAGAAAATTTTTGTTGCATTAAACATTTTTTACATCTAAGGAGGGATACATATGCCAAGAAGAAATCATCGAGGAAAATTAGGCAAACAAGGATATGGAAAGATAAAGGAAGGCTTTTCTGATAAGGAGCTAAAACGGCTAAGAGAATTGTATGTTACAAAGAAGAAATATGATTACAAGAAGGAAGACTTAAAAAAGAAAAAAAATGTTTAATGAATAAGGGAGCAAAAGTAAAATTACTTAAGCTCCCGTTTTTTAAGAAAGAGGTATAATATGTCAAAAACAATGTGGAAACCTGGAACTTTTGTATATCCAATACCTGCTGTAATGGTGAGTTGTGGAAATATGAAAAATTCTAATATAATAACAGTTGCCTGGACAGGTATTGTAAATACAAATCCTGCAATGGTATATATATCTGTTAGACCAGAAAGATATTCATATAATATGATAAAAGAAAATGGAGAATTTGTTATAAACTTAACTAATAAAAGTTTAGCAAAAGCAACAGACTGGTGTGGATGTAGAAGTGGAGCAAAATATGATAAATTCAAAGAGATGAAACTACATAAAGAAAAAGCAAATTTTGTAAAGTGTCCACTAATAAAAGAAAGTCCAGTATCAATCGAATGTAAGGTAAAAGAAATAAAAGAGTTAGGAAGTCATCATATGTTCATAGCAGAGGTTTTAGCAATAAATGTAGAAGAAAAATATATAGATGAAAAAGGTGCTTTTGATATTTCAAAATGTGATTTAATTGCATATGCCAACGGAGGTTATTTTCCATTAGGAAAAAAAGTTGGAAAGTTTGGTTTTTCTGTCAAAAAGAAAAAGAAATAAAATGTTAATAAAAGTTATGTAAAATTATTGACATTAATAGGCAAACGTGATAAAATACTCAAGCGTATGTATGAGAATGCATGTGCTCACATCGTTTCAAAAAAAGCTGATTACGGAGGTGTATGTAAATGGCAGCAAAAGGTGCAAGAGAAGTTATAACACTTGAATGTACAGAATGTAAAAGAAGAAATTATACTACAGAAAAAAATAAAAGAAACAATACAGACAGATTAGAAATGTCAAAATATTGTAAATTCTGTAAAAAACATACTACACATAAAGAAACAAAATAAGCTATCTTTAGGAGGAAAAAAATGGCTAAAGAAGTTAGTAAAAAACAAATTAAAGAATCAAAGAAAAATATCAAAGATAAAAAAAGCTTTGGTAAAGATTTTAAAGCAGAATTAAAAAGAGTTGTGTGGCCAACACCAGCTGAACTTGCTAAAAGTACATTAGCGGTTATTGCTATAGTTGTAGTTATTGTAGTTATAGTTTTTTGTTTGGATTTTGTTTTCGAATCAATGAACAAATATGGAATTAATAAACTAAAAGAAACAGTTCAAACAACAGAAGAAAATACAACAACAGAAGATAATAGTGAAAATGCTAATACTGAATCTGAAACAACTACTGAAAACACAACAGAAAATGCTACAGAAAACACATCAGTAGATGCTCAAGAATAAAAGGAGGCTTTTGATTAGATGTCTCAAGAAGAAAAAAAACCACAATGGTATGTAGTACATACATACTCAGGTTATGAAAACAAAGTTAAAACAGACTTAGAAAAAACAATAAAAAATAGAGAACTTGAAAATTTCTTTTTTGATATTGTTGTTCCTATGGAAGAACAAATTGAAATAAAAGATGGAAAGAAAAAAGTTAATCTAAAAAAAGTTTTTCCAGGGTATGTTTTAATAAAAATGATTGTAACAGAAGAATCTTGGTATATTGTTAGAAATACAAGAGGAGTTACAGGCTTTGTTGGTTCAGGAACAGATCCTATTCCTTTAACAGAGGAAGAAATAAGAAATATGGGATTTGACATAACAGATGTAAACATTGATTTTGATGTAAACGAATCTGTAAGAATTATGAATGGACCTTTAGAAAACTTTATTGGAGTTGTTCAAGAAATAAACAAAGAAAAGCGTAAAGTTAAAGTTATGGTTTCAATGTTTGGAAGAGAAACACCAGTAGAGTTGGACTTTATTCAAGTTCAAAAAGTAAAATAAAATAGTACAATTAAGAGGAGGTGCTAATAAAATGGCAGAAAAAGAAATTAGTAATATAATAAAATTACAAATAGAAGCAGGAAAGGCAACACCAGCTCCACCAGTTGGACCAGCTT
>CABPZP010000024.1:0-4970 GCA_902461935.1 uncultured Clostridium sp. | reverse complement strand
ATATGCCTGCATAGCTCAGTTGGTAGAGTGCAGCCTTGGTAAGGAAAAAATCGAAAAACTTAAAATAGACTTGTATGTAAGAATACAAGTCTTTACTTTTTTGCTTGACAACTTTATTGACAACTTTTTTCTATAGTTTTACAGATGTAACTATTTATTAATTCATCTGCATTTTCTCTTTCTTCGTCCAAATGAGTGTATATGTTATAAACCATATCTGCAGAAGAATGCCCCATTAATTCTTGGGCTTTTTTAATTTTTACTCCAGCATAATATAACATTGTACAATAAGAATGTCTTAATTGATAATAAGAGAATTTAATTTTTTCATCTTCATTTTCTATATTTTTATTTATAGTTGTTAAAAAAGAATCTAAATGAGTTTTTAAGGCTTGTTTGGTTAACATAGCATATTTATCAGTTTCTTTAGTAAAAACGTATTCAATTTGATTTTCAGAGCAATAAGCTAGTCTTTCAGATAATAGTTCAATTAAAAAATCTGGAATAGGTACTTTTCTGTTCTTTAAATTTTTAGTAGGCTTTTTTACAGGTTGATTTCTTGCAAGAGAAACAGCTTTATTAATATTTAATCGTTTATTAATTAAATCAACATCATGTATAGTTAAAGCTACAGCTTCTTCTGGCCTTAGACCGCAATATCTAAGTAATAATATAAATAATCCGTATTTATGAGTTAAACCAAAATTAAAAACTTTTAAATCTTCTGATTGTTTCAAAGGCTTTCTTTCAGTCTTAGGAAATTTTGGAGCAGTTATTCCTAAAGCTACATTTTTAGATATAACATCATTTATAACAGCATCATTTAAAATTCTTTTACAATCTGCTAAAGTACGCTTAGTTAAATCAGTATATCCTTTTTTAGATAAGTCTGTTACAATTTCTTTTATATGATGATTTTTAAGATTTTTTAATTTTATATTTCCTATATATTCATTTAAATGTTTAATTCTATTTCGAATAGAATCTTGTGTAGAAATTTCTCTAAGAGAACAATTTATTTCAAACCATTTTTCAGCATATTGTTTAAATGTGATGTTGTTATTATCAATTAAAAGTCCATTGTTAATTTTATATTTTAAATCAATGTATTGTTCATATAAATTAGAGGGTTCGTTAGAATAAATATATATAGGCTTACTATTTATTGTTATCTTTTTCATCAATCTTCCATCTTTTCTAATTGTATAATTCATATCTTTATATTTTGGCATAATTCCTCCTTAAAAAATAAGATAAGTATTTTCAACTTATCTTTAGTTTATTTCAAATTTTCCTATATATTTTCCTATTATTTTAATAGAAGTAGTTTTATCATATATTTGTCTTTTTATTGTTTCATCTGTGCTCATTGGTTCAAGAAAGATAAAGTCTCCTTGTTTAGTAAATTTCTTTAATGTAGCATCAAATCCGTTTACAAGAACAACTGCTATTTCTCCATCCTCAACACTATCTTGTTTTCTTATAAGAGCATAAGCACCATTTCTAATAACTTTATTCATTGATTCACCGTCAACTTTTAAAAAGAAACATTCTTCTGGATTTACAATACCCATTAGATTAGGGTCAATAGGTAAGTAACCATTAAGACATTCCTCAGCCCAATTCGGTTGTCCTGCTGAAATTTTGCCATATACAGGGCACATATAGAAATCTGAATTAGTATTTTGAGTGTCTTGAGGTTTGTCGATAATTTTACAATTTGGGAAAAATAATGTATTTATATTTTGCATTATTTTTTCTAAATTAACTAAATCATGATTGCTTATTTTTACATCACTTTCCATTAGTTCTTTTTCTATTTCTTTATCATAATAGTTTACGTTTATATCAGCATAGAAAGGAATAAATTTTTCAGAATATATATATAGCGTAGAAAAACGATTTAACATTTCAAAATAACATATAGCAATTTTTTCGATATTTGATTTTGAAATAGAAAATTTTTTTAAAAAAAGTGCTACTTTTTCAAAAGAAAATTTAGGTGTCTTTTGTTTTATTAAATAACTATAACAATAATCATATAAACTTTGTAATGCTTTTTCATCGAGACCATTTTCGATAAATTGTTGTTTATATTCAGAAAAAAGAAAATCTAAAATAGATTGTTTTACATAACTTGAATATTCAGAAATAGGAGCTCTCAGATTGCTTACACCCATTAAATAATCCATACTACAATCAAACACTTTACACATTGCAATTTTCACTTCATCGCTAGGAGTTATATTTCCACTTTCATAGTTTGCTATGCTAGATTTACCCTTTAAGCCTAATTTCATAGCTAATTCTTCTTGTGTTAAATTTAAATGAGTCCTTAATTCTTTTATTCTTATTGAAATAACGTTTTTATTATTTTCCATTATATTACACCTCATAATATATATTTTAGCATAATGTTCAATAAAAGTAAACACCTTAAAATTTTTTTCTTACAGACCCTAAGACGAGTTCAATTTTAAAAAACTTTATTTAAAAAACTATTGACAGTTCAATATTAATATACTATAATAGGTTCAACATCAAGAAACTTGGAGGTGAGAAAATGATTAAAGAAGAATTAATTACAGACACAAAAGAATTAAAAAAAGCACGAGAATTAAAAGGTTTTTCGCTTAGAGATATGTCGAGTTTTTTGGGAGCAAGTAGTTCCGCAACATATTATAATATAGAAATAGGAAAAATAGAACCAAAGATAGGACAAGCTTTAAAAATAAGTAAATTATTGAAAAAGCCTGTAACAAATTTTTTTAAATTGAAAGTTCAACAATAATAAACATTAAAAGAAAGAAATGGGACTAATATATTTGTAATTCATTGAATATGAAAAAGAAAAGCGAAAGAAAGGGTAATTAAATGAATAATTTACAATTAATAAAATCAAGTAAATTTGGAGAAATAGAATGTGATATCTACTCAAATGAAAAAGAAATGTTTATGACAAGTACACAATTAGGAGAATGCTTGGGATATAGTGAACCTAGAAAGGGAATAAGCAAAATCGTAGAAAGAAATGAATACTTGAAAAATAAAGAATTTTCAGGTGTCGTCATTTTGGGGACACCTTCTGGAGAACAAGAAACAAGAGTATTTACAGAAGATGGAATATATGAAGTAACAATGTTAGCAAAAACAGAAAAAGCAAAAGAATTTAGAGCATTTATAAGAAAGTTGCTCAAGTCGTTAAGAAAAGGTGAAACAAAAATAATAAAACCATCTAGTGAACAGGTAGAATTAATAGAAATTAAAAAGAAAAATGCAGATGCAAGATTAAGAAATGCAAAGGTAAGAGAAGCAAAATTTCTATTAGAAGCAGTAGACAAATATAAAAATGTATTAGCAGAGCAAAGTGTTGAACTATTAACAATAAATGCCCTAGAAGTTATAAACGGTAAAAACACATTACAAAGACCAGAATTACCAAATTCAAAATATTATTCAGCAACGGAGATTGCAAAAGAGTTAGGGATATCTGCAAATAAAGTAGGTAAAATAGCAAATTCAAATAATTTAAAAACTGATAAATATGGAAAAAAAGTATTAAGTAAATCATTATACAGTAATAAGCAATGTCCTACATTTATTTACAATGAAAAGGGGAAAGAAGAAATAAGAAAAATAGCAAATGGAAATATAAATATTATTACATAAATATGTAAGAGCAGAGAAACACAACGCACAAATTTAAAATGTAGAAAGGTGGTGGGGAGAAATATGGCAACAAATTTATGTAGTAGAAGTAGAGCAAAATATGTAAAAGTAAAAGATTTTGCAGAGCAATTTGCAATGAGTAAAGCACAAGCATATAGAATACTTGATAAACCAGAATTTGCAGAAGCAGTAATAAAAACAGGAGAAAAAGGAAAAGCAGTAAATTTAGACAAAGCATTTGAAATAATGCAACAGTATTTTAGATAGAAAGGAGAAACAAAAGATGAAGATGAGCAAAAGAGAAAAAGCAATATATAAAAGAGCATATAAAAAAGCCGTAAAAGAAACATTAGGAAGCATAGCAGGAATAGTAGCTTATAGTATTTTATTTGTAGCATTTTTAGTAAAAAGCGGAATATTTGTATTTTAGGAGGAAGTATGGAAGAAGAAACATTAAAATTAATTAATGAAAAAATAAGAGAATTAATACAAGATGGAGAAGCAACGTCAATGGCAATGGCAATGGGATTAATAAAAGTAATAAATAATCCGCTAAATTGCGAGTAAAGCGGACTATAAAAAATTATTTATTTAATTCTTTAACTTTGTTAAAGATAATTTCATAGCTTTGGGCAGCTAATTCGGCAGATTGAGGGTCTGCAAAAAACTTGTCATTATTATTGCCAATTAAAGCTACAATAATATCTTTAGCGATTTCAGCATTAGACATATTAATCACCTCACTTTCGAGGCAATTATAACACAAAAGAGAAAGGAAGTGAAAAAGAAATGGACAAGCTAGACAAATGCTACATATATCACATTATAACATTAGCAGAATTAAAATTAAGATTAAAGGAGTGTAAAAAATGTTTAAAACAATTAGAAATATTGAAAAAATAGACAAGTTAAACAAAAGAAATGTAGAGCTTGCAAGAGAAGTCAGAAATTTAAATAGAGAGAATTTAGCAGTACATAATGAAAATAAAGATTTAAGAGCAGAAATAGATTCTGTGAAAGACTGTTTAAATGAAATAGAAAAAGAATTAAATAAGCAACAATATAACAATATAGAAAATTTAAAAAACAAAATAAAAAGCATACTAAAGACCGCTAAATCTTTTTAGTATGCCAACAAAAACATTTATATAAATATTCTCATTAATTATATTAACATAATTATTTGAGAATTGCAATAATAGTACATTGAAAATTGAATAGTTTATCAGATAAATGTAGTAAAATCAACACTTTTGGGACTTGAAAAAATATTTTAAAAAGTTTGAAAAAATGTATTGACA
>CABPZP010000023.1:0-10163 GCA_902461935.1 uncultured Clostridium sp. | reverse complement strand
ATCTGTTGTAAATATTCCACTATTACCTTTTTCTTCTCCTGTTTCTTCATCTATTCTTGTTACTTTAAATTCTATATTTTTCATTGGTAATTGGGTGTCTTTGTCTATTTTATATAAGTTCCAATCATAGTCGTATTCGCCTTTTTCATTTTGTATTATAATTTTTCCTATTCCATCTTCTAATTGTAAATCTTTTACAGCATCATTTTCTTCTAACAATTTAATGTTTTCTATTGCTCCATTATTTCCAACTGTTACTTCTATTTTTATATCTTTCATTTTCTTGTATCCTGTAACAGCGCTTTCTGATATTTTGTATACATATGTGTTTCCTGCCTGTAAATTTTTTATTTTTAATGTGCTATTTCCTGATTCATTTGTAACAATTTTTGTTTGAGTTTCTTTCTCTTCTCCAGTTTCTTTATCTATTTCTGTTACAACAAATTCTACATTGCTCATTGGATTTTCTGTTTCTTTATCTATTTTATTTAGTTCCATATAAAAATCTACATTTGGCTTTACTGGAGTCTCTTTTTTCTTATTTCCTATATAAATATCTATTGTATTTTCAGAAATAGTTATATCACTTGTATTAATATCAGAACTTTTTATTGTTATTGCTCCTGTTTTTTCATCTTTATTAAATACTATTATTTTTTCGCTATCATCTAAAACATATCCTAATGGTGCTAAGATTTCTTTTATTGTAAATTTATTTTCTCCATTTACTAATGGTATTTCTAAACTTGCTTGTCCATTATTTAATGTTTCTACTTTAGCTGTTATTCCTCCATTTTCTCCAAAATTATCTTTAAATGTGAACTGTGCGCCACTTAAAAGTACCTTGGTATCTGTGTCTATTTTATGAAGATTAAGAGTGAATTTATTTTCATCTTTTATAGAGTTTTCTATTATTAGCTTTAATTGTAAAATATATTCTTTTTCTGTTGCAGTTTGTGTATATGATATTCCTGTTACAACATTTTCTCCTCCATCTTGAAGAACTTCTTTTACTTGTAATGCTCCATCTTCTTCAATGTATACTATTTTGAATTTTATTGTTTCTCCATCTTGTAATGTAGGTAAATTATATCCTTCAACTGTGGATATCTCTGTTAAAGTAAAGTCGTATTCCCCAGGTTTTTCCACTTTAAATCCTTCTAATAAAACTTGTCCAGATTCATCTGTTGTTACTTCATATTCTTTTCCTGTTGTTTCATCTTTTAACTTTAATTTAACTCCTTCTAGTCTTATGGCGTTATTGTTATTATCTACTTTTACTAATTGGAAATTTATATTTGCTCCTTTTAGTTCATTTTCAACATTTATTTCAATTTCTCCTGTTGATGTTATGCTTGCTTTAAGTCCTTTTGTTGTTTTATTTTCGTCAATTTCAAATACTCCATTGCTATCTTTTGTTAAAACTATTTTTTTGCTTTCAGTATCTAATACATATTTTTTATCTACCTGTGTTTGTTCTAAATTAATTGTTACTTCATTTCCAGAAGCTTGTGTTATTTTAAATGTTCCATCTGTTCCTGTTATTTTTTCCGCTTCTGAAGAGTCACTATTATTTACAATTGATGTTATTTTAAATCTAGAGTCTGGTATTTTAATATCGAAATTATCTTTTTGTGTATTAATTACTTTTAAATTATATGTAGTTTTTGGTTCTAGCTTAATTTCTACAATTGCTTTATATGTAGTTGTATCACTTTCATTTTCTACTTCATATTTTACTTCAATTTCATTAACATTTATTGTTTCTTTTGCTTTTTCAATATTTATAATGTTTCCATCTTCGTTATACTCTATTTGATAATCTATTTGATTGTTATATGTGTAATATGTATCTGGAGTTCCTGCAACAACAGTATTATATTCATAACTTCCTGTTCCTGGAACATTTAGATTTTCTATATATGCAATACCACTTTGGTTAGTTACTATATCTGTTGTAGAAGTTGAATTTGGTTGGTTAGTTTTTAAACTTACATCTTTTATTCCTATTTCATTATCATTAATGTCTACAACTTTATATTCTATTAAGTTTTTCTTTTTTGTAGGTTGATTTTGTAATATAGCAATTACTGTATTTGTTATTTTATCTATTGAAACTATTATATCTTCTGAAGTTTTCTCTTCTACTATGCTTAATTCCCCTTTGTCTGTTTTATTTATTACAACTATTTTTTCACCTTCAAATTTCTTATACCCAATTGCATTTTCTAATTCATTTATTTTTATTACAATTTCTCCGTTTCCTGGAATTTTTGTTACATCTATATTACCATTTTCATCTGTATAATCTGTAACATCTAATTTTTCTCCATTTATAGAATTTATTGTAATATTGTATTTTGAACCTTCAACTCCTTTATTTTCATATCTTTCAATTAATCTAAAGTTGAATAAAGAACCTATTGGGTCATTTGCAATTTTTAAGTTTACACTATTATCTTTAGTTACTACTTTATTTAAAGGATTATCATTTCCTATTCTTGCAGATATAACTGTTTCATCATTCATTTTTACATATACTGGTATTGGATCTTTTTGTGCTACATATCCTGATGGTGCTGAATTTTCTACTAAGTAATATAAATATTCTTTTTCTTCACCATAAACATCTGCTGAAAATTCTGTTTTACCTTCTTCATTTGTAGTTTCTTGCTCAGTATGTTTTCCATCTGGTTGTGTTAGGGTAAATGTTGCTCCTTGTAGATTTATTTTGTCACTACTTGAACTTATTTTATTTAAATCCATCTTTATTGTTTTTTGCACAAATGGTATATCTACATTAACATTATAAGTAAAGTCACTTACGTTATGCGGATCTCTAATTGCCTCTGTGCTTGCTTTAACGTTTGAAGATGTTTTAACTTGATCTACTGTTATTGTTTGGTCTGGATGCTGGTCTCTATTTACAACTACAGTAATATCTTGCATTTCTTTAAATTGTTTTGGTGTATTTAAACATTTTATTTCAAATGTTATTTCTCCTGTAACTCTAAAATAGTCTTCATCTGCTATATTTATATTTCCATTTGAATCTGTTGTTTTTGTAT
Organism: uncultured Clostridium sp.; assembly: GCA_902461935.1. Classification (GTDB taxonomy): domain Bacteria; phylum Bacillota; class Clostridia; order TANB77; family CAG-508; genus Merdicola. The sequence goes on along the minus strand of CABPZP010000023.1, from coordinate 7,095 downwards.
CATTATATATAATTTCTCCATTTGAATTTTTTGCTATTATTTTAAACTTCAAATCTGATAATTTATCATTTGTGTATTTTCCACTATATGCATTCATATTTAATACAAATTGTTTTTTTACATTTGTAAGTTCTAATTCAATATTTTCAGAATCTTGATTTAATATATTAAATTTATGATATTTTAAATCTGGATAATCTATTGTGTATGTATGTTTTTCTTCGTTATTCCAATATACTTTAAACCATCTTGAACTTTTAATTTCTGCATTTGTAATATTTCCTTCTTCATCAAATGTAATATTTAACACATGATTATTCAAGTAATTTTTATATCCATTTGGAATTCCTCTTCCTATAGGTTGATTATAATAGTAATATCCTTCATCTAAATCGTATTCGTATTCACCTTCGCCTGAAACATAACCAGAAATTACATATTTATTATCATTAACAGTTTCTCCTTGTAGTCTTCTACTCCATTTACTTTCATTGTAAATAATTGTAGCTCCACCAATTAAGTTTTTATTATCATAATCTATTTTATTTAATGTAACTGTAAATTTCTTTGGTGGTAAATAAATTTCTGTAGATATTTGTCTTATATTATTATTTATACTTGTATTGTTATCTACATTTGTGATTTCATTTGTTGCATCATCAATATGAATATTAATTGTTTTGCTATCTCCCAAGTAAAATGCTGCCGGTCTTGGCTCTTCTTGTGTTATTTCATAACTAAAGTCTCCACTACCTTCTAGGTCTGTAAATAGTACTGTTCCATCTGCCTGAGTTATACCTGTTTTTTCCATAATAGGCTCACCGTTTTCATCTGTTCCTAGAGATACTTGGTTTCCACTTGAATCTTTTCTTATTATTTTTACATGAACACCTTCTGCTTTTGCTTGATGATATTCTTCGTTCATTGCAGTTATTCTTAATGAATGTACTTTCTTTTCGTTAGATATTTGTACTGGTATTACATTTTGCTTATTAATTTCTCCAATATGTACATATTCATTGTCTTTTTCTTGTTCAACTTTTGTTACCACACCATCTGAGTTAAATGTTATTAATAAACTGGTTTCCTTAGAAAGTGCTATATATCCATAAGGAACTTCTTTTTCTTCTAATATATATTTATACGTTCCTTCTCCTGCAACCTCTCCTGTAAATACTACTTCTTCATTATTTTTTGTTATTTGTGTGTATTCGTTTCTTGCATATCCATTTTCAAAACTTGGTTGATGTAATATAAATTTTGCGTTTTTAACTTTTATATTATTATCCAACTTATCTACTTTATTTAGATTAATATTAAATGTTTGAGGCTCAATGTATAGTGTTACTTTAATTATTTTATTTGAATCATCTATTTGTACATTTTGCGCATTTTCTCTTAATGTTATTTTAGTTGTATCCCAATTTTTATTTATTTTTATTGTTTGAGCGTCGCCTTTTTCATATCCAGTTGGTACACTAATTTGTTCTAATGTGTAATCTACATCTCCTCTTTGTATTAAATCATCAGATTCTATAAATCCTTTTTCATCTGTTGTTTCTTCTGCACTATATATTTCACTGTTATTTGCTTTTCCTGTTATATTTATTTTTACATTTTTAACAGGTACATTTTTGTATTTTGAATCTACTGCATTTATTTGTATTTTATATGGCATTTGTTCATTAGTAACTGTTAATGGAATTGTATTTTTAGTACTTGTTCCTAATGTTAGTACTTTGCTATTTTCTACGGTTGTTTCATCTGTTCCTTTTTCTACATTTGTTATATTTCCATCTTTATCAAATGTAATTTTTAATGTTGTATTAATGTTATGATTTATATATCCACTTTGACTTGCTTCTTGAACTTTATATTCATATGTTCCTTCTCCTGCAACTTCTGGACAAATTACTAATTTTTCTCCTTTTACTGTTGTTCCTGTTACTTTTTCCCTTTTATAAATTTTTATATCTGGTTGTTCAACAATAAATGTTGCATTTTCTATTAATGTATTACCATATAATTTTTCGTATTTAGTAATTTCTAAATTATATGTTTGAACATCTACATATATTTTACTATCTATTATTTTATTATCATCGTTTATTTGTGTATCTGAATCTTGCTTTGTTAAACTTAATTTTGTTGTTAAAACATCTCTATGTAAGCTTATTGTTTTTGTTGCACCTGCTAAATAGCCTGCTTTTCCTTTTATTACTGTTAGTTCGAATGTAAAATCACCTGTTTGTGAAATACCAGATAATTGTATTTCTCCATTTTCGTTTGTAATTAAGTTCTTATTATAAAATTCTTTTCCAGTAGAATCTTTTCCTACCACTTGTATTGTTATTCCATCTACTCCAATTCTATATCCTGCATATTTTTTATTTAATGCTTGAATTTTTAGAATTGCACCTTTTTGTTTATTTGCAATAGTTAAATTTAATTTATTATCTTCTATTTGGCTTTCTTTTAAATAATTTTCTTGCTCTATTGTTAAATCGTCCTTACTTTCTGTTACTTCTCCTTTAACAATAGCTTTTGAATTTTCTTCTATATTATTTATTGAATTTAAGCTTCCATCATCATTGAATGTTAAATTAAAGTTTAATGAAAATTCTGTATTTTCATAACCTTGTGGTACTTTTGTTTCGGTTAATGTATATTCAAATGTTCTTTGTTCTATTTCATTTATAATTGGATTTTCTAATTGCATTTCTAATACTTCATTATCTACTGTTTTTTCTATAACATTATTTCTTTGTATTGTTTGTTCTGTACCATCTTCGTTAGTATATGTTAGATCTGGTTGTTTAGCAGTAAACTCTGCATTTCCAATTAATGTATTTGAAAGGCCTACATCTTTTTTGTTTATCTTCACTGTAAATACATCTGGTTCTACATATACAGTAGCTTTTATTATTTTATTTATATTATCTATCTCAACAGATAAGTTTTCATTTTTATTTTCTAATAGTGTTAAATTTTCTGTTTGTAGATTTTTATTTACTTTTATTGTTTTACTTTCTGGTGTTTTGTAGCCTTGTGGTACTTGTATTCCTGTAATTGTATATTTTAAGTCTCCAGATCTTTTTATTATGTCAGATACTGCTTTTCCTTCTTGATTTGTTTCTAATATTCCACTTCTATAAAATTCTGTTTCATCCAAATCTGTATTACCTGTTATTTGGAATGTAGCACCTTTTACAGGAACTTGTTTGTAATTTTTATGTTTTGCATAAATTTCTATTGTGTACTCTTGTTGCTCATTTAATAGGTTCATTTCTGCTTTTTTGTTTTCTGTTTTTACATTTTCTATATAATCTGAATTTTCACTTATATTTGTTATATTACCATGTTCATCAAATGTAATAGTTACAGGAATGTCTCCATTTATTTGTTTGTATCCATTTGCCTTTTTAGTTTCTGTTAAATAATATGTTGCTTGTCCTCCATCTGCATTGCATACTACATTTGCATTGTAATTTATTATTCCGTCGCTACCAGTTGTTTGAGTTAGTATATCTCGTATACCTGGTTGTGTTAATTTTAGTTCAACTCCCTCTACAGGAATATTTTCATCTAAATCTTTTTTGTTTATTTTAAAATTGAATTTCTTTGGTTGTAATGGTATTGTTGCTGTTACTACTTTTTTATCGTTGTCTAATTCTATACCATCGTCTTTAGTTACCATAGTTAATTCATTTGTTTCAAAATCTCTATTTAATGTATATGTATAGTCCTCTGCATTTTCATATGCTGCATGTTCTTTCTTTTGTTTTATTACATATTTCACTTCTCCAGATTTATTTATTTCTATTGATAAATTCCCCTTTGAATCTGTTGTGCCACTTTCATATAAAACTTGTGAGTTATTTTTATCATAACCATATACTTCAAATTCTGCTCCTACAACAGGAATTTTATTATATTCTTTATCTATAGCGTTTATGTTTAATGTATAAAATTTCATTTTGTTTGTTAAATCTAGATTAATTATGTCGTTTTCTACAGATTTTATTTTTGCATTTGAGCTATTTCCAGCTATATATACATTTCCAATCTCTCCATCTGGTGTAAAGTGTATCTTTACTACTGTTTGAGTGTTTTGCTCTATATATCCTGTTGGTACTGTTTCTTCGTTTAGTACATATGTATAATAATATGTATACCATCTGCCATCTGAACCTTTAGTTGATTGTAAAACTCCTGCTACTTCTGCAGATAATTTTAGATTTCCAGAAGCATTTGTTGTTCCAGAAACTTTTGAGTTTGCAGGAATATCTTTTGTTTGTGGTTGAGAAAGTACATATTTTGCCCCTTGCAAAGTTGCTCCAGATTTTTCATCTATTTTATTTATATTAAATACTATTACTTTTGGTGCTATAGTAAATTTTGCTTTTATTATTTTATTGTAATTATCTACTTCTACACTTTCTCCATCTTTTGCCTCTAAACTTGAAGTTGTTACTGTAATAATTCCTGAGGTTAAATCTTTATTAATACTTAAGTTTTCATTATCTTTATCTTCATATGGTCCTGGTGTTGAATTAAATTGTACTTCAAAAGAGCTTTTTGGTACATATGTTAATGTATCTATAGTAATTTTTCCGTTTGAATCTGTTCTTAAATTTTCGAAAGTTTGTATTATGTCTCCAGTTTCATTTTTTTGTACAACTGTACAATTTACATCACTAACTAAAATTTCTTGAAATTCTTTATTTATAGTTGTTATCTCTAGTGTATATCTTTCTAAAAAGCTTATACTTGGTGATTTTTCATTATTTGTTAATGTTTTACTTTCTTGTCTTTTATCGTCATAATTTATAGTTGCACTATTTATAATTTTCACTGTTTGGTTTATATATGTTCTATCTATTTCATTATTCAATGTGAATTTAATTCTAAAACTTACTTTATTAGTTGTAATTTGAGGAATTGTTAATTTATATCCTTGTTTACTACCTATAAATGCTGCTGTTCCTAAATTAGGTTGTGAGCTTATTTCCATGTTAAATAGTTCTTTTGCTTGTTCTGTAAATAAACCATCTACTACAACATTATTTATTTCTTTTTTTACTGTTGAATATATGTATTCTGAAATTTGAGTATTTAATTGGTCAAAATTGTAATTACTGCTATCTTCTATTTGATACACTTTTGTATTTTTTGTAGCCTTATATTCTGTTTGTTTGTTTGCATTTTCTCCTATTATTACTGCTGTCATATACAAGTTTTGGTCATCTTGTATTTCTTTTATGATATCTGCTGATTTTTGATTTTCCTCTGTATCTGTAAATACAACTATGTGCTTATTTTTTGCTTTTCCAGTAAAGCTATTTTTAGCATATTCAAGGGCTGTTGTTGCAGTTATTCCATTATAAGTTGTTATATTATTTATAGCTTGAATTATATCTTCTTTGCTTCCAGTCATTGCAGTAATTGTTCCATTGTAATCTTGTAATGACATATATGCATCTGGAATTTTTGTATATATTTTATTTACAGTTTCTATCATTTTAGCTTTATATGTATTTATTTTACTTTCACTCCACATAGAAAATGAATTATCTAATACTAAAGCTACTTCTGTTCCTTGGTCTTGTAAATTCTCTACTTCTACGTTTAAAATAAAACTTTTGTCTTCCACGTTAGTAATAGTGTGAGCAACACGAATAGAACTATCTTCGATAGTTTCATTTTTTCCATCATTAGCTATTTGCAACACTGCTCTTGTTGTTACTTCACCAAAAGTTGCTTTAGTTAATGCTATAAAAATTAATAAAGTTGCTAATACCATAACTGGCAATTTTCTTTTCATTCGTATGCTCCTTAATCCTATTTTTCTTCTTATAATATTAGCATTTTTATTATTTACAGTTCAATATAGCTTTTTTTAATTTATATATAGCAGAATAGAACTCCTTACGGGAGTTCTATTTATATTATTATTACTATAAAATTTAAGTTTATATTACTTTTTTGTTATTTTTATGACAAAAAACATTGTTTTTCTTAGGGAATAGCCTATTTAAAGTAGGGACGACCATTGGTCGCCTTTTATATTTTTTCTTTGTGGCAGTCAATGACCGCCCCTACATTTTTTATTGTTGAGCACGGAGCACCGTGCCCCAACAATTGAATATTTTTACATTGGTATTTGTGTCAACTGGGGACTGTCCCTATTGACACAAATTTTATAATTTTTCTATTTCTTCTTTAGATAAGCCAGTTATCTCTATTATTAAAGTAATATCTAAGTTAGCATTTTTCATTTTTTTAGCATTACTGATTTTAGTCTTACGTATACCTTCTTTCATACCTTCTTTTTTGCCTTCTTTTATTCCTTTTTGTAATATTCTTTCGTTTTCTTCGTCTATTGCATCTAATATTGCTAACATTTCTTTTTCCTCCCTTTTCTTTAATTTTTTTATTAATTTATTGGTTATTTCATCGTTGTTTATTTTTCTTCTTAGTATTATATCTAGCATTACTATTAAAAAGTTTCTTTGTTCTTGTGTAAATTCATTGTTATTTAATAATACATTTACCGTTCTTTCTAAATAATTAACTATATTTTCATCATCACTTTTTCGTTCTATCAACATTGCTTTTGATAAAAATGTTTTTTCTTTTAGTAATTCTTCTTCTGTGAAATTATTTACATCTACTAATTTATATCTTCCTAATTCTTCTCCATTGTATTGTTTAAAACTTTCTTGCGCATCTTTTATATATTCTTTTACATTCCATTTTTTTCTTCCTGTATATAAAACTATTGGTATTACTATTGGTATTTTATATTCCTTTAATTTTAATTTGTTTATATCTACTGCACTTTGGATTATTTTAAATTGATATTCCATTATTCTAAATGGCATTGAATAATCTATTTTGGTTTGGTGTTCTATTAATATAAATACATTTTTGTTTTTTATTTTGTATACAATATCAGTTTCTTTGTTTATTAAATTTTCTGTTATGTAATTTTCTTTGTATTTTTCTATTTCATCTTCTTTTAGATTTAATTTCAATGTTTTATTTATAAAAATTACTGCTTCCTTTTTATCACTTAAAATTGTTCTAAACACT
>CABPZP010000022.1:0-11658 GCA_902461935.1 uncultured Clostridium sp. | reverse complement strand
AATGTAAAAATATTAAAAACATATTCAAATGTAACAGCACAAATGGTAGCAAATGAACCAGCAAAATATTATGGACTAAAAGTAACAGACTACACATCACAAAATGGACAAAACGACTGGAGAATATTCTATTCAGATGGAACACATATATTTTTAATAACAGGAGATTATATAAACACAGCAGAAACAAATAGAATAAATTCAGCAACAGGAATGACAACTTCAGGTTATAGAGCATATTGGGCATCTGGTTCAGTGCCAGCATTCCAAACAGTAGATTCTACAACATTAACAAGATTTAAAGCAACAGAATATGAATTACAAAGTGGAATAAATAACTCAAAATGTGTATCAACATTATTAAATAGCAATAATTGGAGCAGTTATAAAGATAGTGGAAATAAAGCAGAAAAGGCAATAGGAAGTCCAACAGTAGAAATGTGGATGGACAGTTGGAATACAAGATATCCCAATAGTAGTGATAAAATATATAGAAAGGCAAGTACAAACAATAGTTATTCAGGATATTATGTAGGAACAAGTTCAAATCCAACTTCATATAATTTCAGTAATAGAGGAAAAGAAGGATATAAAAACAAACTATATTATCCATATACATCAACCTACAATGGAGCAAATGGCTACTGGCTTGCTTCCCCTTCTGCTGGCAACGGCGACGCTAATGTGCTTTATGTGTACTGCAACGGCTATGTGAGCAATGGCCGCTATGACAACACTTACGGTAGCAACATGGGTGTGCGTCCTGTAGTTTCTCTAAACTCTGGAATCACAGTAAATGCAGAAGAAGTTGAATAGTGTAGAAATAAAAAATAACAACTAAATAGAACGATAAAGTGAGCCTGGCGGGGTCGGTGATCCGCCGGCTCAAAAATTTAAACAAAGGAAGAAAAATAAATGAATAAAATGATAGAAACAATAAAAGAAATTCATACCAAAGATATATGTTTGTTTAAAATTGGAACATTTTATCATGCTTATGGTAGAGATGCTTATATTTTATCTTATATGTTTGGTTATAAAATAAAAGATTTGGAAAAAAATTATAAAGAATGTGGTTTTCCTGTTTCAGCAGTTTCTAAGGTATGTGCCAAATTAGAGAATAATAAAATAAATTATTTAATAATAGATAGAAGAAACAATTACGATGTTGACGAAAAAGAAGATTATAAAAATTTAAATAGATATGCAGAATTTTATGAGAAAGCAAATAAATATGTAAATTGCAAAAAAAGAATAGATATAATAAATGAATATCTTATGGATAATATAGAAACAAAAAATATAACAAAAATGTTAAGTGAAATGGAAGAAATTATGTATGAAAGAGGAGAAATTTAGAGTTATTCAATTTATACGAGAATTAATTTTAGCAGTAGATAAAGAATTGGAAAATTACCCCAAAAAAGAACTAGAAATAAAAAATAGAATTAGAACCTGTACTTACGATATTTTAGAAATCGCATACGAAGCCAATGTAACAACAGATATAGAACTAAAAAGAAATTTGCTAAATAAAATAATTAGCAAAATAAAGGTAATAGATTTTTTATTAAACTTAAGTTATGATAAAAAATTAATTACAGAGAAAAAATATTATAAACTTGGCCAAAGACTAGATGATGTAATAAAATATATTTCTGGTTGGCTAAAGAAATTATAATATAGGGTATGGTTGAAACTGGCTTGCTTCCCCTTCTGCTAACAACAGCAACAATGTGCTTAATGTGAACTACAACGGCAATGTGAACAATAACAACTATAACAATAGCAACTTGGGCGTGCGTCCTGTAGCTTCTAAAAAACTGTGGTTGTACTGACCAAGGTAGTACAAGAGAAGGTTTAGATGGAAACAAACCATATCCTTTAGTTTAAACTGAAAATGGTTTAAATTATAAAATAAAAATAGATAATAAAGTTTGTTAGTAGATAAATTTTTATGCGAAAAGGAATTTTATTTAGTACTGTTTTTGATAGCACTTTAATTAGTGCTATTTTTATATTATAGGAAATTTCTGTTTTTAATGTAGGGGGCGGCGTCCTTAGGACGAACCGCGTGGCTTTTTTACATAATTTATCAAAAACGTATTGTAAAAATAACATAAAGTGTGATATATTATAACCAAAATAATAAAACCTTACGGAGGATGTTAAACAATGAGTCGAGGAAGAAGATATAGCGGTGAAAAAAAATTAAATTTAAAAAAAGTTTTTGCAGTAATAATTACAATAATAGTAATTATTATGTTTGTAATTGGAATAAAAAAATTATTATCTACAGATAAAAAAGAAAAAATTTCAAATGAAAGTTATTATGCATCATTTGAAGATAATAAATACGGAGTTATAAATTCAAAAGGTGAAAATATAATTGAACCTTCTTATCAAGAATTAATAACAATTCCTAATAAAAATAAAGATGTTTTCTTATGTGTTTATAATGTAGATTATACGAATGGAAAATATAAAACAAAAGCTTTAAATTCAAAAAATGAGGAAATATATTCGCAATATGAAAATATAGAAGCAATTGAAAATTATGATACAAATAATAATATAAAATATAATTCTAATGTATTAAAAGTTCAAAAAGATAATAAGTATGGTTTAATTAATTTAGATGGAAAAGAAATATTGCCATGCGAATATGATGAAATTAGTGCTTTAATAGGAAATGAAAATAGCATAAAAATTATAAAAGATGGAAAAGTTGGAATAGTTGATAATAATGGAAAAAAAGTTGTAGACGCTAAATACAAAGATATAAAAAAATTATCAGATGATTATAAAAATGGATATATAGTTGAAAATGATAATAATTTATACGGAACAGTAGATTGTGCAAATAATTCTATTTTAGAAAGTAAATATACAGAAATAAAACCAGTATATGAAAATGGAATGTATATTGTTAAAGGAACAAACGGATATAATGTTGTTGATAAAGCAGGAAATATAATTACAAAAAAAGAATATGAAAATACAACAGATATAAAAAATTCACAAATAATTGTGGTTGAAAACAAAAAATATGGGGTAATAAATACAAATGGAGAACAAATAATTCCTTGCAATTATGATGAATTAAAATTTATTAATAATGAAAGTTATATTGTTAAACAAAATAATAAATACGGAATAATAGATATAAATAACAAAAATATATTAGAAAATAAATATAATACAATTAATTATATAAAAAATGCAGATTTAATAGAAGTATCTGAAGATGGTATTAATTCAGATATTTTAAATAATAAACTTGAAAAGAAATTAACAGGAATTATATCAGAAATAAATATAGAAAAAGGTTACTTTAAAATTAGAATTGGAAATGAATATAAATATTACAATTTTAAATTTGAAGAAAAATTATATAAAGATATAAATTCAAACAATACGTTATTCTTAGATAAAAAAGATGGAAAATACGGATTTGTAGATATATCTGGAAATGTTGTTGTAGATTATATATATGATGATGCAACAGAGCAAAATAATTTAGGATTCTCAGCAGTAAGCAAAGATGGAAAATGGGGTAGTATAGATAAAAACGGTAAAGTAGTTGCAACAGTTGAAAATGATTTATCTGAAAATAGTACAATAGATTTTATAGGAAAATGGCATTTAATGAAAGATTCAAATTTAAATTGTTATACTAAATAGAAATATTATAAAAGAGGTAATAAAAATGGAACTTAAGATGAAATTCCAATATACAAATTTTGTTTATCCGTATATTGTTGAAGAAAAAGACTACAAAAAATATTTACTAAAATTATTAAAAAATGATAAATGCAAGCCAAGATTTTTTGAAAAAGAAAAAGATAAAGAATTATATAAATATTTTTTACCCAATATAAGAAAGCTTATGTTTAATAATTTTTCGTTTACAAGAGAAAAAATTTCAGAATTTGAAAAATTAGATATTGAAGTAAAATCAACAGTTTTAAATAAATATCCATGTGTGATTTTTGAATATGAAATAGATGAAAATATTCCCGGAAAAGTTGGAGAAGAAAATGGAATATTCTTTAAAATAGATTCAATTCAATTAATATGCTTTAATACAGGAATATGTTTTGAAGTAATAAAAACACATATTGAAAATAGTGAATTATTTGATGATGCATTAGACTTTAATTATAAGTTTAAAAATGTAAATTACTCAAATGAAACTATTCAAGAGGATGAAAAAATAAAAATTCAAACAAATAATTTTGAAAATATGCAAGATGTTAGAAAATTAATAAACAGTTTAATTATAAAAACAGAATTAACAGAAAAGTTAGATATTGATACAGAAAAACTATATACATATGCGTATATATGTATTGACCAGGAAAGTTGGAATGACAACAAAAATTTTGAAGGAATAAAAAATGAATTTGAGAAATTTGCAAATGTTTTGCCAAGTAATTACAATGTTAGAGGCGAGAAAATAAAAACATACGATATTGCAAGATTTAAATATGCAAAAATTGGATTAACAAAAACTTCAACCACACTTTTAACTTCTGGAACAGAAATATATAACTATACAAAACTTCCATATGAATTTGAAAATCAATATTTTTATACATATATAATAGAATTGTATAAAAATATATATTTGAAAAAAATAGCTGTAGAATACAAAAAAAATAAAACACAAGAAACAAGAAAAAAATTTATAAACTTTAGTAAAAATATTTGGATTCAAGAAATAACAAGTCAAAATGAAGGAAATAACTTTGCAAAAAATTGGAAGAAAGTATTAGAATTAGAAACAGAATATAAAGAAGTAAAAAATAAATACGACTTAATGTATAAAGAGTCTGAATTAGAAAAAAATGAAAAAATAAATAAAATAATTTTAGTAGTTTTATTTATTTCACTAGTGTTAAATATTATAAATTTTTGTATATTGTTAAAATAAAGGGAGAAACAATGAATATATATTGCGGAACAGATATAATAGAAATAGAAAGAATAAAAGAATCTATTGAGAAAATGAACGACCTATTTATAAATAGAATATACACTGAAAAAGAAATAGAATACTGTGAAGCAAGAGGAAAACAAAAGTACCAGCATTATGCTGCAAGATTTGCATCAAAAGAAGCAGTGTTCAAAGCAATTTCAATAAAATTACAAAGCAAATATCAAATAGAATGGAAAGATATAGAAATTATAAATGATGAAAATTTAAGACCTGCTGTAAATTTAAAGAAAAAAGTTGAAGGAATAAACAATATAGATATTAGTATTTCCCATTGTAAAGAATATGCAGTTGCAATGGTAGTTGTAACTTGTGAAGGATAAGAGGCGAAAAAATGAAAATTTTTGATACACATGCACATTATGATGATGCAAAATTTGATGAAGATAGAGAAGATTTATTAAAAAAAATATATGATTTTGGAGTAAAAAAATATGTAAATGTAGGTTGTGATATTGATACAAGCAAAAAATCAATAGAACTTGCAAATACACATAATTTTATATATGCTAGTTGTGGAATACATCCAAGCGAAATAAAAGAAGAATATATAGAACAAATAAAAGAAATAGAAAAATTAGCTCAAAATGATAAAGTAGTTGCAATTGGAGAAATCGGTTTAGATTACCATTGGGATAAAGAAAATAAAGAATTGCAAAAAGAAGTGTTTTTAAAACAAATAGATATAGCTAATAAACTAAAATTACCAATTATAATTCATACAAGAGAGGCAATTCAAGACACCATAAATATATTAAAAAAATGTAAATTGAAGAGTGGTGGAATTTTACATTGTTGTCCATTTAATAAAGACTTAGTAGAAACAGGATTAGAAGCAGGTTTATATATAGCTTTTGGAGGTACATGTACATTCAAAAATTCAAAAAATGCAAGTGAAATAATAGAACTTGTTCCTATTGAAAAAATGCTTGTAGAAACAGATAGTCCATATTTAGCACCAGAACCAAAGAGAGGTACCCGTAACGATTCTAGAAATTTAGAATTTATTATAAACAAGATAGCTGAAGTAAAAAATATTCCTTCAGAAGAAGTTGCAAATAAAACTTTTGAAAATGCAATTAAAATTTTTCAAATAAAGGAATAAATTGGTAAAAACAATCATAAAATAATAAAAAAAGTTACAAAAAAGGAAGAGGACAATCTACGGAAATAGAGGAATTTGTGACTTTTTGAAGACAAATATTTTGAAAATTTGACACAATAAAGAAAATACGATATAATACATTTGTTGCCTAAGGAGGTAAAAATGATTAGTAAAAGAAAAAAGAAACAATTAGCAATTAAAAGAGTGCTAGGGATAACATTAAGTTTAATTATTTTATCAGGTTTGTGTGCTTTTGCAGCAAATAGTAAATTAAGCAAAGTAAAAATTATATCTTCAAACAATTATGAAATGACAACAGTTACAACAAAAACTAAAGTTTCAGAAATATTAGAAGATAATCATATAGTAATTTTACCAGAAGAAAAGGTTGAACCATCTCTTGAAGATGAAATTGGAGAAAATAGAACAATAAAAATTTCAAATAAATCTGAAGAAGAAAAAGTTGTAGAAACAGCAGAAACAACAACTAATATTTCAGAAGAAGAAATAAAAAATGCATATGCAACTGTAACAGAAAAAATTGAAGTTGTTCAAGAGCCAATTCCATTTGAAACAATAACAAAAGATGTTTCAAATTCATCAACAGAAACAACAGATAGAGTTCTTCAAGAAGGAAAAGAGGGTATTAAAGAAGTTACTTATAAAGTAAAATACCAAAATAATGCAGAAATAGAAAGAACAAAAATATCAGAAGTTGTTGTTCAAGAACCAGTAAATAAAGTAATACAAGTAAAATCTAAAACAACAAACAGATCTGAGGTATCTAGAACAGAAACAAAAACAACTGAAAATCCAGCAAGTAGTTCAAAATCTGGATTGGCTGCAAAAGTTGAAGGAAAAACACCAGTAGTAAAAACAATGAATATGTCAGCATATACAGCATCAACTTGTGGAAAAAGTGCAGGTTCTTCAGGATATGGAGTTACATCATCAGGTTCTAAAGCAAGTTCATGGTATACATTAGCTGCAGGAAAATCATACCCAGTTGGAACAATTATATATATACCATATTTCCAAAATAAACCAAATGGAGGATGGTTCGTTGTTCAAGACAGAGGTGGAGCAATAACAAATAATAGAATTGACGTATATATGTCAACATATAATGAATGTATAAATTTTGGTAGAAGAAATTTAGAGTGTTATATATATCAATAATAAAAAATCCGCTTATGCGGATTTTTTATATTATAGGAAATTTTCATTTGGAATGTAGGGACAGACGTCTCTGCTCGCCCGAAAATGTTTTTTATATTATAAAAACTGACGTCAAATGTTGTAGGGGTCGGCGTCCTCGACGACCCGTTAAAAATAAAATAAAAAAACATAATTATAATGAAATTTATTCAATTCCTCGGCGGCATTACGTATTAAAAGAAATTGTAAAATTAATATCATATATTGCAGGGGAGGGTGCGAAGACACTTGATTTTAATATATTTTTATTATATAAATAATTGCATAATGTATTTTTATAGGAGGAAGAGATGAAATTAATTTCGTGGAATGTAAATGGTATAAGAGCATGCTTAAATAAAGGTTTTTTAGATTTTTTTAATAAAGAAAATGCAGATATATTTTGTATTCAAGAAACAAAAATGCAGGAAGGACAAATAGAATTAAAACTAGAAGGATATTATCAATATTGGAATAGTGCAGAGAAAAAAGGTTATTCAGGAACAGCAATTTTTACAAAAGTAAAACCATTAAAGGTATTTTATGGAATGGGAATTGAAGAACACGATAAAGAAGGAAGAGTAATAACTTTAGAATTTGATAAATTCTATATGGTTAATGTATATACTCCAAACTCAAAAAGAGAGTTAGAACGTTTAGAATATAGAATGGTATGGGAAGATGAATTTAGAAAATATTTACTTAAATTAAATGAAACCAAGCCAGTAATTATGTGCGGAGATTTAAATGTGGCTCATGAAGAAATAGATTTAAAAAATCCAAAAACAAACAGACACAATGCAGGATTTACAGATGAAGAAAGAAATAAAATGACAGAATTATTAAAAAGTGGGTTTACAGATAGTTTTAGATATTTATATCCTGAAAAAGAAAATATATATAGTTGGTGGTCATATATGTTTCATGCAAGAGAAAAAAATGCTGGATGGAGAATAGATTATTTTATAGTATCAAAATCAATAGAAACACAAATAAAAGAAGCAACAATATATACAGAAATACTAGGTAGCGATCACTGCCCAGTGGGACTTGAAATAAAAATTTAACAAATAAATTGTTTTTTATATCTTGGTGTCGCAAGCTTATATTAAAAAAATTGATTTAAATCGTTGTAGGGGCGGACGCCTCTGTCCGCCCGCGTATGGAAAAAGTAAGTTTATTATAATTATGTTTTATAAAAATATTATCGTCAAATGTTGTAGGGGGCGTCGTACCTAAAGGTATAACGGATTTGTAATCTCACATACGTTCGAACAACTCCGAAATGCTCGACGACCCGCGTGGCAAAGCCACTAGTTATTTTCTATAAAACTACTTTCAATTTTTTCGAAAAGTGTTTTATATTTGTTCATATTTTTTGTTATAACTTCTAAATCTAAAACATAAATTTTAGAATCTGTTTCAATCCAAACAATTTCAGCATATAAATCTTTTCCGTAGTCTGAATCAGAATATGTATAGCTATATTTATATGAATTATAATTTTGTATTGATATTTTTTGAACATCCAAAATATTATTAAAATTTGAAAGTGTTTTGCTAACATTTTCTTTTTCATTTTTAACTGTTTCTTCTAAATTAATCTCGGTTTTTTTATCTATAACTGTACTATATAAAAACATTTCATCTTTAACAGAATATAAATCTAATGTATAATTTTGCTCACTAGATTCTTTTATTTTATACTTTATTCTATTTGGAATTGTAAGTTTAAAGCTATTATCATAAGCTGAGATATCCGTTAAACAAAAATAAGTTTTGTAAATTTTATGACCTACAAAAGCAAGTATAGCAACTAAAATTATAACAAATATTAAAATAAAAATACGTTTCTTTTTCATTTAAACCTCCTAAAATGTAATAAATAATAATTTCAAACATTATTAAAATTAACAAATACATTTTATAACAAAATAAAAAAAATAGCAAAGGAATTGTAAAATTTTTGAATGTAGGGGCGGACGCCTCTGTCCGCCCTAAAATAATGTTTTTAATTAGTAAATGACAAATAAATTGTTTTTTATACCTTGGTGTCGCAATCTTCGGAATTGAAAATGGTCTATAGACCATTTAGCACGCAATTATTTTTTTCATAAAATTAATTTCTATATTTACATTAATAATATATAAATTAAAAAAATGAAGATTGCTCCAAATCGCACTCGCAGAGAAATCTGCTCGTTTGGTCGCTTACGCGGTATTTCAAAACAAATATATTTGTCATATGGCAACAAAAACCAAGTTCAAAAAATTAAAGCAACAAAATAAAAAAAATATCAATAAAACATTGACATAATACTGTAAAATATGGTAATATATAAAAGATATTTTGACGTTTATAAAACGTAATATTAATAATAAAAAATAAAGGTGATTAAAATAAATAAAATATTTTAGAAATAATTTATAAATTTAATAAAAGGTAGGATTAATTTTTTACATAAATTGAACTACCTTTTTGTTGTTACCTTAAATTCAATGTTTATATTTGTTTAAAAAGAGGAATTAAAATTAAGGAAAGTATTTAAAAAATTAAATTAGGGCAGTATTTATTTTTTTAAGTAAAGGAATTAATATTTAAGAAGGACTTTTTAAACGTTCATATAAAGACAAGAAATTGTCAAAAATTATTTCAAATCTGCTTAAATTTATTTTTGAGGTGATTTTAAAGTGGTTAAAGATATTAAACACGAAAAATGCACACGTAAAACGTTTGCGAAAGTTGGCGATTATATCGATATGCCAAACCTTATTAAAGTACAAAAGGATTCTTACGATTGGTTTATAGAAGAAGGGTTAGGAGAAGTTTTAAAAGATATATCACCAATTATTGACTACTCAGGAAATTTAGTTCTTGAATTTTTCGATTATTACATGGAAGAAAAAACAAAGTATTCTTTGGAAGAAGCAAAAGAAAGAGATGCAACATATTCTACAAGACTACATGTTAAAGTTAGATTAATTAACCGTGAAACAGGTGAAATTAAAGAGCAAGAAATCTATTTAGGAGATTTCCCACTTATGACTGAAAGTGGAACATTTGTAATAAATGGTGCGGAGAGAGTTGTAGTAAGCCAATTAGTTCGTTCACCAGGATGTTACTATGCAGAAAGTTATGATAAAGTAGGTAAAAAATTGTATACTTCAACTGTTATGCCAATTCGTGGTGCATGGCTAGAATATGAAACAGATAGTAACAATGTATTCTATACTCGTGTTGATAGAACAAGAAAACTACCTGTAACAGTTCTATTAAGAGCATTAGGTTTAGAAACAGATGAACAAATTTTAGCATTCTTTGGAGATGAAGAAAAATTAAAAGCAACAATGCAAAAAGATACTGTTAGAACTACGGATGAAGCATTAATTGAAATATACAAAAAATTAAGACCTGGAGAATTACCAACAGTAGAAGCTGCAAGAAACTTGTTTAATGGACTACTATTTGATGATAGAAGATATGACTTAGCAAAAGTTGGTAGATATAAGTTTAATAAGAAATTGAGTATAGCAAGTAGAATTTCAGGAAGAGTTGCTTATGCAGATATAATAAATCCTGAAACAGGAGAAGTTTTAGTAGAAAAAGACAATGTTATAACAAAAGAAATAGCAGAAGAAATTCAAAATGCTGGAATTAATTCAGTAGATTTAAAAGTTAATGATAAACCTGTTAAAGTAATAGGAAATGGAACAGTTAACATTCACAAAGTATTAACAGATGTTGATATTAGTTCTTTACATATTAAAGAAATGGTTAACTATGAAGTTCTTAAAAATATTATAGAAAATACAGATTCAAAAGAATTAGTAAAAGCCTTAAAAGAAAGATATACAGAATTAGTACCAAAACATGTAACAACAGAAGATATTTTAGCTTCAGTTAACTACTTATTAAACTTAGAACATGGAATTGGATATATAGATGATATTGACCACCTAGGTAATAGACGTATAAGATGTGTTGGAGAATTATTACAAAACCAATTTAGAATTGGTTTAACAAGACTTGAAAGAGTTGTTCGTGAAAGAATGACAATACAAGATTTAGATGTAATAACACCACAAACATTAATAAATACAAAACCAATTACATCTTCAATTAGAGAATTCTTTGGAAGTTCACAATTATCACAATTTATGGATCAAACAAACCCACTTTCAGAGTTAACTCATAAAAGAAGAATTTCTGCATTAGGACCTGGAGGACTTTCAAGAGAAAGAGCTGGATTCGAAGTACGTGATATTCACTATACACACTATTCAAGATTATGTCCAATAGAATCTCCAGAAGGACCAAACATTGGACTTATATCAGCACTTTCATCATTTGCACAAA
>CABPZP010000021.1:0-15491 GCA_902461935.1 uncultured Clostridium sp. | reverse complement strand
ATAATAAAAGGTAGATAATTTCAACTGGTTATCTACCCTACTTATTGTAATTTGTTTGTTAAATCATTAAAATATACTTTATATCATTTTTTTTAAAACCAAATTTCTTATATAATTTTATTGCTGGAGGGTTAGAAGCATCAAGTTCTATTTTTTTGCAGTTAATCTCCTTAATAAATGCTAAAATCATTTTCATTAATTCATTTTGAATTCCATTTTGTCTATAATCTTCATCAGTATATACACTTGTTATATATGCTTTTGTATCAGGTAGCATTTGATGAATAATCACACCGTTACAAGCAACAGTTTTATTATTATCTTTATCTATTGCTATAAAAAAATGCATTGTTTTATTTAGTTCTTGCTCTAATACATTTTTTATGTTTTCTCTTTTTTCGTTTTCATTTTTCATTATTACGCCATCTCTATTATAAAAAAATAACATTTGCTTTATTTTTAAATCCACTAAATTATCTATATCATTTATATTTGCTTTTTTATATATTAAATTCATTTTTATAATCTCCTCTCAAATTTAATAACAAATTACTATTTGAATTATTTTATGTAAATTTTTTTGGGTAGGCATATACACCTACCCACCTACAATATTTAATATTAATTTTTTATATATTTTATTTTTTCTATATTGCTATTTTTACTTCTTTCTACCATACATTCATATACTTTATTTCGCAAACTTTCTTTTTGTTCTTTTTTACTTAGGCTTTTATCAGCAAAAAATGGTCCATCTATGTATGATACTATTTTTATTTTGTTTTTTCCACATTTTTGGTATGTATTTGTTATGCAAAATAATGGTGCATTTAATTCTACCGGATATTTAAATGATACAGATTTAAATGGTCTTATATGTGTATAATATGGCCATATATGTGCTTCTGGATATATTGTTATTGTGTTTTTGTTTTTTATTTTTGTTTGTATTTCTTCTAAGAAATTTTTCATTGCTGTTTTGTTCCCTGGTACTGGAATTGCTCCCAACATTTCTACTAGTTTTCCAAATGGTTTTACTGAAATGTTTTCTGGATTAACTATTAAAAAATTTCTTTTTGGGTATATTGCAACACTTGGTATAAATGTATCTGCAAATTGTTGTGTATGGTTTGCATATATAAAATATCCTTGTTTTTTATAGGGCTTAATTTTTTCTTTGCCTACATATTTTAGCCTAAATTTTAATTTATTGTATAAAACTTTTATTGGCATACTTAAAAAGTTTTGTATTATATATGAGCATATATTCCATATTTTTCCATGTTTATATTTATAGTTTTCATCTATTTTTATTGGTGTTATTTTTGGTCCTGAAAATTCATCATTTAGCTCATCTTTATAATATATTATTTTTTGCTCTTTCATAGAGCATCTTCCTCTTTTTCATTTTCTGTTGTTGTTAAGTATTCTAATGGTATTTTATAGAATTTTTCATACACATTTTTCCATACTTCAAAGTTTTTGTCTCTCATTACATTTGTATTTCCTTTTTCTGTTAGGTTTTCACTTGGGTATATTGGTTCTTCAATGTTTATTATATATTCTTGTACGGGGAAACCATCTTTTCCTATTATGTCGCTATCTTGCATTGTAATGAATACCGGGATTACTGGCACATTATTTCTTGCTGCCATTTTAAATGCTCCATTTTTTAATGGTTTTGGTTTTCTATAATTCCACCACATACTTTGTTCTGGGTATATTAAAATAAAGTCTTTTCTTTGTAATATTGTATCTACTGCTTTTAAAAATTCTATCATTGTTCTATTACTAGAGCTTAATGGTAGTGTATCACAGTTTCTAAAGAAAAATCCATAAAGTCCAGGGAAGTTTGTATAATTCCCTTCTCTTATAACTTTATATAATTTCTTTTCTTTTGCTTGCCCAGATTCTCTAAATACTTTTTCTATTGCAAAAGAATCATATGGATTAAAGTGATTACAAGTTATAATTGCTCCTGTTTTTACTTTTTGCAAATTTTCCATTCCTATAACTTGTTTTATAATTAATTTATTATCTTTTAATAAATCGTTTAAGAACTTCATTCCCATTTTATTTGCAACTTTATTTTTTAACTTGCTATAACGTTTTTCTTTTAAATAATCAACATTATCTGCTGTTAATTTTATTGTTTCTGGATCATCTTCAACATCTACATCAAAAACTCCATTTTGTTCTAAAACCTTTATTTTTTCTAGAACTTCTAATCTATCTTGAGATTTTTTTATTAAATCTTCCTCAATGGTTCTCCTAAACCTTCTGTCATCACCTACACAGTCACATTCTTTTTGTGCTAGTGCTTGTAACTTTTTATATTGTTCCATATCTTGATATCTATCGCTTTCTGTATATGCTTCTTTTATTTTCTTTATTTCATCTATGTATTCTGTTTTTTTTGCATATTTCCAGAAGTGTTCTTTATATAATACATTATCAAAATGCCATGGTTTATATGCTAAATTATAGTGTATTAGTTTTATTTCGTCATCTGATATTTTATCTGTTGGCATTGGCATTCTGTCCCAAGCTATACTTATTATTTTTGTTCTTCCTTTGCACAATCTGTTTAAATAATCTTGATCTTGAGCAACTGAAAATTTAACTGTTTCTAGTAAATATAAAAACTTATCTAGAAAGTCGAATTTTCTAAGCTCATCTAAATTCATTAAAAGAACTCCCGCATTAAAATAATTTCTGTAATCAGCTACTCCAACAACTTTTTCTGCATATTCTTGGAATACTTTAGTATTTTGTATTACATCATCTGGTGCAGCTGCTATTAAATTATCTCCCATATCTATATTATATAGTTCTGAAATATCTCCAAGTACAACTATATCTCCATCTAAATAAATTACTTTATCGTATTGTGGATATAAGTTTGGTATAAATAGCCTAAAATATGTTGTGTTTGTATAATAATCTCTGGTGTATAATTTATCTTGTATTTTTTTTATATAATAGTTTAAATCTACAAATTCTATTTTTACATTTTTAGATTCATATTTTGCAAGTTTCTTCTTATTTTCTTCTTGCATATTTGTGTATAATATTTTTATTGAATAATAATAATTTTTAGATGCATTTTCTATTAACGATTGTAATGTTACTGCTAAAAATGGTGAGTATACATCATCAACTGCAAAAAATATTGGTATTACCTCTAAATTATTTTCCATTTTGTTCTCCTTTTATCTTCTTTCTAATTCTTTATTTTTGAACTCTGCTTTTAATTTCAAATATTCATTCAAGTCCTCATCAAAATAAAAGCATTTTAAAATTTTATGCACTTCCTCTATGTTCCATTGTTTATAATTTTCTGTATGAGGATATGGTCTAAACATAAGCCTTTTACAAAAATGACAAATTACTGTATCTTTTTTATTAAATTTTGATTGTTCATTATAAATTCTTGGTAGTATAAGTTTTTTAGTTGTTGACCAAAATATTGCATCTTGGTCTGCAAATAATAACTTTCTTCTTTTTAATAAATTTCTTGCTTTTTCTAAAAGACCTGTTTCTTTTATTTTTTTCATATTTAATAAAAGCATTCCAGCATTTATATAGTCTGGTCTAATAATCCAACAACCATATTTTTCTTTAACTGCTGCATATTCGTAATTAGTTATATCAATATTATATAATTTAGTCAAATCGTTACCAACCATTATGTCTATATCTAAATACAAAATTTTATCTGGTATTTCTTCTATTTTGTCTGCTAGTAATCTTAAAAGAGTGTATGGTGTGCAATAAGCATTTTCGTTAGCAGTTCCTAAAAATTCTTCTTCATATTCTTTTGTTACATCTATCTTTTTTACATTGTTATTAATATTTTTAGATTTTATAACTTTATTTAAAAATTCAATTTGTTCATCTTCAATAGGCACATATTCTGGTTTTAATCTTGTTGCATCCATTGTGAATATATAACAATTAATATCTTCTTTTGTTCTGTTTGTAATAGAAATTAATTGTGTTAATGCACCATCGAAAACCTTTTTATTTCCACATAAAAGTAAGTTTATCATATTATCCCCTAAACACTTTATTTTTCGACAGTATTATATAGTATATTAAATAAAATTTCAAGCAAAAAAATATATTAAAAAGATTATAATTTTTACTAAATTATAACCTTACATTGAATTACTATTTGCTACAATTTTGAGATATTATTTCTGGTCTCTAATTTTAAATTATAAGTATTTCTTATAGTTTATATAAATTTTTTTAATTTTACTTATATTGCATTTCTTGCTATACTAAAAATACACTAAATGTTGTAAGCTTAAACTAATCATTGAATATCTTTTATTAATTAATAACTTTGTTTTAGTTTAAACAAACTTCATTAAACAAATACACATTATATTAAGGAGGGCTTCGATATGAAGACAATTAAGAAAAACACTGTAGTAACTGTAAACCACATTCTTGGCGAAACAGCCGAGGCACTCGTAACACCAGTTGGCGAAAACAAATATCAGTTTGATTGTAACGCCTATGTTATTGGAGAACGGAGCAAAGGAGGATACTTTCATTTAAGACAGGCAAGGGAAATTATCCCTGGTAAAAAGCTTGGAAATAATGTTAAATTTTGGCCACGCCTTCGTAAAGCTTTGCATGAAGCCGGATTGAAATCAGTTAATATTCCTGGTGGAGATTATCCAATTCACTACTGCGATGAAATTGTAATTCCTGATTTTTCAATGTCTGGAGCACATTACTTTGTCATCAAACGTGATGATATTGGAAATTATCTTGCAAAATTACCATTAGATGATGCCGGGAAAACTCGTGCTGACGAAATAAAAAGAAAGAAAGTTGAAGAAGAAGCAGAAGCATATCGTCAGGAACACGATCCTAAGTGTATCGCAGCAAAAATCGGCAACAAACTCTTTTCAGAAGGAGGCTTAGGAGGAGAATTTACAAAAATAACATTAGTTTCTGATAATGACGAAGAATTTTCTGTAATTTATCCTTCAAAGTCCACAGATTTATTGTGGGACGGTTGTGCAAATGTTTCAAAGATTGTATGCGAAGCTACTGAAACTGGAATAGACTTTTTATCTGGTTGGAAAGCAGGACATATTGACCCAAGAAATCATTGCAGAATAAAAAAGGAGTATTGCTCAGGATGGTCACGTAACGTTGCATACTTAATGCCAGACCCTAAACTTGCAACTGAGGTAAGAGAATGCTATCGTTGGCTTGATATGTTTGACAACTCAGATAATGATGGTGTTTCCTCTGAACTTATCGCAACAGCAAAAAAAGTAATTCTTGAGGGGTATGATTTGTATGATAAGATTTTAGAGAAAAGATATGTTTATGACAGAGACTCCAAAGAAGTAACAAAAGAGTATCTTCATAATAACAAAAACTGGAGTACAGAAAAAGAATTAATGTAAGTTTGTTATATGCAACCTTTGGTTGCAATTTGCATAATTCGCCTTATATATAAAAACAAAGCACTGATTCGTGCTTTGTTTTTATATTCTAGAAATATATATTCCTATTACTAATATTCCTATTATTACTCTATATATAGCAAATAATTTAAAGCTTCCTTTTTTTAGATAATCTAGTAAAAATTTTATTATAAATAGTCCTACTATAAAACTTGTTAATATTCCTATTGCAAATGATAAATTTATTGTAAATGCTCCACTTACTAATTTGTATAATGCTGCTCCAAATGTTATTGGTGCTGCTAACATAAATGAGTATTTGGCTGTTGACTCTCTATCTACTCCCATTAGTCTTCCTGTTGTCATTGTAATTCCTGAACGTGATACTCCTGGTATAAATGCCAATGCTTGCGAAAGTCCTATTAAAAATGTTTGTTTAAAACTCATATGTTCATAATCTGTTTTTGATTTACATTTTTTATCTACTATGTATAAAATTATTCCCATTACTATTAATACTATTGCCATTAATAGATATGCTGTTTTTAAATAATCTTCTAAAAATTTATCTGCTAATAAACCTAATATTCCTCCTGGTAATGTTGCCGCTACTAAGTACCAGAACATTCTTCCTTCTGTTGTTTTTTCTTTTTTTACTACTTGATTGAATCCACCTTTTATTAAACTTATCCAATCTTTAAAGAAGAATATTAATATTGCTAAAAGTGTTCCTACATGTAATGCTACATCGAAACTTCCTTCAAATTCTCCTCTAAAACCAGGGCCATCTATCCATCCCATTACCCATGGTATTAAATTTAAATGTGCTGAACTTGATATTGGTAAAAATTCTGTTAGTGCTTGAACTATTCCTAAAATTATTGCTTGCCAAATTGTTATTGCTCCCATTTTTCTCCCTCCATTATGTTATAAATAGATTGCTTAATATATTTTGCAGATGTTTTTGGTGCCACTCTACCAGGAAGTGCTAATTCTAACTTTGCATTTATTCCTAGCTTTTTGCATTCTTCAAAATCTGTTCCTCCTGGCTTAGATGCTAAGTCTATTATTAAACAGTCTTTTCTAACATTTTTTAGTATATTTTTATTTAATATTAAATACGGTATTGTATTAAAAATAATTTCATATTTATTTATGTTTTCTTCTAAATTATTTAATTCTAATGATTTATAACCATAACTTTCTATCCATGCAATATCCGATTTTTTTCTTGCTTCACAAGTTACATTTGCTCCTAAGCCTAGTAAATCTTTTGAAAGTACCTTTCCTATTCTTCCAAAACCTAAAACTAATACATTTGAATTATGTATTGTTTTATTTGTTTCTTGCATAGCTATTTGTATTGCACCTTCTGCTGTAGATACTGCATTCATTATTGTTAAGCTTTCATCTTTCATTAAATCATAAATTTTTGTATTAACAAATTTTTTTTGTATTTCTTCTTTAATGTTTCCTGCAATTAAAACTTTGTTTTTAGTGTATTTACATAATTCTTCAATTTTTATATTTTTCTCAGCATATGGTGCAAATATATTTTCTCCATCCTTAGAAAAAGGTATAGAAGATATTATTATTTTAGAATTTTCTAAACATTCTTTTATAGAAGTGCTTTTTTCTTCTTTTAGAATTATCTTAGAATTTTCCATTCCAAATATTTTTATATTAAACTCTTCTTTTTTTAACATTTGTATTAAATATTCTATTCTTTTGTCTCCACCAATTACTGAAATTTTTGTTTTCAAAGTTAATCCTCCTTTTACTCTATTTCTTTTTCTTTAGAGTTTATTCTTTTACTTTGAAAACTATTCATTTTTTTAAGTTCATTTTTACTTAATGTACCAACAATTTCATAGGTTTGCTCTAAATGTTCTTGTGCTTTTATTTCTTTTTGAGCCATTTTATTTTCTTTTTCTATTATATTATGTGGTATATGTATATATTTTTGAATAGGTATAAAAATATTATCATTTAATGCTTTTTTTGCTAAATTTCCGTTTAGCTCTATTGCATGATTTAAGTAATTTATTGCATTTTCTTTTTCACCATTTATACATGCGATTCTCGCTAAATTAAAATATCCTTTTGCTTCTAAGTATTCTCCATCTACAGATTTCATAAAATATTGTTTTGCTTCTTCAATATCACCAAACATTAAAGATATCATTCCTAAATTATACATTGCTAAATATAATTCAGCATTTATTTCTGCAGCCATTTTGTAATACTCTTGAGCTTTTTGAAAGTCATTTAATCTTGTATAGGCTATTCCTAAATTATAATATATTTCATAATTATTTGGATCATATTGCATTGCATTTTGATACACGTTTATCGCTTCTTTGAACATTTCTTTTTCACAAAACAAAGAGCCTAATAATTCAGATGCCTTATAATAATCTGGTTTTTTATTTACTAAAGTATTTAACATTTGTATAGACTCATCTTTTTTGTCTAATTCATTTAAAAGAAATGCAATTTCATAATATGAATCGTAATCTTTTTTATTTATATCTATTGCCTTAACATATTCATCTATTGCCTTTCTTCTTCCACCCTCTTTTACATATATTTCTGCAAGCATTTTATGTCCAATATAACATTCCGGATATTCTGTTATTAATTTTAGTAACATTTTTTTTGATTTATTTTGATTAAATAGTTTGTAAATTTTAGCTAAAAATGTATATATATATTCT
The DNA here is from genome assembly GCA_902461935.1 of uncultured Clostridium sp. Lineage (GTDB taxonomy): Bacteria > Bacillota > Clostridia > TANB77 > CAG-508 > Merdicola. Next base: position 7,339 of record CABPZP010000021.1, on the reverse strand, counting down.
AATAAATATTTATTATGTTTTTCTAGCATAATAATTACTATAGGAAGTACTATAGCTATAAAATATGTTATACATTTTATCCATATTGCAAATGTCGTTCCTTTTAAAATTTCTATAAATTCTATAAATATTCCTATAAATTCTAAAATTAAAAAAGTTACATAGCTTGTATCATTTCTAGCTATCATTTTAAAAAAAATAATTATAAATAATGAAACTGCTAATAAATTAAAACCAACTTTTTCTATTAGCATAAATTACACGTCCCCTCTATAAGTTTAATTTCCAAATTTTTCTTCATAATTTTTCATACATTTTTCTATTATTTCTTCTGTTTCTTTTCTTCCAACTATTTTATCTACAGAGGTTTGTTTTCCTTCTAGTTGTTTATATACTTCAAAAAAATGCATTATTTCTGAAGAAATATGACTTGGAACTTCGCTTATATCTTTGTACTCATTTAAGAAAGGATCTTGTTTACATACTGCAATTACCTTTTCATCTTTCGAGTTCTGGTCTGTCATAATTAATGTTCCAATTGGATAACATTCAACCAAAGTCATTGGGTCTATATTTTCTTGGCATAAAACTAATACATCTAATGGGTCATTATCTTCTGCATATGTTCTAGGTATAAATCCATAATTTGCAGGATAATGTGTTGATGTATATAATACTCTATCTAATTTAAGCATTCCTGTTGTTTTATCTAATTCATATTTGTTTTTTCCACCTTTTGTTATCTCAATAACTGCGACAAAATCATTTTTATTTATTCTTTCTTTTTCAATATCGTGCCATATATTCAATTTTACCAACTCCTTTTTTACCTAACTATTTTATGATATTTTAACTAAAAAGTCTATACAATTTAGAATATTTTATAAATATTTTGCAAAAAATACTTATAAAATATGTATGAAAGGTATTAATATATGAACCAAATTTTGTTAACCTTAGAAAATTTTAATAAAAAAAGAAATAATAATAATAAAAAATACTATTATTATAAATATATATTCTTTTTTTGTACAATAATAATTTGGGTTGTTTTCATTTTTTCCTTTCGCTCATATTGTCTCTCACAAGAAGATTTAAATTCTTCTAATTTTATTTCAGATGCAATAAAACTGCAATCTTTATATAATATAAATTTATCCGACAATTCTACGTATCCAATAATTGGTAGAATTGAAATTCCTTCTTTAAACATTAATTATCCTATATTTTCGAAAACAACTGATGAACTGCTAAAATTAGGTATTTGTAAAGTATATGGACCAAATATTAATACTCGTGGGAATTTATGTTTAGCTGGACACAATTATGAAAATAATCTTTTTTTTAGTAATTTGAAAAAAATAAATTTAAACGAAAAAATAATACTTTATGATTCATATAATATTTCTGTTTCTTATTCTGTATACAATATTTTTGAGGTTGAAAATACTAATACTTCAATTTTAGCTCAAGAAAATTCCACAAGAAAATTAACCTTAATAACTTGTAACAACAAAAATAAGAAGCGACTTATTATAAAAGCAAAAGAGATAGAATAATTTTCTATCTCTTTTTTCCGTTCTATTTTATAATAAATTAACATTAAATATCTTTATAATAATTAGCTTTTTTATACGCAATTAAGGCAATAACTGCAAAAGCTCCAATTGTTGCAAATAAAGGTGCATAATCTTTTAAACCTGTTTTTGGTAAATTACTTGTATTTGTGTTATTGTATGATGTAGTATTTTTATTTGTATTATTGCTTACATTTTTGTTTGTATTTGCATTAGAACTTTTATTAGTATTTGCATTAGAACTAGAGTTTGAGTTTGCACTTGAATTTTTAGTTGATGTATTATTTCCTACAACATCTGTTGGATTTATTTGTTGAATTTCATCTGCATTAACAGAAAATGTTAGTCCTGTAATAACTGCTAATACAATAGCTAATGTTAATATAATTTTTCTTGATTTTAAATTTTTCATAAATAATTCTCCTTTTTCTCTCGTATTTATTATTTTTAATTCCTTATTATTTTATACTACTATTGTTAAAAAAAATCAATAGTTTTTTTATATTTTTTTAATTTGTAATAAATTTGTTACATAATTTACACATTAAATCTGAATAATACAATGTCTCCATCTTGCATTATATAGTCTTTTCCTTCAGAACGTAATAATCCTTTTTCTTTAACAGCATTCATTGAGCCTTCTCTTATTAAATCATCATATTTTACTACTTCTGCCCTAATAAATCCTCTTTGAATATCTGAATGAATTTTTCCTGCTGCTTCTGGAGCTTTTGTTCCTTTCTTTATTGTCCAAGCTCTAACTTCTGGTTCTCCAGCAGTTAAAAATGACATAAGTCCTAATAAATCGTAACTTGCTTTAATAACTTTATCTAATCCAGATTCTTCTAGTCCAAGTGCTTCAAGCATTTCTTTTTTATCTTCTCCATCTAAACTAGATAACTCTTCCTCTATTTTTACGCATAAAGGAATTACATTTGCTTTTTCTTTTGAAGCATATTCCTTTACTTTATTAACTAATTCATCATTATCATTCCCTAATTGATCTTCTGAAACATTCGCAATGTATAAAATTGGTTTTAAAGTTAATAAAAAGCTATCTTTTATTAATTCTAATTCTTCTTCATTTAATTCAAGAGTTCTTGCAGATTTTCCAGCTTCTAAAGTTTCTTTAATTTTATTTAATAAATCAATTTCTACTTTAACTTTTTTATCTGCTTTAAAAGCTTTTTGAGCTCTTTCCATTCTTTTATTTATAGTTTCTAAATCTGCTAAAATTAATTCTAAATTAATTGTTTCTATGTCTCTTATAGGATCTACGCTGCCATCAACGTGAACAATATTTTCATCTTCAAAACATCTTACAACTTCTACAATACTATCTACTTCACGAATATGTGATAAAAATTTATTTCCTAGTCCTTCACCTTTACTTGCACCTTTTACTAATCCTGCAATATCTACAAATTCTATTACTGCATGTGTAGTTTTTTCTGGCTTATACATTTGAGTAAGTTTGTCTAGTCTCTCATCTGGAACAGGAACAACACCTACATTAGGTTCTATAGTACAAAACGGATAATTGGCACATTCTGCTCCGGCATTTGTAATACTATTAAACATTGTGCTTTTTCCTACATTTGGTAATCCTACAATTCCAATTTTCATTTATTACACCTCTTAAATTTTACAATATTATTTTATACAATATAGTTTATTTTTTATTACATCAAAAATTTAATATACTATAATCTTAAATTTTTTAAGGGTCCGATAAAACGAACCCTCTAAAAAATTATTGTATACCATATTTATTTTTGAATTTTTCAGCTCTACCACCTGTTTTATTTTGTTTTAAGTTACCTGTCCAAAAAGCATGGCATTTAGAGCAAACGTCAACTTTCATATCACCTTTTGTTGAATTTGTTTTCATAACATTTCCACAAGCACATGTAATTGTTGCTTCTTTATATTCTGGATGTATTCCTGTTTTCATTTACGTATTCACCTCTTCCTTTAATTGATAAAATTTGCTGTTTATAAGCATAACATATTTGCTTTTTTTTTTCAAGTGTTATATTAAATTTTATTTATTTTCTTCCTGTATGTATTTAGCAGATGCTTCTAATTGAGTTTTTAAAGATGCTTTATGTACAATTTTATATGTGATATTGAATAAACATGCAATTATTAAAATAAATAAACCAATTTTTCTCCAATATTTTGATATCATCTTCTCACTCCTTTTTACATAACATTCTTTTCTATTATACTATATTTTCATATTTTGTCAATACATCTATGCTTCAAAAAATTACCTTATAAGAAGCTATAAATGAATTGCCTTATTATTCTAAAATTATAATTTTCTTATACTATACAAAAGAAACTCGATTGAAATTACTAATCGAGTTTCTAAAACAATTAAATAGCTATTTTTCTTACATATGACATCTTATTAAATTAAAGTTGTTCATACAATTTTTTTCAGTATCTGCATTATTAGTAGTTACCGCCGAAATTTTAGTACAACAAGGATCAATGTAATATAAAAAAGATGTATTTTTTTGATTTGCTACCATTGAGCCTTCTACTAAAACAGGCTCTATTAAATCTTGCGACAAATTTTCTGCTATGTTTCGACATTCTTCGAAACTTTCCGATTTTTTTTCTTTCTTAAAAACAAGTTCAAACTCTTCTGAAGCAATTTTTTCTATCGCTTTATACATTGACTGTCTTCCTACAAAGTATACCTTCTTATGCATATTTTTGCCCTCCTTTAACGTATTGTTCTTCTGCTATCACAGGCATTTTTAGTTTTTCAGCCCAAAACTCGGCTTTTTTCTTAGCTCTTTCTAATGACTTTTTTTCATCATCATCTCTCATAAAAATGAAAATTTTGTCCTTAGGAGCCTTTTGAGCTACTTCTTCAAAGATCTTTTGATCCCGTCCTAAAAAAATAACAAATTGCATATTATGTCCTCCTTTAAAAGTATTGTTTTTTGTACTGTCTTATTGACGTTTTTTAATTATATTATTTTCAACATAAAAAGTCAACATTTTTATTATATTTTTTTGTTTTTTTGCCAATACTAATATAAAAACTATATGTTACTTTGGAGGATAATCATGAAAATTTCAAAATATATTTTTATTGGTATTATTGTTATATTAATTATAGCTGGAATTATATTTTTCTTTAAAAATAATTTTAACAATAGTATTTCCAATAAAGAAACTAATAATACAGAGTATGCTAGAACTTCTACCAAAGAAAATACTACTACAAATACTACTAATAATAATGAAACTTTACAAAATTCTAGTTTAGATACTTCAAATACTAACTCTACACAAGAACAATCCAATATTCCCCCTGTAGAGCCTAAAGTTACTGAACCAACTACTCCTGCTGCATCTGTTGAAGAAGATTTGTCAAATTTTTCCACAAAAATTTACAGTAAAGATCCTAATAGACAAAATAACTTAAACATTACCTCCTCAATTTTAAATGGTAAAACTGTAGAACCTGGAAAAACTTTCTCATTTACACAAACAGTTGGAAAAGCAACTTCAAAAAAAGGTTATAAAAAAGCCGACATCTATGATAAAGATGGCAACAAAATAAAAGGATATGGTGGCGGTAATTGCCAAATTAGTTCTACTCTTTACAATGCCGTATTACTTCTTCCATCTTTAAATGTTACAGAACGACATCCTCATAGTAAAAAAGTTCCCTACGTAAAGGAAGGAAAAGATGCTGCTGTGGCCTATGGTAGTATAGATTTTAAATTTGTAAATAATTATGATTTTCCTATAAAAATTTATTGTTCTGTTAATTCAAAAAACGTTTCAATAAGAATTGTAAAAATATCTTAAAAATTTTTATTGTTATATCTTTTCTCAGGCGGACTTAAGGCGTCCGCCCCCTACATTGTTTGACATTTTTCTATAATATTTAGCAATATTTATATATAACATAATTATATTTCAAATTTACATTCATATATTTAATTTCTTCGAATATATTTTACAAACACGGAGGTACATATATGAATAAAAAAATAATCTCTTTATTACTTTGTTTTTGTTTAGTTTTATTTTCACCTATTTCAATATTTGCATATAGTAATTATATTTGGAGTTCTTCTTTAGACTCTATTTATACAAATTCCTCAGAAACTAATTCTATTGATAATTCGTTAAACTTAGAATCTGGAGCTGCTGTTTTAATTGAACAAAATTCAGGAAAAGTTTTATATGATAAAAATATGCATGAGCAATTAAGGCCAGCCAGTGTTACAAAAGTTATGACAATTTTACTTATTATGGAAGCTATTGATTCTGGTAAAATATCTTATGATACCCAAATTCCTTGTAGTGAAAACGCTTCAAGTATGGGTGGTTCTCAAATTTGGCTAGATACTACCGAAACACTTTCTGTTAATGATATGTTAAAAGCAATTTGTGTAGTTTCTGCAAACGATTGCACAGTAGCAATGGCCGAATATTTGGAAGGTTCTCAAGAAGCTTTTGTTCAAAAAATGAATGAAAAAGCTAAAGAACTTGGTATGAACGATACTTGTTTTAAAAATTGCCATGGTATAGATGAAGATGGACATATAACTTCTGCATATGATATTGCATTAATGAGCAAAGAGCTGTTAACTAAACACACAGATATTACAAAATATACTACAATTTACATGGATTCTTTAAGAAATGGAAAATCTGAACTTGTTAATACTAATAAATTAATTAGAACCTATAATGGAATTACTGGTTTAAAAACAGGTTCTACTTCTCTTGCATTATATAATTTATCTGCTTCAGCCACACGTAATGATTTATCTTTAATAGCTGTTATAATGAAAGCTCCTACAACAAAATTAAGATTTGCAGAAGCTCAAAAATTACTTGATTACGGATTTTCTAACTATTCATATATAAAATTAGGAGATAGCGGAGATACTGTTCAGTCTGTTCCTGTAAATAAAGGAATTGAATTAACTATAAATGCAACTGTTGAAACCACTTCTGGTGTATTAATTCCAAAAGGAAAGGAAAAGCAAATAGAAAAAAATATAATTCTTCAAGATAATTTATCTGCACCAATTTATAAAGGGCAAAAAATAGGAGAAATAACATATAATTTAGACGGAAATAATTTAGCAATAATTGATTTAGTAGCTAGCAATGATGTTCCTTCTATTGGTCTACGGGAATATGTCTTGTAAGGTTTTTGAGAAATGGTTTAATTTATTAAGATAAAATACAAAAAAAAGAATTTCAAAAATGAAATTCTTTTTTACTATAACTATGCTAATTCTACAACTGCTCCAACTTCTGAGAATTTTGCTTTAATATATATATTAAAAGTTTACACACCATACTTGAAAAGCTCTTTATTACTATTCTTAATTTCTGCACTATTCAACTTCTTCTGCATTTACTGCGATTCCAGAGTTTAGAGAAACTACAGGACGCACGCCCAAGTCGTCAATGTAATAGTTGCCAGCGTTCACATAGCCGTAGGAGTCATCCACATAAAGCACACAGTAGCTGTCGTAAGCAGAAGGGGAAGCAAGCCAGTAGCCGTAGCTTGATGTATGTGGATAATATAGTTTGTTTTTATATCCTTCTTTTTTATTCATTACACTAGAGTCTATATAATATGAACTTGGATTTTCACCTGTTCCTACATAATATCCTGGGTGGCTTGTGCTTGTACTTGCCTTTCTATATATTCGATCACTACTATTTGGATATCTTGTATTCCAGCTGTCCATCCACATTTCTACTGT
>CABPZP010000020.1:0-20282 GCA_902461935.1 uncultured Clostridium sp. | reverse complement strand
AACTCTTTGTCAATACTTTTTTAAAAAATATTTTAATATTTTTTATTTGTATTTTTGACAAAATAAAAATTAGTAATTTCTTGCATTTCTTATTTCATTTGCATATTTTCTATTACTAATTCCCTATAAAACAATTTGTTTTTTTGTTTGCTACAAGGTACTTTCATATAATAGCATGTTTGCGATTCAATGTCAATACTTTTTTCGACATTTTTTATATTTCTACTAAAATTATTTCATCTCCTATGCATTTTACCTTTTCCCATGGAATTATTATATCATTTGAATTAGTAAATAAGTTTATTATTTTATTACTTCCTGGTACTATAATTGATGTTATTGCTCCACTATTTAAATCTGCACATACATCTTGTACATACCCGAAGCCTTTTTGCATCGTTTATATTTATAACTTCTTTATGTTTAAAATCTAATCCCTTTTCTTTCATAATAAAAAACACCTCTTTTTATTATATTTTGGTGTTTTTTATTTTATACTAAAACTATTTATATAATCTTTTTATTCTATCTATAGCATTTTTTTCTATTCTTGATACTTGTGCTTGAGAAATTCCTATTTCTTCTGCAACTTCCATTTGTGTTCTTCCTTCAAAAAATCTTTTATTTATTATACTTTTTTCTTTGTCATTTAATTTTTTCATTGCTTCGGCAACTGTTATGTTTTCTGCCCATAGTTCATCTGTGTTTTTAGTATCTTTTACTTGATCTAATATATATACATTGTCTGTTCCATCATTAAATGCTGGTTCTTGTAGTGATACTGGATCTTGTATTGCATCAAAACTCATTGCTACAGCTTCTTTTTCTACATTTAGTTGTTTAGCTATTTCTTCTACTGTTGCTTCTCTGTTCTCTTCTCTTAATATTTTTTCTTTAATAGCTAAAGCTTTATACGCTAAGTCTCTTATAGATCTACTTACTCTTATTGAATTATTGTCTCTTAAATATCTTCTAATCTCCCCAATTATCATAGGTACTGCGTACGTACTGAATTGTACGTTTTGACTTAAATCAAAGTTATCTATTGCCTTTATTAAACCAATGCATCCAATTTGAAATAAATCGTCTACGTTTTCTCCTCTGTTTTTAAATCTTTTTATTACGCTTAATATTAACCTAAGATTACCATTTACAAATTTTTCTCTTGCATTTGTATCTCCATCTTTTATTTTTCTTAAAAGTATATTTTTTTCCTCATTTGATAGTACAGGCAACTTTGAAGTATTAACTCCACTTATTTCTACCTTTGTTATCAAATAAAAAACCTCCTTTAGAAATATTTTTTATATTATTTCCAAAAAAGGTTAATTTATTCTATTGTATTTTTTTACCTCTAATTTTTTCATCAATATATTGTTTTATATTATTTGCTACTTCATAATTTGATTGTTCATCATCATAATTAAAAATATCATCATGCTTATTAAATTCTTTTACAATATCTCTTAAATTATTAAAATCGTATTCTTTATCAATTAATCTACTTAATAAATATTTTTCGTATTCTTTTAAAACGTTTTCTATTGTTACCTTTTCTTCCATAAACTCACTCCAACACTATTTAATTATTTTCTTCATTATTATCTAAAGCTGAGAAATCAAATCTTATTTCTTTATCATTTTCTACTCCAGAAAAATCAAATTCAATTCCTCCATCCTTTTCATCACTTTCATCTTTTAATATAGTTTTATATATACCAAAAGTTCTATTATCTTGATTCATTTTATATTTCAAATCTTGCAAACCTTTATTTTCATTTGTAATTTCTTTTTCTATAATGCCATTTTCTATTATATATAGTAATTCAAACATTGAGTCAGTTATTTCTTCTCTTCTTTCAGCTCTTAAGTAGTTTTTAATCTCTTCATTTGTTAAAGTTTTTCCTTCGTATATTTGTGGTAATTCTTTTAATTTTCCTGTTCTTAAAATACTATTAAAAGATGTTAATGCTGTATTATGTGCCTTTCTTCTTCTACTTTCGCACTTTTCAACATTTGTACCCCAGGTCATTCTTTGCATATATCCTGCATTTCTTACAATTTTACTTTGTTTCATAATGTCTTCGTGATCATATTCACTTGCTAAATGACCATAATATGTTTGTTCAATTCTCAGCTTTCTATATTCATATATATTATCTAAGTCTGATAACAAACTTGGATCTGCATTTAAATATTCTTTTATTGTATCTATATTTATATCTTTTTCTATCATTTTTTGTCCTCCTATAGTTTTATATTAAAGCATAAAATTAGGGAAAAGTAAATAGCCACCAATTGGTGGCTATTTGCTTCTGAACAGAATCTCACGGAAATACTGGCAAGTACTCCGCCATAATTCTAAATCGGTACCATTATAATTAATTTTGGCACCTGTTACTTCAGAATGCTCTTTTGCAGCTTTTCTTAAATTTGAAAAATTTAATTTTTCGCCATTTAATCTTGCCTTAATAACATTCTGATGTTCAGTTTCTAACTTTTTGAAAGTATCCATTGGCTACCCCCTTTTTTGTTTTCACAACTGTGACTTTTTTATTATAGCATATTTCTTTTAATCTAGTCAACATAACTTTAAAAAATATTCTTTTCAATGGATTATCATAAATATATTAACCTCTAAAAATACAGTACCAGAAGAGTAGCTATTAGCTACTCTCCTTAGTTGAGGCTCTTAGATTATCTAACTGATTAAAAAATTTCAAAGTTTTTTCTGACGAATCAATTTTAAGACTACTTTCTTTTATCTTCATATATTGATCGTCTTTAATCCAATTTTCTGCAATTGCTACATATATTGCTTTATCAATTTTTGGTTTTGTTGTGCAATATTTTTCTGCTAATTTTTCTTTCGAAATTTTTTCTTCAATAAAAAGGTTAGTAATTTCTTTTGCTTCTTTTTTGGTAAATGGAAATTCTTTATATGCTTTTCTTCTTTCCCTTAATTTTGCATATTTCTCTTCTGTTTGCCGGAAGCTTCCTGAATGTAACTGTGCATTATAGCATGTTTTTTCTTCCATTCTGTTTACTGTTGCTTCATTTACTACATTCCAAATTACTGCACATTCTAGTATTTTATAATAACAGCTATCTGTTATTTTGTAGTAATTTGTTATGTATTCTTTGTTTATACCATTATTAGTATTAGCATAAAAGTTAGCAACTTCTCTTACATATTCTCTTAATTGCATCCGCGTTTTTGTTTTTTCCAATTCACTAAAATTTTTCATTTTCATACTCATTCCTCCTATCATAAAATTTTAAAATAGGACAACAGATTCTAATATGCTTATATTATACTACTTATGTTATTTTTTTCAACTAGTTTTGCTTAATATATCTTTTTTCATCTTCTTTATTATCTTTTTTTCTAATCTGGATATATAACTTTGTGATATTCCGTAACATATCGGCTACTTCTTTTTGTGTTTTTTCGTCTCCTGTTATAAAGCCAAATCTTAATTCCATTATGTTTTTTTCTCTATTATTTAGTTTTCTTATAGATTCTCTTAATAACTTTTTGTCTACTTCATCTTCTATGTTTCTTGAGGTTATATCTGAGTCTGTTCCTAATATATCTGATAATAATAATTCGTTTCCATCTCCGTCTTGGTTTAGTGGTTCATCTATAGAAACTTCACCTTTTATTTTATTGCTTCTTCTTAAAAACATTAGTATTTCATTTTCTATGCATCTTGAGGCATATGTTGCAAGTTTTATTTTTTTATCTAATTTAAATGTATTTACGCCTTTCATTAACCCTATTGTTCCTATAGATATTAAATCTTCTAATCCAACACCTGTGTTTTCAAATTTTTTTGCTATGTATACTACTAATCTTAAATTTCTTTCTACTAATACTTTTCGTGCTTCATCGTCTCCTTCATCTAATAATTTCAACATTTTTTCTTCTTCTTTTCCTTCTAATGGTGGCGGTAAGGTTTGGCTTCCTCCTACATAGTATATTGGAAGTTCTCCAACTTCATCTTTAACTATATATTTAGCATAAATAGTATTAACGCTAATTTTTAACAAGTTCAAAATATTCATTGTTTATTGTACCTCCATTTATAATTTCTAAGCTTATAATTCCTTTGCAGTCTGTATTTTTAAATAATTTTCTTTCAGAAATTCCTATTAAAATGTTTTTTATTTCTATAATTTCATCCTCATATTTAATTATTACAATATCAGGTTTAAATGCTAGTATTAACCCATGTTCTTTTCCTAAAGAAGAATATGGTATAACTTTTAATTTAGAAATATATTTATTAGATTCCTCATCTTCTGTATAAAATTCACCTCCTAAAATTTTATGTATATTTTTTATTAATTCTTTTGGTAAAATTTTTTCTGCAATTTCACTATCTATAATTGCTACTGGTTTTCTTGTTATAGGGTCTTTTAGCATATTTCCAGTATCTAACATAGCTTTTATAATTTGCTCTTTTCCTTCAAACTTAATTTTCATGGTACAATTTAATTCTGATTTTGTTATTTTCTTTTTTATTATTTTAAATACTATATTTACTAATATAAATCCTAATATAGCACCTATAAGTATTGTTATTGTTGAATATCTTCCAATATAAACTCCATTTTTTATTAATATATTCTGAGGTTTTATAAAATATATTGTCGCTATAGCTGCTCCTCCAAATACAAATGATACTAAATAAAATGTTAAAATTTCTTTTATATGCCTCTTTACTTTTTTCGAATTAAAAGCTATATATGTCATTGCAATTGATAATAATATTTTCATAAAAATTCCTAATAGTAACTTCATATTTGTTATGTAGGTTACAACCACATAAATACTGCCTAACGTACTGGCTATAAATATTTTTATATATGATATTTTTTCTCTTAATACTAAACCTGTAGATAGTAGAATTATAAAATTCATTATTATATTTTCTAAAAAAATAATATCTATATATATAGTCATTTTTATTCCTTTAATTTATAAATTATCTTTTTGTAAGTAGAGATTTCCGCCTTACAACTCGTAGAGCTAATTGTTAAAAACAATATATTGCGTTTGCTGAAAGTATTTTATAATTTTATTTTTTAAAAGTCTGTCATTTCTTAGTGGCGAAAAAAAGAAATAATCTACAAAAGTAGATTATTTCTTTTTTTATTTTTTTATATTTGATTTTATTTTTGTTTTTTTCTTAAAAAAGATGGAATATCTAAGTCGTTTGATGATGAATTATCAACACTTGCTGGTATAGAACTTATTTTTTCGTTCCAAGCTTTTGAAATTATTTTTTCTCCTAATTTTGTATCTTTTTTCTCAAATTCTGTTGCTATAACAGTTATAACTATTTCATCATGTAAATCTTCGTCAATTACGGCACCAAATATAATGTTGGCTTCTGGATCAACGCTTCTTTGTACTAATTCAGCTGCAGTATTTACTTCTTGTAATCCTAGGTCTGTTCCACCTGTAATGTTTATTATTACTCCTCTTGCTCCTTCTATAGATGTTTCTAATAATGGACTTTCTGTAGCTTGTTTTGCTGCGTCTTCTGCTCTATTTTCTCCTGATGCTCTACCTATACCCATATGTGCAACACCAGAATTTAGCATTATTGTTTTTACATCTGCAAAGTCTAAGTTTACTAATCCTGTAACAGCAATTAAGTCAGATATACCTTGTACACCTTGTCTTAAAACATCATCTGCCATTTTAAAAGCTTCCATAATAGATGTTTTTCTATCTATTATTTGTAATAGTTTATCGTTAGGAATTATTACTAAGGTATCTACTTTGTTTTTTAAACTTTCTATTCCTCTATCTGCTTGTGATAATCTTTTCTTCCCTTCAAATGTAAATGGTTTTGTAACAACTCCTATTGTTAGTATTCCCATTTCTTTTGCAATTCCTGCAACCATTGGTGCAGCACCTGTTCCAGTACCTCCACCCATTCCTGCAGTAACAAATACCATATCTGCTCCTCTTAAAGCTTCTTCTATTTCTGATTTATTTTCTTCTGCAGCTTGTGCTCCTGTATCTGGATTTGCTCCAGCTCCTAAACCTTTTGTTATTTTTTCTCCAATTTGAATTTTTGTTCCTGCTTTTGATTTTTTAACTAGTTGTTGTTTATCTGTATTTATAGCTATAAACTCTACTCCCTTTATTCCAGATTCAATCATTCTGTCTACAGCATTATTTCCGGCTCCTCCAACTCCAACTACTTTAATTATTGCAGCACCATCCATTGGTCTTTCAATTTCCATATTATTGTTATTATTATTGTTTGTATTATCAAAATCCATCATAAAATTTTCCTCCCTAAACTTCCTTATCTAAAAACAAATATACATATTATGTATAAAAAAATTCTTTAATTTTCTCAAAAATAGTTTTTATAAATCCTTCATCACCCTCGGTATCAATACTGCTTGATACACTTTTTGTAAATGGTTTAGAAGCTATATATCTTACCAACGCATATGCTGTTCTGTAGGTTGGCTTAACAGTACTAATTAGTCTTCCTGTTGCCATTTTAACTGGTATATTTAATATTATTTTACCTGCAACATCGCTTTTATTAATGTTGCTTATTCCTTGACCTGTTAATATAACATTATTAACTCTTGGTTTTATATTTTGAAGTGTTATATCTTTATTTACTAAAGAGAATATTTCTTCTATTCTTGCTTCCATTATTTCTATTAATTCTGAACTTTTTATTGTTTTATTTTTATTTTCTTCTCTAACAGTATTTAATAAAATATCATTATCATTATCTATAAATGATTTTAATGCAAGTCCATATTGTCTTTTTAATTTTTCCGCTTCTTCTTCAGAAATGTTAAGTACAAGAGCTATATCGTTTGAAATATTATCTCCTCCAAGTGGAATTGTATTTGTATACACATATGAAGAACCTTCAAAAACTCCTATCTCTGTGTTTCCCGCTCCTATATCTAATACCATAACATTATCATTTAATTCATTAACATCTAATATTAAGTTTCTTTCTGCTAGAGTTACTGGAACTAATCCATTAATGTCTAATCCGACTTTTTTAAATATTGAAACTAATTTTTTTATATAGTCTTTTTCTGCTAAAATTATTTCTGCTTTTAATGTGAATGAGCTACTTAAATTTCCAATTGGGTCTTCTGTGATTTTTCCATTATCTAAAATAAATCTATCTGGCACTACATCAATTAAAGACTCATTTTCAGGAATTTCGATATCTTTAACCTGCATTATAGCTAACTGCACATCTTTTGAGGATATTCCAGCATATTTATCTTTTACATCTTTTGTTACACTGTTTTGTACAACAGTTACATATTTTCCTGGTATTGTTATATAAGAAGAATTTATTTTAAATCCTGTTTCTGTTTCAGCTTCATTTATTACATTTGCTATACTTTTTGCAACCTCATCTTCATTTATAATCTTGCTCTTTTTTATTCCAGAGCATTTTCTTGAACAATTGCAAATAATTTCAATCTGATTAAAATTATTTACCTCGCCTATAACAACAGAAACCTTGGAAGTTCCTATATCCATACCGACTATAATATCACCTATCGCCAAGATTTTCTCCTCCAATTTTTATGTTTTAAATTTCGTGACTAGAATATTATATTTTTTGACAAAAGTCAATAGTTTTTGTAATATTTTTGTAATATTCTTGTAACGATGTTGTAATATTTTTCAAACTTCTAAATTCAATTTATTTTTTTGAATTTTTTATTACTAATCTTGCCTTATCTACAATCTTTTTATCTGACCATTTAGCTATCAATTCTGTTCTAATAATTGATAAATTTGTAAACATTCTTCCAACAAAAACCACAATAGCTGCTAAATAAATATCTACATTTAATCTTTCACCTAAATAAGTTAATATAATAGCTAAAATTGCATTTCCAAAAAATCCAGATACGAATATTTTCATATCGAAGTTCTTTTTTATTACACCAACAAATGCTCCAAAAACAGAATCTAATGCAGCTATAATAGCAACTGCTAAATATCCTGAAAATGTATACGGTATAATAGGAGCATTAATTCCTAATACGGCACCTACCACGCACCCAATTATAATTGCAATTACAATAATCATTTTTACTCCTCCAAACTTAATTTATTTTTATTGTTTTTAAATTTATTTCTTTATTATACTTAGATATTTTTACATTTTTTTCTTGAGTAATAGAAATACTTTTTCCTTTATTTTTTATACTATCTGAAAATCCACCTTTTGCACTCAAACCACTCATTAAATATTGTTCATTTCCAATAGCTTTAATTTCATATGGATTACTTGTTCTATTTCCATTTATTATTATGTATGAATTTACATCTACAATTTCTGTTAAATTTATAATACGTTCATTATTTATGCTTATTGCTTCTGCTCCTGCAAGTTTTAATTCATTTACTAATTTTAGTAAATCTTCTGCAATAACACTTTCATCGCCATCTTTTAAATTTATAATTATTCCTTCACCTTCTACATCTGTTGTTCCTAATGTTGTTCTTGCTTGTGAAAGTTCAGTATTAAGCAGCTCCGCAGTTTCTTCTTTATTAGTAGTTTTTTCTTTATATTCATTTATTTTTTTATTATCTTCGTCAATTTTACTTTGAGTTTCTTCGTATTTTTGCTTCCATACTTCTGCTTGCTCTTTTAACTCATCTTCTCTCATATTTTCTATAAGAGTTATATCTGTTTCTTTAACAGTACGCAATTGAACTGTCATAACAAATGCTAAAATAATGCATATTATACCAATTGTAATTGCTACTATTCCTTTCTCTTTTTTCAAAGCAATTCACCTCTTATTTTATATCTTTCATATATTTAAAATTAATTGCACCTTTATATTTTTGAATTGTAATATTATTAGATTTTTTTATATTTGATACAATTCCAGAATCATTTAATAGTTCTATATAGCCACCTGGTCTATTTAAGGCCTCGTATAAGGTTTCAGATTTTCCAATAGCTCTAATAATAAAAGGTGCTCCAACTTTTTCTCCATTAATTTGTGCAACATTTCCAGCACATGTAATAGATGTTGTATTTATTATACGTTCACCATTAATACTTATTGCTTCTGCTCCTGCATTTTTAAGTTCATTTACCACACTTAAAATATCAATATCGTGCACAACATAATAACTTATATCATTTGTAGCAGTTTCTGTTGTAACATCTTGATTATCTTGCAAAGTAATTTCTACACCTTCCCCAGTAACATCTGAAAGACCAAGAACTGCATTTGATACTTTTATTTCTTCTTCATTGCTTTTTGAAGTTTCATCATTTTGTGTAGCTTTTGTTCTTTGCTTTTCAAGTTCTTTTTCAACCTTGCTTAATTCTTCAGAAGCATTATCTGACTTTTCTTTCCATCTCAAAACTTCATCTCTTAAAGAATCTTCTGAAAAAGTTGCATTTGTTTCAACCCCTGAATGTTTTATTGTTTTTATTTGAACAATAATTGCCGTTGTTAATAGTAAACATACTATTCCTAAAATAATTCCAATTTGTTTTTTATTCAACCCAATTAGCCTCCCTAAAATATACCTTATTTAACTCTTTTATAAATACCTCTCCTGTTTTGCCTTTTTCTTTAGTTAAAATTTCTTTTAACATTAAAATTCTATCGTTTATATTGCTGGCATTTCCAAGATGAATTTTTTTGTTTTCCTCTTTCATAATAATAGTATAATCGTTTTTATCTTCTACATTTATACTATCTATATAACTATTTATTTCATTGTTTTTTATTGTATTAATAATTTCCATAGTTGTATTTAATTTTTCTAAATCTTCATTAGAAAGTCTATTTCCTGGTGTAAGTTTATCTTCACTTGTTGTAAAACCTTTTATTTCTGGTAAATTTTCTGGTTCATTTGTAACCTCTAATATGTAGCCTTGCTTATTTATATAAATGTAGCTTCCCATACTATATATAATAAAATCTCTTGTTCTTTCTTCTACATTTATTATAATTGTATTTGGTAATTTTCTTTTTACTTGCACATTGTTAATATATGGCTCTTCTGCTATGTATTTTTTTATTGCATTTTTTGAATATTGAAATGTATTAACATTTAACGATATTTTAGATAGACTATTTATTCTATCGTTGGTTATTCTACTATTTCCTTCAATTTCTACATTTGTAACATAAAATAATGGTGTTGTCATTATAAAAATAATAGAACCTATTATAATAGCTAGTAATATAATAAACTTTATAATTTTCTTAAAGTTTACTTTTTTTTGCTTTTTGCTTTTTGTTCCTTTATTTTTCCTATCTTCTGTTTCTTTTTGCTTTTTTACCTTTTTGTAATCTGTTTTTGCTACCTTATTCTTATTATTTTTTATAGCATTATTATTTTTTTTATTTGAAGATGGCTTGTCCTTTTTTTGGTTATGAACAACATTTACACCAATAACAATTTCATTATCAAAGTTAAATTTTTCATTTTTATTTTGCTGTTCTTTAGGGGCAGTTTTTTTACCTGCCCTTTTTTTATTTTTTATTCCATTATTATTTTCTTTTAAATGTTTATTTGTATTTGCCAAATTAGTCACCTTCTTTAATTATAATTTTTGCACCTAATTTTTTTAGTTTTCCTTCTAAATTTTCATATCCTCTTAATATATATTCAATATTTGTTATTTCTGTTTTTCCCTTTGCAGATAAACCTGCTACAACTAAGGCTGCGCCTCCTCGTAAGTCTGTACTTTTTACTTTTGCACCATATAATTTTCTAACTCCCTTAAATACTGCTGTTTTTCCTTCTACTTTTATTTTTGCTCCCATTTTTATAAGTTCATTTGTATATTTATATCTATTTTCAAAAATATTTTCCACTACTATTGAAGACCCTTTTGATACTGTAAGTACACTTGCCATTATAGATTGCATATCTGTTGGAAAACCAGGATATGGCATTGTTTTTATATCTTCTGCCTTTAATTTTTTAGGAGCTTCTATATATATAGAATTTTTCTTACTATTTATTATACATCCCATTTTTTCTAGTTTATAAATAACTGAGCTTATGTGTTCTGGAATAACTTTATTAATTTTTATATTTCCTCCTGTAATGGCTGCTGCACATAACATTGTTCCGGCTTCTATTCTATCTGGCATTACAGTATAGCTAATATCTTTTTTTACTTTATTTATTCCTTCAATTGTAATAACACTTTCTCCAGCACCTTCTATATTTGCGCCCAGTTTTATTAAAAAATTTTGCAAATCTATTATTTCCGGTTCTCTTGCTGCATTTTTTATAATGGTTGTTCCTTCTCCATAAACAGATGCTAACATTATGTTTTCAGTTGCTCCAACACTTGGGAAATCTAATGTAATTTCACTTCCCATTATATTATCACAATTACATTTTATATAGCCAGATTTTTCTTCTATATCTATTCCAATTTTTCTAAATCCTTCTAAATGTAAATCTATTGGTCTGGCTCCTATGTCGCACCCTCCAGGGTATGAAAATACAACTTCTTTATTCCTTGAAATTAATGCACCAGCAAGAATAACAGACGATCTCATTTGATTCATTAATTCTTCTGGAATTTCTTTTTTATTTATTTTCCTAGAATCAATAACTATTTTACCACTACTTTTCTTTATTTTGCAACCTAAAACCTTAAGTATTTTTAACATTATTTGAACATCGTGTATATTTGGAACATTATATAACTTAGTAATTCCTTTATTCAATAGAGTTGCAGCAATAATTGGAAGACTTGCATTTTTAGAACCAGAAATATCTACTTCGCCGGTTAGCTTTCTTCCTCCTTCAATTACATAACTTGCCATAAAACTCACCTTTCTTTATGTATTTTGTTATATAGTATGTAAATTTTACATAAATTGTGATTTTTTATTGACACCTATATTTTTATGTGTTAACATATAGTTATGTAAACGTTGTTAGTCATTAAAGACCTCAATTTATTTTTTGAGGCAAAGGAGATTTATATGTCAAAAGAATGCGAAAACTGCAAAGGAAAAAATCAAAAGAAGAATGAGGATGGCACAGTTTGTCTTACTTGCGCATCTTGCCGACATTCAAAAGAAAGGATTATCAAAGAACTTGATAAAAACAAACGAAATAAATAGAGTTCTTTAATTCTTTTTCCAAAAACAAAGAGAAACCATAATTTGGTTTCTCTTTTCCTTTTACCATTTTACAATTAATTTATCGAATTTACAGTTTATATAATTTGTTAATTTTTTCATAAATTCGTCTGATTTTATTTCACTTTTTGCTACCATATCTAATCCTTTTTCCCAGCTTGCTGTAAGTTTTGGATTTAACATGTCTGGCATTGATTTGTTTACTATGTTGTATATTATTTCACCTTTTTGTGTTGGTGTTACTATATTTGTTTTTTTATTTATTTGAATATATTGTATTCTTTCTAGTTTTTTTATTATTTCTCCTCGTGTTGCACTTGTTCCAATTCCTGCTCCTTTTATTTGTTCTCTTAGTTCTTCTTCTTCTATTAGTTTACCTGCGTTTTCCATTGCTAAAATTAAGTTTCCTGCATTATATCTTGAAGGTGGTGAGGTTTCTGCGTCTTTTAATTCAAAGTTTTTCACATCTACAATTTGACCTTTTTTTAATGTATTTAAAATTTCTATGTTTGTTTCAGGTTCTATTGTTTTATTTATATTTTTTGTTTTCTGGTCATCTGAGATTTCTCCACTCACACTATTATTTAAATTAGTTTCTTTTTTTAGAATTTCGCGGTAGCCTTGCTTTACACATACTTTTCCTGTTGCATAAAATGTTTCGTTTTCTACGTTTACTGTAACATTTATTTTGTTAAATTCTGCTGGTGGATAAAATATTGCTATAAATCTTTCTACAATTAATTTATAAATTTGCTTTTGCAATTCTGGCAATTTATCATAATTTTCATATCCTTGTCCTGTTGGGATTATTGCATAGTGGTCTGTTATTTTTTTATCATCTACATATTTTGTTTTTGCTAAGTTGTTTATAGGATATTTTTCTTCTATCATTTTCTTTATATATCCTTGAACTTCTTCATTTTTGTATCCTTTTGTTATTCCATTTAAATTTTTAGATATTTCTTTTGCAACTGCTGTTGATAGAACTCTTGCATCTGTTCTTGGATATGTTACTAATTTTTTTTCATATAAATTTTGTATTATTTCTAGTGTTTCATCTGGTTTTATTTTAAATTTTTTAGAGCATTCATTTTGAATTTCTGCTAAATTAAATAAAAGTGGTGCATTTTCTTTTTGCTTACTCTTTTTTAGCTCTGTTATCTGGGCTTCTTTTCCTTGCAAAGATAAAATGAATTTTTTAGCATCTTCTTCTTTCTTAAATCCTGTTTCATTATATAAGCAATTGTTTTCAAATACTTTTGAATGTGGATTTGTTTTCCATTCTGCTTTAAAGGAACTATCTACATTTCCAAATTCTCCAACAATTTTATAGTATTTTGTTTTAACAAAATTTCTAATTTCTAATTCTCTTGAAACTATCATTCCAAGTACGCATGTCATAACCCTACCAACTGAAATAGAAGCTTTATCTTCATTTATTTGTTTTGCTAAATTTTTTCCTTGGGTAATTGAAAGTAATCTTGAAAAGTTAATTCCTATTAAATAATCTTCTTTTGCTCTTAAATACGCACTATCTGATAAACTATCGTATTCAGATGCATCTTTTGCTTCTCTTATTCCTCTTTGAATTTCTTCCTCTGTTTGTGAATCTATCCAAACTCTTTTTATTTTTGCTTTTGGATTTGGCTTTGCCATCATAAAAACTAGCCTTTGTATGTATTCTCCTTCACGCCCGGAGTCTCCTGCATTATAAATTTCTTCTACATCTTCTCTTTGTAATAAAGCTTGCACAATATTAAATTGTTTTTGAACTGCCGGTATTATTTCATATTTCCATTCTTTTGGAATAAATGGAAGTGTGTCTAATCTCCAAAATTTAAGATTTTCATCATATTTTTCTGGATAACTCATGGTTACTAAATGTCCTACACACCAAGTTATTATCCAATTTTCAGATTCTAAGTATCCATCATTTCTTTTGGCATTTAATTTTAAAGCTTTTGAAAACTCCATTGCAACAGAGGGCTTTTCTGTTATTAATAATTTTTTACTCATCCTAACATCCTTTTTTGTTCTTTATATATGTATTTACTGTATTTTTTATTTCGTCCATTTTTAATTTTGTTTCATTATTTTTGTATTCAAACCTATCTATTATTTTATTTATATAATTATTTTGGTATAAAATTGATTTGTTATATCTATCAACTTTTTCACCTCTATTTACTGTATTCTATATTAATTTAACTTTTTTAAAATATATTTTGTAAAAATTTCTGTCAATATTTTATGGCATTATTTATGTTTTACATACAATTTATTTTACACATTTTTCTATTAGTTCTATTTTTCCATTTTTTATTTTCGCTTTTGTTCCAATAGGAATAACTTCTTTTTTCTCTATGTGTCCGAAGTTATTTGATTTTATAATTGGAAAATTATATTTTTCTTCTAGGCAATCTAATACTATTTTTTCTAATGCTATACCACTTTCATGTTCATAATTTCCTATCCATAAGCCTTTTATTTGGTCAAATACTCCATTTTGTTTCATATAGTATAGATTATTACTTACCATTGCTGGGTCTGTTTCATATCCTAATTCTTCTATAAATAAAATTTTATCTGTAAAGTCTACCTTATATTTTCCGCAAATTAACCCCCTTATAAGAGATAAATTTCCTCCTATCAACTTTCCTTCTGCTTCTCCATTTTTTATGATTTTAAAATTATTTTGTCCAAATTCTAAACTTCCTTGAACAAATCTACTTAAGGCTTGTTTATAACTATAATCTGTTTCATCTGTTGCTATAGTTTTAAAGTTTGTACTACTGAACGTTACAAGTCCTGTTTTTTCTGTAATTATATTTGTTATTGATGTTATATCACTGTAACCACAAATAATTTTAGGATTGTTTTTTATTATATCAAAATCTAAATATTCAAATGTACTATTTGAGTTATTTCCACCTTTTGCACACCATATCATCTTCACATCTTTATCAGCAAACATATTGTTAATATCTTCTGCTTTTTCTTTGGCTGATCCACTGTAAATATTTGTATTTGAAAATAAATTTTTTGAAAATTTCACTCTAAAACCATCTGCTTCAATAATTTCTTTTGCTTTTTTTATTTCTTCTATATTATCTCCTATAATCGGGTTTGAAGGTGCAACAACACCTATTATATCACCTTTTTTTAGTTTATCTGGAACTATCACAAAAAAACTCCTTTTATTTTAATTCTATTAATGCTGTTGCTAGTCCATAGCCTTCTTTTTCTACTCTAAAAGAGTGTATTATGTCTGAATTACAAACACTACATAACCCACTATCTATTATATTTTCATCTTTTAATCCTAAATTTTTAAATAATATTCTATTTATTAATATTGTATCTATATGCCATTTTTCTTCTGATGTTTGTTCCATTATATCATTTATTCTTCCTGTATATTCAAATATTTTTTTACATTCTTTTGCTACTTCTTCTCCTACTTCAAAATGGCATTTTCTAATACTTGGACACATACATGCAATTAAGTCTTGTGGATTACACCCATATTCTTTTATCATTTTTTGTGCTGTTTTTTCTCCTATTTTTTGAAATGTTCCTTTCCAACCAGAATGCACATTTGCTATTACTTTTTTTACAGGATCAAATATATATATTAATATACAATCTGCATTTGTTGAACCTAGGGCAATTCCTGGCTTACTGGTAATTAGTCCATCTGTTTTATTATACTCATCTAAATTAAAATCTGGCTTATCTGTTAATACTTTCTTATTTATTATTTGCACATTATCTGTATGATTTTGATTTGGTTTTGCCATATCTTTTAATTCTATATTAACTGCTTTTCCAAGCATTTCGTAATCTTTTAAAGCATTTTCTAAGTCTTCTCTTGGTAATTTTTCTTTATTTGCTCTTGCTGTTCTAAAGTTTCTATCTATGCCTAAAGAATATGCATGTGTTATTATATCCGAATATTCAAGTAGTTTTCTAAATTGCAAATATTCAATTCCATTCTTTTTTATATGAACTACATATTCATTTGATAAATCTTTCATAATTCTCACCTTTACTTACTTATTTTATTTATCATTTCGTCTTTCTTTAAACTATAAATATAGTTATAGTCATTTCCGCAATAACCTTTATTGAATCTACAAATTGATTTATAGCTACAATATTCACAAGCTGTTTTTTTTCTGTTTACCTTAAATACAGGCTTCAATTCTATATTTCCTTTTAGAATATCATTTGATATTTCTTTTATAATTTTTTTTGTATATTTTTGTAACTTTTCAAATTCTGCATTTGTAGCAACACTTGAACCTGTTTGTATTATTTCTTCTCCACCAGCTTTTAGCCTTGCAGGTACATTTTTAGAATAACCACTTTCAAGCTCTGTATCCATCATTTTTATAATATTTACATCTGCAAGAATTAAGCCTTTCATTTTAAATTGTTTTCTTAGTTCTTCCTTTATTTCATCCTCTACAACTTTTCTATCTAATTTTTCATCTGTCAAATTAAAATATAAAATTCCCGCTGGTTTAAAATCTTCAATCTCACAAGTTGCATCTAAGTATGTAAGAAGTTGAATTTGCATGCCCTCATATACTTCTCCATAATCTAAAGTTTTTATAGAAGATTTATAATCTATAATTCTAACATAATTTCCATCTGGATTTTTTGCTAAATCTATTCTATCAATTTTTCCAATAATTTCAACTCTTTTTCCATTATTTAGCTCTAATTTTATTGGTTCATATTTTCCACCTTTTTTAAACTCAACTTCATTCCCTATTATGTCAAAATCACTTGTTTTCATCTCTTCTATAATGTATCCTATTGCCTGTGTAACAACTCTTTTCAGTCTATTAGTTTCTCTTACGAATTTTGGTGTACATGTAAATTTATAATTTGAACTTAAGTTTAATTTTTCTTCTATAATTTTTTCTATAATTTCTTTTAGTTTGCTATCTTCTAGTTCTTTTGGTTTTATTTGTTTTTCTATTAGTGTATTAAAAAATGAATCTATAATGTCGTGCATAAATGAACCTGTATCTAGTGCCTCTAATTTAAATTGCTTTTGATCTTGCACATTTAATCCATATTTTAGGTGGAATGAAAATGGACATTTTTTGTATGTTTCTAGCTTAGATACACTTGTTTTTAGAGTATTTCCATACATTTTTTGTATTAAGTCTTCCCTTATAATTTCTGGATTATTATTATATTCCATTCCATTTACACTTGCTTGTAATTTATATTTCCATTCTTCATTGTTTTTATAAAAGTTATATATATCAAACCAAATATCATCTATTTTTTTACCTTCATTTACTTCTTTAATATTTTCTAATAAATTTTCAAAGGTAACATTTGCTGTTAATATTTCTGTATTTGTGCTTAATATATCACTTTTTTCTTCTAATTGTTTATATATTTTCTTTATTCTTGAAATTAAAATAGATGGTCTCAAAGATTTTCCAGATATATCTGCAGAAGCATATGATATATATAATTTATTTTCTGCAACTGTAAATGCTTTATAAATATTAAAATTTTCCTCATATAATTTTTCTAAGGTTCCTTTAGCCATTTCTATTCCATTTATTTTTAATAGCTCTCTATCGCTGTCATTTAAGAACCCTTCAGACTTATTTACACTTGGAAATATTCCATCATTTACACCTATTATAAATACATACTTAACTTTATGACTTCTTGACCTATTTACATCTCCTATAATTACTTGGTCTTGTGTTCCTGGTATACTACCTAACTCACTATTTTTTATTCCTACTTTTAGAATTTTTAAATAATTATCTATAGAAGTTTTTTCATCTCCGAATACTAAATTTAGTTCATCAAAAATATTCATTAAAATATTCCAACCAGAAATATATTCTTTGCTTATGTCTATTAGTCCTAATTCTTGTAGTTTTTCTGCCTTTTGACTTAAGGTTTTATCTACCTTCATTTCTAACAAATAATTATATAAATTTTCCGTTATTGCTTTTACTGTTTTATTTTTATTTATTTCAGCTTTGAACTTTATAATAGGATTTACTATTTGCTCACGAATTTCATTTAGTCTTTGCACATTTTTTTCATCTTCTTCGTTTCTAATTCCATAATTCCATTCTTTTTCATACCATTTTTTGCCTTTTATTCCCCAAGCTACACAATATTTTTCTAAGCTAAAAATGTCATCATTATCCAGCCATAAAAAGCCAGATTTTATATAATTAAACATCGCTTCAAAGGACCAATTTTTTGTATATATTTCAAATAATGATACTATAAATTTTATAACTAAATTTTGATTTAAGTTTCTTTTTTCATCCATAAAGTATGGAATATTATATTTATTAAAAATTACTTTTATTAAGCTTGAGTATGTATCTAAATTTTTTGTTATAACTGAAAAATCGCTATATTGTATATCTTCTTTTTGCATTATTTTTATAATTTCTTGTGCAATATTTTCAATTTCTGAATATTGATTTTTAGCAAGCATTAAATTTATATTATTTACTTTTTCTTTATATTCTTTGTAAGGCACAGCATATAGATTTTCTTCTAGGTGTTCTAATTCTTTGTTTTTAAATCTTTTTGCCTCTTTTAAATTTATTGTTTCAACTTCTATATTTTTTTCTTTGCTTATATCTAAAATTTTTTGTATTGTTTTTTTATTATCATAAAAAATATCCGTGTCAGGATTTGTTGCCTGCTCTAAATTATCACTACAAATAGTTATTGTAACTTCTTCTGCAACATCAATTAACTTTGAAATTATAGAATATTCCTGTGTTGTAAATCCTGCAAATTCATCTATATATATGCAAGAATTATTATATTCGTTTGTATAATTTATTTTCTCTGAAAGTATTGTTAATAAATCATTTTCATCTATATATTTATCTTCTATTTTTTCGTTATAACCTTTGTACGAAATTATAATATCTGTTAATTTTCTTTTTAAATATTCGTCCTCTATATTTTCTAATTCTTCTTCTAAATCTGCTAAAGTAACATTATGTTTTTTTAATTCTGTAATAGCATTTGCTACGACCTCAATATTTTCATCTGATTTGTTTAGAAAATTTAAACTATTTTTATTCTTGTGTAAAACACTATAAATTAGCATAGATTTTCCACAATTACTTAAACTAACCTGTGTAGAACCACCTACTTCATTTAAAATTCTATATGCCATTCTATTAAATGTTATAACCTCTGTATTTGTTATAGCTTTTGTATCTATTGTATCCATTAATTTTCTTTCAGCAGTAAAAGAAAATTGCTCTGGAGTAATTATATATATTTTTTTATTTTCATTTATTTTATTTTTTACTCCTTTAAAGCAATACTCTGTTTTTCCTGTTCCAGACTTACCGTAAACAATTTTTAATCCCATAATCTCACCTGCATATAAGTATATCAAAAGAGAGCTAGTAAAATCAACTAGCTCCCTTTCTTTTTTACCATTCGTCATTTTCATTGAAGTGCAGTATTTTGTACTGCTCTACCATGAAAAAGCATGGTAATAACATAAATATAACTATTATACTTATGGTTGCAAAACAGAAAGTAACAAATTTCAGTCCTTTTTTCATAATGTAGTCTCCTTTCTTTATTGCTAAAAAAATGTTACAAATAGTATATATAATTTTTATAATTTGTCAATATTTATATTTCTTTAAATTTTATTATTTGTTAGAGTTTAAAGCTTATCTATATGCTAATATTTTTATATTTTTATTGCATTTTAATAATTGATATGTTATTATAAAAAAAATTAATGAGGTGATTTTATGTCTGAAAATAAAAAAATTGAAATAATTTCTGACAACGGAAAACGTATTCAAATTTCTAAGGTTTATGACCATATAGAAATGGAAAAACCTAAAGAAAAAAAGAAAGAAGATATAGTAATACCTAAGGTTAAGAAAAATAAATAAAGGTTTATATTTTTCCTTTAAGAAACTACGTGGACAGAATTAAAGCGTCTGCCATACATCTAAAATATTTTTTTTATAATACACAAAAAAGAATTTCAAATATTTGAAATTCTTTTTTTGGTAGCGAAGATGTGATTCGAACACATGACCCTTCGGGTATGAACCGAATGC
>CABPZP010000019.1:0-30051 GCA_902461935.1 uncultured Clostridium sp. | reverse complement strand
CACAAACAATAAACGGATATATTATTAATTGCATACATATTCCTCCTCTACAAATTACTATTTGCATTTATCTTTACTTTGTCAATTGATAACTTTGTTCTATCAATTCTTTTACTAAATCCTCGTCCACCTTTTCATCTATAATAATTGTATTCCAATGTTCCTTATTCATGTGATAAGCAGGTATTATATAATCATAAGTATTTCTTAATATGTCAGAATAATTTGGATCTGTTTTCACGTTAAGATATAGCTCATTATTAACTTTCATAATTAAAGCAAACCACTTTTTACTTTTACAATGTTTCATTGTTACTGTTTCAAAATCATCTGGGAATGGACAATCTTTATATGTATTATCCAATGTTAAACAATATTTTATTATTTCTTCTTTATTCATATCTATTTCCTTATAAAATATTACTAAATTTTTTGCTATATTTATGTCTTTTGTACTTTGATTTTTTATATACATTGGAATTATAACACAAAAATTCTAAAAAGACATTAATAAAAAATAATATGTCCTTACCATGCGATTTTCTTGCTACTATATCTCCTTTTTTTATTTTTTTCATAAAAATCACCTCATATAATAAATAGTAGACTACTTTATTATATGAGGTGATTTGCCGAATTGTGTATTTTTATGAAGCATTATGCTCTTTTATATATTTATTTTTTGTAGCTATTCCACCACGAATGTGTCTTTCTGCTTTGTTTTCATCTAAAATAACTCTTACTTCTGCAGCTAAAGCAGGGTTAATTTTTAGTAATCTTTCACTCACATCTTTATGTACTGTACTCTTAGAAATTCCAAAAGCCTTTGCCGTTCCTCTTACTGTTTCTTTTGAATCTATTATATAATGTGCAAGCTTTACTGCACGTTCTTCTATGGAAATCTTATGCATTAAAAAACGCCCCCTTAAGCAAATACTTTTGTTTAATTGTATTCGCTTAAAAGAGCTTTTATGTTTTTAATTATTTTTTAGCTTTGTGCAATCCAAGTATCATTATATTCCTTTCTTATATATGTTTCTTTTGCTCTATTAATAGCTAGTTCAGGATTAACAATTTCATCTAATCTTTCACTTCCAACTTGTGCTAGCCATAATTTAAATGGTTCTGCTTTAGGGGATGGTATAGATTGTATAATTCTTAATATTCCTTTGGTATTTGCCGTTCTTATCTTTCTTATTTTTCCATCCTTAGCTTTCATTTTAACCAGGGTACAAATTGTACCCCAGTTATTATTTAACTCTTCATCTCGAATTTTTAATTTCTTTATGTACTGTTTGACATCTACTGAATCTGTCAAAATTTGTACAACATCTTCTACTGAAAAATACCAATCCTCCTGATACCATTCTCTTCTTATTTGTTTTTCTTCAAATATTGCTAATTTATTTTCTTGCATAATACCACATCCTTATTTTTTCACCATTATATATTATTAGTATTTGTTTGTCAAATATTTGTTTGTGTCTGGTGTATAAAAAAAGATGTGTCATAATATTTTCTTGTCGTAGCAATTTATTTAACTTATTGTCTCGCAATTTATTATTTCCCCATCTTTTTTCTTATATCATATATTAGTTAATTTATATTATTGATTTTTGCCCCCGTCCCAAAAATCACTTTATAAGTATTTTGAATAATCTATATTCAAATATTTATTACTATTATCTTTTAAACGTTTTATAAGTTCATCTTTTTTTATAATTGCTAATTCATACTCATTTTTATTTATTTTTCCATTTTCTAATGCTTCTATTAATTCATTTTCATCTAATACTTTTATATTTTTTTCTTGTTTTATTACATCTAAATACAAATCATCGTAATATATAGAATTTTTCAAATTATCAAAACCATTTTGAAACGTTATATCAAAATAATATAATATTACATTTCTTTTATTATCCACAAATATTCTTATACAATAATTCTCATGTAATGGTACTATCTCCACAATATAATAATTCTTGTCTATTAGACAAATACCGTTACTAGTATAAAAAGGTTCTTTTAACTCTAAAATATTTTTTACTGAAATATAGCAATCGTTTTCCTTATCTTCAAAAACACAATGTTTATATTTGCTAATATCTCTTAAATAAGTATTATTTATATATTTTCTTCTATCTAACATTACCTTGTTTCCTCTTGTCTATTATTTCTATCTACTTCTTTTTCATAGACTTTTAGTACCGCTAACATCTCATCTATTATAAATTCTCTCTTTTCTGCTTTAGCATTTTCTCTATTTTCTTCAAGTATGTCTTTTAGTTCTTTATATGGTACATATTCAAGTCTAAAATCTTTTTTCTTTTCTTCAGGGTCTAAGTTTCTAATATTGTTTCATTTTCCTCTATATGTCCACCTATAAAATTATAAACTCCATTTATTTTGCATAGCAAAACTTCATCTTTAGAATTAAATAATAATACTTTTACTCTATGTTGTTCTCTGTCTATATCATTCATAGTTAGTTTATTTGGGTTTAAAGTTACTATTTTCATTCTTTCATCCTTAAGGATAAAAATTTTTTATATTATAAAATATTCTTTGTGTATTGTCAACATAATTTGCCTTCTTAAAATCCCTGTGATATAATATCAAAAGTTTACTATAACACTTAATTAATGAAAGGAGTTGTTTGTCATGTGCAATACAATTATTATAAGAAAACATCCTCGGGAACTACATGACTTACAGGAGTTCTTCTGTTTGCTAACAAAACAATGTAATAGTAACTGTGAATTTTGCATTGAACGTAAAGTTCATACTGGCGGTTTTATGAGCAAAGAAAACTTTATTTCCAGTGTTAACTTTGCAAAAGAACATGGTCTTTGCAATTTTTTTTTGCACGGTGGCGAACCTACTATGCATCCAGATATTGCTGACTTTGCTCGTATTGCAAAAAATGCAGGGCTTACAGTAAAAATGTTTACAAACGGAAAAAAAGTTGAAGTTCTTAGACAGTTAGATGGAATTGTTGATGAGTTCAAAATCTCATATAGAGGCAGTGAATCTATGCAATTTATTCAGTCTAAATGGAAAACTAAATTAGCACTTGAGGTTCTTGTGACAGAAACAGAGTTTCCAACTTTGGATTCTTTGCTTACTTTTCTTGCATATGCAAGAAATACAACTGGAATGAGTGTATATGCTAATACGATGAACCCTGTTAATCAAGGTGCTTATGATTTACAGTATGTTTCTTATTTAGAAGAACTCTTTTTGAGTACACCCCTATTGATGATATTTTCTGTACGTCTAATAAGGCTACATTTATTCTTCCAGATGGAACAAGAGCAAGACTTGGCAATAAGTCTTTAAATCCTAATCACATGAAATTTAGTATGACACCTGATGGAGTTATTCATGATCACTTTGAAAGACACTTCGAAGTAATTGAACACAATTCTGATTTGGATGAAAAACTGTCATTAGCTGATGAAAAATTAGAACAGTTAAGAAATCTTTAATTTTCATCTTAAACACCTTTCAAAAGGCAGACTTTCTAAGTCTGCCTTTTTTATTTTTTCTTCGAATCATATAAGTACAGATGTAACATGAATAGGAATTACCTTCTCTTTTAAAATTTTTTGAGTTTCACTAAGAATTCTTACATCATCATCTATTAAAATAGCTATTTCCCCATCAGTAATATCTGACTTTATGTATTCGCCTTTTATTTTGTTAATATTTAATTTATGATATTTGTTCTCTTCTTCGGCTAAAAATATTCTATTTTCAATATTTATAAATGGCATATTTATATCTAGCCATTTTTTTCCTCTGTCATATTATTATTTCTTGAAAAACTTAAAATCTTTATCTTTAAATCTGGATATATTGTATGTATCCTTGTTATTTTTTCTATAAATTCCTTACGTCCTACCTTCTTATTTTTTGTATCACTCAATATTAATTCATATATTGTCAGAAATCATTGTTCTTTAACTTAAATATTAATTAATTGATAATATTCTCCATGTTTATTCATCAATTCATTATGATTTCCTTCTTCTATTATTTTACCGTCTTTCATAAGTAATATTTTGTCACATTTTTTTATGGTTGATAGTCTATGTGCTATAATAAAGCTTATTTTTCCTTTTGTTATCTCCTCTATTGCTTTTCTTACCATCATTTCAGATTTGTATGAAAGAGATGCTGTTACTTCATCTAGTATTATAATTTCTGGGTTTTCGACCATTACTCTTGTAAAATTTAGAAGTTGTTTTTCTCCTGCTGAAAAAATATCTGTATCACTAGAAATCTTTGTTTCGTATCCATCTTTTAACGACATTATTTTATCATGTAAATTTAACTTCTTGCATATTTCAACTATTTCATCTTTTGAAATATTTTTATTAGCATAATTTATATTTTCTAAAATTGTTCCATCAAATATTACGACTTTTTGCATAATATATCCAATTTTATCTCTTAAACTTTTTATACTATATTCTTTATAGTCTTTTCCGTTTATTTTAATAGTTCCCTCTTTTAAGTCATAAAATCTACAAATTAAATTTACTAAACTTGTCTTTCCACTACCTGTTCTTCCTATTAAGGCAACACTTTCATTTTTATTTACATTAAAAGATATATCGTTTAAAACATTTTTCTCATTATCATATGAAAAACTAATACTTTCAAATTGAATGCTATTTACTTTTTCTAATTGTATTCCTATATTTATTTCTTCCTCTTCTTTTTGCAAGATATTATTTATTCTTTCATATGATATCTTTCCAATATTTCTTATTTGAAATCCTTCTATTACCCATTTTGCATATGTCTCTGGTGAAGATATATATCTTGCAAGAATTATCATAGCTCCATATGTTATGATTCCTTGTTCAACTCCTACTGAGCCAATTAATATATTTAATACTCCAACGAATGAAACTATAAAATCATATAAACAAGTATATATTCTAATATTTTTTTCTAATTTATTTACAGACTTTTCATATTGTGAAATTAACCCTTTTACTTGCAAAATTCTTTCGTGTTCAATCTCTAATGATTTTATTGTAGAATATCCTTGTACTTGTTCATTTGACCAGTTTAATATTTTAGCATTTGCTTCTCTTTTTAACTTTGTGTATTCAATTGATTTTTTATTAAATATATGTGTTACCAAAAATCCAAATATATATATCAAGAATGTTATTGTAACTATTGGTATATTTAAATACATTAACACAAGCAATGTTCCAACTAATCTTACTATTCCTCCAAAATAAGACCTACAAATTCCTGCATTATACCATCTTGCAAATTCTTTTGTATCATTTATTATATTTTCTAATATTTCACCAACTCTTATTTTGTCTATTTCACTTTGCGTTGTTTTTTGTAACTTTAAATAAATTTTCTCTCTGTAATCCGCTTCTAATTCTTTTTGAAATCCATCATCATTAAAGTCTTCAAAAAATGTAACAATAGAACGCAAAATATTAACTCCAAAATAGCTTATACCTAATACTATTATTAATTTAACGTCTTTACTTGGTATTGCATATTCTACCATAACAATCATAAATGCAATAAAAATTACTACCATTATGCTTGTTATAAACCAACCGAAGTGCTACTTTAATTGATTGTTTTTTGTAATTATTTATAATTTCTTTTAACATTACTTAATTTTCCTCATCTTCTATTATTTTATTTTTACTAATTTCTATAATTTCTTTATATAATTTATTTGAGTTTATCAAATTTTCATGTTTTCCAACTTCAATGGTTTTATTATTTATGAATAATACTTTATCACATCTTTTTACTACTTCTGCATCATGTGAAATTATTATTGCTCCTATTTTCATTTTTATAATATTGTTTAATATATTTATTTTTGTTCTTGTATCAAGTTTTGATAGTGAATCATCAAAAACTATAAATTTATTTTGTTTTATTAAAGTTCTTGCTATCGCAATTCTTTGTTTTTGTCCACCTGAAATGTTATTTCCACCTTTTCCTATCATATAATCTATTTTTTCGTCAAACCCTTTTATATCTTCATATATATCTGCTAATTTACAAGCCTCTATTATCTCTTCATTTTTTATAAGACGATTCGTAATATTTATATTGTCTTTTATTGTGTCTGTAAATAAATATGTATCTTGAAGAAC
The DNA here is from genome assembly GCA_902461935.1 of uncultured Clostridium sp. GTDB lineage: Bacteria > Bacillota > Clostridia > TANB77 > CAG-508 > Merdicola. Next base: position 23,893 of record CABPZP010000019.1, on the reverse strand, counting down.
TACTCCAATATAATCTCTTAAACTCTTTTTACTTACATTTTTAATATTGTATTTTCCAATATATATATTTCCTGTATAATCATAGAATCCTATTAAAGTTTTTGAAATAACTGTTTTTCCTGAACCATTATCTCCTATAATTGCTACATTCTCATTTTTATTAATTGTGAAATTCAAATTTTTTAATATAGTATTTTCATTTAGTTTTATACTTACATTTTCAAAAATAATATCCCCATCTAATTCTACATAAGGATTTTTTTCTATATCTTCATCTAAATCCATTAAATTTGATAACTTTTTATATGCCACAATAAATTCATTTATTGCCTTTAGTTTATCTACTGATTTATATACGTATTCTAATATTTTTGTTGAATATGTTAGTAAAATTGATATAGTAGCAAGTGTCATTTCTCCTTGTACAACCAATATTCCACCCCATAATAATATAAATGGTTCTTTAAAGTTTCTTAAGGTATGTGTTCCAATTCCATATAACACTTTCATTTTTGCAAGTTTTATTTCTTTTTTCTTATATTCACTATTCATTTTTGAGAAGTCTTCTATTTCTTTATCTCTTCTGTTAAATATTTTTAACATTTTAGATTCTTCTATTTCTATTGTAGTTTTGTTTATCACTTCTCTATTACTTTCTACAATATCTTCTACTAATGGCCTTGATGCTTTGAAATACCATATAGATAATGCAACTATAAGTCCACAAATTATAGCTATAAACAATCCTACAGTAACATTTAATTGCAAAGTTTGTGATACTGCAAATATAATAATAAAAATTGTATCAAAGAATAAATTTATTTGTGAATTAAAAAATTCAGAATATGTAGCAGCATCGTTATTAACTCTTTGAATTACATTTGATTTATCTATATTGCTAAATTGCATATAATTTATTTTTGGTATATGCTCTAAAACTAATTCCTTAACATTTCTATTTATTATTAAATTAAATTTTACATTAATCTTACTCTTTAAATAATTTACAATAAAAACTAATATATTTAGTATTATCAATACTAAAACAAGAACTATTATTTTTGATATTTTATCATTTGAATAAAATAAGTTTCTTATTAGCTTTGGAATTACACTTTCATTTCCCGTTATTACACCATCAAGTGCATATTGTATAAACATAGGTATGTATACCAATAATCTCGAATACACTGCACTTAATATTAGTGTTAAAACTATATAAAATTTTGTACCTTTTAATGTTCTATTAAAAAAACTATTTTTCATACTTTTTTTCCTTTTTTCATCATTTTTTACCTAATATATCATAAATTTTTATACAAAAAAAGTGATTTTGGATGATTTTTGACCCCATCCAAAAATCGCCCAAAATCATTCAAATAAATCTAAAATCTCCTCTTTTGACATTTTATTTATAAAAGTTTCTTCGGTTGATAATATATCTTTCGATAATTTTTCTTTTCGTTCTTGCATTTTATTTATTTTTTCTTCTATTGAATTGCTTGTAATTAATTTATATAGTTGTACACTGTTTTTTTGTCCAATTCTATATGCTCTATCTGTTACTTGATTTTCTGCAGATATATTCCACCATGGATCATAGTGTATTACAATATCTGCCGATGTAAGATTTAACCCCGTTCCTCCTGCTTTTAGTGAAATTAAAAACACTTTTATTGAAGAATCATTATTAAATTCATCTACCATTTTTACTCTTTTGTTTACAGGCGTGTTTCCCACTAATTTATAATATTTAATTCCTAATTTATTAAATTCTTTTTCCATTTCATTCTTAAGTACAGTTATATTTTTCTCTGGTAATTCTGTTAAAACATCTTTTTTTTACTCTTCTTAATACAAAAGGACTAATTAATCTTTTCAATTTTACTAGAGCCTCTTTATCTTCTTGTTTTAATATAGGTTCTTCAAATTTTTTCTTAAATTTATTGTAATTATATAAATATCCCGGCATTATAAAGTCAAATATTGACCATAATTCTGCTGCTGAATTTAATACAGATATAACTTGTAATGTTTTTCCAAGGCCCATATCATCTGCTAAAATTCCTCCAAATTTATATTTTCTTTTATTTTTTCTTTTGAACTTTCTTTAAATTGTTGTATTGTTTGTAATCCTGTATAATATTTTATTTCATACTCTCTTCTTTTTCTTTCCGCTTCTTGCTTTCTTTGCATTTCTTCTTGTCTTTTCTTTGCTTCTTCTCTTTTTTGATCTAATAATTTTCTTCTTCCTTCAATTGTACTTGCATAATGAGGTTTTACTATTTCCCAGAAGTTGCTATTATATGTTTACACAAATTTCCTTTATAATAATCTTCACAAGTACAAGTACTGTTTTTTATAAGATTATTTGCAATATTTAAAGTTGTTTCATATGTATCAAAATTCCCATCAACATTTGCTTCTACAAAATACTTTTTGTCATCAAGTTTTTCAACATTTTCTACTTCAACTTTTTCTCTATTGTATAAAGTTTTTCCTCTTAAATATCTATTTGTATCATAATTTCTACTGAATTGAAGATTTTTCAACTCTAAATCTATTACATCCATTATCATATTCTTAGCTCCTCTATTACTTTATATTTAGCTACATTCTTTGTAATACTTTTTATTATTTATGTTTAAAATGTTGCAGAATCACATTTTAATATATTTAAGTCATTCTCTATAAAATTATTTACTTTTTCTGGCATTCCCCAAACACATCAATATGTTTATATAAAATTATAATGCTTGTTCATGAGCAAATAACAATATAATTCTCATTTTTGAATAGCATTCCTTTGTTTTTTTAATAACATTTCTTTTATAGCATAGCCTTGCTTAACTTAATATTCACTCATTTTATTATTACGTATAAAGAGCTTTTTACTTTAAAAATTCTTTAACTATAAGTGGTAAATATATTTCGTTTTCATTTTTTATTGTCTCTTTTGATAAATATGCTGAAAAATTCAATGGAAAAGATTCTTCTTCGTTATTTGCTTCATACTTAAATGGACTATTTCTTACAGAATTTCTTACTTTATCTTTTAGGTGATTTGGTACTTGATTCATAAAATCTTCAAAAAGAGAAATATCAAAGTCAAAACTTGCCAATAATTCTTCTTCTTTTTTTATTGTAGCTAAAAAAGTAAATTTATCATCACCTAATCTGCCTACATCGCTAATATAGCAATTATAAAAATATTGTAAATTTTGAAACATTCCTTGTTTTGCACACCATATACCATAGTCTTTTTTATAATTAAATATGTGCGGATTTGTAAATGCTTCTGGACTTAAAAGTTCATATACTTTTTCCCAATTCTCTTTACTTGCTTCTCCTAATTTAAAATATAATACTGGTTCTTCGTTATTTACATCATATATACTCATTTCCTTACCATTACACAATACAAAATATTTAGCTTTTACTTCCATATTAATTGCATAACTATAAGCCTGTTGAATATATTTTCTACTTAAAATACTTTCTCGTGGTGATTTTGCCTCTATAATAAAAAAGTTCTTGCCATTAACTTTAATAAGATAATCTGGAATTATACTTATCTTAAAGTTTTTAGTTCCCATTTGTGTAAATGGTTGCTTTAAATGTGGCTCTCTTACAATGCACTTCGATTTATCTGAGGAAGAATATCCTAAAAGCTTTAACAATGGTGCAATAATTTCTTCTCTTACACAAATTTCATTATAATCTTCTGGTAAATTGTTAAAGTCTATATTTTCAAATATACTCATTTTTTCTCCCCCTTATTAATAATTTTTATTATACTATAATTACTTATACAATAGTGTATTTTTCTTAGAAAGTCAATGTTTTTCTAGTTTTTTATATATTATAATATCAAATTACAAAACATTAAGCTTTAAATTCCTGTAATATTTTTGTAATATTTATTTAAAGAAGATGTAACATTTTTTGTATAATTTTGTAGTATAATAGTGTTGATTAGATACTAAGGAGAAATTTAATGAGCATTGAATCAGATTTAAAAAAAGAAGGTATTGAAGTAAAAACAAAGTTAGATACATTAAAAGTAAATTCTATTGCAAAAACAATAGCAGAATTATTAGTAAAAGCTTTTCCAGAACATGACTTTAAAACAGACGAACTATTTAAAAGGCTTGCTCGTTTAAATATGTATACTGCAAAAGTTCCAAATGGACTATCTGAAGCTAATTACTTTTATAAAAACACTTCAATTTATTACAATGAAAAAATAGATTTAAATGATATTTATAAATATGCATTACATGAATGCATTCATTATCTACAAGAAAGAAAAACATCTAGAGGAAAACTTATTAGACTTGGCTTATGTGATATGGCTGGAGTAAAAGTATATGGACTTGGCATAAACGAAGCCGCAACTCAATATACAACAGCTAAAGCTCTTCATTTTGAAAATGATACTGTTAAATATTATGGAATAACCTTTGATACAATAAGTCCAAATTTTTATCCTCTTGAATGTAATATAATTGCTCAAATGGCATATATTACAGGCGAATATTCTTTGCTTGATAGTACATTTAATAGTAATAATAATTTTAAAAATAATTTTATAGAATTAACATCAAAAGAAACTTACGAAATTATAGAAGCTAATTTTGATAAAATATTATTTGCAGAAGAAGACTTAATTAAACTTAATAATAAACTTACACTAGAAGAACATAATAGCGCTTCTATTCAAGCAAAAATTGCAAAGCAAAAGCATATTATAAAAACCACTTTCTTTGAAACACAAAATTTAATTATTGAAGCTTATTTTAATAATTACTTTAATTCTATAAAAACAATAGAAGATGTAGATAACTTTAGAAGAAAATTATATAACTATAAAAATTTAATAGGAATTACAGAAGATTACTTTTTCTTTAATAATTATTATATTAAAATGATGGAAAAACTTGAAGATAAAAAAACAGCTATTGAAAATGGTGTTGAATATATAATTAATGCAAATACTCATATTGTTTCTGCAAAACAAAATAAAATTGCTTTATTTTTTAAAGCAATTAAAGATTTTTTATTTGGAAATGCTAGTGAATATCAAAAAATTTAAAAGAATTAAAATGCTTTCGCATTTTAATTCTTTTTTTATATTATAGGTGATTTTTGTTTTGAATGTAGATGTCAACGTCCCCTACATCCAAAGCATAAATTTCCTATAATAACGTTGTAGTGGTCGACGCCTCTGTCGACCATCATTTCTTTTTCTCTTTCAATTGGAGGTTAAAAGTTGTAATTTAGAGGAATCCCTTTGAATATTTGCTTTAATTTCAAACCTCCAACCTCTAATTTCCAACATTCATTCAATGCAAGTTTCGTTTCACTATAAATTTTTAAGATATTTATTTTTTATAAATTTTTGTTACTTCTTTTAAATCTTCCCAAAATTCTATTTTTTTTGTTTCGTCTCTTAATAGTGCTGCGGGGTGCCATGTTGGCATATATTTTATTCCATTTTTTTCTATCCATTTACCTCTAGCTTGAGATATTTTGTATTCTTCACCTAATATATTTTTTAATGCAGTGCTTCCCAGTAATACTATTATTTTTGGTTTTACTAATATTACTTGATTTCGTAAATAATCTAAACATGCTTTACTTTCATCCGCTTCTGGTACCCTATTCTTAGGTGGTCTACATTTCACAATATTTGCAATATATACTTCTTCTCTATTTATTTCTAACCCTTGAAATGCTTTATCCATAAGTTTTCCCGCTTTTCCTACAAATGGAATCCCTTGTAAATCTTCGTCTGCTCCTGGACCTTCTCCTATAAACATTATATCTGCATTTTTGTTGCCAACTCCAAATACTATGTTTTTTCTATTATCACATAATTTACATTTTTTACAATTGATTATTGATTTTTCTAGTTCTTCCCAATTATCGTACATTTATTCCTCCATTTTTTCTGTATATTATATGTAATTTTATTTATTTTACATTAAAATATTTATATTTACAATACATTTAATAGACAAAAAATAAACTAAAAATAATTTATGGAGCACACTGTGCTCCTCTACACAATTCTTATTCTATTTTTTTGTTAACATTTTTTTAAACTGTAACAATATTAGCTTAAATAATTCTAAAATTCTTGAAATCTTTTATTTGATGTTATATAATTACAATCAAATTTATTTAGAGAATGGAGGCTTTTTTAGTATGGCTTATAATTTTAAAGAAGTAGAAAAAAAATGGCAAGAAAAGTGGTATAAAGAAGGTACTTTTAATGCTGATTCTAGCTTTACTAATCCTAAAAAATGGTATGGTTTAATAGAATTTCCTTATCCTTCTGGACAAGGTTTGCATGTTGGTCACCCTAGAAGTTATACTGCTCTTGATATTATTGCAAGAAAAAGAAGAATGCAAGGTTACAATGTTTTGTTTCCAATTGGTTTTGATGCTTTTGGTTTACCTGCAGAAAACTTTGCTATTAAAAATCATGTTCATCCAAAAATTACAACAGAGAAAAACATTGCACATTTTAAAGAGCAATTAAAATCTATCGGTTTTTCTTTTGATTGGTCAAGAGAAATAAATACAACAGATCCAAATTATTATAAATGGACTCAATGGATTTTTATACAATTATTCAAAAAAGGACTTGCTTATAAAACAACAATGCCTATTAACTTTTGCACTGGTTGTAAAGTTGGCTTAGCAAACGAAGAAGTTGTAAATGGTGTTTGTGAAAGATGCGGTAGCCCTGTTGTTCAAAAAGAAAAATCTGAATGGATGCTTAAAATTACCGAATATGCACAAAGATTAATTGATGATTTAGATGACCTAGACTTTTTAGACAAAATTAAAACTCAACAAAAGAACTGGATTGGTAGAAGTGAAGGTGCTGAAGTTAAATTCAAAATTTCTGGAACAGAAGATGAGCTTACAGTTTACACAACAAGACCAGATACTTTATTTGGTGCAACATATATGGTAATTGCTCCTGAACATAAATTAATAGAAAAATATTCTTCAAAAATTACCAATATGGATGAAATTGAAGATTATAAAAAACAAGCAAGTTTAAAATCTGATTTTGAAAGAGCAGAAATTAACAAAGATAAAACTGGTGTAGAAATTAAAGGAATTAAAGCTATTAATCCTTTAACTGGAACTGAAATTCCAGTTTGGATTTCTGATTATGTTTTAAGTACATATGGAACTGGTGCTATAATGGCTGTCCCTGCACATGATACAAGAGACTATGAATTTGCTACAAAATTCAATTTACCAATTATTCAAGTTGTAGATGGGGATAATGTTGATTTAAGCAAAGAAGCATTCACAGATGTATCCACAGGAAAACTTATTAATTCTGGATTTTTAAATGGTCTTGAAGTAAAAGATGCTAAGAAAAAAGTTATTGAATATTTAGAAGAACATAATATTGGAGCAAAAAAAGTTAATTATAAATTACGTGATTGGGTATTTTCTAGACAACGTTATTGGGGAGAGCCTATTCCAATGGTTCATTGTGAAAAATGTGGATGGGTTCCAATACCTGAAGAAGAATTACCACTTCAATTACCAGAAGTAGAAGATTTTGAACCTGGAGAAAATGGAGAATCTCCACTTGCAAAAATGACAGATTGGATTAATACAACATGTCCACATTGTGGAGCACCTGCTAAAAGAGAAACAGATACAATGCCTCAGTGGGCTGGTTCATCTTGGTATTTCTTAAGATATATGGACCCACACAATGATAAAGCTTTAGCTTCAAAGGAAGCTTTAGAATATTGGTCACCTGTTGACTGGTATAATGGTGGTATGGAGCATACAACTCTACACTTACTATATTCAAGATTCTGGCATAAATTTTTATATGATATTGGAGTTGTGCCAACAAAAGAACCATATCAAAAACGTACTTCCCATGGTATGATTTTAGGTGATAATGGTGAAAAAATGAGTAAATCCAAAGGTAATGTTATTAATCCAGATGACATTGTAGATGAATTTGGTGCAGATACTTTTAGAGTTTATGAAATGTTTATGGGACCATTTGACCAATCTGCAGCTTGGAGTATGGATAGTATTCGTGGATGTTCTAAATTCCTAGATAGAGTTTGGAATTTACAAACGATTTTAATTGATGGAGATGCATATTCTTCTGAAATGGAAAAAACAATGCATAAATCTATAAAAAAAGTTACAAATGATATTGAAGAAATGAAGTTTAATACTTGTGTTTCTACATTTATGACAATGGTTAATGAATTTTATAAACTAAAAAGAATAAATAAAGCTGAATTAAAAACATTTATTACATTGTTAAATCCATTTGCTCCACACATTACTGAAGAACTAAACAAGATTGCTGGATTTGAAGAAGATATTTCAACATATGAATGGCCAAGTTTTGATGAATCTAAAACAATAGATGATACTGTTACAATTGCAATTCAATTTAATGGAAAATTAAAGGGAACTATAGATGTTCAAAAAGATTCTGAAGAAGATATTGTAAAAGAAAAAGTTCATAATGAAATAGATTCTAAATTAGATGGAAAGCAAGTTGTTAAAGAAATTTATGTAAAAAATAAAATTTACAATATAGTTGTAAAATAACTGAGAAAGAGAAATTCATCTTATCAATAAATGGATTTCTCTTTTTTTATATAATATATTATGCTATACTATATTTAATTATTATAAAGGAGCTTACACTTATGAAGAAAAAAATATTATTAATTTTATTTGTTTTAATTGCTATTATTATCATTACTTTTATTTTTAATTTTAAAAATCATTTAATCAATCCTATTTCTAAAAGCAAAAAGGAAACTATTAGTACATCAATAATATTGCATTCTAATAAAAATAATATTTATCAACTTCTTATAACTTTTTATGATGAAAATGGTATAGAAACTATTACAATTCCTAATACAGACTATCAAATTTCTGGATATGGCAAAAACAAAATAAGTATAGATTATAGTGCAAAATTTAACGAAGAATACACTTTTCATATAAAATCACAAAACAATAACACAATAGATAAAAAAATATTAATAAACCAAGATTTCATAGATAATATCTTAAAAATTGATTATGATAATAGTTTAACACAAAAAACATCTCTAGATATTTCAATTTTATCACCAAGCTCTTATTTTTATATAACTCAATATAAAATTGGGGAAAATGGAACTTGGCAAAATTACTCAAAGCCATTTTCTATAAACTCATATGACATATTAAATAAGAAATTATACAATTCTGATAAATCAACAATAACAATATATGCTAAAGGATTAGATAAAGATAAAAATGAAGTATTAATTTCTAAAGATATTACAAATTTAGATTTAGATATTCCTTCTGCTCCATCAATTACTGTTTTAGATGTTGATGATTATCCTATATTAACAGATAAAGGAATATTATTAAATAGCAATATCTCTATCAATTATGATTCTAAGGAAGATATAACTAATTATTATAGCTTAGATAATGGAAATACATGGAATATATACACAGGAACTATAACCTCTAATAAACCTCTAATTTTAGCAAAAAGTGTAAAAAAAGAATCAGGATTATATTCTCAAAGTAAATTGTTAGTAAATGCACGTGCAAAAAATGCTATTCATTCAGAATGGTATGATTCAAATATAAATACAAGTAAATATATTGATGGGACACGTATATTAAATGTCGATAAAAGTGCTATAGGAAAAACTATTCAGTTTCTTATTACTGGTTATTCTAGCGATAATTGGCAATGTACAATATATTTTTATGATAAGAATTCTAGTTTATTACTAAAAACCAGCAATAATTGGCTACAGTCATCAAAAAATGTTATTGTTCCTGAAAATTGTACTCAAATAAAATTTAAAGGAACTTATGACTTTACTTTTGGCTCTGGTATACACTTTCAAGAAATTAACTTATTATCAGACTAACCTCTACATCAAAATATAAAAAGGTGGCTTCGCCACGCGGGTCGTCGGGGACGCCGACCCCTACATACAAAACAGAAATTTCCTATAATATTAAAAGAGGACCAATAAATAATTGGTCCTCCATTTTTTTGTGTGCAAAACTTTTTGCTTTTTTATTGTTGGCTATCCTCTTTTCTTTTACATCTCTGATTTCCAACTGTGCAAGATGTTTTGCAAGCAGATTGGCATGAAGCCTGGCATTTGCCACAGCCACCTTTTTTAGCAGTTTCTGCTAAATTGGACTTGTTAATTGTCTTAATATGCTTCATATTTCTACTCCTTTCTAAAAAGAAAGTTTACAGTTACTTTTCTATTATACATTATAAATTAATTAAAATCTACTTTTTTCAATATTTTTTACTTTTTACAAACTTTTACTTGCACTATTTTTTTATTTTTCACCTTTTCAACCTTAAAATCTAGCTGATCTGTTTCTATTATTATGTTTTCTTTTGGCTTTGGTATTCTGCCCAATAAATCTATTAAATAACCTGATATTGTATCGTAATCTCCCTCTGGTATTTCTACATCAAATATTTTTTCTAAATCATATACTGCTAAACTTCCGTCTATTAAGTAGGTATTTGAATCTATCTCTACTACTTTGTTTTCTAAAGCATCATATTCATCATATATTTCGCCAACAATTTCTTCTAGTATGTCTTCCATTGTTACTATTCCAGAGGTTCCACCATGTTCTTCTATTACTATTGATATTTGCTTTTTGTTTTTTCGCATTTCTTCAAATAGTTTATCTACGGTTATTGTTTCTGGAACATAGTATGCTTTTTTCATTAATTCTTTTATTTTTTTATTTTCATCTTTTTTTGAAAGTAAAATGTCTTTTATATATACTATTCCAACTATGTTATCTATTGTTTCCTCATATACAGGTATTCTGCTGTATCTTGTGTCTTCTAACAAAATATCTATTACTTCTTTTATTGTTAATTCCTTATCTAAAGCAAATACTTCTGTTCTTGGAATCATTATTTCAGAGACGATTTTATCATTGAACTCAAATACATTATTTAGCATTTCCTTTGCTGCAACTCCTATTACACCTTTTTCTTCTCCTACATCTATCATCATTCTTATTTCTTCTTCCGTTACAACTTCTTCTTCGTTTTCTGTTATTTTAAAAATTTTTGATACTGCATTTGTTGAAAGTGTAAGTAGTTTTACAAATGGCGATGCAACTACAGATATTGCTTTTATAATTCCTACAGATGAAAAAGCTATTTTCTCTGTATATTTCATTGCTAATCGCTTTGGAACTAGTTCTCCAAAAACTAATGTAAAATAAGATAATATTAAGGTTATTAGTATTATTGATATAGCTTTCCAAGTTTGTTCTTGTATAAATGGCATTAAATTATATAGTTTAGGAGAAAGTACTTCTGCAAATGTATCTGCAGCAAATGCACTTGATAAGAATCCTGCAAGTGTTACTCCTATTTGTATTGTAGCCAAAAATTTGCTTGGATCTTTAAGCATATTTTGTATTGATTTTGCTTTTTTATTTCCATCTTTAGCTTGTTTTTCTATCTTGGCATCATTTAATGAAATAAATGCAATTTCACTACTTGCAAAAAATGCATTAATACCTATTAAAATTACTAAAATAATTATACTAAAAAGCATCTTTTCCCCTTTTCTTTATTTACTCTTCTTTGTTTGTTTTAAACGTAAATATCCTAACTCTTCCCATCTATTATATGCCAAATTCAATTTAAATAATACTTTTGGTTTTGCACCTGCCCTGTTTTTATCTACTACACATGCATAATATCTAAAGTCTGGGTCTTTTTCTCTTTTTAAATCGAAAAATTTAGTATCTACTTCTTCTAAAGAATATTCATAGTCTCCTAAATTTTCATTATGAATTTGTTTTACTAAACATAGTGTATCTAAAACTTCTTTTACAGTTCTACTAACTGCTAAATCGTTTATATCTAGGTTTATTGGCAATGTATCTGTTTCTGAAAGTTGCATTGTTGCTCCTATAAACATTCCAAAGTTTTGAGCTAAATTAGATAATATTGTTGCTGTTCTTTTTAGTTCCTCTCCTTTTCCTATATTTGCTGTATCTGTTTTCATTGTATCATAAAATACATATTCTATTTGTTCTTTATAATAATAATTCATTATAACCTTTTGTAGTTCTTCGTTTGTATGGTCTGTTATATTTACAAAGTAAATTGCATTTTTCATTTCTTTATTTAACCAATCTGTTGCTTTTGTTACCATATTAAATTCTTCAGAATTTTCTTGTAATTTTTTTATATATTCTTTTTGTGTTTCTTTTTCATCTCTAATGATAAATCCGTTTTTATCTGTTTTTACCTTAGATTTACTATTTGCTCTAAATTTTAATTCTAATAATTGCCCTTCTGTTACATGTAACTGTTGTCCATGCAATTTTTGTATTTCTGGATTATTTATTATTGTTGTAATTAAGCATAATTTCATTTTTTCTTCTGACATTTCATTTGAAATAATTAATACTTTTTGTTTTTTTACAAATGCAATATGTGCTGCTAAATTAACTGTAAATCTACTTTTACCAGCGTTAGATGGCATCGCATATGCCATAGTTTCACCTTTTCTTATTCCTTTAAACACACTAGAAAGAATTCTAAATGGTAATTCTAATCCATTTGTTAAGTTATTATCTCCTTTTACTAAGAAAGATGTAACATCTTCATTTAAAACAGATTGCTTAAACTTACCTGTAACTATAACTTGATTAACAGCATTTTCAACTTCTTCTACTGTCATTTCATCATATAATTTATAATCTCTTATTGCAACTATTTTATCTTTCATTTCTTTTATTGGAATTTGCAAATAATGCTTTCTTAATACAAATAATTTTTTTAATTCTGTATAAACCTTTTCAAAATCGTAATTTGTATTAGCAACATTTTTTCTAAATTGTGCTTTTATTTCATAGTCATCTTTTGTTTCCTTTGGAAAGTTAAAATCCTTTTTAGCAATTTCTGAAGCAGAAGCTTGCCCCTCTGTAAATAATACGCTTTTATATGCATTTAATATTTTTTCATCTTCAAATAAACAATCTTCATGTAAAAAATAATACATAGAAATTGCATTTGGGTTTGTTAAAAGCAAACCTATATAAATTTTTTCAAGTTCAATATTTTCTAATTTCTTTGGATATAATCCTTCTTGAACTTCTTCCTCTTTTTCTTTTTTTCTTTTTTCTTTATTTTCTTTTTCCTCAGCTTCTTTTTTATCATATTTTTCTTCAATTTGTTTAACTTTATCTTCTGGAATTATTTCTTTTAAAAGTTTTAATGCTTGATTAAAATCTCTATCTATTAAGCTTTGCCTAATTTCTTGCACAGCATCTTTATTTTTCTTTGTAACTTTCACTAATTCTAATAATTCATATACTTCTTCAATAATATTTTTATCCATATTTTCTCTCCTATAAAATTAATTTTTCTTCTGGGAAATCTATTTTTTCGTTGTTAACTTCTGGTGTAAATATTGCTAAAATAGAAAGTGGTCCAACTCTTCCTATAAACATTAAAATCATTAATATAAATTTGCCTGCATTATTTAGTAGTTGCATACTTGTGCTTGAAAGTCCTGTTGAAGATATTCCTGAAACACATGCAAATAATACATCGAATAAACCAAAATTATTTAGAGCTACAATAGCCATTGTCGCAATTAAAATAATAACTATAAACATAGCTAAAATTGTAACAGATAGCCTAATTGTATTTTCATCTATTTTTCTCCAAAATAAAACTACTTCTTTTTTTCCTAATAAAGTAGTAATTACAACCGCTTCTAAAACAGCAAATACAACCACTTTTATTCCTCCTGCAGTAGACCCTGGTGCTCCACCTACAATCATTAATATTAATATAAATAACTTAGAAGGCACTGTCATTGTTGAAACACTAACAGTATATAATCCTGTATTACGTGCTGTTGCTCCCATAAATAAAGCGTTTAACCACGATATATTACTTCCTTCAAATATCTTTAATCCAATTGTAGAAATTAATATTAATGCAAAAGAATATATAATTACAATTTTAGATTGTAGTTTTAATTTTTTAAATTTTTTACTCTTATTATTAATAAAATCATTTATTGGTAAAAATCCTATTCCACCTAAAATCATTAAAATAATAATTACTAGTCTTATATATATATCTTTATTATATTTTATAAATCCATTTTCACCAAGTAAATCAAATCCTGTATTTGAAAATGCAGATATAGAATGAAATAAGCTATACCCTATTCCTTTTATCATTCCATATTCTGGAATAAATTTTATAGCTAACAAAAATGCACCTATAATTTCAATAATAGCAACATATTTAACAATATTGAATACTTCATCTTTTAAATTTAAGTAATTGTCATCTGATATACTATCGTTTATAACTTTCATGTTTGATAGTGAAATTCTTCTATTTTTTAATTTTACAATTACAACAATTAAGGAAATAAATCCAACTGCACCTATATTCATTAAAATTGCAATAATAATCTTTCCAAAAGTTGTATATTTAGTTGAAATATCATTTAAAGAAAAACCTGTTGTAGTTGTGGCCGAAGTTGAAGTAAATAAAGTGTCTATAAAATTTGCTGTTCCTATTGTGCAACAAGGCAAATATAGTATTATTGCTCCAACTAGTATTATAAATAAAAATCCTAAAACTGGTATTAAGTATTCTCTTTTTCGTTTATACATTATGTCTCCTCTTCCTTTGTATAGTATTTTCGAAATATATAATATCATACTTTTTTAAAAATAAAAATGTTTTTTGAATTAATTTATTTTTTTATGAAATAATAATATTATTAAATATTTTTTTATTCGCCTTATTAGGTATTTTCGGGTCGTCGGGAATTTCGGAGTTGTTCGAACGTATGTGAGATTACAAATCCGTTATGCCTTTAGGTACGCCGACCCCCACAACGGTATTTCAAAAACAAATATATTTTTAATTTATATAAATTTTAGGAGGGGTTAAGATGGATAATCAAAATTTGAATGTTTTAGATGAGGTAAATAAAGGTGCTACTATGGGTATGGATGCTATTAATTTTGTTTTAGATAAGGTTGAGGATAGTTCTTTTAGAAAGGTTTTAGATGGTGAATATAATAAATATAGAGATATTTCAAATAGAGTAAATGATGTTTATTCTAATTATAATACTGAAAAAGAACCTCATGAAACTAATGCTATGACTAAAATGATGACTTGGTATGGTGTTCAAATGAAAACAATGAATGACCATAGCAATTCTAAACTTTCTGAGCTTTTAATTCAAGGTACTAATATGGGAATTATTGAAGGTAGAAAATTATTAAATAATAATGAAAATTTACCAAATGATATAGATACAATTTTAAATGATTTTGTTGTTATGCAAGAAGATAGTGTTGAAACGTTAAAAAAATATTTATAGTAGCTTCACAACGCGGGTCGTCCTAAATAAACCGACTCCTACAACGTTCAACGATAATATTTCTATAAAACATAATTATAATAAATTTATGAAATAGCAAATGCAATTATAGGGGCGACTATAGTCGCCTCTATATATTTAATGAAATAAATCCTCTATTACCTCGTTTGCTGAAACAGGTGTTACTTCATTTCTTTTCAAAATTTCTAATAGCATTTCTATTGTATTTTCATCTGATGTAATATTATTAATTTCTGCTTTTTCTGTTAATATTTCTTCTCCTTTGTATTTTGTTTTGAAAATTTCTATTCCATAATTTTCTTTGTAATTTTTCTCATTTTTTATTTTATAATATTCCAATTTTATAGGTGTGTATATATTTGATTCTTTTAATTGCTCCATATTAATAAATGTTCCTCCATAAAAAGTTTTCATTTGTATTCCCCCTATATTTAAACTAACCTCTCTACAATATCCATTTTTTGGAAATTAGTCAAGCATTTTTATACGCAAAAATCACTTAGTTTTTATTCTATTCGACAATATATTTGCTAGTTTGATAATATGTAATGTTGTTTTTATTTTTTGTAATAAAAATTTAATAATTTTAATTGTTAAAATAATCCATTATTCCTAAATAAATGCCCCACGCTAATTTATTTTGGTAGTCGTCTGTTAGCAATTGTGCTTCCTCTTCTTTATTTGATAAAAATCCACATTCTACTATAGAAATTGGAATTTCTACTTTTCTTATTATATATACATTTTCCAATTTCATAGCAATTCTATTGTTTTCTTTTTGAATAGACTGATTTAGACTATTTTGCAAACTCTTAGCTAATTTTATGCTATTCTCATCATCTTTTTTAAAAAAGCATTGCCAGCCTGAATACTGTTCTTGTGGAATTTTATTTAAGTGAATTGAAACAAATATATCAGCTGAAGATTCATTTCCTATTTTTACTCTATTATGTATATCAGAAATTTTCTTTTCCCTTAAAGTTTTTTTATCTAAATCGTAAATAGCACTTTCATCGGAACGGGTTAAAATAACAGTTGCACCACTTTGCTCTAAAATATTTTGCACTTTAAAGGCAATTTTCAAATTAATTTCAGCCTCTGTTGTTCCATTAGAACTTTGAGCCCCCTCATCTGGAGTTCCATGTCCGTGCATCTAAGACAATTACTTTATTAGAAACAGGTAAGCTCACAGTTTCAATACTTTGTGTATCTTTATTAAAATTATTGTTTTGAAATAAATAAAAAGCACATATAGAAAAAACAAAACATGATGCAATAAAAACTATTCTTTTTTTGTGTAAAACTATCATAAAAAATCTCCCATAATAAATATTTTTTATATATTTATATGCGAGATTTTTTATTTTATTACTATTTTTTTCTTCTATCTATTGCATAACTGCTTCCCATTATTGTTTTTGCCACGTGTTTTACTTGTGCTCCTAATTCTCCTATTTCTAATATGTTTTTAAATCTTCCTTTATCTGCTTCTACAACTCCTATTGATAACGATGTTAATGGGAATTGTTCTATTATTCCTTTTCTATTTGCTACTTCTAAATATCCTCTTTCTAAATCTTCCGCTGTAAAGAATTTGTGTATATCTTTATCAAATTCTGCAAGTATGTTTTGACATACTTGTTCATAGTCTGTTTTTGAAACTATTGCTACAAAGTCATCTCCTCCAATATGACCTACAAAGCAATGATTTCCTTTTAAGCTGTGCACATTTCTTACTATTGTTTTTGCAGTATATTTTATTATTTCATCTCCTTTTAAAAATCCATAAACATCATTGTATTCCTTAAAGTGATCTAAATCTGCATATAATACTGCAAATTCTTCTTCATTCATTACTCTTTTCTTTAGTTCTGCTAATATTTGAACATTTCCTGGAAGGCCTGTTAAAGGACTTACTGTTCTATTTACAGCCATTAATCTCATTAAATTTTTTACAGTATAATATAAATAATCTATATCCATTGGCTTTTTTATATAGTATTCTACAGCTGTTTCTAAAACTGCTAATCTATGTTTTTTTTCATTATTTGAGGATAATACAATTATTGGAGTTATTCCATTATCCTCGTTTGCTCTTATTTCTCTGCAAAATTCTATAATGTCTTTTTTTAAATTGTCTTCATCAACTATAATTAACGAAGGAATATTTTTTAGTGCTATATCTATCTGCTCAGTTTTAAAGTTTTTTATTTTAAAATTTTCATTTTCTAATATTTTTTCTATTTTGTTTGAATCTTCTAAGTTATCATTTATTATATATATCTCTTGTAACATATGATTCTCCTTTGTTTATCATCTTTCACATAAAAATGGAAATTTCCTATAACAGGACAAATAGGGCCGGAAGTTCGACCCTTATTTTATGGATTATAATTACATGTTCCTTCAAATTCACCTTTTGCTCCATCAAAGTTTGTTGCTGTAACTGTTATATTGTTTTCTCCTTCTTTCATTTCAATTCTGTATTGAATTTGTTTTTCTTGGTAATTACTTAAATCTATTTCATATGTTTTTCCATTTAAAGTAAATTCTATTGTTTTTATTGCTTCTTCATCTGAAACAGATAATATTAAGTTTTTCAAATTTTCTGCATCTTGCACTACTGTGATTATAGGTTTTACTACCCCTTTTACTTCTTGTGTTTTTTCTGTTGTTAAATTCTTTTTGTTTACTGCAACTACTGTTATTGTATGTTGTCCCTTTGGTATATCTATTTCTGTTTCTATTTGTGCTAATGAATTTTCCGTTGGTTCTATTTTCTCTTCGTCTCCATCGTCCCATCTGTATGTAATGTATGCCATTTGTTCATTATCTTTTGCTGTTATTTTTAGTTTTCCACTGCTTCCTTCTAGTGCTAATTGAGGAGCTTTAGCTTCAACATCATATTTTTTCTCGTAACCTGCTGTTTTTCCATTTATATCGTAAACAACTAATTTTAAGGTATTGCTTCCAACTGGTAGTTCTATATTTTGTTCTATATATTCTTGGCCATTTACATTTATTGTTTGTGTTTCACCATCCTCATTCCATTTGTATTCTATTCTATCTACACCTTTTTTTGATGATGCAATTACTACTAACTCTTCGTTTTGCTTTTCAACACTTACTTCTGGCTTAGAAACTCCAATACTCATATTATTATTTTTTGCAAATGAATATCCAATAACTCCTATACATGATATTGAAAATATTATTAATATTATTATAAAAAATTTTATTATTTTTTTAATTTCTATATTACTTGAAAAATTTTTCTTAGTTTTTTTATTGTCACTAACACTAAGAATTTGATTTACCATATATTTCACCTCATCGTCTAGCAAAAATTATAACATAACATTTTTTTAATGTAAATATTAAATTTCAATAAATCTTTTCTATTATATAAAAAGGCGGTCAATGACCGCTTGTATAGTTTTTTATAGTACAAATTTCTTTATTAATACAATTCCAACGGCAATTGTTGTTAGCATTAAAATTGTAAGTCCAAAGTATGTTTTTGTGTTTTGTCCTAGTATTATTGAAAGCATAACTGGTGCATCATCTATGTCATCTTCTCCATCTGCTTTATTATCTGGTGTTGAGTCTATATCTGGAGTGTTAAATTCGTTATAGTCTTTACTTATTTCTGCTACATTTACTTTTAGTCCCATATTTTCTTGACTATTTTTCCATGTTAATAATACTGTAACTACTTTACTTTCTCCTGGTTGTAATAGTGTATCTTTTAGTTGATCTGTTGTTATAATTCCTTCTGAGTTTTCTGTCCATAATGGATTGTCTTCTTTATTAAATTCTAATCCTTCTGGTATATAGTCTTTTACTTCTTTTGCGTATCCTGCAATCATTCCTTCATTTGTAATTCTAATTTGATATTCAAATTTTACTGTTACATTTTTTAGATTCTTTCTTCCTAAATCAACTTTTACAATTTCTTCTGGGGCATCTTCAAATTTATGGTTTGTTTCTGTAACTGTTGTTTCTCCATTTTCTGTAATCATTGCTTTACTTACTATTTTTCTTAATGCTAAATCAAAATATACTACTTTAACTTTTTCGTAGTCGTCATCGTCTTCTTGACCTGGAACATATTTTTTATCTTCTTCATCTTCTTTATATTTTGGTAAATCTTCGTCTTTTGGTAATTTAAAGTTGTCATCTGGAATAGAATCTCTATCTGTTATTTCGTTTCCTTCTGAATCACAATCTTCTGTAATTTGAGCTAGGTTAGTTAAAATTTTTCCATACTCTGCTGTTCCTTTAACTTTACATTGTATTTGAACAGATTTGCTACTTAATGTATTTGTTGTTTTATCAAATGCTTTTAGTAAATTTTCTGTATTTGCACCTGTATATTGTAAATATGTAGATTTTACTGTTCTTCCATCTTTAGATACTTCCCATTTATATTGTTTATTAATTTCACTATTTTCTACAAATTCTAATTCTGGTGGTAAATAATCTGTAATTTCGTTTACATATCCATCTATTTCACCTTCGTTATATACTGTTATTGTATATGTTATTGTACTTCCTTTTACAACTTCTAATGGCTTTTTAGAATGGTTATATTCAGATGTACTTTCTTTTCCGTTTGGTATTAATTTACTTACATCTATTTCTGGTGTTCTTCCTGTTGTTTTTGCTCCATCTATTTCTGTAATATTTTTTCTTAAAGATAAATCAAATGGTTTTTCTATTACAATTCTTTCAAAGTCGTCATCGTCTTCTTCACCTTTTATGTATCCATTATCATTTCCATTACCTTCATATTCATTTTGTATTGTTCCATCTGGTAGTTCAAAATTATTAGAACTTGAGTCTCTATCTGGATTTACTTCTTCTCCATTTTCATCTTCATATTTTGTTATTTCTGCTATATTTGTAATTTTCTCATCTGTTGTTGCTTTTTCATTTACTAGGCATTTTACTTTTATATCTATATAATCTAATTTACTTCCATTAAAGGCTTTTAATAATGCACTGTCTCTATTTTGTTCTTTACATATTTCTTTTTGCATAGCATCTAAGTCTGTATCTTTTGAAAGTATATTCGTTTCAATATTTCCTGTTGTTGGATTTAATATCCAACCATAATTTGCATTGTATTCTATAGCTGATTTTAATTCTTCTGTTGTTGCTATATCTTGTGTTGGAAATGTTAATTCTTCTGGTAGTTTATCTTCTACTTTTCCAATATAACCGTTTACTTCTCCTTCGTTATATACTCTAATTGTATATTCAACAATATCTCCAACTTTTACACTTATTGGTTCTTTAGAATGTACATATTTTGCTGTTGTATCAGAACCGTTTGGAATTAATTTGTCTGTATTTACAACTGGTTCTCTATTGTATTTTTTACTTCCTACTGCTGAAATAAATTTTCTTAAAGAAAAATCTATTTCTTTTCCTTCTGGTATTGTAGCTTCTTTTTCACCATTAACATCTAATTTACTTTTCTCAACTATTGCAACTGGTTGAGTTGTAGAAACGGCATCACCTTTTGTCCAATAGTTTATTGTTGTTGTATCATATTTAGCAGAAAATTCAAATTTTATCTTTTTTGCAGTAGTTGTTTTAGGTAATCTTATATAAAAATCTTCTCCAATTAGGTCTTGTATAGTTTTTCCTGTTGAATTCTTATCTTTATCTAATATAGTGTATGTTGTTAATTTATTTCCCTCTCCATCTGTTACTTGATATGAAAAATCGCTAAAATCATCACTATATTTTTCTATCTTAAATGGTCCAGCAATATAATTTTTCCCTTCGTCTGTAACTGTTACTACATTAGAACTCATTGATAATGGTTTTACACTGTCATTATATAAATTGTTATCTTCTGTTTCTGCTATTTTTAGCATACTTAAATATATTTGTTTTATTCCTTCATATCTATTTTGCATTCCTTTATATTCTTCTGGTATTATAGGACTTTCAGCAATTTCTTCTTGATTTCTTAGTTCCTGATAACCAGAAGAAATTTGAGATGATAAATTATAATATTTGTGATTTGATAATCCATATAATGTATTATCATAATTTTCCTCAATTCCTGAGTTTTCTGTAATATATGTTATAATTTTATCTAAATTTGCTTTTCCCTCATCTGAATAAACTGTTTGATATATTTCAGTTAATTCACTATTTCCTAACAAATTTCCAAAAGTGGTATTTCCAGTTGCCGTATTTTCATTTGAGTAATGCCATATTGCTAATTGTTGTGCAACCTCGATATCTCTATCTGTTATATAAAAATCATTTTCATTATAATTTGTGATCATTTTTTTCAAATATGAAGTTTTATCTGTAGAACCAGGTATATAACTGTTTTTTAGTATTTTTAAAATCTTTTCATAGTCTTCTGTTGAAAAACTTTTGTTATTTGCAGTTTCATACCCTTTTACTGTTTCCCTTTCAGTGGAATTCAACATATTTAAACTTTGATTATATTCAGTAGAGTTATTTAAGTTTAATCCGCTTCCACTTCCAAATCCTCTCGAAGCGTCTAAACAGTATATTGCTCTATTATAATTTTGTGTTCCATTGTTTATTTCATATATTTTATAAATGTGTTGGTTTCTTAATCCATAGGCTGGATATTTATTGTCACTATCCAAACCTCTAAATTCATCTATTGCTAAATTAATACTTGCAGCGTTTACACTATTGCAAAAAATAAAAACTGCTATAAAGCTAAGAATTATTCCAATTATTTTTTTATTGCCCTTACCCTTCATATAACTTCTCCTTATAAAAATAACTTTAAAATAATTTTACATTATTATTATATAAAGTCAATATATAAAAAATGGTAGATTTCTTTCCATTCATTTTTCACTTACGGAATAGGTTTTTTCCATCTTTTTCTCAAATTTTATATTTATATTACATTTTTATAATTGTTCTGTATAATAAAATGATACAATTCATAAACACCGTATCTCCGTAAGTTTTTTATCTGTCTTTTTTAGAAATAAATCTCAAATTTTTTTTGTTTTTTCATTATATCTATTGACTAAAATTAATATTTTTGTTATTATAATTTTGCTCTTAATTTAGTGCGGGAATAGCTCAGTTGATAGAGCGCTGCCTTGCCAAGGCGGAGGTCGCGGGTTTGAGCCCCGTTTCCCGCTCCAAATGTTTTAGTAATATTTTCATACACAATTGCATAATATTTATTAACAAAAGTCTTACGGCAACTTAAAATATGGCGACATAGCCAAGTGGCTAAGGCACGAGTCTGCAAAACTCTGATCCCCGGTTCGAATCCGGGTGTCGCCTCCAATATATAGAAAAATAATACAATTTTATTAAATTGTATTATTTTTTATTGTGTACTTATTATTTTATAAATTTCCTTTAATTTCAATACTTTCAAGTATTTTAACTCTAAGTTATTTTTTATAATTTATCATTAACAAATTATTATTTTTTATTATTAACTTGAATAATTGCATACAAATTGCATACAAAAATTAAATAATTGCATACAAAAAATATCTTAATCATTAATAAACTTATTTACTATTTCTATTCTTGTATAATTATAAAATTTTATAAATGTCTTTTTAAATATTTTTAATATAGTCCTTTCTCTAAAACTTAATTCTTTTACTACTTCTTCTAATTCTTCCATATACTCCTCCAAAATTTGACAAATTTAATTTTAGATTGTATATTATATGTAGTTGATTTTGCATAATATACAATCCATTGAGATAGTTCCGAGTTCCAGTCGAGCTATCTCTTTTTTATGATTGTATTACAACATTTTACAAAAGGCAACAAAAATCGACCGCGACATTCGACACAAATATGTCGCTGACAGCGACAGACTATTCAATTTCGAATAAAAATTATAAAATATTCTAATACTATATTAGAGGTTTTATATGTTTGTATTTAGAATTAAAGAAATTAGAAATAATAAAAATATATCTGCAAGACAGTTAAGTAAAGAAACTGGATTATCTAGAAGTTATATTTCTGAACTTGAAAATAATAAGAAATATAATCCTACTTTATCTTCTTTATATAAGATTTCAAGAGTATTAGATGTTAATGTTAAAGATTTATTTTATACTAGACTTGATATTGAGGTTCTAAGAAAAGAAATGTATAGAAGAATTAAAAAATACGGTTTAGATTCTAAAGAAGCTTTAGAAGTTAGTCAGTTATTAGATTTAGTTTTGAATATAAAAGATGATGCCTAGTTTTATACTAGGCATTTTCATTAATTAATTTTTTTAGACTCTTTCCAGAGAAATATTCTATTGTTCTTGCACTTAATAAATTATTTTCATTTGCTATTTTGTTCCATTCTGTTTTAGTAAAATATTTATTCTGCTTTTTTAAGTAATTAATACTTTTCTTATATA
>CABPZP010000018.1:0-32439 GCA_902461935.1 uncultured Clostridium sp. | reverse complement strand
GTGCCAACGTTTCTAGCGTTTTTATTCATTTAACTACATCTCCTTCTTTTGTTTTTTAGCACAGAGCACCATGCCTATACATCTTAATTTTATTTAAAGACAAAATATAAATATATTTTATAATCAAATTTTATATTTCTATTTTACATTAACATTTTTTTAAAAGCAATACTTTTTTTATTTTTTATTTTACATTTTTCGACATTTTTTTCATTCATTTTCTGATATAAATTTTTAGGGTGATTTTACAAATGAAAAGAATGAGTAATTTATACGAAAATATTTGCGAATTTAATAATATTGAAAATGCTTTTAATGAAGTTTGCAGAAATACTAAAAATAAGAGAAAAGTTGAAAATTTAAAAGAATATAAAACTATTTATATTTCAAGAATTTACAAAATTTTGACTAATAAGAGTTATGTTGTTGGACCTTATAATACGTTTACAATTTATGAACCAAAAGAAAGAATTATATCAAGTCAAAACGTTCAAGATAAAATAATTAACCATTTAGTTTCAAGATATATTTTATATCCTGCTTTATTACCTTGTCTTTTAGATGTAAATGTTGCAAGTAGAAAAGGTCTTGGAACTAGTAAAGGAATTAGTTTAGCTTTAGAATTTCATAGAAAATGTAAAATTAATTATAATCATTATTATGTTTTAAAGTGTGATATTAGTAAATTTTTCCATAGTATTAATCATGATAATTTAAAGAAAAAATTATTGAGAAGAATTAAGGATAAAGACGCTCTAAAAATTGTTTTTGATATTATAGATAGTAATTCAAATGGTCTTTTTATTGGCTCTATGACCAGCCAAATTTTAGCTATTTTTTACTTAAATGATTTAGATCATTTTATAAAAGAAACTTTAAAAATAAAATATTATGTACGATACCAAGATGATTTTTTACTTTTTCACCCTTCAAAAAAATATTTAAAATTTTGCTTAGAAAAAGTAAAGGAATTTTTAAAAGATGAAAAATTATCTTTAAATAATAAAACTAGAATTTATAAAAATACCAATAATTTTATTTTTTTAGGCAAAAATAATGTTGGAAATTATTCACGTTATAGAAATGTAAAAAGAAAATTAAAATGTAAAACTTATTTATATAATAACAACAAAGTTACCTTACAAAGCATCTCTTCAAGCATTATCTGTTATAAAGGTTTATGTAATAAATCTTTTACTATTAATGCTAAATAATTATCTATTACTATAACCCTTTATATTTAATTTTTCTTTGCTAGATCTTCTTAGGCTAATTATTTAACATCTTCCGTAAGGTTTTGTTATTTTTGTTATAATATATCTTACTTTATGTTATTTTTACAATACGTTTTTGATAAATTATGTAAAAAAGCCACGCGGTTCGTCCTAAGGACGCCGCCCCCTACATTAAAAACAGAAATTTCCTATAATATAAAAATAGCACTAATTAAAGTGCTATCAAAAACAGTACTAAATAAAATTCCTTTTCGCATAAAAATTTATCTACTAACAAACTTTATTATCTATTTTTATTTTATAATTTAAACCATTTTCAGTTTAGACTAAAGGATATGGTTTGTTTCCATTGTTTAAGTTTCTGAGCCGGCGGATCACCGACCCCGCCTGGCTCATTCTTTTTGTTTATTTTAGTTCTTTATTTTTAATTTTTACTATTTTAATGAGATATTAGATTGTAGACAAACTACAGGGCGCATCCCACCCCAGTAGTAGTCACAGTAGTGACAGTTCACACGGCCTTCATAGCGCACATTAATCACAGCGCGGCTGTCGTAAGCAGAAGGGGAAGCGAGCAAGTAATAATCTACTGTGCTACTACCATCTGTTAATGCACTATGATTATTTGCAAAATATAACTCTCCTCCATTTCCTTTTTTTGAGTTTGAACTTGTGCTATAACTGTTTTGAGGTTTTGATGTAGAACCTACAAAATAACCATTTGTATTTGAATTATTGCAATATAATTGGTCACTACTATTTTGATATCTTGCATTCCAACTATCCATCCATAGCTGTACTGTTGGTCCTCCTATTGCTGTTTGATTACTTCCTTTGCTACTATCTATATATTCAGTCCATAAGCTTGAATTTAGCAATGTTGATACACATTGTGCATTTGGAAAACTTGCATTGTTTTTCTTATCATTTATATTAAATACACTTGTATTTATTTTGAATTTTGAAATTATATCACTTGATACGTCTGTACTAAATGTTGGTAAATTTGAACGATCCCAATTTACTCTATAATCTCCTCCACTTACTATTTGCATTTTTGTACCAGCATTTAACTTATTTGTATCTATATTTCCATTTGAATTTCTTACTTTTACATAGTTTCCTGTTATCAAGTATATATTTGTTCCGTCTGAATGAAATATTTTCCAATCATTTTGTCCATTGCTTGACGTATAATTTACTTCTTGTCCATAGTATCCTTCTGGATTATTTTTTATATCTGTTGCTGATATATTTGTTCTTTTTATCTCTTTTTTTACTTCAAAACTTTTTAACTCTACCGCCTTTTGATTTCCAGCTTTGTCATATGCTATTACTTTTATGTCGTATGTTCCATTTGATAAACTTGTTATTATATTACTATCATATTTTGTATAATTACTATCTGTTGATTTTTTTGCATAATATTCGTATTTATCTATTCCGCTTTCTGCATCTGTTGCTTCTCCTGTTATTTTTAGTCCTTCTTCTTTATTTTCTGCTGTTATTGTAAAGTTTGCTGGTGCGTTTTTGTCTATTGTGGTTATTTCTACTGTTTTACTTGCTTTGGTTCCTTGGCTATCTGTTATATCGTATTTGTATGTTGTATTTTCTTCTATATTTTCTTTTGTTATTATATATTCATTTCCGTTTTTGCTTCCTTCATCTGGTTCTACTTTACTTATTCCATTGTTGCTCTTTATTGTTATTGTTGCCGTTACTGGTCCTTGGGTCCATCCTGTTGGATTTAAACTTGTTAGTATTCGTATTCCTGTTGCTTTATCTCCTATGTGTGCTACATATTTTTCGTCTATTGTAAATTCGTATCCTTTATAAATTCCTTCTATTGTTTCACTTTCTTCTACCGAGGTTATTTCTATATCATCTGTGTTTTGCAATTCATTTACTTTTTGTACTAAATTATTTCTTATTGTATCTATTCCAAATGTTGTTCCTTTTGTTGCTTCATCTGTTTGTATCTCTAACACACACATTCTTAATTCTTCTTCGTATTGGGCTATTTCTGTCTTATTTTTTGCATTATTTGCTTTTCCAAATATTCCATTTTCTCCTATTACCATGTTTAGGGTTACACCGGCTAAAATTAATAATACGATTATGGTTATTATTAGGGCAATTAAGGTAATACCCAAATTAGATTTTAGTGCCTGTAGGGGTCGGCGTCCTCGACGACCCAATTTTTCTTTTATTAAAAAAAAAGATAGAGCAATATTCCAATATTTCATCTGACATTAATTTATTTTGGTCTTGCGGGCGGACAGAGGCGTCCGCCCCTACAACGTTTAATTCAATTTTTCTCTTTGCACCACAATTTGAGGCATTTTCGTAAATGTCTCTTTCATATATTTTTGTTTTTTTATTGTTATCTAAAACACCTGTGTGTGTGTGTGTGTGTGTGTGTGTGTGTACAGTGCCAACGTTTCTAGCGTTTTTATTCATTTAACTACATCTCCTTCTTTTGTTTTAGTGGCACGGAAGCACCGTGCCACTACACATTTAATTTTATTTAAAGACAAAATAATAATTAAATTTTATATTTCTATTCTACATTAATATTTTTTTAATTGCAATACTTTTTTTATTTTAATTATAATTGTTCTATTTCTTCTTTTGTCAATCCTGTTACATTTATAATTGTCTCTATTTGTATTTTCTTATTCAAGATTTTGTTATAATCTTTTGCCGATAAATTTTTGTTTTCCCTCCCTTCTTTTAGATTTGTTTTTCATTTGGATTTTTTAAGAATAAAAATCACTTTGAAATAAATGTTTTGAAAAAAATAAACATATTGTAATTTTTTGTTTACAATATGTTTATTTTATATAATACTTAAACATAAATTTCAAGCTTTTTAATATTTTTTATATAAATTTATTTATGTTGTAGAAATGTAAAAAGGCGACCAATGGTCGCCCCTACTTATTTTTAATTTTATAAATTTTATTTTTTATTTATTTTCATTACCATTACTGTCATGTCGTCTTTTGCTTGTCCTACACAATTGTCTATTGCTTCTTGTAATACTAAGTCTGCTATTTTTTGTGCATTTTCTGTTTCTATGTTTTCTAATAGATATTTTAACCACAATTCTTTATTTTCATATTCTGTGTTTGATTCTATTATTCCATCACTACACATTACTAAAATGTCTCCATCCTCTATATCTCTATCAAATACATCTAATTCAATATTTTCTAATATTCCTGTTGGTAGTGATATTGTTTTTACAATGTCTACATTTTTCTTATTTTTTACATATGTTGGACATGCTCCATTTTTTATAAATTCTATATTTCCTTTAAATAAGTCTACAATAGCTATATCTAATGTTGCATATGTTTCATCTTTTGAATTTAAACATATACTTGAATTTATTAAGTCTACAGATGTTTCTTTGTCAAATCCTGAAAGTAATAATCTTTTTAATAATCTTATCGCTATGTTGCTACTTTGTCTTGCTTTAGGGCCAGACCCCATTCCGTCACTAATTGCAATTAGTCTTTTTCCATCTTCTAACTTTACATTAAGATTTGAATCTCCACTTATAATGCTATCATGTTTTGTGGTTTTGGCAATTCCAATTTGAATAGAATATTTATCTGCACTTACATATTTTAATTTGCATATTTTTTCTCCATTTATTTTATTGCAAGCTTCATTACATAAACTTATTTTTTCATCTAATTGTTTGTTTAATATTTTTTCTATTCTTTCACACTTACATTCTTCAATTTTATTTGATTCACATACTTCTGTATATAAATCTATTTCTGTTTTACCATCTTTGCGTTTATTAATTTTTATATTATTAACATCAATATCTTTCTTATTTAATAATTCTACTATTTTCTCTTCTTGATTTTTATGTTCCTCATCTTTTATATCTTGAGATAAATTATCAACAATTGAACTTATTGCTTTTGAAATTCCTTCTAGTTGATTCCCCATATTTTCTTTAGATTGTCTAATTTTTTTATCATATACTGAATTAATTTTGCTTACTCTATATGCTAAACTTATCGCTCTTAGAATTTTTTCTATGTCTTCATTTACTTTACTTTTTGTTGTTTCATCTTCTGGAGTAATTATATAATTATTAAATTCTTCTAATATATTTATTAAATCTGTTTTATTTATATATTCTTTTTTATCAATTTCTTCATATATTCTTTTTATAATGTTTTCATCATTTAAATAATCATATAAAATATTATCTTCAAAATCTTCCATATTTTTATACAATTCATTTTCAAATTGTTCATAACATATATTATTTATATTTTCTTTCTCAACAACTGTTGCTGCTACTTCTTTATATCCTTGTGCTACTTCTTTAATAACTTCTGTAACATTATTTAATTTATATATTGTATCTTCATTTTCTTGTAATTTATTATCTTCTGTTACAGGTAAATATTTATCTTTTTCAAATAAATCTTCTACATTTATTTTTATCTTTTTAGGTACTGCAAGTAGTCCAATTGCTGCAATTAAAATTTCTTGAAATCTTATAATTGAATTTGTATCTCCGTTTGCTACATATGTTAAAATAGCATTTCCAAGAATAAATCCAACAATTACTCCTATTTTTCCTAATTTATTTAATAAACCTGCTATCATTCCAGAAATTGCATAACTTGCAATTTGTACAACGTCTCCCCCACCAATAAGACCTAATACTAAACCTATTGTAATTCCAGAAGTGCCTCCTACTAATACGCCATTTTGCCACCCTAAAATTAATACTATTAAAATGCTTAATATATTTTTTAAAGAATATGCAAAAATCGTTATATCTTTAAATCCTGCAACTGCTATCGCAAATAATAAACTACAAGATAAAATTTCTTCTATTGAAAACGCTTTTTTTATTCCAAAGTCTTTTATAACTCTAATTGCAGCTTCAAATATTTTGTAAAAAATACCAACGCTCATAACAAAAATAGCTGTCATTAAAATATCGTATATTAATATTTTTCCAAAAAATAAACTTGCAATCTTTGTTATAGCTGCTGCAAAGCATATATGTTTTGTAAATTTTTTATTGTCTGTTATTTCATCCACTTTTACCTTAAACATTGAAATTAGTAGCATAAAAATAACGCTAGTTAAAAAATATGTAAGTAAGCCTTCTTTTCCAAAACCTATTCCTGTTCCTATTAAAGATAAAATATACACAACACCTATTGGAATATCATTACTGCATACTGCAGCAAGTATTGCTATAGCAAATGGATTTATTCCATTTCCAAACCCTATAGTTGATATCATGAAAGAAATTATATATATTATTAAATTTTGCTTGCCAAATAATTTTTTTATAATATTTTTTATTTGGCTTTTTTCTTCATCAATTTCATAATAATTTTCTTGTTCGTAATCATTTAGTACATTTTGAAACATCCTTTACCACCTCGTACTTTTTTTATAGCTATTTTAGTACAAGCCTTTTAATTTTTTTGTCATTTTGAGTAAGCTATTAAAAAAAGTTATTTACATTTTGTGATATATTTATTATATATTTTATCTTTTGTTTTATTTTATTATTATTTGTAGTTTGTATTTTATTACATATTGTCGAAAAAAACAATAGTTAATAAATTTTTATAAGAGGATTTGAATATATTTCATTATAATTATGTTTTATTAGTTTATTATTTAGAATTAATAATATTTTTTATTTGCGGGTCGTCGAGGACGCCGACCCCTACATTGTTTGACATTAATTTATTTGAATATTAATATATATTTTTTTTATATTTGGGCGGACAGAGGCGTCCGCCCCTACAACGTTTGACATTAATTTGTTTTAATATTCAATATATATTTTGTAAACAAAAGCGTCGCACTTAAATCATAAAATAAAAATTAAAAAATAGAGTAACATTTCTGTCACTCCAAACATCTAATTTCCAACATCAAACATCTAACCTCATTCATAAATTTATAAAATTGTAATTAATCTTTAATCGTTCTAAAATTTCTTTTTCCCTTTTGGTGCATGTAAATATTACTATTTGATTATCAATTTTTTCTGATAAATATTTTAATATATTTTCTAGTCTTTTTTCATCGTAATATGCGAATGCTTCGTCTAATATTATTGGTATTCTTTCTTCTGATATTTCCTTTATTATTGATAAACGAAATGCTAAATATAATTGGTCTATTGTTCCAACACTTAGTTTATCTACACCTACATATTCCCCGTTTTCTTTTTCTACTATTAATCCATCTTCATTATTAAATTTTATTTCTTCATATTTATTATCTGATATTTCCTTTATTATTTCAGATAGATTTTTTATAAATTTTGGAGTTATATTTTGTTTCATTTCTATATAAGCTTTTTCCAATATATTTTTTGCATATTCTATGCTTTCATTTTTTTGCATTAATTCTTTATATTGTTCTTCTAAATAATTTATTTTTTCATCTATTAAAATTAAATTATTTAATTTTTCTTCCATATTATTTTTTTCTATTTCTAGTTTGTGTAATTGTAATTTATTCTCATTTAATATTTTAATTTCTTTTTCATATGTGTTTTCTATATTATTATCTAAAAATAATTCTTCTATATATTTTTCTGAATTATATTTGTTTTTTATTTTTTCTTTTTCTATATTAATAATATTCTTAATTTTATTTTCTAATAATTCTTTTTTTAATTTTTCATCTTTTATGTTTTTTTCTATTATTTCTATTTTATTTTCAATATTAATTTCTTCTCTTTTTATTGTTTTATTGTTTTCTTTTATTTTTCTTATTTCTTTTTTATTTTTTATATTAATACATAAAGTAGTTATAAATACTGCAGTTGGAATTAATGTAGTTATTTTTATAATATTATTTTTAAGAATAATACCAGTAGCTAAAATAATTATTGATAAAATTAAAGATATTATTTCTATAATTAATTTATTATTTTTATTATTTTTTTCTTTAATTGTTTTTTTACTTATTTTTTCCTTTTCATTTTTTAAATTATCAATTTCTTTTTCATAATTTAAAATATTTTCTGAAATTAAATTTATTTTTTCTTTTTCTATTTTATTTTTTTCAATTATTTCTTTTATGTTTTTTATAATTTCTACTTTATTTTCTGAATTATTTATTTCTGTTTTTATTTTATTATTTTCTATTTCAAAGTTTTCCTTATTTATAATTACATTATTTAAATTATTCTTTTTTATTTTTAATTCATTTAATTCTTTTTCTATTTTATTTATTGGCCTATCATTGCTACGTGATGTTCCTATTTCATTTAATTGTTTTTTATTTAATTTATTTATTGCATTTTTATATGATGTATTATCTTCTCCTGTTGATGCTATATTAGTTATTTTTTGAATTATTAAATTTTCATTATTTTTTTCTAATTTTATTTCTTCTTGTGCTACTGCAGTAGTTGAAATAAATAAATCTTCATCTATTCCTGTTTGTTCATAAAAATAATTTATTCCTTTTGTTTTATCGTTATTAAATTGTTTAGAAATATCTTCTGAATTTTCATTATAAATAATTGGATTTTTACTTTTGAATTTTCTAATTATTTCATATTTTTTATTATTATCTAATTCATATTTTATTTTTCCAGAAAATTCTTCTGTATTCCATGGTTTGTATTTTTCAAAGTTAGAAATATTTTTTCCTTTTTTTAATTTACTGCATCCATATAACATAGAAACTATAAAATTAAATATAGTTGATTTTCCACTTTCATTTTTTCCATATATAATATTTATTTTATTTTCTAAATTAATTTCTTTATTTTCTATTTTTCCAAATCCATTAATTTTTAAATTATTTATTTTCATAAATATACCTATCCTTCTAATGCTTCTAATCCATATTCTATAGCATTTTCTATAATTTCTTTATTTTCTGTATTTTGCATTTCTTCTAAGCATTTTTTTACAAATATACCTTTTAAAGATTGCTGTTTAGAAATTTCCTCTAAATTATATTTTATTTTTGTAAAGTCTTTTATTTTTAATATATTTTTTTTATTAATTAATTTTATTATTTTTTGAGTATCTATAATAAAATTTCTCTTACCAATTAAAATAACTTTATATAAATTATTTTCTATTAAATTTAATTCATTTATTTTTTCTATTAATTCCTCTTCAGAATTTATTTCTGTAATATCTAATTCTCTTTCACAAAATTCTATATTATTTAATGGAATAAATTCTGTTTCTATTTTGTTTTCAAAAATTTCTCCAACAACCATTCCGTGTTTTCCTAATTCATCAAAACCTAATCCTATTGTTGAACCTGGATATATTATTTTATTATTTTTTTCATAATTATTTTTATGTATATGTCCTAATGCTACATAATTAAAACCAATTTCCTCTAATTTACTTTTTGAAATAGGGTTATATTGCATATCCTCTGTTTTGCTTGTATCAAGGCTTGCGTGTGTTATTAAAATATTTATTTTATCTGGTTCATCTATATTTATTTCTTCTATTCCAGAATTTTTGCAATAATAATCTTCAAACCCATATCCATAAATATTTATATTATTTAATTTAATTTTTTCTATTTTAGAATCAAATATTTTTACATTTTTATTCCAATTAAATTTTTGATAATAAGAATTTTTTATATTAGGGTCATGATTTCCAGGAGCTATAAATATTTTTGTTTCCGGAATTTCTTTAAATAAATTATTTATATATTCTATTGTTGTTTCTCTAATATATTTTTGTTCATATAAATCTCCAGCAATAAATAATAGTTCTATTTTATTTTCTTTTATATAATTTATTATTTTTCTAAATATTTCTCTTTGTTCTAATCTTATTTTATCGGTTAATCCTTCTATTTCTGATAAACTAGATAAACTACTATCAAAATGCATATCTGCAATGTGTACAAATTTCATTTTTTACCTCCGTTGATATATTATTTTATAAAAAAGTGGCTTCGCCACACGGGTCGTCGAGGACGCCGACCCCTACATCCAAATTAGAAATTTCCTATAATATAAAAAATGACTAGAAAAATCTTATCACAATAAGATTTTCTAGTCAATATTTTGCAAACATTTTTTTGTTTATTCTATTGGTCCAAATAATTCATCAAATTTTGCTTCTAATTCTTTTTGAATATCTACATCCATATCATCATTTTCTTTATTAGATTGTTGCTCTGTATTTGGTAATATTGGTGATAATTCTGTTTGATTTTTATTTGTTGATTCTTGTGGTTCATCTTCAAATAAATCATCTAAAGATTCTACTTTTAAATCTTTTACTTGTTTTCCACCCTTGTTTTCATTACTATCTACATAAGGATTGTATGGATTATATTTTCTCCATTCTCCTCTTTCTATTTCTCCAATGTCATTATGACTTATTTCCAAGGCTTCCATTTTTCTTGCCATAGGCTTCTTATAGTAATAATATTTATCAGCTTTTACTGGTCTTACACCTTTTTCAAATATTATACATTTATCATTATCAAATCTTCTAAGCTCATCTGGTGTAAGCAACGCTCTTGCCATAATTTGGTCTGATACACTTGTAGATTTACTATGTGTTTTCTTGTCTTTGCTCTTTGATTTACTTTCATGCATAATTGTTTTTTCTCCAAGTGCTTTAGAAAAATATTCAACTGTTTTTTGTGAGTTACTTCCTAAAAATACGTGTGTGTCACAGTTTCCTATAATTGTTTCATATGATTTTTCATATATTGCCTCTAACTGATCAAGGTTTTGTAAAATAACACTAAATGAAATTTTTCTACTTCTACTTGTTGAAATCTTTTTATCAAAATCTGGAATTTTTCCTATGTTTGCAAACTCATCCAATATGAAAAATGTTTGCGTTGGTAATTTTCCACCATTATTATCAGCAAAGTCATACAATTGTTGTATCATTTGTGAGAAGAATATCGTTAATAAAAAGTCATATGCCGTATGTGTATCTGATGATATAACATATACTGCTGTTTTCTTTTTACCTATATCTTCAAAACTTATTGTATCTGTTGACGTTAATTCTGCAATTTCTTTAGAGTCAAATTTACCAAGTTTTGATTGCAATGAACTTAATATTGAGCCATATGTTTTTTCTGGTGCAATTTCAATTGATTTATAGTACATTCTTGCAGGATGGTCATATGGTAATTGAGATATTAGCTCTGTAAGCAAATTTCCACCCTTGTTATTATTTGCTGCTCTTACAAGTTCTGCACAACTTGCTAAGTTTTGTTCTTCTTCTGGTCTTGTTGCTATTAAATAATAAATTAAAGCTTTTAATAGCATTTCTGCCATATCGTCCCAGTAAGGATCTGAACCGCTATCTGTTTTTTGTCCTTTTACTATTGTGTTTGCTATAACATCTACATCTAGTTCACTAGAAATATGCATTAATGGATTATATCCATCACTATATTGCGGATGAACTAAATTTAGTACTTTTATTTCATATCCTTTTGATTTCAAATATCCTGCTGTTCTATCATATAATTCACCTTTTGGATCTGTAAAAATATATGAACCTAGGCATTGATACGCATTAGGTATTGAATAAGCTGAAGACTTACCAGCACCAGACCCGTCCAACAATTAAAACGTTAACATTTCCCTGTTTATTTAATGGTAAGTAATTCTCCTCTGCAAGAATTATTCCCTCTTTATTACTTAAAACCTTATATTGCTCTCCATGTTCTGCCCAACCACTTGAACCATGCTCAATGTCTTCATATTCACTTTTTGGTTTTAATTTACGCATTCCAATAATCATTAATATAAAAAATGCTATTGTAAATAATACTAAGTTCTTCATAAATTTAGCAAAATATAATTTACTAAACATTTTTCCTAAATTTGCACCAACTGCTGTAATATTTCCAGAAATATTTACAATAAAATTTTCTAAGTCAAATCCATTTGCAGTTGTAGAATCTACTACAGTAATTGTTACTGGGAGCACAAATACTATGGCTAGAACAAGCCATAGTATCGCAAATTTTCCGAAATATTTTTTACTTTTTTTAATCATTTTTTCTATTTTATAATTCATATGTATATCATCCTTTTCATATGTATTAAATTTTATCTTGATTGTTCATTTGATTTATTCTTCTCAGATTTTCTTTTTATTTGATTGTATCTTTCTTCTGTTATTTGATCTAAAACTGTACCATTTTTGTCCACTCTTACAATTTTACCACTTTCATTTTTTATTTGGTGATAGTCTGCATTTATAACTATTTCATCTTTAATTTCATTTGATTTTTCTGCTGTTAAAACATTAATTATCTTTCCTTTTTCATTGGTGTTTAAATACATAGACACCATTTTCAGTGAATCACCATTTGATTGATTCTTTACCATAATTCAACTTCCTCCCTTATTTACTATCTCTTATTTCAAACGCAAAATAAGATTTATATGGTTTCAATTTACATTTTCCTTTTACTTCATTTGTTTTTTCATCAAAATATATCATTGGTTTAACTTCTTCTGCTGTTTCTGGATCTATAATAGATATAGGTCTTTTAAAATTA
The DNA here is from genome assembly GCA_902461935.1 of uncultured Clostridium sp. Classification (GTDB taxonomy): domain Bacteria; phylum Bacillota; class Clostridia; order TANB77; family CAG-508; genus Merdicola. The sequence continues at coordinate 19,654 of CABPZP010000018.1, read as the reverse complement.
GGTGTATAATTAAATTCTTTGTATATATTTTCTTCTTCTGAGTATAAAGTGTCAAACTTCATAGGAACAGGACTTTTAGAAATTCTTATTTTATCATTTTCTACTACACCCATATTTATTACAACTTTTTCTCCTGAAAAAGATAAAATAACAAGATTATCTCCTGTTTCTGATGGATTATCTATAAAAAATGTTTTTTTCTTATTATTTCCATTTAATTCTTCTGTATAATCTAATCTTTCAACTGTATATTTTGGATTATTTTCTAAAAATTCTTTTTCTGTTTTATTTACTTGATAAATTACAGTATTTACTCCTTGTGGATCTGTTATACTAAAATGTTTTCCTATAAGGTTTTCCATTTTATTACACCTCGTCTCTTTATTCCATATATTTTCTTCTGTTTCTTACAATCACTGTTAATTATTATACTTTGTTTGTTTTAATTTGTCAATAATTTTATGTTAATCGTTTTTCTATTTTCAAGCCTTAAGGGCAGACAGAGGCGTCTGCCCCTACAACGCATTACAATTTATATGCCTCTAGGATTGTAGGTAGATATTTCTGATAATTTTGTATATAATTTTTTTTCTTCTTCCGACATTGTTTTTGGTACAACTATTTTTACTTCTGCTACTAGGTCTCCTCTTCCGCCTTTTCCATCTTTATATCCTTTTCCCTGTATACGTACTTTTTCTCCACTTTCTATTCCTTGTGGTATGTAAATAGATGTAGAATCATCTATAGTATTTAATGTGGCTTTTGTTCCTAGTGCTGCTTCCCATGGTGTTATTTTTAAATCTGTATATAAATCTATTCCTTGAAGTTTAAAAATATTACTATTTTCTATATTTACACCAATTAGTAAATCACCACTTTTTCCACCATTAATACCTTTTTTTCCTTGTCCTATTAATCTAATTTTTTCATTATTTCGTATTCCTGCAGGAACTTTAATATTAAATGTTTTCATTTTACCGTTTGTAGTTCTTAATGAAATTTTCTTTTCACAACCATAAAAGGTTTCTTCAATTGATAAATTTATTTTTGTTTCTATATTTTCTCCCTTTACAGGGTTTTTATTTATATCATTTTTTGTTCTTTTAGTCTTTTCTATAGTTCCAAAAAACATATTCCAAAAGTCACTAAATTTTATATCTATTTTATTTTTATTATTTTCTTCTTTTTTTCTCTTTCTTCCAATATTACTATTCCACATTCTATCATATTTTTTCTTAGTAGCTGAATTTGAAAGTATTTTATATGCTTCGTTTATATCTTTTATTTTTTCTTCTGCTATTCTATCTCCAACATTTAAATCTGGATGATATTTTTTTGCAGCTTCTCTATATGCAACTTTTATTTCGTGCTCTGTTACTTTGCTTGATTCTAATCCTAATATTTTGTAATAATCTTTAAATTTCATTATTTAACATCCTCCAATAATTGGTGTGCTCATTATAGCATACATAGTTTTATTTTTAAACACTTATTTTAATTTTTCTATAATTTCAAAAAATTTCATTCCATTAGAAGCTTTAAATAATGCAACATCTCCACTTTTTAAATTTTTATTTAAGAAATCCTCCGCTTCTTTATTATTTTCAAAATGATAATTTTCCTTTGTATTTACTACTTTATTTATATTTTTAGCAAGTTCCCCAACAGTTACTAACACTTCAATATTATTCTTATTAAATTCTTCTCCTACTTTTTTATGCAAATCTTCTGCATATCTTCCAAGTTCAAGCATATCTCCTAAAACAGCTATTTTTCTTTTTCCTTCAATATCTTTTAAATATTTAATAGCTGCTTTCATAGAATCTAAGCTAGCATTATATGAATCGTTTATTATTGTTACATTATCTTTTATTTTAGAAATTTCCATTCTTTTTTTAGTAAGTTCAAATTTTTTAATTCCATTTTCAATTTCATTTTTAGATAATCCTAAAACTCTACCAACTGTTAATGCACATAAAGCATTATATACAAAATGTTCTCCACCAACTGGCACAGTAATTTCATATTTTTCATTATCTGTAATTGCAGTAAATTTACTGCTTTGTTCCATTAAATTTATTTTCTTTGCAGTTGATTCACTTTTATTTTCTATTCCGTAGGTATGTATTTGATATTTACTCTTATTTTCTTCATACCATTTATGTAATAAATCATTATCATTATTTATTACAATATTTTTTATATTTTTAGAATTTAATATTTCAAGTTTTGCTTTTAATATATTTTCTCTAGACCCTAAATTTCCTATATGTGATGTTCCAATGTTTGTAATAACTGCAATATTAGGCTCTGCAATATTTGTTAAGTAATCAATTTCTCCAAAATGATTCATTCCCATTTCTACCACTAGTGCTTCTTCATCTTTTAACTTTAAAATTGTAAATGGAAGACCTATATGGTTATTCATATTTCCTTCTGTTTTTAAAACCTTGTACTTTTCAGATACTACGCTTGCAATTATATCTTTGGTACTTGTTTTTCCAACACTTCCTGTAACAGCTATAACAGGGAAATCCTTTCCATATAAATTTCTTTTTAAATTTGCAATTTTACCTATTGCTTTTATAGTGTCATCAACTAATATTATAGAAACTTTTTTTTCTTTAATGTATTCTTCATCAGCTTCTATACCTTGTAAAATACATACCTTTGCGCCATTTTCAATAGCTTGTTTATATAAAGTATTTCCATCAAAATTTTCACCTTTTATACCAACATAAACATCACCACTTTGTAAAATTCTTGTATCTTTACAAAAATTTTCGCAAATATCTTTTTTATCACCACAAATTAAATTTCCATTACAAATATTTAAAATATCTTCTACCGTAATATTCTTCATTAATAATCACCTCTATAAATTTTATGCTATTATAAAATAAATACAAGTAATTTACAATATTTCTAAGCATAAAAAAAGATGCAGATTTTTGGAGGCGACTTTTTCAGCAGCCAAACTTTTTTGACTTCTATTTATTCTCTAGCAATAAAAAAGCAAAATTATTATATATCAAATAATTTTGCTCTTTTATTGTATTATTTTTATAAAATTAAAACAACTCTACAACTTTTTAATTTCTTCTTTAGTTAATCCTGTTATTTTTTCAATTGTTTCTATTGGTATTTTTTCTTCTTTCATTTTTTTAGCATTTTCTAAATTTTTTTCTTTTGCTCCTTCTTTTTTTGAATAATCCATAGAGCTATTCCAATCCATCTCCCATTTTTCTCTTAGTTCTGCTAGTCTTCTTATTTCTTCATCTCCTGTTAGATATGTCATTTCTTTTCTTGCTTTTTCTAAGGTTTTATTTTTCTTCTCTGCCATTTTTATCTTCCCCCTATCATTATCATCTATAAATGCTAACCACTGATTTAGTTTTTCATCCATATTTGGATGTGCTTTTCTAAACTTTGGTAACTCTATAAAATACCATTTCATTCCTTTTATTATTTCATATTCTCTATGTTTATCTAATACTACTACTGTTTCTGATACATATTCTTCAAATCTTGTTAATTCATAATTTAATATGTTTATCATTATTACATTTTTTATATCATTATAATTTTTGCCTCTTGCTTCTTCCCTTGCTAATACTTTTGCTCCATATAATGTAGTTCTATTTTCTATGTTATGCAGATTTTTCATTTGCATTTCTATATTCACTATTATTCCTTCGTTTAATTCTGCTTGTATATCTAGCCTTCCTCCTTTTTCTCCAACTGATAACTTTTCTAAATTTACTTCTTCTCTTATTTTTATTTTCTTTATTTCTATTTTTAATATACTTTGTAAAAAATCTATTAAGAATTCTTCATTTCCTTTTCTTGCAAAGAAGGCTGTAAAAATTATATCGTTTTTTAAATTAAATTTACTCATATATTTTTCCTTTCTTTATTATAACAATTTGTATTTTCTTATTCAAGATTTTGTTATAATTTTTACCTGTTTGTTTCTGTTTTACCTCCTTTCCTTTAGATTTGCTTTTCATTTGGATTTTTTAAGAATAAAAATCACCTTGAAATAAATGTTTTGAAAAAAATAAACATATTGCAATTTTTTATTTTACAATATGTTTATTTTATATAATATTCTATTAAATTTTTCAAGTGTTTTTGTATTTTAATCTTCATACATAAAATAGATGCAGTATAATCTGCATCTATTTTAAATTAATATTTCTATTTATTTTCTACACTTCTATTTGCTATTTCAATTGCTTTTGTTACTATATTACCACATGTTTTTGATGGTACGTTTCCCCATCCTCCATCTTTTTGTACTTGTTCATATACACCTAATTCTTTTGCTATTTCTTCTTTTAGATTTTTAGATATTAGTTTGCTATTTCTAGACATTTTGTAATACCTCCTCTATCTAAGAAAACAATTATTTAATTCGTTTTCTTAATATTATTATGGGCAGTATTATTAAATTTATTTTTTCAATTTTTTACATTGTTAGTGTTCCATTTCCAGTATCTACAACTAGTAATATATCTTCTTCTCTTCCGTTTTCTGCATTTATATATACTATATAATTTTTGTCGTTTACTTTTCCTTTAAATTCATAACAAAGTATTTCTGTTTGATATTCTGTTGGAATTATTGCTAATTTTTCACTTTCTACTTCTAATTTTTTATTTAATGTTTTTTTAGCTTCTTCCAATGTTATTTTTGGATTTTCAATATTTCTAACATAATGTGAATTTAAGTATCCACTTGTTTCCATTCCCATTATTTGTCCATTATCTAAAGCGATTTTTATTTTAATTAAATCTGGATAAATTATTACTCCATTTTGTTCATATGCAAAATTTATTGTTAACATTCCGCCTTCTTTTATATAGTAAGTTTCTTTCATATTTTTTATTTCTCTTGAAACTAAAAACTCTTTTGCCTTTGCTACCGCTTCTTCTTCATTCATACTTTCTACATTTATCTCTCTATTGTATGACATATACACAATATGTCCACCTTTTTTACTAATTGAAATGCTCATTTTGTTATCATCTCTACCATCTTGTAAATTTACACTAAAGTCGTAAGTTAGTATTTCTGTATTTTCAGATTCTCCATTTAATGAAATTTCTTTTATGTTTTCTGTTCCTACAAAATTTTCTACAACTTTTTTTGCATCTTCTTCTGATACTTCTTCTCCTGTCAGTCCTTTCTTTTCTTTTAAAGTTAAGTGTTCTGAAAATGCTCCATCATATATAAGTCCTGAATATTCATGAAAATTTTCTTCTAAATTACTAAAACTATCTAAAGAAATATTACTAACTTGTTGAGCAAATGCATTGTTTGTTCTTTGAGTTAATTGTTTCCAACTTATTCTTCCACTTTCCATATCTGTAGATAATTGTGCTAATGTATTTTCTAATTCAACACTATAATTATATAATTCATTTAAATTATCTAATTCTTCTTGTGTTAAACTTTCATTGTAAATATTTTTTCTTGATAAACTATAACTATAATCACTTACTTGATTTAAAAATTTTTCTGTTTTTTCAAGTTCATTTGTATTAACAGGTAATTCTGCTAAATAAGCTTGAGCAAGATTTGCTTCTCTCCATACATTTGTAAGAGTTTCCGCTCCATGTTCAGGAGTTGTGGATATTACAGATTTTGCAAGATAAGTTTCCACATTTTGCACATAATTTATTAATTCATACAAAGATTGATTATAATCATTTTCAGAAACTTGAATATATTTTTCATTTTGATAAATTATAAAACTCACCAATAAACTTAAAAGTAAAATTGCAACAATTATTATAATTCTAACAAATTTATTATTAATTGCTTTTTTAATATTTTCTTTCATAAAAACACCTACACTTTTTTTATAATATTTTGCATAAATTTTTAAAAAATTATTCCATTTTTTGAATTTTTATTTAATTTATGTTAGAATTTTTTAAAATCATTTAAATTTATTAAAATTAATATTGCAAGTTAAATTTATTTTGATTACATTTAGGCGGACAGAGGCGTCCGCTCCTACATTGCCTGACAATATTTTTATATAAAGCATAATTATAATAAATTTCATTATAATTATGTGTATCTTTACTTTTGATTAATTCATCATTTTGTATTATAAATAAATTATAAGGAGTTTTTTTATGAAAAAAATATTAATATTTTACGCATCTTATGGTGGTGGTCATCTTTCTGCTGCTAATTCTATAAAAAATTATTTAAGCAGTAATTATGAAAATATAGATGTAGAATTAATAGACTGTATGAAATACATAAATAAACCTATAGAAAAAATTACAACTACTGCATACAATGAAATGGCCAAAAAGGCACCTTGGGCATGGGGGAAAATTTATAGTGATTCTCAAAAAGGTCCTCTTGCTCATATTACAACAAGATCTAATCAAGTTTTTGCAATTAAATTATTACGTTTATTACGAGAAAAAAATCCAGATTTAATTATTTCTACACATCCATTCGGCAGTCAAATGTGTAGTTATTTAAAAAGAAAAGGCAAAATAACTTCAAAAATTGCAACAATTCTAACAGACTTTGCTCCTCATGACCAATGGCTTGTAGGAAGTGATTATACAGATTATTTTTTTGTTGCACATAATAAAATGAAAGAATATTTAATTTCAAAAAATATTCCTGAGAATAAGATATTTGCAACAGGAATTCCAATTTCTAATAAATTTTTAGAAACCTTTAATACAAGCAAAATATTAAACTCTTTAGGTTTAAAAGAAAATTTAAAAACAATTTTATTTTTTGCTGGCGGAAAATTTGGTCTTGGAAAATCTAGAACTTTAGAAATTTTTAATACACTTGTAAATGATTTTAACAATATACAAGTTATTGCAATTTCAGGAAAAAATAAAAAAATGTATGAAGATTTTAATCAAATTGTAAAAGCTGCTAATAAAACAGATTTTATAAGAGTATTTGAATTTGTAAACAATGTTCCAGAATTAATGGCTATTTCAGATATAGTTATTACAAAACCAGGTGGACTAACAACCACAGAAAGCTTAGTTTCAGGACTTCCAATGATTATTATAAACCCAATACCAGGTCAAGAAGAAGAAAATGCTCAATTTTTAGAGCATTCAAACATTGGAATTTGGCTAAAAAAACAAATGAATATAACAGAAACAATTTCTAACTTTATATCAAATGATGCGAAATTAAAACAAATGAAAGAAAACACAAAAAAAATTTCAAATAGAAATTCGACAAAAGACATTTGCACAATTTTAAAAGCGGGATTAAATTAATTCTGCTTTTTTTTACAAATTTAATTCCTTATAAATTTCGTTGTAAAACTCAACTATGTTTTTAAACGTAATATCAATATTTTGTTGAAAAGTCATTGAAATTATATTTATAGCATTAAACATTATTTCATTTTGCTTTTTCCTTAATACCAAAACATTTTTTTATCTTTTATATATTTTTCTAATGTAGGAAACATATTTTGATTTTCCTCTTTCTAATTTTATTTTTTCACCACCTTTTATTTAAGCACAAAAATAGAGAGCCATAAAAATAAGCTCCCTATACATTTATTACCTAGCTCTATTTACATTTCGCCCTCTAGGAGGCGATTAACATTTATTAAAACAATTATATAATGCTGAAAACTTTATGTTTCAAGTAATATTATTATATGTAATATTACAAAAATTTATCAATAATTAATATTTTTTATTATAATGTTGTATATGGTAATACAGCAATATGTCTTGCTCTTTTTACTTCTAAAGTAATGTCTCTTTGATGTTTAGCACATGCTCCTGTTGCTCTTCTTGGTAGTATTTTACCTTTATCATTTATGAATTTTTTTAATTGTTCAGCATTTTTATAATCTAATACTAAATCTTTATTAGCACATAAAGGACATACTTTTTTTCTCATTTTTCTGAATCTTGGATTGTAATCATCATCGTTGTTTCTTCTATTATTGTTATGTTTTTTGTCTGCCATTTCATTTTCCCCCTTTCTTTACTTAAAATGGTAAATCATCTCCTGAAGTAGTTTCAAAGTCTGAATTTCCACCTGGCATTTCTCCAAATGTATTTTCAAAACCACTTGTATCTCCATCTCTTTTACTATCTGCAAAATATGTTTCTTCTGCAACAACTTCTGTTACATAGTGTTTTTGTCCTTGGTCATCATCCCAAGTTCTTGTTTGGATTCTTCCAATTATTCCAACTTGTTGACCTTTTCTAAAATATTTACTACAGAATTCTGCAGTTTTTCCCCATGCAACTATGTTTATAAAATCTGCTTGTCTTTCTTCACCTTGACGTACAAATCTTCTATTTACTGCTAAAGAAAATGTTGCAACCATAGTATTGTTAGTTTGTGTATATCTAACTTCTGGATCTCTTGTTAATCTTCCCATTAAAATTACTTTGTTCATTTACAATTACCTAAACCTTTCTAGAAGGCTCCCTACTTCTTATTTTTCGTCTTTTCTTACAACTATAAATTTAATTACTTCATCTGTAATTCTATAGTTTCTTTCTAATTCTGCTATAGATTCTGGTGCAGCTTCAAAAGTAAATACTACATAATAAGCTTCTTTGTTTTTCTTAACTTCATAAGCTAATTTCTTTTTACCTAACTCGTCTACTTTTTCAACTTTACCATTTTTATTAATCAAATCTGTAAAAGTTTTAATAAGGTTTTTCATTCCTTCTTCTTCAACAGATGGATTAATAATGATAACACTTTCGTATTTATTCATTATTTTCACCTCCTTTTGGATATATAACCCATTGTTACAATGAGTAAGGAGAAAAGCTCTCACTTTTCAACTTTGCCTATTCTAACATAGTTTACCATAAAAATCAAGCAAAAGCTTGCAATTTGTATAAACATTTTATGTTTGTTAATAATATAATTATAAGAGGTGTTATTTATGAAAATTGGATTAGCTCTTTCTGGTGGTGGAATTAGAGGAATTGCTCATGCAGGTGTTTTAAAAGCTTTCGAGGAAGAAAATATTAATATAGATATTATTGGCGGTTGCAGTAGTGGTAGTATTATTGCTAGTTTATACGCCATCGGTTACTCTCCTTATTACATATACGAGTTATTTAAAAGATATGCCAAAGAGATTATTAATGTTAATAGTGCTCCTATAATTTCTGGAGTTGGTAATTATTTTATTAACAAAACAACTTCACTAAAAGGTTTGCATAGTGGTGAAAATATAGAAAAGGCATTTAATAGATTTGCTTATAAAAAAGGAGTTCAAAGGATTTCGGATGTAAAAATACCATTAGTAATTCCAGCTGTGGATATTTTAAATTCCACAGAATATATATTCACAAATAATATACCAAAAGATGCAAAAGATAAATCTAGATATATTACCGACATTACAATTGGAAAAAGTGTAACTGCAAGTAGTTCTTTTCCTGCTGCCTTTTCTCCTTGTAAATTTAAAGAGCATTTATTTATGGATGGTGGAATTTTAGATAATATTCCAGTGGAAGAAGTAAAAAAGCAAGGCGCAGACAAAGTAATTGCTATTAGTTTTCATAGTGATAAAATAGATGAAAATAGCAATATTATGGACTATGTAATGAAAACCATTGATATTATGGGAAAACAAATTTCAGAAAATTCTCTTTCAAAAAGTGATTATATTTTAGATATTTATACTGATAAATGTAGTTTATTAGATGTAAGTAAGCTAGATTCTTGCTATAAATATGGTTATGATGCTGTTAAAAATAAAATTGATGAAATTAAAGAAAATTTTGAAATTTAACCATTGTTATATACAAAAAATTATTGTGTTACAAATAATAATGTCTAACATATGGGGCAGACAGAGGCGTCTGCCCATACAACGTTAAATTTGATTTATTTAAATTTTATTAATCATAATGTATTATTTAATTTTCTCCATCTATGTGATTCATTCTGAATAATTTTCCTTGTAAATTACATAATTCTGTGCTAAAATAAGTTTTAGTTTATTTTAGGAGATAGAATATTTATGTTGGATATAATTTTAGATACACTTATAGATAGTATAAAATTACTTCCTTTTTTGTTTGTTACTTATTTAATTTTAGAATATTTAGAACACAAAACTGGTGGTAAGGCTCAAAATGTTATAAAAAAATCTGGTAAATTTGGACCAGCTATTGGTAGTTTGCTAGGAATAGTTCCTCAATGTGGTTTTTCTGCTGCTGCTGCTAATTTTTATGCTGGAAGAGTTATAAGTTTAGGTACATTAATTGCTATTTTTTTATCAACTTCTGATGAAATGCTTCCAATTTTAATTTCTGAAGCTGCACCTATAAGTCTTATTGGAAAAGTAATTTTAATAAAATTATTAATTGGTATGGTTTGTGGATTTATTATAGATTTATTTTCAAAATTTAATAATAAAGAAAAAAATATTGAAAAAGAAATTGAACATCTTTGTGAACATGACCATTGCGATTGTGAACACGGTGTTGTAAAGTCTGCTATAAAACATTCTTTAAATATATTTGTATTTATAATAATTGTATCTTTTATACTAAATTTATTAATACATTTTATAGGAGAAGATACTATTAGTAGTATTTTTAATAGCAATAAAATTTTAGGGCCAATTCTTGCAAGTTTTGTAGGACTAATTCCTAATTGTGCTTCATCTGTAATTTTAACACAACTTAACTTATCTGGAGTAATTCCTCTTTCAACAATGATTTCTGGATTACTTGTAAATGCAGGTTTAGGATTACTTGTATTATTTAGGGTTAACAATAACCTAAAGGAAAATATATTCATTACAGCTTTACTTTATATTATTGGAGTTTTAAGTGGATTTATATTAAGTATATTTTTATAATTGGAGGTTTTTAATGAACGATTTTAATTTTCAAAAAGAAAATGCTATTATACATAAAAATAATTCTTTAGAAAGACTTAACCTTTCATTTCTCAAACATATAAATTCAATGGAATTTAAAAAAAGTCATTTATTAGCTTATTGGATCAATGACTTTTCCAATTATCATGATGAAGAAAAAGTTTTTGATACAACTAAATTAATTACTTTTAAACGTGGAAGTATTATAAAAGTAAATCTTGGATTCAATATTGGTAATGAGTTAGGAGGACTTCATTATTGTATTGTTTTAAATAAATTTGATAATCCTAAAAATGGAACTTTAAACATTATTCCTTTGACTTCCAAAAAAAATAAAAAATATCCTAAAACTTCTATTGATTTAGGAAACGAAATATACAATGCATTAAACAACTTATATTCTAAACAATTTGAAAATTTTTCATTCGATATAAAAAACAATTTAAATCCATCAGAAAAAAATTTATATTCTATTTTTGAATATTCCCAAAAAATAAAAAATGAAATCTCTAAAATGAAGAAGGGTAGTATTGCACTCATCAATCAAATAACCACTATTAGTAAGCAAAGAATTTATGATGATGACATTTTAAAACATATTCGTTTATCAGAAAAAAGTCTAAATTTAATAGATGAAAATATTATTAAATTTTTCACAAAATAAAAAAGTGGCTTCGCCACCCGGGTCGTCGGGGACGCCGACCCCTACATCAAAAACAGGAATTTCCTATAATATAAAAAAGGAGAGATGCTGTGAACTCTCCAAAATATTCTGACGACCGACTACTTTTAGTAGTGGTAAAGTTAAATATAGTATAACAACTATTATAAAACATGTCAATCTTATTTTATTATTTTATAAATAATTTTATTCATACATTTCTTTTTTTCTTGAAAATAATCTTCTTATTTTATTAAAAATTTTCTGTACAAAATTTTCTTCTTTATATACAATCATTGATAAAAATTCTTTTCCAATTTCTATTTCATTATTATCATCTTGTATCTCTTCATCTTCTTGCTCTACTTCCTGCTCTTCTTGTTGTTTTAATTCTTCTTGATACTTATATTCATTTTCATCAAATAATTCTCTTAATTTTATTTTTTCTTCTTCATCGCACCAATAATTTAAATGTAAGAATGCTATTATACTAATTGATTCTTTCTTAACAACTTGTCTATCTAATGCAACTGTTGTAGCATATACTGGATTATATTCCGAAGATTTTTCTTCTTTTATTATATTATAAATATCTTTTGGTAGTTTATCTATGTATTCTTTTCCTAGCATATTTAATATTGCATATACTTCTGAATATATGTCTTTAACTGTGTTTTCCATGTTTTTTCTTTACCTCTTTCTCTTCTGTTTCTTCTATATTTTCTATTTCTTCTTTTGCCTTATTTTCATGTTCTTTTATCATTGTACTATATGTTTCAAACGCATTTTGCAAGTTAGTTTTATTCACATCAAAACTTTTATATGTTTCTATTAGCTCTTCATGTGTTACTTTTAATAAATCTTCAACTTTTTTATTTAATTCTTTAGTTTCTTCCATTTATTCCTCCATTTATATTCCAAGTATTTTTTTAGCATTTTCTACATCTTCTTCAGTTGGTATTTTAACATTTTCTAATTCATATTTTAAACCTAATTCTTTCCATTTATGTTTACCCATATCGTGATATGGCAATATTTCAACTTTTTCTACTGTTTTTAAAGATTTTATAAATTCTTTTAATTTTTCTAAATCATCTTTTTTATCCGTATAGCCTGGTACTAGCACTTGTCTTATCCACATTTTTTTATTATTTCCACTTAAATATTTAGCAAATGCTAATTCCTTTTTGTTAGAAAATCCTATTAAATCTTTACAAATTTCTTCATTTATACATTTTATATCTAATAAGAATAAATCCGCTAAATTTATTACTTTTTTTATATCTTCGGTTAATTCTAAATTTCCGGATGTATCTATTGTAACATTAATATTTTCTTGTTTCAACCTTGTACATACATCTATTAAAAATTTTGGTTGTAATAAAGGTTCTCCTCCACTAAAAGTAACTCCTCCATTAGATGCAATAAAATAATTTTTATATTTTAAAATTTTGTGTATAACTTCATCTGTAGAATATTGTTTTCCACAGTTTGTAGGCCATGTATCTCTATTTTGACAATATTTACACTTCATATGACAACCTTGCATAAATATCACAAATCTAATTCCTGGTCCATCTAAAGCTCCCAAGCTTTCAAAGGAATGGATATATCCCATATTTTTATCTTGCATAATTCTTTCCACCTATATTTATTAAATTTGCTCCATTTCGCAATTTTTAAGCAAAATGGAGCTATTTTAAATTACATTCTTTCATGAATTGTTCTGTGTATTACATCTAATTGTTGTTCTCTTGTTAATTTTATAAAGTTTACAGCATATCCTGAAACCCTTATTGTTAGTTGTGGGTATTTTTCTGGATGTTCCATTGCATCTTCTAATAACGCTCTATCAAATACATTTACATTTATATGATGACCTGTTTGCATGAAATATCCATCTAATAAACCAACTAAATTATTAACTTTTGTTTCTTGTTCTTTTCCTAATGTTCCTGGTGTTATTGAAAATGTATAAGAAATTCCATCTTCTGAATATTCATAAGGAAGTTTTGCAATTGTGTTCATAACTGCAACTGCTCCATTTGTATCTCTTCCATGTAATGGATTTGCACCTGGCCCAAATGGTTCTCCAGCTCTTCTTCCATCTGGTGTATTTCCTGTTGCTTTTCCATAAACAACATTTGATGTTATTGTTAATATAGATAATGTATGTTTTGAATTTCTATATGTTTGGTATCTTTCTAACTTTTTCATAAATGTTTTTACAATACCTATAGCAATTTCATCTACTCTATCATCATCATTTCCATATTTAGGAAAGTCACCTTCTATTTTATAATCTACTGCTAAACCTGTTTCATCTCTTATAACTTTAACTTTTGCATATTTTATAGCAGATAAGGAATCTACAACAACTGAAAGACCTGCAATTCCACATGCCATTGTTCTTTTTATATCTTTATCGTGTAAAGCCATTTCCAAGGCTTCGTATGAATATTTATCATGCATATAATGAATAGCATTTAATGCTTTAATATATATTTTTGCAACATAATCCATCATTGTACTAAATTTTTCAGCTACTTCGTTATAATCTAAATATTCTGAAGTAATTGGCTCAAATTTTGGTGTTATTTGTTTTCCAGAATTTTCGTCTCTACCACCATTTATTGTATATAAAAGTGCTTTTGCTAGGTTTGCTCTTGCACCAAAAAATTGCATTTGTTTTCCTATTTCCATTGCAGAAACACAACAAGCAATTCCATAGTCATCTCCTAATGTTAATCTCATTAAATCATCATTTTCATATTGTATTGAAGATGTTCTTATTGAAATATCTGCACAGAATTTTTTAAATCCTTCTGGTAAATTTTTAGACCATAAAACTGTTAGATTTGGCTCTGGCGCTGGTCCTAAATTATCTAATGTATGTAAAATTCTAAATGAATTTTTTGTAACCATTGTTCTTCCATCTACACACATTCCACCAATACTTTCTGTTACCCAAACTGGATCTCCACTGAATAATTCATTATATTCTGGTGCTCTTAAAAACCTTACAAGTCTTAACTTCATAACAAAATGGTCCATTATTTCTTGTGCTTCTTCTTCTGTTAGATTTCCATTTTTTAAATCTCTCTCAAAATAAATATCTAAAAATGTTGATGTTCTTCCTAAGCTCATAGCAGCACCATTTTGGTCTTTTATTGCACCTAAATATCCAAAATACAGCCATTGAACTGCTTCTTTTGCATTTGTTGCTGGAACAGATATATCAAATCCATATTTTTCAGCCATTTTCTTTAAGTCATTTAAAGCTTTTATTTGTTCCGAAATTTCTTCTCTTTCTCTTATTACTTCTTCTGTAAAATCATCTACATTTAATATATTTAATTCTTCTTGTTTTTCTTCGATTAAAACATCTACACCATATAAAGCAACTCTTCTGTAATCTCCTATAATTCTTCCACGACCATATCCATCTGGAAGTCCAGTTATTAAATGTGAACTTCTTGCAGCTCTAATATCTGGTGTATATACACTAAATACCCCGTCATTATGAGTTTTTCTTAAATTATGATAAATATATTCTGTTTGTTCATCTACTTTAAGTCCATAAGCTTCACAAGATTTTTCTACAATTCGTATTCCGCCATTTGGCATAATAGCTCTTTTTAATGGCTTATCTGTTTGAAGACCTACTATATCTTCTAATTCTTTATTAATATATCCTGCATCATATGCATTTATTGCTGATGGTGTTTTTGTATCTGCATCTAAAACTCCACCCGCTTCTCTTTCTTTTTTATATAATTCTAAAACCTCGTTCCAAAGTTTCTTAGTTTTCTCTGTTGCTCCCTTTAAAAAGCTACTATCTCCCTCATATGGAGTATAGTTATATCTTATAAATCCTCTAACATCAATTTCTTTTGTCCATTCTCCAGATTTATTAAAGCCTTCCCATGCTTTGAAATCCATAATTTTTATTCCTCCTTTGTAAATAATCCTTCCACTTTTTATATTACCATAATCACTTTTTTTTAGCAACAAAATTCATCAATAATTTACAAGAAAAATATACCTAATTTTGAGCAATAAATAATAAAAAATTAATATCAACGAATTTTTTTTACAATTTGACATATACTAAAAAAAGTAGTATACTACATTTAACTTAGGTCAATTATATGATGTTAATTTGATGACCGAACTAAGTGGATAGCGAACACTTAGTTCTTTTTTTATGTAAAATATTTAACAAATATTATATTTTTACCTTCTGGCGGACTTAAGGACGCCCCTACAACATTTAAAATTAGATTTTATAATATAAAAAAGTGGCTTCGCCACCCGGGTCGTCGGGGACGCCGACCCCTACATCAAAAACAGGAATTTCCTATAATATAAAAAACAAGAGTGCTAGCGATACACTCTTGTCGATTATTTCTAATCTTTCTTTTTGTCATCAGCATTTGATTTCATTTCTTTATCTTTCAAAATTAATTCAATCAACTGCCAAATCAAATCATATGATGTCATTTGTATAACCTCCTTTCGCAAAGATTTCCTTTGAAAAGGATGCTTACATTATACTCTATTATTATTTTTAACACAATGCTCAAAAAAATTTTTTAACATTTTTATAATTTATGTATTTTTTCTAATTCATTGGTAAATATAAATGATGTAGTTTCTGTTAATTTATACTCTCAAATGCTATATTTTAGAAAATTAGGAAAATCATTGATTTTCTAAACTTTAAGAGGTGATAAAATGGCAATTGATTACAATATTATGGGAGAAAGAATTAAAAAAGCTAGATTAGAAAAACAACTTACTCAAGAAAATATAGCAGAAAAATTAGATGTTTCTGTTGCATTTTTAAGTAGAATAGAACGTGGTAGTTCTCATATTAATTTAAAAAGATTACAACAGTTATGTTCTATTTTAGATGTATCCGAAGGATATTTACTTTCTGGAACTTCTGAGGATTCTAAAAATTACTTAAACAAAGATTTTCAAGAATTGTTAGAAAAATGCAATCCAGAACAATTAAAATTAATTTACAACCTTGCAAAAACTGTTGTAGAAAGTGAAAAATAAAGGCTTTTGGCCTTTATTTTTTTACAATAATTTTATCATTTCTGGCATATCTTTTGTTTGTACTTTCGGTATATTTATTATTTCAAATTTTGAAATTTTTTCTCCAAATTGTATTTCTACTATATCCCCTACTTTAACCTCATAGCTTGGTTTTACAGTTTTACCGTTAACTGCAACTCTTCCTTTGTCTGCTATTTCGTTTGCAACAGTTCTTCTTTTTATTACTCTTGATACTTTTAAAAATTTATCTAATCTCATTTTTTCTCCTTCTATCTATAACATCTATTTCTAAAATTACATCCACAATTACTATTATTATTGCAATTACAGTTATTACTTATACTATCACTTAAATCACTTATTGCATCTAGTACATTATTTATATCACTTTGCGTTGCAGGCCTGTTATTGTTACATCCACAATTACAACTGCTATTTACAAAAGAATTTCCTGCTAATGCATTTGCAGATGGATTATTTGTTTGGCAATTACAACTACTTACAACCGCTTGATTTCCATTTAATGTTATAAGTCCATTATTAGCATTTGCACTAGCAGATGCACTATTATTTCCACAATTACAGTTACTTATTGCAATTGGAGATGTTGCAGAAAGTACTTCTGTTTCTGTATTATTTCTGCCTCCATAAAAACAACTGCAATTAAATTTTCTACAAATCTTACAAATAATACATGATATAACTGCTGCTAAATAAGCAATTATTGCATATATAATTCCTGCAACTATATAATTTAAATTTCCTATAGCAAATGCTACAACTAAAAATACTGCAAATACTATTAATGATATAAGTAACGGATTTTTAAGTAATTTTTGAAGTGCAATAGCAACTACGATAACTAAAAATGGAATTGCTAAAAATATTAATAAATTATTCATAAATATATCCTCCTTTCAGAGTTTTTACTATATTTTATGAATAATCTATTTTTATTGTGAATTATTAATTTTTATAATTTACATTCATTAAATATAAACCATGAGCTGGTAATGTTTTACCTGCCTTTTGTCTATCCTTACTTTCTATTATATTTTTAATTTCTTCTGGTTTTATTTTTCCTAGACCCACTTCAACTAATGTTCCAGATATTATTCTAACCATATTATATAAAAAGCCATTTCCTGTTAATTCTATATAAATTCTGTTATTTTCTGCTTTTTTAACTTCTGCTTTATAAATTGTTCTTACACTACTTTTACTGCTTGTACCACTAGATTTAAAAGCTTTAAAATCGTGTTCTCCTTCAAAATATTTCGCTGCATTTTTCATTGCTTCTATATTTAATTTATTTGGTATATGATATTCTAAATATCTATAGATAGGTGTTGGAAATTCTGAATTGTCTATTACATATCTATATGTTTTCCTCTTACAATTATATCTACTATGAAATCTTTCTTCTACTTCCTCCGCATTTGTAATTACAATAGATTTTTTTATTTTTGAATTAATAGCAATTGGAAACTTTTCTATTGGAATTTTACTATTTGTTTTAAAATTAGCAACTTGTCCAAAACTATGTACACCTGCATCCGTTCTACCAGAAGCATTAAGTTCAATTTCTTCTCCTGTCATTTCAGAAAGAACCTTTTCTATTGTTCCTTGAATATTTAGTTTATTAGGTTGTTTTTGCCAACCATTAAAATCTTTTCCATCATACATTATTGTTAATTTAATATTTCTCATTTCATACCTCAGTTAATACACACATTTTTATAAATTTTAATACTATATACTGGTGTTGTATATGAATTTTTCTAATTGTGAATTAATAGCACTTGCTAGTTCTCTTTCTATTGCTATAAGTCAGGGTAAAACACCTCAGGAAATTGGCACTCTTGCAGCTTTTTTTACAGCATTAGGAGATAACCTTGCAATTATTGCTTTAGAAAATGATGATTCTTCTTGTTTATAAATTATAATTCTCTTCTTCCTTCTAAGGCTTGCATAAGTGTTATTTCGTCTGTATATTCTAAGTCTCCTCCAACAGGTATTCCTCTTGCAATTCTTGTTACTTTTATTCCTAAAGGTTTTATTAGTTTAGATAAATACATAGCTGTTGCCTCTCCCTCTACTCTAGGGTTTGTTGCAAGAATTATTTCTTTTACTTTTCCATCTGTAAGTCTTGCCAATAATTCTTTTACCTTTATATCATCTGGTCCTACTCCATTCATTGGAGATATAGAACCATGTAATACATGGTAAACTCCATTAAATTCGTGTGTTCTTTCCATTGCTATAATATCTCTTACATCTTCTACAACACATATAATACTTTCATCTCTTTTTGGATTTGAGCAAATTATACATGGATCTGTATCTGAAATGTTAAAACATTTTGAACAATATTTTAAATTTTTCTTAGCATTTGTTATTGCATTTACAAAGTTATTTATTTCTTCTTCTGAACTATTAAGCATATGAAAAGCAAGTCTAGCAGCAGTTTTATGTCCTATGCTAGGTAATCTTTCAAATGCTTCTATTAATTTTTCTATTGATGGTGAATAAATTGACATTTTTTTCTCCTAAATTACATTAATCCTGGTATATTAAATTGTCCCATTGCTTGGTTTGTAGCACTATCAACTTTTCTTAAAGCTTCGTTAACACATGTTAAAATTAAATCTTCTAGCATTTCTACATCCTCTGGGTCAACAACTTCTTTTTTTATTTTTATTTCTTTAATTACTTTAGCTCCAGAAACTTTTACAGAAACTGCACCTCCACCAGCTGTTGCATCAAAATCCTTTGCTGTTATTTCTGCTTGAGATTTTTCTAAGTCTGCTTGCATTTTCTTAGCCTCTTTCATTAAATTATTAATATTCATTCCTCCAAAATTTCCTCCTTGAAATCCTCCTCTTCTTGCCATTTTATAATTCCTCCTTTTTATTTTTATTGATTATTTTATACAAGAAAGTCAACGTCTGACAATTATTATTCAATGACAAAATAATAATTAAGATCAAATTTCGCGAGGCAAGTGGGGACCTTTCCGGCATTCTTCAAAATTCTTT
>CABPZP010000017.1:0-33420 GCA_902461935.1 uncultured Clostridium sp. | reverse complement strand
GCGCGCGTGGTTTGGGACCATGAGGTCGCAGGTTCGATCCCTGTCACCTCGACCATATATTTATAGGAAGTCCAACCTTAAATAGAGACATTTAAAAAATACTTGGATTTTCTCCAAGTATTTCTTTATATTATATAAGCAAAGAAAGGTGAATGATATTTATCACTCACCTTCCTTTTTAGACAAAAGATTACATTCCTAATAGTTTAAATATTTCCTTACACTTAGGTATATAATCTTTATGTCCAATTAAGAGCATTTTGTTTTCTAACTTCTTTAATGCTCTTTCAAAGTTATTTGCATCTTTCTTTCTTACTTTGCAAAAGACTATTTTATAACTTTCTTTCATCCATTCTCTGCCAAAACTAACTCTTACTTTTTCTTCAGCAAAGAGTGTATCTGCCAAGTTTCCGTCACAGTCAACATAAATATATGTTGCTTTAATAATTCCATCTTTTAGTTTTATAAAGTTTTTCATGTTGCTACCTCCTATAAGATGTTTTTATTACTTTAATTACGTAATATATTATACACTTTTTGTAGTTTTATGTCAATTTTGTATGCAATATTTGATAAAATTAATAAAACTACTTTATACAATTTATTAAATTAATCTTTGTATTCTATTTTTAGTAGTGGTATAATAAAGGCAATTTTTCAATTAGAAAGGGATTTTATATGTCAGATATTACTAAAAAAGCTTTAGCTAGCTCCTTAAAAGATTTACTCTCTAAATATAAATTTAATAAAATTACTATAAAAGATATTACCGAAAATTGTGGTGTTAATAGGCAAACTTTTTATTATCATTTTAAAGATATTTATGATTTATTAGAGTGGATTTATAAAAATGAAGTTATACTTGAGATAGAAGAAAAAGCTACTTATGAAACTTGGCAGCAGGGATTGATGTATATCTTTGAATATGTGCTTAAAAATAAGGATTTTGTAAAAAATACATATTATTCAATAAGTAAAGATTTGCTATTAAATTTTATTTATGCTCAAACTAATATTTTAATTATGGATGTAATTGAAGAAAAATCTAAGAATATTAATATTAGTAATGAAGATAAAATGTTTATTGCTAATTTTTATAAATATGGTTTTGTAGGGTTATTGCAAGATTGGATTGAGTCTGGAATGAAACAAAAACCTAAAGTTATTATTAATAAATTATCTGTAATGATTGATGGAAGTTTTGATAATGCTTTTTATAATTTTCAAAATTTAGACAAATAAAGGCAAGTGTATAAATTTTATACATTTGCTTTTATTTGTTTATTGTATATTTTTTAATATTATTTTTATAATAACTTATACAAAGGAGGAATTTATATGTATTATAGTAATGGAAATTATGAAGCTTTTGCTCATCCAAAAAAACCAGAAGGAGTTGATAATAAGTCTGCATACTTAGTTGGTGCTGGTCTTGCATCTCTTGCTGCTGCTTGTTTTTTAGTTCGTGATGGTCAAATGAAAGGTGAAAATATTCATATTTTAGAAGAATCTAAAATATCTGGTGGAGCCTGTGATGGAATAAAAGATTCTAATAAAGGATTTATTATTCGTGGTGGAAGAGAAATGGAAAATCACTTTGAATGTTTATGGGATTTATTCCGTTCAATTCCATCTTTAGAAACAGAAGGTGCTTCTGTTTTAGATGAATATTATTGGCTTAATAAAAAAGATCCAAATTATTCATTAATGAGAGCAACTGTTAATAGAGGTGAAGATGCTCACACAGATGGTAAATTTGGTTTATCTGAAAAAGCATCTATGGAAATTATAAAATTATTTATGACTAAAGATGAAGATTTATATGATAAAACAATTAACGATGTATTTACAGAAGAATTCTTTGCTTCAAACTTTTGGTTATATTGGAGAACTATGTTTGCTTTTGAAACTTGGCATAGTGCTCTAGAAATGAAACTATATATTCAAAGATTTATTCATCATATTGGTGGATTACCTGATTTTTCTGCTCTTAAATTCACAAAATATAACCAATATGAATCTTTAATTTTGCCAATGGTAAAATATTTGGAAAGTCATGGAGTTCAAATTCAATATGATACAAAAGTAACTAATGTATTATTTGATATTGATGGAAAGAAAAAAATTGCTAAGGAAATTGTTTGCATTCATAATGGAAATGAGGAAACTATTCCACTAACAGTAAATGATTTAGTTTTTGTAACAAATGGAAGTTGTACAGAAAAAGCAATGCTTGGAGACCAAAACACTGCACCAGATTTAACTATTCAAAATGGAGAAGGTGCTTGTTGGGAATTGTGGAGAAAAATTGCTATACAAAATGAGGAATTTGGACATCCAGATAAATTCTGCACAGATATTTCTAAAACAAATTGGGAGTCTGCAACTGTAACAACTTTAGATGATAAAATTCCACCATATATACAAAAAATTTGTAAAAGAGATCCTTTCAGTGGTAGAGTTGTAACTGGAGGCATAGTTTCTGTAAAGGATTCAAATTGGATGTTAAGTTGGACTATAAATAGACAACCCCACTTTAAAAATCAACCAAAAGACCAACTTGTTGTATGGGTTTATGGATTATTTACTAATGTTCCAGGAAATTATATAAAGAAACCAATGAGAGAATGTACAGGTAAAGAAATAACAGAAGAATGGCTTTATCATTTAGGTGTTCCAGAAAATAAAATAGAAGAATTAGCAACTAACTCTGCTAGCTGTGTTCCTTGTATGATGCCATATATAACTGCATTCTTTATGCCTAGAACTGCTGGTGATAGACCAAAAGTTGTTCCTGATGGATGTAAAAACTTTGCATTTTTAGGTCAATTTGCAGATACAGTTAGAGATACAGTATTTACAACAGAATATTCTGTAAGAACTGCTATGGAAGCTGTTTACACATTATTGGATATTGATAGAGGTGTTCCAGAAGTTTTCGGCTCTTGCTACGATGTTCGTGTTTTACTAGATTCAACCTCTAAAATGATGGATGGTAAAAAAATTACAGATTTAAAATTGCCTTTTACTGCAAATATGGCTCTAAAAAAAGGCTTAAAAGAAATTGAAGGAACAGTTATTGAAGATTTAATAAAAAAATATAATTTAATTTAATTTTTATTTTAAAAAAAATATATACGGGTCGACAGAGGCGTCGACCCCTACAACGTTTTACATTAGAAATATAATAATTTGAATTTTTATTATTTTTTCCTCATATACTTTTTTAGGTGATTTTTTTGAGGAAGTTGAAAGTTTTTTTAATAAATGGAATTGTTTTAACTGCTACATCTTTTTTATTACAAACAATAGGTTTATTTTTTAATGTTTATATTTCCAATAAAATTGGCTCTGAATCTGTTGGTGTGTTTCAACTTTTAATGTCTGTGTATACTTTTTTTATTACTTTTGCTCTTTCTGGTATTAATTTATCTTGCATGAGAATTATTTCTGAAGAAATTGCTAAAGGTTTTTCTGGAAATATAAAAAAGTCAATGAGATATTGTTTAGCTTATAGTCTTTTATTTGGTGGTCTAGCTGGAGTTTTGTTATTTACTTTTACACCTTTTATTTCTACAAACTGGCTACATGGTAAGGTTTCTTTTACACCGCTATATATTATTTCTTTTTCACTTCCTTTTTTAGCCTTATCTGCAGCCTTAAAGGGCTACTTTTCTGCCGTAAGACGTGTTTCTAAAACTGCCTTTTCGGAAATTTTTGAACAAATTATACAAATAATTATAGTTACTTATTTAATAAATTTATTTATGCCTCCAACGGTTGATTATGCCTGCATTTCTTTGGTTTTGGGAGCTACCATTTCTGAGGTATTTTCTTTTGTTTTTATATTTATTTTATATAAAATAGATTCTAAACAATATAAAATGTCACCTAAAAGCAATTCTAAATTTGTAGGAAAATTGCTTCACATTTCTTTGCCTATTGCTTTTACTTCATATGTTAGGTCTGGGCTTTCTACTTTACAACAATTACTTATTCCCTTTAGATTAGAAAAGTCTGGTATATCTTGTGGAACTGCTCTTTCTCAGTATGGCCAAGTTAGCGGTATGGTAATGCCTATTATAATGTTTCCTAGTATTTTTATATTATCTTTTTGCAATTTGCTTATACCAGAATTTTCAGAGTACAATGTTCAAAATAAAAGGATTCAAATAAATTATAATATCACTAAAATTATTAAATATACTTTATATTTTTCTACTTGCATTTTTGGAATATTTTTATGTTTTAGTAAAGAGCTTTGTACTATTATTTATAACATGCCTGAACTTTCTATGTATTTAGTTGTTCTATCTCCTACTATTATTTTAATTTATTTAGATAAAGTTGTAGATAGTATTTTAAAAGGATTAGATTTGCAAGTTAAAGTTATGGGCATTAATATTTTAGATTTACTTTCTTGTTTAGGATTTATTTATTTTCTACTTCCTGTAGTTGGTATTAAAGGTTATTTATTTGTAATTTTATTTAGTGAAACTCTAAACTTTACTTTGAGCTTAAGAATATTAATAAAAGAAACTCACTTTAAATTTGATATTACCAATATTATAAAACCTGCTTTTAGCTTAATTTGTAGCATTTTATTAATATTTATTTTTAAAGAATTTTTTGACTTACATATTGTTAATTTAATTATTCTCATCTGTATGTTTATTGTATTTTATTTGTTAATTTTAAAATTTTTAGATAGAAAAATTATTTAAGGAGGCTTATTATGCTAAATAATAAAATTACTACTTTAATTAGTTCAAATAATGTAATTTTAAAATTTCCTAAATGTGGAATTGAAACTTCTGCATTTATTGGAAAAAATGGAGTAACTACAGATAAACACGAAGGCGATAATTGCACTCCTATAGGTGAGTTTTCTATTGGACTATTACTTGGAACACATAAAAAAATTTTTAATTCTAATTACAACTATATTCAAATAAATTCTAATATGTATTGGGTAGATGATTGTAATTCTAAGTATTACAACCAATTAGTTGATATAACTAAAATACAAAAAGATTGGAATTCAAGCGAACATTTAATAGATTTTCCTATTCAATATGAATATTTATTAGAAATAAAATCTAATCCTAATAATGTTCCATGTAAAGGTAGTGCAATATTTCTTCATTGTAGCAATAACACTGCAACACATGGTTGTGTTGCTATAAATAGAATTGATATGAGTACATTAGTAAATAACATAGATGCAGATACAAAAATAGAAATTAAAACAAAATAAATGAAGGTGGATTAATTTCCACCTTCATTTATTTTTATATATTAAAATCTTCATCTATATCATATGAATAATTATCATCAAAGTTATATTTATTTTTCTTATAATTATAACTTTGATGTTCTAAATTTAAGCCTTCTATTTCTTTTCTCATTCTGTTTCTTGCAAAGTTAAAAGATTGCCATGTAAATTTATTTTTCTCTACATCTCTTTTTATATCATTTTCAACTTTATATAGATAGTTGTTTACATCTACATTTAGATTTTCGGTATTTTTTTCATTATTTAGAATTCTTTTTATTTCTATTTTAGCATCTGCACTTTTCAAGTCTTTTAAATAATCCAAATCTATTTTACCTGTTTTAAAATATAAATCTATATTTTGTTTTGCTATAAATTTATCTATATTCACAACGTTTAGTAAAGTGTACATTATTATAATTATTGCAAGATATGAATAAAATAAATTCATTTTTTCTTTTACTATATACATTATAGTTGGAATTATTAATAGTGCTTCTGTTGCCAATGTAAATAATACGAAAATTCTTAAATATGTAAATCCATATCTATTAACATATAACATCATTTTTTGAACAGACACTGCTAATATAACAACTGTAAAAATTATCATTATGATGTTCATAATTTTTTTATAATTTTTCGCTGTTTTTCCCTCTTCACTGCTATTTATAGTTGTAATAATTACTAAAATAAAGTTAATAATTGAAACTACCATAAGTTGAAAGAATCCTTGTCTTGCTGTTGTAGATAACTTTTCAATTGAAACATTATCACCTATATGTATTAGTTGAACTGTTGTAAATATTAAATAAACAATATTTAAAACTGTGAGTATAGTGTTTACTGTAAATATATCAATTTTTATTTTTTTAGTTTTTGAAACTTTTTCTATTACATTATATGAGCTTTTTTTATTTGTTAAATTATATATAAAGCTTACGAAATAGATAAATAAAATTATTATTATTGCAATTCTTAATATAAAATATAGAATTTCCCAATTTGTAAATATTTTTATAATATAATCTGCTAAACCACTAAACAATTTTGCAAACTCATCATCCGCTGAAATTAATAAAAATAAAATTACTATTAATATTGGTATTGCAATTATTATAGCTTTTAGAATTCTTTTAAACATTGCTACTTTAGGCTTATCTTTACTTGTTGTAAATAGTGTATCTCTTATTATAGAAATTCCCTTTCCTAAAAATTCTATTGGTCCAACTATAATATTAAATATCTTTTCAAAGAAATGCGCCAATTTTAATTTATCACTTATAGCCCATGTTATCATTGAAGCAAATAAAGCTAGAATTACAAATATATTTAATATGTTAAAATATGTATTGTTAAAAAATAGATATGTACTGCTTAATATAAGTATTGGTACTGTAAGAATATATGCTTTTTTATTTTTTATTTTTCCTAACTTTTCTAAAACATACATTGTAGCAAATATTGTTGGTATAGCAAATAAAATTACAGATATACCTACACTTTGCCTAAAAAATAATATTGAATGCCACACACTTAATATTAATGAAAGTATTACAGCAATTTGCATATGTTTTCCCCCTTTTTTTATTTTGCTCTATTTTATATTATATTTTTGTTTTTGGCAAATTATATAAAATTGCTTAATTTAAGTTACCTACTATAATTAATATTTCATTAAAAATTCTCAAATTTATATAGCAATTCACCTGTTTTTAATTCTTTTATAAATATTGCACCAAACTTATCATAATAATTTTTTAAATCTGTTTTTAAATATATAGTTGAAAAGCATCTATTTTTTGCTTCTTTTAATATTGCATTGTTTAATATTCGTGAATATCCATGTTTTCTGTATTCTTTTTTTACATACATTGTTGCATACCAAGGTGTTAATTCTTTTTCTTCTTCACAATCTCTTGGAAAAATTGATATAAATCCTATTAATTCATTTTTTTCTATTAAAATTAATTTACAAAACGATTTATCTTTAAACATACTACAAATCTTTTTCTTTTTTCTTTCAATTCTTTCTTTTTTATTTTCTTCTTTATTATCAGCCCATTCTTCATATTCTAGCCTTGCAACTTCATCTAAATATTTCATCTTTTCTTTTAAATTGTAAATTTCCATATTCAAACTTTCTCCTACATATTTTATTACATAATTGCTTTAACAAATATATATAAAAAATCACACCTAACTTACTAAAGTTTTCAGATGTGAGTTGTTTTTATTTTTTTGTTAAAGTAACTTTTGTTTCTATTGTATTTTTGTTTCGCAATATTGTCAAGTTTATTTCGTCTCCTGGATTTTTTGTATATATATATTCTTTTAATTCGTTCATTTTGTTTATTTCTTTTCCATCTATTTTTGTTATTATATCTCCTTTTTTTATCCCTGAATTTTCTGCACTACTGTTTTTTGTTACTTCTTCTACATATATTCCATTTTCGAATTTTATTCCGTTATTCAAATATGGTATTACATTTTTGTCGTATGCAAATACTCCTATTGTTGCTTCTTCAAAGTTTCCTGTTTCTATGAATTTTTGAACCACTGGTTTTATAACGTTTATTGGTACTGCAAAACCTATTCCTTCTGCACTGGTTATTTTTACTGAATTTACAGCTATAACTGTTCCATCTGGTTTTATTAGTGGTCCTCCACTATTTCCAGGATTTATTGTTGCATCTGTTTGAATTAAATCTGCCATATATATTTCTTGGTCATTTTCCGTAAATTTAACTGTTCTGTCTACCGCACTTATTATTCCACTTGTAACTGTTCTTTGAAATTCATATCCTACTGGATTTCCTATTGCATATACTGTTTCTCCTATTCTACTTTCATTACTATCTCCTAATGAAATATAATCTAAATTTTTCATATTTATTTTTACTATGCTTATATCTAAATTACTATCTGACCATACTACATTTCCTGTAAATGACTTTCCGTTTTCTAATGTTACATAGCAATTACTAAATTTTTCTCCTGCAACATGTTCATTTGTTACAATATACCCATCTTTTGAAACTATAAAGCCTGTTCCAATTCCTAAATTTGAACTACTACCATTTGTAAATATACTTGTACCCATATTTTTTATTTTTGAAATTCCAACCACTGCCCTATTTGCCTCTTCTATTGTATCTGATATTGTTTTACTCTTTTCCTCCGCTTCTTTTACTGTTAGGTCTGTTTTTTCTGCTGTATATTTTGAATTTTCTTGAATATTATCTGAAACTTCTATCTTTGCATATATTCCATATAACCACCAGAAAATTAAAACTAAAAAAGTTATTATTATTAACCTTAAAAATATTTTTTTAGTTTTAGCTAATTTTCCAGTATTTTTCATATGTACCCTCCTAGAATTTTTCTTTAAGTATTATTTACATTTTTTACAAAAAAATACCTTTAAATTTTATTTATAAAAAATGTCGAAATTGTTTGATTTTTATATGTTTTTAATATATAATTTTTCCATAATTATACTTACAAAAAAAGAAGGATGTTTTATGGAAAATTTATATGAATTAACAAACCCACAAAAGTCTATTTGGCTTACAGAACAATATTATAAAGGCACTTCTGTTAACAATATTTGTGGAACTGCAAAATTAAATTTTAAAATTAATTTTGATATTTTAGTTAAAGCTATTAATTTAGTTATTAAAAATAATGATTGCTTTAGAATTAAACTAATTACAACCAATGGAATGGTTAAACAATGCATATCAAATTATAAATTTGTTGATGTGAAAATTGTTGACATTGCTAATGAAAGCGAAATTTTATCAATTCAAAATTCACTTATAAATAGTATTTTTGATATTGATAAAAATAATCTTTACAAATTTAAAATTTATAGACTTCCAGATGGAAAAGGTGGATTTGTATTAAATATTCACCATATTTTGGCTGATTCTTGGAGTCTTGGTTTAATTTGCAAGGAAATTATAAAAGCTTATAATTATCTTTCTGGATTATCTACAGAAGAGCCTATAACTTCTTCTTATATAGATTTTTGTGTTGCGGAGAATAATTACTTGAAAAGTGAAAAATTTAAGAAAGATAAAGAATATTGGAATAATGTATTTGCTAGTATTCCAGAAGTTGCAAGTATTCCTTCAAAGATTAAGAATTATGAAGAGGTTTCTTGTATTGCTGAAAGAAAAACTTTTGTTATTGATAAAAAATTAAATTCTAAAATAAATGATTATTGCAAAAAAAATAAAATTTCAGCATATAATTTTTTTATGTCAATTTATGCATTATATATTGGAAGAGTTTGTAATTTAACAGATTTTGTTATTGGAACTCCAATATTAAATAGAATTAATTTCTCAGAAAAAAGCACTATAGGTATGTTTATTAGTACACAACCTTTGCGTGTTAATATTGAAAATTCAAAAACATTTACAGATTTGGTTAGCAGTATTGCGTCAAATAGTCTTAGTATGCTTAGGCATCAACGTTATCCTTATGAAAACATTTTACAAGATTTAAGAAAAGAAAATTCTAATACACCTAATTTATATAATATTTTATTATCTTATCAAATTACAAAGGCTGATACTATTGGTTCAGACTATTCAACAGAATGGACTTTCAATGGCAATTGTGCAGATGAATTACAAATTCATATTGAAGATTTAAATAATATAGGTAGCTTAAATATAGATTATGATTTTAAAACACAAAAATTCACAGAAAATGAAATTATAGATATTCATAATCGTATTTTATATATCATAAATCAAATTATTGAAAATAATGAAATTGAGCTAAATAACATTGAAATTGTAACTGAAAAAGAAAAAGAAGAATTATTATATACCTTTAATAATACAAAATTAAATTATGATAAAACCAAAACTATTGCTGAATTATTTGAAACACAAGCTGAGAAAACACCTAATAATATAGCTTTAGTTTTTGAAGGTAAAACATTAACATATAAAGAATTAAATGAAAAAGCAAATCAACTTGCACATTACCTAAGAAAAACTGGTATTACTAATAATCAAATAATTGCTATACTTGTTAATCGTTCTTTTGAAATGATAATCGCAATTCTTGCAGTTTTAAAGTCTGGAGGTGCATATATTCCAGTTGACCCAGATTATCCGGATGATAGAATTGCGTATATGTTAGAAGATAGTAAAGCTAGCTTAATTCTAACTCAAAAATCTATAAATAAAAATTTGGATTCAAATAAAATATTTATTGATTTAGATAATGAAGCATTATATTCTGGTAATGTAGAAAATCTCGAAAATATATCTAATTCAGATGATTTATCTTATGTAATATATACATCTGGTTCTACAGGAAAGCCTAAAGGAGTTATGCTAACTCAACAAAGCTTTACAAATTTATATTGTGGTGTTTTAAATAAAGTTAAATATTTACAAGATGATTTTCAACATTCAATTGTTTCTGTAACTACAATATCATTTGATATATTTGCATTTGAAAGTATAATTTCTTTAACAAGAGGTCTAAAAGTTTTTATAACAAACAATATAGAACAAAAAGTTACTAAAAAATTAGAGAAATTAATAGTGGAAAATAATATAGAAATAATTCAAACAACTCCTTCTACTATGAATTTTCATATTGATTCATTAACTAATAAAAACAATTTTTCTAATTTAAAATATGTAATATTAGCTGGAGAACAATTACCTTTATCATTAGTAAATAAAATAAAACAAATATCTCCAAATGTAACTATTTATAATGGATACGGACCATCTGAAACGACTATATTTTCAACAATTACAAATGTTACAAACTTAGAAAATATTACAATAGGAAAACCTTTAGCTAATACACAAATATATATATTAGACAAAAATTTAAATTTGTTGCCAAAAAACTGTGTAGGTGAAATATATATTGCCGGTGATGGAGTTGGAAAAGGCTATTTATATAATGATTTGTTAACAAATGAAAAATTTATAGATAATAAATTTAACCCAGGAACAATTATGTATAGTGTTGGTGATTTAGGAAAATGGAACGACAATGGAACAATTGAATGTAAAGGAAGAATGGACCATCAAATAAAACTTAGAGGTTTACGTATTGAACTTGGGGAAATTGAAGAAAGCATAGAAAATTTTGATAAAACAAATTCAACTAAAGTAGCAGTAATTGTTAGAAAAATTAACAATCATGATAAATTAATTGCATTTGTTTCTTCTAATAAAAAAACAAATATGTTAGACCTAAAGAATTTTTTAATGAACAAACTACCTTTATATATGATACCTAATGAATTTGTATTTTTAGATAGTTTTCCAACAACACCTAATGGAAAAATAGATAAAATAAAATTACAAAATATTGAACTTAATTTTGAAAATAATAGTTATCAAAAACCACAAACAGAAACTGAAAAGAAACTATTTGACATTGTATCAGAATTGGCTCAAAATACAAATTTTGGTATAACCACAGATTTCTTTACAATTGGGCTAGATTCTTTAAATATAATACAAATTTCTTCAAAAATAATAGAAGAGTTTAATATAGAAATTGCACCTTCTCAATTGTATAAATTATTAAATATAGAAAAATTAGCTAAATTTTTGGATAGCAATGTTTCAAGAAAATATAGTATTAAACATACAGAAAATAGAAGTGAATATTATGAACTATCTTCTGCTCAAAAAAGGATATATTATGCCTCAAAAGCATCTAATAATAATCTTGTTTACAATATATGTGGAGGTTTGTTATTCAACACAATTCTTGACAAATCAAAAACAGAAGAAATCTTTAACTCTTTAATTGCAAAGCATAGTAGTTTTAGAACTTGCTTTCAAATTATAAACGGAACACCAAAACAATACATTTTAGATACCGCTTCTATAAATATTGATGTGGTAAATACTACTAATGAAGAAGTACAAAATATTATAAATAATTTTCCAAAAGCCTTTGATTTAGAAGTTGCTCCATTACTTAGAGTTAAATTATATTATATTAATAATGAGCAAACTCTTCTATTAATAGATTCGCACCACATTATCTTAGATGGAACATCTTTGCAACTTCTAATAAATGAATTTTGTAAAATGTACAATAATGAATCTACTGGCAATTTTGAAATTGATTATAAAGATTTTAGTATTTGGGAAAATAACTATAATTCTTCAAGCGAATTCAAAATATTAGAGAATAATTGGAAAGAAAAATTTAATAATGTTGAAATTCCTGTTATTAATTTACCTTATGATTTTCCTGTTTCACAACAAAAAACTTTTAATGGAAATACATTACATACAACAATTTCTAATGAAACCTTTGAAAAAATAGAAGCACTTTCAAAAAAATACAATGTTACACCATACGTATTTTGTTTAACTGTTTTTTATGTACTTTTATATAGATATACTGGTCAAAATAATATTATTATTGGAAGTCCTATTTCTGGTAGATTTTCAAAAGAATTAGAAAATATTATAGGTATGTTTGTAAATAATATTCCATTGCAACTACAAATTAATTCTAATACTAAATTTGAAGAATTATTAAAAACTGTAAAAGAAAATGTTTTATTTGCAATGCAAAATCAACCATACCCTTATGATGCTTTAGTAAAACTACTAAATATAAACTCTAATACGAATTTGTTTGATGTAATGTTTACATATCAAAATGAAAATAGCGATTTGCCAATAATAGATGGCTCATCACCTAAAATGCTATATGCAAATACTAAGACTTCTAAGTTTAATTTATCTTTGGAAATTATACCTAATACACACACATTAAATTTAGAATACAATACTGATTTATTTAAAGAAAATACTGTTCAAAACATATTAGAGCATTATATATATTTGTTAGAAAATATTTCAAAAAATTGTAACCCAAACATAGATACTTTAAATATGATTACCCCTAATGAACAATCACTATTATTAAAGTTTAACGCTACAGAAGGGCCTATAAACAATGATACCGTATCAGACTTAATTGAAGAACAAGTACATAATCATCCAGATAAAATTGCTGTTATCTGTGAAAATAAAACATTAACTTATAAACAATTAAATGAAAAAGCTAACAGTTTAGCAAACTATCTAATTAAAAATGGTGTTCATTCTAATGATATTGTGGCAATAATGACAAACCGTTCCTTTGAAACTATTGTATCTATGCTTGCTATTATGAAAGCTGGTGGGGCATTTTTAAATATTGACCCAACATATCCTTTAGACAGAACAAAATATTATATAAGCAGTTGTAAAGCACAATATGTTCTTACACAAAAAGAACTAAAAGAAATAGTTAAAGAAATCCCTGATTGTGTAGAAATTGATTTAGAAAATAATCCTATTTATGAAACTAATAAAGAAAATCCAAAGGTACATAAAAATATGGAAGATTTGTCTTATATTATATATACTTCAGGTTCAACAGGACTACCAAAAGGAGTTATGCTAAATCAAGTAGGCTTTACAAACATGGCAAAAGCAATGACCAGAGCTCTTGATTATTTAAGAGATGGAAAGCACCACACTTTACTTTCTGTTACATCTACACCTTTTGATATATTTGTATACGAAATAATTGTTTCATTAACACATGGATTAAGTATAGTAATGGCAAATAATGCAGAACACAGAAATCCAAAATTATTAGATACCCTAATAAAACACCACAATGTAGATGTAATGACAGTAACACCAAGTCTTATGAAAATTTTATATGATAACAGGGAACCAGATAGTTCTTTAAAACTTGTAAAAAATATGGTTTTCGGTGGCGAACCTTTACCAGAAAAATTTGTAAAAGACCTAAAAGCTTTAGCTGATGATATTACAGTATTTAACATATATGGCCCAAGTGAAATAACTATATTATCTAATGTACAAAATTTAAACGGAGAAACAGAAATTACTACCGGTCCTCCAACAATGAATACACAAATGCACATTTTAGATAAAAATATGCAACCTGTACCTATAGGCGTTGTAGGAGAAATATATATTTCTGGTATTCAAGTAGGTATTGGATATTTAGGCAACCCAGAACTTACAAATCAAAGATTCTTGCCAAACAAATTTGGTTCTGGAAGAATGTATCGTTCTGGTGATATTGGTAGATGGACCTTTGATGGAAAGATACAATGTCTTGGTAGAGTTGATAACCAAATAAAATTACGTGGTTTAAGAATTGAACTTGGAGAAATCGAAAATAAAATTGAACAAATGCCGGGTGTTTCAGCCGCAATTGTTAATAAATTCAATATTGAAAGTAGAGAGTTTTTGTGTGGATATTATGTTACAGATGGTTCAAAAGAAGTTAAAGAGTCAGAAGTTAAATCTTATATAAAAAAATATCTACCACCTTATATGGTACCAAGCTATATAATTCATTTAGATGAAATGCCTTATACAATAAATAGAAAAATTGATAGAAAAGCTTTGCCAGTTCCATCTTTAAATAAAAGCTTCAAAGAAGTAGACCCTAATCAATTTACAGACAAAGAAGCAAAATTGCTTCAAATATGGAAAAACATTTTGCACATTGAAAATATCTCTGTTGATGATAATTTCTTTGATATTGGAGGAGATTCAATATCTGCAATAAAAATGCAAATTGAAGCATTAAAATATGACTTTAACTTTGAATATGCAGATATATTTAATCATCCAACTATAAAGGAATTATCAGCAAAATTCAGAAGAGATAAATCATCTGATATTTATAAATATGATTATTCTAAAATTAATACTGTTTTAAGTAGAAATACCCTTGATTGTATTTCAACAATAAAAAAATTTGATGTTAAAAGTATTTTATTAATAGGTTCTACTGGATTTTTAGGAATACATATACTAGAATCATTTTTAAGAAATACTAATGGAGAAATATATTGTCTAATTAGGCCTAAAGATAATCTAAATCCAGAAGTCAGATTAAAGGAAAAATTAGATTTTTATTTTGGAAAAGACTTTTGGATAAAAAATAAAAATAGAATCCATGTTATACAAGGTGATATTATATATGAAAATTTATCTTTATCAGATAAAGATTTACAACTATTAAAAAATAATATTACAACCGTAATAAATTCTGGAGCACTTGTAAAACATTATGGTCAAAGTCAATTATTTAATGATATAAATGTAAAAGGAACTCAAAATATTGTAGATTTCTGTAAAAAACTAAACAAACGATTATTGCATATTTCTACAATAAGTGTTTCTGGAAATGGTGAAAAAGATGAAGCAATAATAGAAAATGCTGAAAACATAAACAAAAAGAAAGTATTTAGAGAATCTTCTTTATATATCGACCAAAAAATATCAGGCGTTTATACAATAACAAAATATAAAGCAGAAATGATTGTTTTAAATGCAATTTTCGATGGGCTTGATGCTCAAATATTAAGAATGGGAAACATAACCAATAGATATTCAGATGGTTGTTTTCAGCAAAATGCAAATGAAAATGCATTTGCAAAAAGGCTAAAATCTTTTATTGAACTTAGATACTATCCAGAATACTTAAAATATCATGCTTTAGAACTTGGCCCTGTTGATTTGTGTAGTGAAGCTATAATAAAAATATTACAACATAATAGTAATTGCAATGTTTTACATATATATAATCCAAATTTATTAGCTATCTCATTGCTTTTAAGTACTTTGAAAAAATTAAATTACAAGTTAATTCCAGCTTCAGATAAAGAAATGAGCAATATCATTTCAAATATTATAATTAATGATTCTAAAAATGATATATTATCTGGAATTATACATGATCTTGATTCTGATAAAAATTTAATTTATACTACTAATGTTAGAGTTGAATATCAATTATCAGAATTATATTTAAAAAATATAGGTTTTTTATGGAAAAATATTGATGAAACATATATAATAAAATATATGAATTATTTTAAAAAAATTGGTTTTATAAAATAAAGAAAGGATATAATTATGAAATCTTTAACCATATCTCAAATTTTATTATCTTTATCAACATTAACAATTTTGTTTATGTTATATTATGTATTAAAAAAGAAACCTTTAGTGCAGTTGCAAAAAATATTTGCAACTGCACTAGTATGTGTATTAATTGTTAGTACAGGTGTTCTTATTCAATCTATTTGCAATACATATTTTAATATTAATCCAGTACCATTTGAAAGCTATATATACATTGGAACATGTTTTTTACCTGTTAGTATTTTCTTTACTGCTCTTGCATTTAACAACACAAAATTAAAATTTAAATTAAAATATATTTTAGTTTTTATAATACCTGTAATTTCTATTATTATGGTATGGACTAACAACTATCATCACTTATTTTACAAAGAATATTCTAGTAATCTTGGCGAAATGAAATACGGAAATTATTTTAATATACATACAATATATACATACGGTCTACTCATAATTAGTATAATTATGTTATTAAAAAATTCAATTAAAAATTCTGGTTTATTTTCTAAACAATCACTATTAATATGTACTGGTACAGCAATATGTTTAATAATAAATATTATTGGAACTTTAGGAATACTTAATTTATCAATTTTTGCCACACCAATTAGTTTTTCTATTGCTATGTTATTTTACGCTATTGCAATATTTAAATTTAATTTTTTAAGTGTTGCACCTATAGCTCTACAAAAGGTTGTAGATAGAATTTCTGATAGTTATATAGTTTTAGATGAAAATAATAATATAACAGATTTTAATCATACTTTAACAACTACTTTTAACACCTCTGAAAAAGAAATACGTAAATCAAGTTTATTAAATTTAACAAATAAATTAAAATTAAATATAGACACAAAAAAATTATTAGAACTTATTAATCAGGCAAAGAAAACTAGACATACAGTTAGAATTGAGAAAGAATTAAAACCAATAAACAAATACTTCAATGTAGAAATTTGTAGTATATATTCTGAAGATATGTATTTAGGAACACTAATATTATTAAAAGATATAACTCAACATATTGAAGATATGCATACAATTCAAGATAACCAAGATAGATTAGTAGAAAAAGAGCGTTTAGCTTCTCTTGGTCAATTAATTGGGGGTATCTCACACAATTTAAAAACACCTATAATGTCAATTTCTGGCGCAGCTGAAGGAATTAGTGACTTAATAAAAGAATATGATGCATCTATTGGAGACCCAGAAGTAACAAACGAAGATCATCATGAAATTGCAAATGATATGAAAAAATGGATTGAAAAAATCAGAGAATATACAGCATATATGTCTGATATTATTACAGCTGTTAAGGGACAAGCCGTTACCTTATCTTCTGATAAAGATGTTGATTTTACAATTGATGAGCTTGTAAAACGAGTAGATATTTTAATGAAACATGAATTAAAAAATGCATTAATTACTTTAAATACACAAATAAATGTAGATAAAAATACAATTCTAGATGGTGATGTAAATAGTTTAGTACAAGTTGTTAATAACCTTATTTCAAATGCTATACAAGCTTATGAAGGAAAAACTGGCGAGCAAATTAACCTTATTATAGATAAAATAGATAATAATTTAGTTATTAAAGTTCAAGACTTTGGTTCAGGAATGAGCAAAGAAGTACAACAAAAACTATTTAAAGAAATGATAACAACTAAAGGAAAAAATGGTTCAGGACTTGGATTATTTATGTCATACTCTACAATAAAATCTAACTTCAAAGGAGACCTTTCATTCGAAACAGAAGAAGGCAAAGGAACAACCTTTACAATAAAAATCCCAATGTAAAACATTGGGATTTTTGTTATATTAGAAGTATTTTTATCTTAATTCACACGGGTCGTCGAGGACGCCGACCCCTACACAAAAACCAGGAAAGGCCATTCCTGTTTTTTTTGCATACTTTTTTGTATAATGCATAACTCATTGCAACATTGCTGTTATTATTATATATTATATTTATTTCTTTTCAAATATTACTCAAGAATTGCTTTAATTCTTCTTACTCCTGCACTTGATGATTCTTCTTTTTTTATTTTAAAGTGTCCTAGCTTTCCTGTTGAATCAACATGTGGTCCCCCACATAGTTCTTTTGAAACATCTCCTATGCTATATACTGTTACTTCATTTGGATATTTTTCTATAAACATGCATTCTGCTCCAGATTTTAATGCCTCATCTTTGCTCATTTTTTCGCAAGTTACTGTTAAGTCTTCTTGTATCCATTTATTTACTAGTTCCTCTACTTGTGCCTTTTCTTCTGGTGTTAATTTATGGTCACAGTTAAAGTCAAAACGTAATCTTTCTGCTGTAATATTTGAACCTCTTTGATGTACATCTTGCCCTACAATAACTTTTAATGCTGCATTTAATAAGTGTGTTGCAGTATGATATTTTGTTTCTTGCTCTCCTGTTGAAGCAAGACCTCCTTTAAAAGCTCCTGCAGGTGCTTTAGATTTTTCTTGATGTTCTTTAAACTTTTTATTAAATCCTTCTACATCAACTTTTAATCCTTGTTCTTTAGCAAGTTCTTCTGTAAGTTCTACTGGAAAACCAAATGTATCGTATAATCTAAAGCTTGCTTCCCCATCTATAATGTTATTTCCATTTAATTTTTTAACTACTTTGTCAAATTCTTTTATACCTAAATTTATAGTCTTTTCAAATTTTTGAATTTCTTTATTTAGTTCTGTTAAAATAAATTCCTTAGATTTTACAAGTTCTGTATAATAATCTCCATATATTTCATCTATGTAGTACTCTGCAATTTTTATAATTATATCATTTGAAATTTCAAGCTTTTTAGCATGTCTTACAGCTCTTCTTATAAGTCTACGAAGTATATAACCTGCTCCAACATTTGATGGAACTAAATGCTTTTCATCTCCTAATAACATTACACTTGTTCTAATATGGTCTGCTATAATTCTTATTGAACGAGTAGATTCTTCATCTTCTTTATATTTTTTTCCAGATTCTCTTTCTAAAATTTCAATAACACCTTTAAATAAGTCTGTTAAATATACATCTCCATCTTCTGTATTTAAAAATGCTAAAATTCTTTCTAATCCCCAACCTGTATCAACATTTTTCTTTTCTAGTAAAATGTATTTATCATCTTCTACTCTTTCATATTGCATAAATACATCGTTACCTATTTCAACAAATCTACCACAATCACAAGCTGGAGAACAGCCTGATCCACATGGCTGTTTATCTGTTATATAAAACATTTCGCTATCTGGTCCACATGGTCCTCTATCTAATTCCCACCAGTTTTCACTTTTTGGTAAATAATATATATTTTCTGGTAAGAAACCAGATTTCTCTCTAAATTTGGCTGTTTCTTCATCTCTTGGAACTAAATTATTTCCTTCAAAAACTGTTGCTGCAAGTCTTTCTATTGGAATTTCAAAAACTTCTGTTAAAAGTTCATAACTCCATTTCGTACGCTCTTCTTTGAAATAATCTCCTAAACTCCAACTTCCCATCATTTCAAAAAATGTTGCATGACTAGAATCTCCAACTTCTTCTATATCATTTGTTCTAACACAACCCTGAACATTGCAAAGTCTTTTTCCTTGTGGATGTTCCTTTCCTAAAAGATATGGCATAAGAGGTTGCATCCCTGCAACATTAAATAATACACCTGTTGTTCCATCCCCTATTAAAGAAGCTGCACCAATATCAATATGTCCACGTTTTTTATAAAAATCAAGCCAAGCTAAACGAAGCTCTTTTGATGTCATTTTTTTCATTAAACTATCTCCTTTATAACATTTTTTCGTAATTATATCTCAAATTATGTCAAAAAGCAATATTTTAAATTAGTTAAAATATTGTTTTTGTTACAGTTCAGTAAAAAATAATAATTAAAATTTAATATAAATTTTAAAAGTGCGAGCAAAAAATAAAACAAGAATTCTGTATAGGAGTACAGTGTGCTCCATAAATGAAGCAAAAAACAGTATATTTTTATTTATTAGTAATGTTTCCGTTTTTATCGACATTTTTCTACTTTTTTCTCTTATTTTTTTTTGAAAAGTTATTGCTTTTATTTTTTCTAAACTATATAATACAAATAATTTAATAACATCACAAGGAGGTTTATTTTTATGAGAAAAAATATGCAAGGAACTCAGAATCCTTCTTTAGGATATAAAATATTAGCTGTTGATGATGAAGAGGGAATTGTAGACTCTCTGTCTATATTCTTAAAAAGATCTGGCTATAATTTTACAGGTGTTACCGATCCCACTGAAGCTATTGAACTTGTAAAAAGAGAACATTTTGATTTAATGATTCTTGACTTTATGATGTATCCACTTCATGGTGATCAAGTTGTTGAAGAAATTCGTAAATTCAATAAAGAATTATATATTCTATTGCTTACAGGTCATAAGGATTTAGCCCCACCATTAGAAACAATAAGAAGACTTGATATACAAGGTTACTGCGAAAAGAGTGATAAATTTGATCAACTACTTCTTTTAATAGAATCTGGCATTAAGTCTATTGAGCAAATGAACGAAATAAAACGAATAAATAATGAACTTTTTGAAACTAATGAACAACTAGAAAAAGCTTATATGGAAAGTATTGAAACTCTTAGATATACTGTTGAAGCAAAAGATCCTTATACAAGAGGTCATTCAGATAGAGTATCAAGCTATTCTGTTTTAATTGGAGAAAAATTAGGTTTATCTGATGATGATATTAGAATCTTGAAAATCGGTGGATTATTTCACGATATTGGTAAAATTGGTGTTCCG
This sequence comes from uncultured Clostridium sp., assembly GCA_902461935.1. GTDB lineage: Bacteria > Bacillota > Clostridia > TANB77 > CAG-508 > Merdicola. Next base: position 12,379 of record CABPZP010000017.1, on the reverse strand, counting down.
GATGCTATTCTTCTAAAAGATTCAAAACTTTCTGATGAAGAATACGCAGAAATAAAGAAGCATCCTACAATAGGTGAACATATATTATCTAATGCTACAATTTTTAAAGATATGATTCCTATTGTAAAACACCATCATGAAAGGTTTGATGGAAGAGGTTATCCAAGTAATTTAGCTAGCACAGATATCCCTTACTTTGCAAGAATTGCTGCTGTTGCCGACACTTTTGATGCAATGACATCAAAACGTTCTTATAGAGACCCTTTACCTTTACAAGTTGTAATAGATGAAATCAAAAAATGCTCTGGAACTCAGTTTGACCCAGAAATTGCAAAAGTTTTTGTAGAAATCCTTGAAAATGAATATGAAAAAATTCAAGAAATCCAAAAAAAATTTCCAATAAATTAGGTATTAATACACATATTAATATATATAATAAAATAAAAGGAGGAGTTTTTATGACAGCATCTGAAATAAGACAAGAAGCACGTAAAAGTTTAACTGGGAAATGGGGAAAAGCAGCATTAGCAACATTAGTATTCTTTGTAATAGACTATGTTATATCTTTTGTATTAAACTTAGTACCTGCAATAGGAGCAATTGCCTCAACTGTAATTTCTGTTCCATTATCTTTTGGATTTATAGTTGTAGTAATGGCTAAATTAAAAAGGGGAGAAGAAATTTCTTATATCGAATTCTTTAAAAATGGATTTGATAAATTTGCTAAAGTATGGCAAGTAACTCTTTGGATTTTCGTAAAAATGTTAGCACCTATCGTTGTTGCAATAGTTGGTGCAATTGTTATGACAAGCGGTGTCACAATGTCTGTTGCAGAATCATCTACTGGTTCTGTTTTAACAATACTTGGTGTAGTTGTTTATTTAGTTGGTATTATATGGGCTATTCCAAGAGCTTATTCATATAAATTAGCTTTATACATAATAAATGATAATCCAGATATGCTTGCTAAAGAAACTGTAGAAAAAAGTGCTGAAATAATGAATGGGCACAGATGGGAATTTTTCTGGTTACAATTAACATTTATTGGATGGGCATTTTTAGCTTGTTTAACATTTGGAATTGGAATGCTTTGGTTAATTCCTTACATTCAAGTTTCAACAGTTGCATTTTATGATAATTTGATTGGAAATAACGATTTTGAAATAAAAAACGATGAACCAATAGAAGAAAACCCAATTCAAGAAAATTAATAAAAGATGATTGACATTAAATAAAATGTCAATCTTTTTTTATTTATAATCAAATCAATTTCATAATCTTGCGGGTCGTCGAGGACGCCGACCCCTACACTCAATATAAAAATTATCTATAATATTACAATGTATTTCAAAACAAAATATATTTTTATTAAATTAATTAATATGTTATGTAATTTTAATTTAATCCTTTCATAGATAATTTAACTTTTTGTCTTTCATTATCTATTCCAATAACTTTAACTTTTACAATATCACCTATTGATACAAAGTCTGAAGGATTTTTTACAAATTTATCTGAAAGCTCAGATATGTGGACAAGTCCATCGTGTTTTACTCCTATATCCACAAATGCTCCAAAGTCTATTACATTTCTAATAGTTCCTGTTAATATCATACCTTCTTTTAAATCTTCAAATTTAAGTACATCTTGTCTTAATATTGGTTTCGGCATTTCATCACGAGGATCTCTTCCTGGCTTAGAAAGTTCTTCTATAATATCTGTTAAGGTTGGCTCTCCTATTTCTAATTCTGAAGCAACCTTAGCTGTATCTAATTCATTTAATTTCGCTCTTATAGTTGATATTTTTTCTTTGTCTAACAAGTCTTGTTTTGTATATCCTAAATTTGTTAATAATTTTTCTACCGCATCATAACTTTCTGGGTGAACTGCTGTAGAGTCTATTGGGTTGCTTCCATCTAATATTCTTAAAAATCCTGCACATTGTTCATAAGCAACTTTTCCAAGCTTTGGAACTTTCAAAAGTTCTTTTCTATTTTTTAATTTTCCATTTTCATCTCTATATTTAACAATATTTTTACTTATTGTTTTATTAAGCCCTGAAACATAAGAAAGTAATGAAGGTGTAGCAGTATTCACATCAACACCAACTTTATTAACTGCAGATTCAACAACTCCTGTTAAACTTTCTTCTAATCTCTTTTGATTAACATCATGTTGATATTGTCCAACACCTATTGCCTTTGGTTCTATCTTTACAAGCTCTGCAAGTGGGTCTTGTAATCTACGTGCTATAGAAATTGCACCTCTTATAGATACATTTATATCTGGATATTCTTCTGTTGCAAGTTTTGATGCTGAATATACAGAAGCACCTGCTTCACTTACTATTACATAACAAACATCATGTTTTGCTTCTTTTATCATATCTGCAACAAACATTTCAGACTCACGAGATGCCGTTCCATTTCCTATTGCTATCATATTTACATTATACTTTTCAATTAATTTTAATAATTCTTTTTTTGCACCAGCTACATCGTTTTGTGGTTCTGTTGGATATACTGTAGTATATTCTAATAATTTTCCTGTTTCATCTATAACTGCTATTTTACAACCTGTTCTATATGCTGGGTCAAAGCCCATAACAGTTTTATTTTTTATTGGAGCTCCTAGTAGTAATTGTTTGGCATTTTCTCCAAATACTTTAATAGCTTTTTCTTCTGCCTTTTCTGTTAAATCATTTCTTATTTCTCTATCTATAGATGGCTCTATTAACCTTTTATAGCTATCTGCAATAGTATCAATCAACATTTGTGTAAATTGAGTATTGCCTTTTACAATGTATTTTTGTATATAGTTTAGTATTTTTTCTTCTGGTTTCTCTATAGATACTTTTAAAAATTTTTCTTTTTCTCCCCTATTTATTGCAAGTATTCTATGAGATGGTATTGTTCTTATTGTTTCACTAAATTCATAATACATTTCATAGCTTGATTTTTGTTCTTCATCTACGGCTTTTGTATTTATAGTTGCCTCTCTATAACATTGTCTTTTTATTTCTTTTCTATATCTAGGTTCATCAGATATCATTTCTGCAATAATATCTAAAGCACCTTGAATTGCATCTTCCGCTGTTTCAACAATTTTATCTTTTTCAACTTCTTCAACATTTTTTGTAACATACTCTGTTGCTATTTCTTTAATATCTTTTTGTTCTTCTTGTTTTAAAATTATTTCTGCTAAAGGTTCTAACCCCTTTGCCTTAGCAACTGTTGCTCTAGTTTTTTTCTTTTGTTTATAAGGTCTATAAATATCTTCAACTTCTGCAAGTGTTTTCGCAACTGCAATAGATTGCATAATTTCATCTGTTAATTTACCTTGCTCATCTATTATTTTTACAACTTCTTCTTTTCTTGTTTCCAAGTTCCTTAAGTAATTTAAACGTTCTCCTAATTCTCTTAATTGTTCATCTGAAAGTCCACCTGTAACCTCTTTTCTATAACGTGCAATAAATGGTATTGTATTCCCATCATCTATAAGCTTTACTGCAGCTTCCACTTGAGAATACTTTACATTTAGCTCTCCTGCTATTGTTTGAATTATTTTGTCCATAATTTCCTCCATATTTTTTATTTAACGTTTAAATTATATCTTAACAATTTTTAAAAATCAAGAAAAACACATAAAGATAGTGGGCATATATATTACATCTTCTACTTTAACAAAAATATAATATATATGCCCACCTTTTTGATTTTTTTAGAATTAAATTAATTTGAATTAACAACTTTTTCCAATTTTGTTATTCTAACATCGTGTGAAAGTAATTTAGCATTATTTTGATTTTTAAATTCCTCAAATTCTTTAATTTTAACGTCTTCTTTTTCATCTTCAAGTTGTAACTTCTCAAAAATAATGTCTATTTTGCGACCATAATTCTCTTCGAAATAAAAATTAGAATCAATAATTTTTTCGTCAACCTTCTTAAAGTTTTCATTAATTTTTTCGAATCTTCTGTCAACTATTTCAAATCTTCTATCCATTTCTTCGAAAATTTCTTGTTTCAACTTATTGTTTTTTACTTCCATTATTTGCAACAACTTATTGTTATTTTCTTCCATTGTATGTAGTAACTTATCATTGTTTTCATCCATAATCTTCAACAACTTGTCATTATTCAAATCTAATAATTCAACAAATCTTTTTTCATCCATACATCTCACCTCCTTTATATTTTGTAAGATGCATTTTATCATTAAGTAAATTTTAATTCAAGTATTTTTGTAAAAAAATTTGCAAAAAGAACAAGGTAACCAATGGTTACCTTGTTTAAATAAAATTGTAATTTCTAATAAATCGTATCATCATTTTTTATCCAGTTTTCAACTAATTCATGACGATACTTTTCTTTGGAATCTCTCATATAAACATCCTTAATTCCTGCATTTATAAGCATTCTTTTACAAAATGAGCAAGGTTCATTATCGTTTACATATTCTCCATTCCTTTTGTTTACACCTACTAAATACAAAGTTGCACCAATCATTTCGCCTCGCGAAGCACTTATTATTGCATTTTGCTCACTATGAACTGACCTACATCTCTCGTATCCTTTTCCACTTGGCATTTCACATTTTTGCCTCATACAATATCCTAAGTCTAAACAATTTTTCCGGCCACGTGGTGCTCCAGTATAACCAGTAGAAATAACCTCATCATTTTTTACTATTACACTTCCATAGTTATTTCTTAAACAGGTTCCTCTCTCAGCTACAGCTTCAGCAATGTCTAAATAGTAATTAATTTTGTCTACTCTATTCATATTTTTCCTCCTGACAGTTGTCTTTTTGGATTTTAACTTGTTACGGTAAATATAATATCACAATTTATGTTAATTTTCAACTATTTATATTTTATTCAATTCCTAAATATTCATTATAAGTTACTTCTCTATCTATAACTGTTCCATCTTGTTTTAAGTCTATTATCCTATTTGCAACTGTTTGTGTTAATTGATGGTCATGTGAAGTAAATATAATATTTCCTGTAAATTTTTTCATTCCTTCGTTTACACTTGTTATACTTTCCATATCTAAATGATTTGTTGGTTCATCTAATATTAAGAAATTAGCTCCTGAAAGCATCATTTTAGAAAGCACACATCTTACTCTTTCTCCACCAGACATTACATTTACTTTTTTTAAAGCTTCTTCTCCAGAGAATAACATTCTTCCTAAAAAGCTTCTTACATATGTTTCATCTGGGTCTTTTGAATATTGTCTAAGCCAATCTGTTATACTTAAGTCTACATCAAACAAATAATTATTGTCTTTTGGGAAGTATGTAGATGTTATAGTTGTTCCCCATATTATTTCTCCAGAATCTGGCTGCATTTCCCCTGCAAGAATTTTAAATAATACAGTTTTTGCATTTTCATTATCTGCTAAAAATGCTATTTTATTATCTTTTTTTACTGTGAAAGATACATTATCTAATATCTTTTCACCATCTATTGTTTTGCACAAATTTTTAACTGTTAATATATCATTTCCAGGTTCTCTATCTGGCTTAAAATCTACATATGGGTATCTTCTATTAGATGGTTTAATTTCATCTAATTGAATTTTCTCTAAAGATTTTTTTCTTGATGTTGCTTGTTTAGATTTAGATGCATTGGCACTAAATCTTGCAATAAAGTCTTGTAATTCTTTAATTTTTTCTTCTTTCTTTTTATTTTGTTCTTTCATTTGCTTTAATGCAAGTTGGCTAGATTCATACCAGAAATCATAGTTTCCAGGGTATACCTTAATTTTTCCAAAATCAACATCTGCAATATCTGTACAAACTTTGTTTAAGAAATATCTATCGTGAGATACAACTAAAACAGTGTTTTCAAAATTAATTAAAAACTCTTCAAGCCAAGCAATGCTTTTTAAATCCAAGTCATTTGTAGGTTCATCTAATAATAAAATATCAGGATTTCCAAATAAGCTTTGGGCAAGTAATACTTTAACTTTTTCCCTTGCTTCTAATTCTCTCATAAATTTATAATGATTTTCTGGAACAATACCTAAATCATTTAAAAGCATTGCAGCATCAGACTCAGCATTCCATCCATCAAGCTCTGCAAATCGCTCCTCTAATTTAGCAGCTTTCATACCATCTTCTTCATTAAAATCAGGTTTAGCATAAATAGCATCTTTTTCCTTCATAATATCATACAATTCTTTATTTCCCATAATAACTGTATCCATTACAGTAAAATCCTCAAAAGCAAAGTGATCTTGCTTTAATACAGAAATTCTCTCACCCTTATCAATAGTAACCTCACCTTTGCTAGGCTCAATATCGCCAGATAAAACCTTTAAAAAAGTTGACTTACCAGCACCATTAGCACCAATAATACCATAGCAATTACCTTTACCAAAGCGAATATTAACATCCTCAAATAAAACCCTTTTACCAAATCTAACAGTTACTCCATTTACAGATAACATAACACTCCTCCTAAAATAATCATTGTTTGATATTATAACAGAAAATCAAAGATATTTCAAGAAAAATCTAAACCTGTCCCAAAAAGGACAAAAAATGTAACTTTGGGACAGACCCTAAGTTACACTTTTAGTCGAGCATATCTTTTTTCTTTAACCATATAGTTACTGCTAGCGTTAGCAGTATTGATATTGCTATCATTATTTGGAATCCGTTTATGTTGTTTTGGAATGGTAGTTCTACGTTCATTCCCCAGAAGCTGGATACCATTGTTGGTATTGCTAGTACTATTGTTATTGAGGTTAGGAATTTCATTACTCCGTTTAGGTTGTTTGATATTATGGATGCGTATGCGTCCATTGTTCCATTTAAAATGTCGCTGTATATTTTGCCCATTTCTATTGCTTGTTTGTTTTCTATTATGGCGTCTTCTAGTATGTCTTCGTCGTCTTCGTATAGTTTTATAAATTTCCCTCTTAGGGTTTTTTCCATTACTACTTCGTTAGATTTTATTGAAGTAGTGAAATAAACTAAACTTTTTTCTAAGCTTAACATTTTTAATAGTTCTCTATTTTTCATAGAGTGTTTTAGTGTGCTTTCTGCTATTTCTGTTTCTTTGTTTATTCTTTTTAAGTATGTTAAATAGCTAGAAGCATTTTCTAACATTATTTGAAATAAAAATCTACTTTTCATGTATGTTACAAAGCTCTTTACTTTTGATTTTATAAATTTTTCTATAACTATACTTTTTCGTAGCGAAACTGTTATTATATAATCATCTCTAACTATTATTATTCCTAATGGCATTGTTGAGTATGAATATGATTCACTTTCTTTTTCTATTGTTGGAACGTCTATTACAAATAGTACTGTTCCATCGTCTTCTTCTGTGTCTATTCTGGCCTTTTCTTCATAGTCTAATGAGTCTTTTATATAGTCTGCACTTATTTTTAACTCTCTGCATACTTGTATTATCTCATTATCTGAAGGAGAAACCAAATTTATCCAACAACCTTTTTGAATTTTGTTTATTTCTTCTAATTGTTGTGTTTGCAAATTGGTATTGTATATATTTATCATAGTTTCTCCCTTCTATTTTTTATTTTTCTTTTCTTTGTTTAAACCAAGCGAATACTGCAGTTATTCCACTTGCTATTGCTGCAAAGAATGCTCCCATTTTTGTACCTGTTTTTGGTAAACTTGTTAATGCTGTTGATGTTCCTATTGTATTTCCTGAGGTACTTTTTCCTGATGTTAGTGTTCCACTTCCTTTATTGCTATTACCTGTGTTTGTTCCACTATTATTACTTCCATTATTTCCATTATTTGTGCTACTATTACCATTATTTGTATTATTGTTTCCACTGTTGTTTCCATTATTATTTGTAATTCTATTTTCTGTGTATTCTACTTCTTCTGTTGTTCCATCTTCATATTCTACAGTAACTTTATATGTTCCATTTTGTGTTGGCTTAAAGTAATATCTTCCTTGTGAGTCTTTATCTTTTATTTCTCTTCCATTTACTTTAACTGATGTTACTTTTTTATTTGTTATTGTTTCTATATAAACAATGTTATTTCCATTTGAATCTTTATCTGCTGTTATTTTTGTTTTTTCTATAATATTGTTTTCTGTATACTCTTGTTCTGTTTTGTTTCCTTCTGTATCGTATACCTCTATTTTATATGTTCCATTTTGTTTTGGGATAAAATAGTAGTTTCCATCAGTATCTTTTGTATCAGTTATGTCTCTTCCACTTACTGAAACTTTTTCTATTCCAGATTCATCTGTTGCTTTTATTATTACTTTATAATTTCCTTCTGAATCTTTTTCACCTTTTATTGAAACTATTGTTGGTCCTTGTTCATCTGTTATTTCTTTTTCTACTGTTATTGTGGCTGTTGCTGTTTTTCCTCCATCTTCTGTTTTTGCTGTTATCGTTGCTGTTCCTACACTTTTTGCCATTACGTAACCATTATCATCTACTGTTGCTACAGCTGTATTACTACTTTCCCAACTTACATTTTTGTTTGTTGCATTGTCTGGTGTTACTGTCGCTGTTAATTGTATATTTCCGCCTTCTTTTATTGGTGCTTCTGTTGTATCTAAGCTTATACTTTCAACAGGTACAGTTACCCATTTTGCTTTCAATGTAACAGTTCCTCCATCCTGGTCTGCTGTATAATCTGATTCTGGCGAATACCAATTTCCTGTTTCATCTGTCCATCCTGCAAACGCATATCTATCTCTTGTTGGTTTTTTAGTTGTTATTTTTAATACTTCTCCATATATTTTTTGGTCGTCAGCTGGTGCTTCATCTCCGCCATTCTCCTCCATTCGCATCATAATGTACTGTGTGTGTTATTGGTGCCCATCTTGCAACCATATATGCAAGATCTGGATAGCTTTTAATATAATTCCATAATGCATCATACTGAGCTTCTCCTCCTACAAAACTTCCATCTGCATTTACCCATTGATGTTCATCATTATCTTGTCCCCAATAACCTAGGAATTTATGTCCTTCTTTAGTTGGTATCTTTATCTTACCATCCTTTTCTATTCTGTTTTCTCCTTGATAGTATGCTCCATCCTTTAGCACTATTGTTTCTTTTTTACCAGAAGTATTATCATAATAAACTTCTAATTCCAATTGATCATATATTTTTTCCCATTCCGCATACATATATACACTATAAGTACCATAATCGTTCTTTATACAATTATAAACAGCATTATATTGTTCTTCACTTCCAAATGTTCCATCTGATAAAATCCATTGACTATCACCATAACTCCTATAACTTACAAATTTGTATCCATCTTTTGTAGGTAAATTAAATTTACCATTTTTTTCTATCTTGTTTCCATCTTGATAAAAATACCCATCTTTTAATGTTAATGTACTAAGTACCGTGGCTTTATCTGAATCATATAATTTTACTTCATATTCTTCTGTTGATGGTCCTGGTGCTGGTGTTGTGTCTTTAACATCAACGTTAAAAGTTGTTGTTTTATCATAATATGTAACTGTAATAGCTTGTGTCCCTGCGGTACTTAATGTTGTTGGTGAAAATGTTAAATCCGCTGAATCTGGTGTAACATAGCAATCTAATGTTCCATTTGGATTATTATTCATTGTTAATTTTAAGACTATCCCTCTAGAATCTAGTGTATCTCCTAAATTATAACTAGTTCTATAAGGCATTTGAACCACACTGTCAATAGATTGAACTGTTAAAGCTTTAAAAGTACTGTTTTGTATTCCTATATTTCCAGCAAGATGGTTATTATTCCAAAAAGTTTTTGCATCACTACCTGGTAATGCATATATTTCTGTAATTTGATCTGATAAAAATGCATAACCATCTATTGATATTTTTTTACTTAAAAATTTAACCCAGTTAATATTTGAACAATTTTTAAATGCATTTGCCCCTATTTTACTTACAGTTCCTGGAATAATTAATGTTTTCATAAAACTACTTCCTGCGAAAGCTGAACTTCCTATAGATGTAACTGTATATTTAACATTATTTTCACTTATGAATGTAGGCATTTCAAAATTTACCGTTACTCCACTTGGCAAATATTCCAAAAATTGTTTTCCATTTGAACTAAATCCTTTTAATGTTATTGTTTTGGTTGTTTCATTTTTATCATAAGAATATAAACTTCCAAAAAAATTAGGAGATGCTGCTTCTGCACCACTTCCAGGAACCCCAAACACTTTTAATTTTCCATCATTTTGGTTAGGAATGCTTATTGTATTTGAAACACTAATTAAATAAACTGTATTCAAATAAGAAGGAACTCCAAATGTATTTGATGCAACAGTACTAACAGTCTTAGGTAGAATTATAATTATATTTTTTGCCTTCAAATTTTCACAATAACTTTCTAAAGAAGAATTAAAAATGTTACTATTGTTTCCAACATGTCTTATTGTATATGTTAGTGAATCTACTGTTATTGATTGTGGTATATTTACATATAATGTATCATAAACACCATTGCTTGTTCCAGCAGAGCCTATAACTTTTGAGCCTGATTTTGGCTTATTTATTGCTGTTACTGTAGCAGTATAATCTGTTGTATTTAAAGAATAAGTTATTCCATTTACTTCTTTAATAACTGGAGTTGGACTGGTATTAAAATTGTTTTCTTTAGCTGTAACATATGTTTTAGCCTCTATAGCATTATTTTCATTTATAAGATGTACTGTTCCAGCTACACCAACGCTAAATAAAATGGCACCACTTATTATAGCTACCCCTGTTATTGTTCTTTTTTTCATTTTGTTATTCATATCATTTTCCTCCCAAATAACAATATATTTTTTCTTAAATTTATTAAACTCTTTTTATATATTAAAGTCAATATATGTTTTTTTCTATGTTTCAATTATAAATATTGAATAACCTAAGGATATAGCTATTTGCGGTTTTTCGTTTCAAATATTTCTTTTTTATTACATTTTTTTAATGTTTTTCACATAAAAAAATAAACCTTACAAATCCTTATTTTCCGTAGGTTTTGCAAGGTTTATTATAATGGTGCGTCATCAGGGGGTCGAACCCTGGACCTTCGGATTAAGAGTCCGCTGCTCTACCAACTGAGCTAATAACGCGTATATTTTTTCTTTGCTTATTATAGCTTTTTTGTTTTTATTTGTCAATTGTTTTGTGGCTTTATTTTGTTATTTGGGCACGGAACTCCGTGCCCATAAATTATTTCTATTCTTCTCCTTTTAAACGTTCTGCTCTATCTGCTGCAGTTAGGCTATCTATCATTTCGTCTAAATTTCCATTTAAAAAGTCTTCGAATTGATATATACTTAAACCTATTCTATGGTCTGTTATTCTTCCTTGTGGATAGTTGTAGGTACGTATTTTTTCACTTCTATCTCCACTTCCTACTTGGCTTTTTCTTTCACTTGCAAGCTCTGCATCTTGTTTTTGTTTTTCCTGGTCATATATTCTAGATTTTAATAAACGCATTGCATATTCTCTGTTTTGTAATTGAGAACGTTCTGTTTGACATTCTGCTACAATTCCTGTAGGTTCATGTATTAGTCTTACAGCTGATGATGTTTTGTTTACGTGTTGTCCTCCTGCCCCAGATGCTCTAAATACTTCCATTCTTACATCTGCTGGATTAATATCTATTTCTACATCTTCTACTACTGGTAAAACTGCAACAGTTGCTGTTGATGTATGAATTCTTCCACTGCTTTCTGTATCTGGTACTCTTTGCACTCTATGCACTCCACTTTCGAATTTTAATCTACTATATACACCTTTTCCTGTAATCATAAAAGATATTTCTTTGTAACCACCTAATCCTGTTTCGTTTTCGTTTAATACTTCTAATTTCCAGTGTTTCTTTTCTGCATACATTGAGTACATTCTAAATAATGTTCCGGCAAATAGTGCTGCTTCTTCTCCTCCAGCACCACCTCTTATTTCACATATTATATTTTTATCATCGTCTTTATCTTTAGGAATTAAAAGAATTTTTAATTCTTCTTCTAGTACTGGTAGTTTTTCCTTATCTTCGTAATATTCCATTTCTGCAAGTTCTTTCATTTCTGGGTCTTGCATCATTTCCTCTGCCTCGTCTATTGCTTGTTTTACTTTTTTATATTCTCTATATTTAGCAACTATATCTGCAATTTCAGCATGTTCTTTCATGTATTGTTGCCATTCACTTTGTTTTGCTATTATTTCTGGGTCACTTATTAATTTTGTAAGTTCTTCATACTTTTTTTCTACTGCATCAAGTTTTTGAAACATATTTTTTCTCCTTCATTATTTATATTCTGTTTGCTATTATACCTCATAAATATTATTTTATCAATATAAAAGTATAAAAAAGTGGCTTCGCCACCCGGGTCGTCGGGGACGCCGACCCCTACATCAA
>CABPZP010000016.1:0-35877 GCA_902461935.1 uncultured Clostridium sp. | reverse complement strand
ACCAATATATAGACAAACACCATTTGGAAGAGAAATTTCAGATATATTATTAGCAGTAAATAGAGCATATAACAAATCAGATTACATACCAGCAATAGCATGGGGACGTAATGCAAGATTTTGTAAAAATATAGAAGTTGGAACCAAAGTAAAAATAGTAGGAAGAGTTCAATCTAGACAATACGAGAAAAAACATGAAGATGGAACAAGTGAAATGAAAGTAGCTTATGAAGTTTCAGTAGCAAGTTTAGAATTAATGGATGAAAAAGAAGAAAGCAATGAAGAAATAGGATAAAATAAAAAAATCTACCTTTAATTGGTAGATTTTTTTATTTATATAATATTAAAAATTTTATGAAAAAATATATACAATTACAAACAAAGTATGATAGAATACAAAAAGTAAAAATAAGAATAGGAGTGAGTGTGTTTTGAGCGAAGCAAAGTATAAAAGAATACTGCTTAAATTAAGCGGAGAAGCTTTAGCAGGAAACAAAAAAACAGGAGTTGATGTTGAAACTGTTGGAAAAATTTGCGATGAAATAAAAAAAGTTGTAAACATGGGAGTTCAAGTTGCTATAGTAGTTGGTGGAGGAAATTTCTGGCGTGGACGTCAAGGGCATCAAATGGAAAGAACAACAGCAGATTATATGGGAATGCTTGCAACAGCTATGAATGGATTAGCTCTTCAAGATGCATTAGAAGCAAGAGGGGTAAATTCAAGAGTACAAACTGCAATAGAAATGAGAGAAATAGCTGAACCCTTTATTCAAAGAAAAGCATTAAAACACTTAGAAAGAGGAAGAGTGGTAATATTTGCATGTGGTACAGGTCATCCATATTTTACAACAGATACTGCTGCAGTATTAAGAGCAACAGAAATTAATGCAGATATTATACTTTTAGGAAAAGCTATAGATGCAGTATATTCAGCTGATCCAAAATTAGACGCAAATGCAATAAAGTACGAAGCAATAAAATATATGGATGTATTAGAAAAAGATTTAAAAGTTATGGATTCAACAGCTACTGCAATGTGTAGGGACAACAATCTACCATTGTTAGTTTTTGGTATAGCAGATCCAGAAAACATTGTTAGAGCTGTAAAAGGCGAAAAAATAGGTACAATAGTATCTTAAATAAAAAAGGCAATTAAAGAAAAGAAATGGAGAGAAAAATTATGAATTATTCAAATATTGAAGATAGAATGGAAAAAGCAGTAGGAGCATATGAAAGAAATTTATCAGAAATAAGAGCTGGTAGAGCTAATCCTGCAGTATTAAATAAAGTAAAAATAGATTACTATGGTGTTCCAACACCAATTAGTCAAGTTGCAGGTGTATCTGTACCAGAAGCAAGATTAATAGTTATTCAACCTTGGGATGCAAGTGTGTTAAAAGATATAGAAAAAGCTATATTAACATCAGATATAGGAATTAACCCTAATAATGATGGGAAAGTTATTCGTTTAGCTTTTCCTGAACTTACAGAAGAAAGAAGAAAAGAATTAGTAAAAGATATTAAAAAAATGGCAGAGGAAGCAAAAGTAGCAGTTCGTTCTGTAAGAAGAGATGGAATAGATGAATTTAAAACAAAACAAAAAAATTCTGAAATAACAGAAGATGATTTAAAAGTTGCAGAAAGTGAAATTCAAAAATTAACAGATGCAAAAATTGCAGATATAGATGCAATTTTAGAAAAGAAAGAAAAAGAAGTTATGTCAGTTTAATATAAAGGAGTATAGCAATGAATACAGAAAATATGCCTAAGCATATTGCAATTATAATGGATGGAAATAGAAGATGGGCTAGAGAAAGAGGACTAGAACCAAAACAAGGGCACAAAGAAGGTGCAAAAACATTAGAAAAAATTGTGCGATATGCAAATAAAATAGGTTTGAAATATATTACAGTTTATGCATTTTCTACAGAAAACTGGAAACGATCAGAAGATGAAGTAGGGGCATTAATGATACTTCTTCAAAGATATTTAGACAATTATTCCAAAAGAGCAGATACAGAAAATATAAAAGTAAAAGTTTTAGGCGATATAACAAGACTTTCAGAAGGAATGCAAAAATCTATAAAAAAATGTATGGAAAGAACAAAAAATAATACGGGAGTTACATTTAATATTGCACTTAATTATGGAGGAAGAAATGAAATCCTATCAGCTGTAAAAAACATTGCATATGAGGTAAAAAACGGAAATATAAATGTAGAAGAGATTACAGAAGATACTATTTCAAATAACTTATATACTGCTGGAGAGCCAGACCCAGATTTACTTATAAGAACAAGTGGAGAGCTACGTTTAAGTAACTTTTTACTTTGGCAACTTGCATATACAGAATTTTTATTTATAGATAAAAATTGGCCAGACTTTTCAGAAGAAGATATAAATGAAGCAATAGAAGTATATCAAAAGAGAAATAGAAAATTTGGGGGAAAATAAATGGACATAAAACGAGTTTTAACAGGAGTTATAGGATTTCCTGTAATAGCGGCTATTTTAATATTTAGTAACACATATATTTTTGATGGAATAGTTGCAATTATAGCTTTAATAGCAGTACATGAGTTTTATAATAGTTTTATAGTAACAAAAAAAGCTAAGCCAGTAACATTTTTAGGATACATTTCTTGTATAGGAATAGCTTTAATACATATAATACCAAAGGAATATTTACCATTAATAGTTACTTTGCTAATACCAGCAATTATTTTAATATTATTTGCTGAAAGTATTTTTAGCAAAATGAAAACAAATATAATAGATATATCTGTTACATTGTTTGGAATGGCATATGTATTAGTATTTTTTAGTTTTATAGCATTAATTAGAGGATTGAACAATGGAAATTTACTAGTGTGGTATATATTTATGGCAGCTTGGGGAACAGATATTTTAGCTTATTTGGTAGGAAAATATTTAGGAAAACACAAATTTTCAGAAATAAGTCCTAAGAAAACAATAGAAGGTTGCATAGGAGGATTAATTGGAGCAGTATTATTTGTTCTAATATATACAGCATTTTTAAATAAAGTATTTAATACAAACATAAGTTATATATTAATGACATCATATGCAATTATATGGAGCATATTAGGGCAAATAGGAGACTTTGCAGCGTCAACAGTAAAAAGATATACAGGAATAAAAGATTATAGCAATTTACTTCCTGGACACGGAGGAATGTTAGATAGATTTGATAGTGTAATTTTCATTGCACCATTTGCATATATTTTATTAATGTTAATATAAGGCGGGGGAAAATCTCCGTCTTAAAATTATAAATATTACATTAAAATTAAGTGATGAGGAACCTTTAGGGTAACCTACTTTTATAAAATTTTAATTAGTAAAAAAGGAGA
The DNA here is from genome assembly GCA_902461935.1 of uncultured Clostridium sp. Taxonomy (GTDB): domain Bacteria; phylum Bacillota; class Clostridia; order TANB77; family CAG-508; genus Merdicola. The sequence continues at coordinate 32,503 of CABPZP010000016.1, read as the reverse complement.
GCCATGTTAAATTTTATAATAACAGCAATTAAAATAATTTTTGTATTAGGATTCCTTATATTTATACATGAGGGAGGTCATTTTATAATTGCAAAACTTTGTAAAGTAAGGGTAAATGAATTTGCAATAGGATTTGGACCAACAATCTGGAAAAAGCAAGGAAAAGAAACTAAATATGCATTAAGATTAATACCGCTTGGAGGATTTGTAAGTATGGAAGGAGAAGAAGAACATTCAGACAAAGAAGGTTCTTTTTCAAAAGCAAGTGTATGGAAAAGAATAGCAATTGTATCAGCAGGAGCAATTGTTAATATAATATTTGCTATAGTTGTATTTTTTATTTTAGCCTCTATTTTGCAAGGAAATATTGGGTATGGAATTATGAGTACAAAGAAATTTATAGGTAGCATTTTTGAAAGCTTAAAAATGATGTTTACAGGAAAAGTAGGAATGAACGATATGATGGGACCAGTAGGATTAGGAAGTGTTGTTTCTTCAACCACAGGAATAGCAGATTTCGTTTATATACTATCTGTAATTTCGTTATCTTTAGGAGTAACAAATTTACTACCAATACCAGCATTAGATGGTGGAAAAATATTAATTTTATTAATAGAAGCAATACGAAGAAAACCTATGAAAGAAGAATTAGAAATAAAAATACAAATGTTAGGTTTTGCTTTCTTAATAACACTTTCTTTAATAGTAACATATAACGATATAGCAAGAATAATATAAAAAATATATTCAATAAAACTTCAATAAAAATATACTAATATATAATAAATTGGAGGAAATTTTATGAAAATACTTATAATAGAAGATGAATATGCACTAGCAGATGCAGTAGCTGAAATTTTAAAGAATGAAAATTTTGATGTTTCTATTATTACAGATGGACAAGCAGGAGAAGATGAAGCTTTAACAGGAATTTATGACCTTATAATTTTAGATGTAATGATTCCTAACAAAGATGGATTTGAAATTTTAAATTCTATAAAAAATGAGAAAGTAAATACACCTGTAATAATGCTAACAGCTAAAAGCCAAATGGAAGACAAATTGCAAGGATTAGAAAATGGTGCAGATGATTATATAACTAAGCCATTTCATACCAGAGAATTACTTGCAAGAGTTAAAATAATATTAAAAAGAAATAATAATTTAGAAGATATAAATATTTTAAGTTACGGTGACTTAAAATTAAATTTAGATAATTGTAAACTTGTATGTGGTGAAAATACTATAGTTATAAATGGAAAAGAGCTAGAACTACTCCAATTATTAATGATTAATAAGAATATTGTTGTAAGTAGAGAAATGCTAGCAAATAAAATATGGGGATATGAAAGCGACGCAGAATACAATAATGTAGAAGTATATATATCATTTATTCGTAAAAAACTAAAATTATTAAAATCAAAAGTTAATATAAAAGCAATAAGAGGAATAGGATATAAGTTGGAGGAAAAGAATGATTAAAAAGCTAAAAAATAAAGTATTTTTTATAATAATGTTTTCGATATCTATAATATTATTTGGAACCATATTAATTTTTGCATATTTAAACTATAACAATACAATAACAGCTGCAACTTCTATGTTAGATAGATTTGGAGATTTCCAAAAAGGTGAAGATAGACCAAACGATAGAGAAGAAATAAACAAAGAATTTAATAACCAAAACTTTTCTATAGACTTAAGCAATACATACTCATATATGATAGAAAATGGAAAAATAATAGATTATACAGAACAAAACGAAGAAATAGAAGCACTTGCACAAAAAGCATACAAAAAAAATAACGATAAAGGTACAATTGGTAATTATGTATATAAAACAAGAAGAATGAAAGACCAAAAAGCAACAGTAATAATATTAATGGAAAATGAAAGTGTTGTAAAAAGAATAAAATTTATATATATAATAACAATTGTTGCACTTATTTCAGGAACAATTATGTCATATATTATTTCAAAAAAATTATCAAATATTATTGTAAAACCAGTAGAAGAAACAATTGAAAAGCAAAAACAATTTATATCAGATGCATCACATGAATTAAAAACTCCACTTGCAGTTATAGAAGCAAATGTAGACGTTTTAGAAAATAAAGTAGGAAAAAGTAAATGGATGGAATACATACAAAGTGAAATAACCAGTATGAACAAATTGATAAATGATTTACTATTTTTAGCAAAAACAGAAAATATAAAAACAATAAGAAACAAGGAACAAATAAATATTTCAGAGGAAATAAAAATGGTTAGTTCAATGTTTGAAAGTGTTGCCTATGAAAAGAAAGTAAAAATAAATTATAACATACAGGAAAACATAAAAGTTAATGTAGAAAAAGAAGATATAAAACAAATTATTTCAATATTATTAGATAACGCTATAAAACATACAGAAAAAGAAAATAATATATATGTAGAACTAAAAAAAGAAAAAGGAATAAATACCATAAAAATAAAAAACGAAGGAAAACCAATACCAGAAGAAGAACAAGAAAAAATATTTGAAAGATTCTATAGAGTAGATAAATCACGAAATAGGAGCGAAAAAAGATACGGCTTAGGTCTTGCAATAGCCAAAACAATTATAGAAAAATATAATGGTAAAATAGAAGTAAAATGCAATGATGGAATAACAGAGTTTAAAGTTATATTATAAAAATTAATATAATTAGCAAAAAACTCTTAATATAGAAAAGTTATAAAAAAACTTGAATTTAACAAAAAATGTGATATAATAGCACAAAATTAAATAAAAGAAAAACTATAACAAGGACAACACAAATAAACAATTACTTTTTAGAGAGCCGAACATAATGCTGAAAGTTTGGTAAAGGAAAATTATTTGTTATCACCTTAGTTGTTGCTTAGCTGAAACAACAGTAAGCTATGCCGTTTAATCTCGCGTTAAGAGAAATTAAGTGAACAATAATAAAATTGTTAATATAGGTGGTACCGCGGAAACACATTTCGTCCTAAAAATAGGACGAATGTGTTTTTTTAGTATAAAAAACAATATAATTGTCATTGTATGAAATTAAATTTATTTAAGATATATAGGAGGAAAAAATGCGAGAAATACAAAAAAACAGAGTATATAAACATTTCAAAGGGGATTACTATTTAGTAGAAGATGTAGTAGTGCACAGTGAAACAAGGGAAAAACTAGTTCTATATAGACCACTATATGGAGATGGAAAACAATTATATGTTAGACCATTAGAAATGTTTTTATCAGAAGTAGACCACGAAAAATATCCAGAAGTAAAACAAAAATACAGATTTGAATTACAAGAAATAAAATCAGTTAATAAATCTTTATAAAGCTTATAAAGAAATAATATATAATAAATAATTTATAAAATAGGAGGTTATTATGTACAAAAAAGTAGAATTAAAAGATGGTTTTGTTGGAATGGAACAAAACGTTGCAAAAGTATGGAAAGAAAAAGACATAGTAAAGAAAAACTTTGCTATGAATGAAGGAAAAAGATACTTCACATTTTACGATGGACCACCAACAGCAAATGGAAAACCACATGTTGGTCATATTGAAACAAGGGTTATGAAAGATATAATCCCAAGATACAAAGTAATGAAAGGTTACCATGTGGATAGAAAAGCAGGATGGGATACACATGGACTTCCTGTTGAACTTGAAATAGAGAAAAAACTTGGAATTTCAGGAAAACAACAAATAGAAGAATACGGTGTAGAAAAATTTGTAAAAGAATGTAAAGAAAGTGTATTCACATATGTTCATATGTGGGAAGAAATGACAAACAAAGTTGGATATTGGGTAGATATGGAGCACCCATATGTAACATACCACAATGATTATATAGAATCTGTTTGGTGGGCTTTAAAACAAATGTGGGAAAAGGGTTTACTATATGAAGGACATAAAGTAATGCCATATTGCCCAAGATGTGGAACAGCACTATCATCACACGAAGTTGCACAAGGTTATAAAGATGTAAAAGACTTAACTTGTATTGCAAAATTTAAAGTTGTAGGAGAAGAAAATAAATATTTCCTAGCTTGGACAACAACACCATGGACACTTCCTTCAAACTTAGCATTATGTGTAAATAAATCTTACACATATGCAGAAATAAAAGCAAATGTGGGAAATGAAGAAGAACCAAAATACGAAAATTATATTCTAGCAAAAGATTTAATTGAAACAGTATTAAAAGATAAAGAATATGAATTAGTAAAAGAATTTAAAGGTGAAGAACTATTAGGAGTTAAATACGAACAATTAATGCCATTTGCAAAAGTAGAAGGAAAAGCATTTGAAGTAATTCATGGAGATTACGTAACACTTACAGATGGTACAGGTATAGTTCATATTGCACCAGCTTATGGTGAAGATGATAGCCTAGTTTCTAAACAAAACGGAATAGCCTTTGTAAACTTAGTAGATAAAGCAGGAAAATTTGTACCAGAAGTTACACCATGGGCAGGAAAATTTGTTAGAAATTGTAACGAAGGAATATGTGAATGGCTAAAAAATGAAAATAAATTATTTAGCACAGAAAAACATATGCACTCTTATCCACACTGTTGGAGATGTGATACACCACTTCTTTATTATCCAAAAGAAAGCTGGTTTGTTGCAATGAGCAAACTAAGAGATGAATTAGTTGAAAATAACAATAAAGTAAACTGGTATCCAGATACAATAAGAACAGGAAGATTTGGAAAATTTTTAGAAAATGTTATAGATTGGGGAATTTCAAGAGATAGATATTGGGGAACTCCACTTCCAGTATGGACTTGTACAGATGAAAACTGTGGACACAAAGAATGTATAGGAAGTATAGAAGAATTAAAAGAAAAAGCAATAGATTGCCCAGACGAAATAGAATTACACAAACCATATATAGATAATGTTCATTTAAAATGTCCAAAATGTGGAAAAGAAATGCAAAGAGCAAAAGAAGTTATAGACTGCTGGTTTGACTCTGGTTCAATGCCATTTGCACAATTACATTACCCATTTGAAAATAAAGAAGCATTTGAAAATCATTTTCCAGCACAATTTATATCAGAAGCAATAGACCAAACTAGAGGATGGTTCTATACATTAACAGCTATTGGAACAGCATTATTTGGAAAAACACCATTTGAAAATTGTATAGTTTTAGGACATGTTTTAGATGGAAAAGGACAAAAAATGTCTAAGTCTAAAGGTAATGGTGTAGACCCAATGCTACTGCTAAATACAGTAGGAGCAGATGCAACAAGATGGCATTTCTACACAGTAAGTGCACCTTGGTTACCAACACGTTTATCGTTAGAAAATGTACAAGAAACACAAAGGGGATTTTTAAGCACATTATGGAATGTATATTCATTCTACGTTTTATATGCAGAAATAGATAAATTTAATCCATTAGAGTATGCAGACTTTAAATTAACAAATGTAATGGATAAATGGATAATTTCTAAATTAAATACATTAGTAAAAGAAGTAGATGAAAAATTAGATAAATACGATATAACATCTGCAGCACTTACAATAGAAAACTTTACAGATGAACTTTCAAATTGGTATGTACGTAGAAACAGAGAAAGATATTGGGGAAGCGACTTAAGTGATGAAAAAATAGGAGCATATGTTACATTATACAAAGTATTAACAACACTATGTAAAATTGCAGCACCATTTGTACCATTTATAACAGAAGAAATATACCAAAACTTAGTTGTTGGATTAGACTCAAAAGCTCCAGAAAGTGTTCACTTATGCTTATGGCCTGAAGTAGATGAAAGTGTAATAGATAAAAAACTAGAAAATGAAATGGATTTGGCTTACAAAATCGTAAAATTAGGTAGAAGTGCAAGAAATAGTGCAAATATTAAAAACAGACAACCATTATCAGAAATGCTAATTTCTATAAATACTTTACCAGAATATTATTCTGAAATTGTTAAAGAAGAATTAAACGTTAAAAAAGTTGAGCTTGGAGCAGAAATGTCTGAGTATGTTGACTTTGAAATAAAACCAAATTTACCAGTGCTAGGAAAACAATATGGAAAACTAATACCAAAAATAAAACAAGCAATATCAGAGAAAAATCAAATGGATTTAGCAAATACAGTAAAAAATGGTGGAGTAGAATATATAGAAGTAGAAGATACTCAAATAGAGTTAAATGCAGATAATTTATTAATAACAATGCAAGGAAAAGAAGGATTTGCATTTAGTGGAGAAGGAGAAATAGGTGTAGTATTAGATACACATATAACTCAAGAGCTAAAAGAAGAAGGGTATGTAAGAGAAATTTTATCTAAAGTTCAAAATATGAGAAAAGAAAAAGAATTTGAAGTATTAGATAGAATAACTTTATATATAGCAGATAACAAAGAACTAGAAAGAATAATAAAAGAAAATGAAGAATCTATAAAGAAAGATACATTAGCTGTAGAAGTAAAATACAATGAAGAAAATAAAGAATATCAAGAAATAAAAGTTAATGATGAAACTTTAAAAATAGATGTAGAAAAAATATAATGTATTAGTGGTAGTTATAAACTACCACTAATTTTATAGATATTATTTAAAAATTATATTGTTAAAAATTAATAAATCTTGTATAATGTAAAAAAATATGGAGGAAATATTTATGCAATATAAGAAGAATATTGGAAATATTTTATTTACAATATTTATTTTTATTATAATTCTGATTGCTTGTATTTTTTTTGAGAAATATAATTTTAATGATTACGAAAAATCAGAATATAATGCACATAAAACAAAATTTGAAAGAGATTATAAAGTTAAATATAATAAAAATAAAAGTTATAAATTAATTTCAGAGCAATATAATGATGCAATATTTTATAAAAACATAAAAGTAGAAAAAAATACAGTATACAAAATAACTTGTAAAGTAAAAACAGAAAATATTCAAACAGAAAAAGAAAATTCAAATGCTGGAGCTAATATAGCAGTTTTAGATACAACAGAAAAGTCAAAATCTATTGTAGGAACCAACGATTGGCAAGAAATACAACTGTTAATAGATTCTAAAGAAAGAGAAGAAATAAATATAGGATTTAGGCTAGGTGGATACGACGATAATTGTAAAGGAATAGCATGGTTTTCAGATATAACAATAGAAAGAGGAACAGCAGATACAAGTTCACAATGGAATTTTGCCTTTTTTCTTGTAGATAATATTGAAACTGAAATTAAAAAAAATGGTACGAAAGAAAATATAAGTATTAGTTTAAGTGAAGACGATAAAAAAACAGTAGTTCAAGACGTAGATATTTTTAAAAATTCAATTAAAAATTTATCAGGAAATAAAATGACTGCCAATGTAAATATATATGAAATAAAAGAACCATTAAAAACACTTTCATATGATGAAGAAAATGGATATTATGTTTCAAGTAAAAATATAGAACCACTAATAGACGAAACTGTAAATAACAATAATTTTGACCATATATATATTATTATTAGATTTGGTGACAACCTACAAAACAAAGAAATACCAGTAAAAGACTGGATAGGACTGGGATACATGGACTATTATGGAATTGGTTTTTCAAATATAAGATTACCAAACAATTCAGGAAATTATCTATATAAATATAGTGAAACAAACAAATTCCCAGAAGAAGTTTTCGTACATGAGTTTTTACATTCATTAGAACGAAATTCTAACGATAGAAATTATAATATACCAGAGCTTCACAGTTATAATAAATATGGATATACAAGTACAAGTAAAGAAGGATTAAAACAATGGTATCAAGACTATATGCAAAAAAATATAAAAACGTCTAATGGAAATATAGGATTAGATAGTTCAATATATACCATAAAACCTGTAAAAAATACCTGTTTTGAGTATTCGATTAAGTTAGAGTATTTTAATGAGCCTAAAAATATATTAGAAGAATTATATAAAAATATATCTAAAATAATAAAAAATAAATAGAAAGAAGAGATAAAAAATGAATGTATCAGAATTTAATTATAATTTACCAGAAGAATTAATTGCACAAACACCACTAGAAAAAAGAGATGAATCTAGACTTATGGTTCTAAATAGAGAAACAGAAACAATAGAACATAGAAAATTTAAAAATATAATAGAATATTTAAAACCAGGAGATTGCTTAGTAAGAAATAATACAAAAGTTTTACCAGCTAGAATTTATGGAAAAAAAGAAACAGGAGCAAAAATAGAATTTTTACTATTAAATAATATAGAAGGCGATATATGGGAAACAATAGTAAGACCAGGAAATAAATTGCATATAGGAACAAATGTAATATTTGGAGAAGGAAAACTAATAGCAGAAATATTAGATATAATGCCAGGAGGAACAAGAAAAGTAAAATTTACATATGAAGGAATATTTAATGAAATTCTTGACGAAATTGGTTTAATGCCATTGCCTCCATACATACATGAAGAACTAAAAGAAAATGATAGATACCAAACAGTATATGCTAAATACAATGGTTCAGCAGCTGCACCAACAGCCGGTTTACATTTTACACCTGAATTATTAAAACAAATTGAAGAAAAAGGAGTAAAAATTGCAAATGTAACTTTACACGTTGGAATAGGGACCTTTAGACCTGTAAAAGAAGAAAAAGTAGAAAATCATGAAATGCATTCAGAACACTACTATATAAAACAAGAAGATGCAGAAATTATAAACGAAACAAAGAAAAATGGAGGAAGAGTAATAGCGGTAGGAACAACTTCTTGTAGAGTATTAGAAACAGTTGCAGATGAAAATGGAATGGTACAAGAAACAGAAGGAGATACAAAAATATTTATATATCCAGGTTATAAATTCAAATGCCTAGATGCATTAATAACAAACTTTCACTTACCACAATCAACACTATTAATGCTTGTTTCAAGCCTAGCAGGAAAAGAATACATAATGAAAGCATATGAAGAAGCAGTAAAAGAAAAATACAGATTTTTCTCATTTGGCGATGCAATGTTTATACAATAAGTGAAGGTGTGTAATGAAAAAAGGAGGAATATAGCGATGAAAAACGTTGATACTGTAGAGAGAGAGAGAGAGAGAGAGAGAGAGCCATAGTTTAAGGAAAAGAATAATAATAGTAATTAGTATAATAGTAATAATAACAATTCTACTAATATCTGTACTCACAAGAAATAAAATAAGAAATGTGGAAAAAATAAGAGCAGAAAAAGAAATAGAAAATAAAGTACAATTAAATGTAGAAATAAAAAAAGAAACAGAAACAGCATACGAATGTTTATTAATATTCATATCAAATGATGAAACCGATAAAATAAAAAGTATACAATATCCAGAAGAAGGGCAAGAACCATACACAATAAATAATAATGGAAATAAACAAAAAATTGCAATAGATTATAAAATAAATAAAGGCGATGTTAATAAAATTTTTAAAGTAATATTAGAAGATGGAGAGATATTAACAAGCTCTACGGCTTACACAATTTCATATTATGCAAATGGAGGTGAAGAAGTAAGTGAAAAAGATTATGGCCTAAAAGGTGCTAGTTGCATTTTAAGTGGGAAACAAACAGAAAGAGAAGGATATACTTTTTTAGGATGGGCAGAAGATAAAAATGCAACAGAACCAGAATTTAAAAGTTTATATAAACAGGAATATAAGTATAATAAAGAAAATGATGTAAAATTATATGCTGTGTGGAAAAATACTGGTGAATTGTCTGGTAAAGATTTGTTAACAGTTGTAAATAATACAAATAAACCCGGAATAAACGACTTTTCTATTTACAACGAAGAGTATACAACCAATGTTATAATAAAGAATGGAAATTTAATATTAGATGGTGTTACAAATGTTGAAGGTGCAACATTAACAGAAAAAGTTTATGAATTTGGAAATAAAGAAACAGATGTAGCAACAAAAACTGAAGATGCAAAAAATATGGTAATATTAAAAGTAAATGGAGATTTGACTATAAATGAGGGAGTTACATTAACAGCATGCAAAAGTGATAATGGATATGGAGGCCCAAAAGGACTATTAATATATTGTACAGGAACAATAACAAATAATGGGACAATAGATATGACTGCACGAGGAGCAAGAGCAGAAGGACAAAATGTATACGTGTATGAAAATAGGACAAATAATTATGAGTATATTCCATATGAGGGAGCTATAGGAGGAGAAGCTCAGATTTCAACAGGAACAATGATAGCTGGAAGACCTGGAAAAAATGGTGAAAATAGAAAAACTGGAGGAGGAGGCTCAGGAGCCGCCAAAAGATTTTCTGAAGGAAGTGGTTCTAGAGTCTCAGGTGCAGGAACAAATGGAACTTCATATTCTGGAGGTTCTGGAGGAGGTGCAGTTTGTGCAAGAGAAGAAGCTAAAGGAGAAGATGCAAAAGAAAATGGTGGAATCGGAGGTAAAGGTGTAACTTCAGGTAGTAGTAATTATGGTGCTGGAGGACGGAGCTGGAAACCCAGGTGGATTCGGTATGAAAAGTATGACTACATATTTTAATTCAATATTTTCAGGAGAAAATGGAACAGGTGGATTACTGATTATATATGGAAAAAATATAAATAATAATAATATAATTAAATCAAATGGCAGTAATGGAGGAAAGGCAACATCTAATGATAATATTGCTAGTGGAGGAAGTTCTGGAGCTGGGTCAATTAATATTTTTTATAAAGATACAATTAAAGGAAAAGAAAATATCCTTGTAAGAGGTGGAAAAATGAATAATGGTGGAGCTGGAGGAGATGGAACAGTTACAATAGGAAAAATATTAAATGGAACATTTGTAAAGGATGAAAATTAAAAATCTTTAAATGATTTGAATTGATTAATTAATGCTAAGTTGGCGAACTTATATAAAAAAGAACAAAAAAATATTGCGATTTTATTCTTTTTACTATAAAATTGCAATAAATGAAATACAAAAGAAGGAGATGTAAATAAATGAATAAAAATACTAAAACGCTTGGTACTGCATATACACACACTGGTAATTTAGAAAAAATCAAAATAGAAAATAATATAAAAACATTTGAAAGATTTAAATTAAATGTAGGGGCGGACGCCTCTGTCCGCCCACAAACAACAGATTATAGGAAATTAAAGTCAAACAATCTAACATCCAACTTTCCAGCATCAAATTCAGCAATCACACTAATTGCCTTAATAATAACAATAATCGTATTATTGATATTGGCTGGTGTAACTCTAAATATGGTAATGGGAGAAAATGGAATAATAAATAAAGCACAATTGGCGAAAGAGAAAACAAATGAAGCACAAAAAAGTGAAAATGAAAAATTAGAAGAACTAGACAAAAAAGTTGCAAACTATGGTGATAATAGAGAAAATGATTCGGTTATGGACAAAACTTCTATTTCAGAAAATAATACAGAAGAATTTGTATATACCTCATTTTCAATGCAACACTTAGGTAAAAAACATTTAGCTGTTGGAGAAAGTAAATTTGGTAGTATTAATGAAAATGGGGAATTAACAATAAAAGAGGATGGAATGTATTATATTAGTTCATCTTTGACAAGAAATACAATTGATGGACAAATTTATAATCAAATATATGTAAATGATAAACAGATGATATATTCATTTTCTAATAGTTCAGATACAGGAATACCTGTTAGCTTAAATTTTTATGCAAAAGCAGGGGACAGAGTAAAAGTAGAACTAATGGCATATAATACAACAGTGCAAATTTATAAATGGAAAGTTCTTTTTTATAAAATTTAGAAAAGGTAAAAAAGTTATGGTGAATAAATATTTATTCACCATTCTTTTACGTTATTACTCTTGTATTTTTGTATAAAAAATGATAAAATTTACAAGAATTTATGCAAAGGAAAAATTGATATGAAAAATAATAAAGGAATTACTATGGTTACACTTGTAATTATAATTGTAGTTTTATTAATATTATCTGGTGTTTCTATTGGAATTGGAAGTATTTCTGTTACAAGCTATAAAGATAGCGTATTAAATTCAGAAGCAAAAGAGGTACAAATGGCCGTAATTTCACAATATCAGAAATATTTAGCAGTTAAAGATACAGGTTTATTTTTTGGAACAAAATGTGATGAAAATGGAAATGTAACCGAAGCTGGGGAATATTATTTATTAAAAACAAAGGATTTAGAAAAGCTTGGAATGGAAAATTCAAAAGACGAATACATAGTTAAATATAATACAGGCGAAGTTATAAATAAAACAACGCCTCAAAATTCTAAAGGTGAAAGCATACACTTAAAAGGCAATTAAAAGGGGGAATATATGAGTATAGAAGATGCTTATAGCAATTTAATAAAATGTATTCCAAAAGAAAAAATTTTAAAAAATGAAATAATGAGTAAACATACATCTTTTAAAGTTGGGGGACCTGTAGATCTATTTATAACAGTAGAAACAATAGAACAATTAAAAGATACAATTAAAATATTAAAACACCAAAATATAGAATATAAAGTTATTGGAAATGGAAGCAATTTACTTGTTAAAGATGAAGGATATAGAGGTGCTATAATAAAACCAAGTTTTAATAGTATTGAAATTAAGGAAGATATAGTAGAAGTTGGAGCAGGAGTAAAAAATGGAATGCTTGCTCAAAAATTGTTACAAAAGGAACTTACAGGGTTTGAATTTGCTGCTGGTATACCAGGAACAATAGGTGGGGCAATGGTTATGAATGCTGGAGCTCACGGAAGAGAAATGAAAGATATTGTAGATGCTGTTACATATTACAATTGTGAAAATGATGAAATAGAAACAATAAAAAAAGAAGAATGTAATTTTGAATACAGAAATAGCAAATTTAAGAATAGTAATGTAATTATAATTAAAGCAATATTAAAATTACAAAAAGCTAATAGTATAGAAATAAAACAAAAAATGGATGAATATAAACAATTTAGAATTGAAAAGCAACCAATAGAATATCCAAGTGCTGGTAGCACATTTAAAAGAGGAGCAGATTTTATAACCGCCAAACTTATAGATGAAGCAGGACTTAAAGGCTATACAATAGGTGGAGCACAGGTATCAGAAAAACATGCAGGATTTATAATAAATAAAAACAATGCAACAGCAACAGACATTATAAATTTAATTGAAGAGGTACAAAAGATAGTATATGAAAAATTTAATAAAAAAATAGAACTAGAAATAGAAATTATTTAAAGGAGAATGTACTATGAAAGGAATGTTAGAATGGCTAAAAGCAAATACGAAAATAAAAAGATGGATATTTGCAATTTTAATTGGAGTAGTTTTTGCATGTTTAGGAATATCTAAAATAATGGTAGCAAAAGAGTTAAATGTTACAGAACTTTTAAAAATTGTTGGTTCATTTGTTTTAGGATTTACCCTTATTGTTGTAGGAATAATTTCAATTCAAAAAAGAACACTAGAAATTTTAATAGAAGCAAGTGATGATAGACTAAAAAATGAAAAGAAAGTTAATGTTAATTCTTTAATTTTTAACAAAAAGATATATGAACAAGGACCAAAGGTTGTTGTTTTAGGTGGAGGCACTGGTTTAGATACAGTTTTAAAAGGACTAAAAAAATATACAAACAACATAACAGCTATAGTTTCTGTTTCAAATTATGGAAAGAAAACTGAAAATAATTTAGATATATTACCAATGGATGATATAAAAGATGGAATAATAGCTTTATCAAAAGACGAAAATAACATGGAAGCACTTTTAAATTATAGATTTAGAACAGAAAATTTAAGAGGAACAAAATTTAGTGATATTCTATTTTCAACAATAGCACACAATAACAATAATTTTTCAAAAGCTATAGAAAGTACAAATAAAATTTTAAACATTACAGGAAAAGTTTTACCGGTTACATTAGATGAAATGGAAATATGTGCAGAGCTTGAGAATGGAATGGTAGTAAAAGAAAAAGAGAAAATTCCAGAAATGGTATATTCAAAAATTACTAAAATAAACAGAATATATTTGAATCCAACAAATTGTAGAACAACACCAGAAGTGGTAAAAGCAATAAAAGAAGCGGATTGTATAGTATATGGACCAGGAAGCTTATATACAAATGTTATACCATGTTTATTGGTAAATGGAGTTATAAAAGCAATAAAAGAAAGCAAAGCAATTAAAATATATGTTAATAACATAATGACAGAACAAGGACAAACAGACAATTATACAATGTCTGAACATATTAAAGCAATAACAGATCATGTTGGACAAGATATAATAGACTTTTGTATTTACGATTCTGGTGAAGTTGTTCCAGAATATATAAAGAAATACATAAAAGAAGGCTCAGAACTTGTAGAACAAGATGAAAGCAATGTAAAAGGAATACAACTTGTTCAAAGAAATTTATCATATATACAAGATGAAAGAATAAGACATAACCCAGATGCAGTTGCGGCAGCAATTATAGAAATTATATGCGAGGATTTAAAATTTAAAGATAAACAAAATGACCCTAAATATGTTATGATGAATGCAAAACTAAAATATGAGAAAAAAATGAAAAATATACCAAAAACAAATAAACATAAAAAACAACCAGAAAGAAAACATATTCAAGGAAAGCAAAGCAAATTTGTACAACAATATGGAGATAGAATTCAATCTATAAGAAATACAGATGCAAATATAAGAAAAAATAAAATGAAAATGGAAGAAAAAACAGAAGAAAATAACAGACCACGAAGACGTAATAGATTAAGAACAAAATAATACAAAAGAAATTTCTTGGAGGGAAAAATGAAATTTACTAAGGAAAAATTAGAATTACAAGAAGGTTTAAAAAGAGAATGGCTAATAACAAATGGAATAGGTGGATTTAGTTCATCAACAATAATAGGAGCAAATACAAGAAGGTACCACGGACTATTAATAGCTCCGCTAAAGCCACCAGCACAGCGTAGTTTAATATTATCTAAATTAGATGAAAGCATTACAATAAATAATAAAGAAATACCATTATATACAAATGTATGCAAAAACTATATTACACAAGGCTATAAATATCAAATATGCTTTGAAAAAGAATATATACCGACCTTCGAGTACAAAGTAGAAAATATAAATATAAAAAAATCAATTTGTATGGAATACGGAAAAAATACAGTTTGTGTATTTTATGAAATAAAAAATTCAAATGAAGAAATTAAACTAAAGTTGGCTCCAATAGTTAATTTTAGAGATTTTCACTCAATGAGTACAAATAAAAAGTTTAGCCTTAAACAAGAAAACGTAAAAAAAAACAAAATAAAAATCAGCATAGAAAATAATAGTTTTTATATAAATTGTTCAGAAGGAAAATATACAAAATACGAAGATGATACTTTCAATAATATGTTTTATATTGAAGAAGAAAAAAGAGGATTTTATCCAGAAGAAAACCATAGTGTTTCTGGAATATATGAAATAGAAATAAAACCAAATGAAAATAAAAAAATTACTTTTGTGTGTTCACTAGAAGAAAATATAGATAAAATTGATGGCGAAAAAATAATAGAAAAAGAAATAAGCAGACTAGATAAAATAATAAAAGATACAAAACTTATAAATAAAAATGAAGAAAATAAATTATTAAAAGAATTTATAATAGCAACAGATAATTTTATTGTATACAGACCAGAATTTAAGTTACACACAATAATTGCTGGTTATCCATGGTTTTTAGATTGGGGAAGAGATAGTTTAATATCTTTTGAGGGGCTACTTTTAAAAACAAAGAGATATGAGTTAGCAAAAGAAATTTTATTAACATTTAAACACGACATAAAACAAGGCTTGGTTCCAAATGGCTATTCAGAAGCGGATAACACACCATTGTATAATAGCGTAGATTCTTCATTATTATTATTCGAACAAATAGCAAAATACATAAAATATACTGGAGATATTGAGTTTGTAAAAAAAGAATTTTATGAAGTTTTAAAAGATATTGTGGTTAACTATGAAAAAGGAATAGACTTAGATAACAATAATATTTATTTAGATAATGATGGATTAATAGTAAGTGGAACGCCAACAACACAAAATACGTGGATGGATGCAAAATATGAAGGAATAGCTGCAACTCCAAGAAATGGAAAAGCAGTGGAAATAAATGCTTTGTGGTATAATGCATTAAAAATATTAGAAGAATTATCAGAAAAATTTAAAGAAAAAAGTTTGGCACAAGAATATTTGAAGAAAGCTAATAAATGCAAAAGAAACTTTAAAGCCAAATTTTATAATGAAAAAAGAAAATGTTTATATGATGTTGTAGGAGATAGTAAAATAAGACCTAATCAATTATTTAGCGTAGCACTAACATATCCTGTAATAGAGCCAAATACAAAAATAGCAAAAGAGATGTTATATACTACAACAAAAAAATTAAAAAATAAATATGGACTAAAAACCTTAGCAAAAGGCGAAGAAAATTATATAGACATATACGAAGGAAACGGCTTTAAAAGAGATATGAGCTACCATCAAGGAATAACGTGGCCATGGCTTTTAGGAATATATAACGATACCTTTAGGAAAATTAAAGAAAGTGAAAAAACAATTAAAAATAAAAAGCAATATAAAGAGGATTATGAAAAATTTATAAAAGAGCTAAAAAGTGTAGCAAAAAAAATGATAGAAGATGAGGGATGTATAGGAAGTATATCAGAGTTATACGATTCAAAAAGACCACAACTTCCCAAAGGAGCTATAGCACAAGCTTGGAGTGTAGCAGAAATATTTAGAATATTGTATTAATAAAAAATATTAAAAAAGAAATATAATATTTAGAATAAATTAACATCAAACGATGTAGGGGGTCGTCGTTCTTTGGGCGACCCGCCAAAATAAATCAAAAAAAAGAACAAAATACTTAGGTTCTGGAATCACAGTAAATGCAGAAGAAGTTGAATAAAAAATGAAATTAAAAATTTTTTGAAAAATTCATAAAAATGTGTTATAATAAAAACATTAATGACCTAAAAGGAGGATTTTTTATGGCAAATCGGAGTAAAATAGGATTAGTAACATTAAATGATAGGGTTGTTCTTTTTTCAAAGGAAGAAGAAGAAATAATAAAATTCTTTAAGATTGATGAAGTTCAATTGAAAAATGAAATTGATAATATTATGGAAAAGAAAATTTCTAGGCCTGCTGAAATATTTAAAGAAGCGGTTGAGGTGATATTATTTCCATACAAATTCTTGGATTTGAGAAAAAAAGTAAAGATTTATGGAGAAGAGATTTCAATTCATGAGCAAGAAATATTTAAAAGATGGAGAGAATACATTTCTTCATCTGAAAAGTATATAGAAAGCGAAAAAAGGAGAACATCAGATAGAAAAAAGAAATGTTTATATGAAAAGAATATTATCCAACAGAATCTTTTTACTTTAGAAGTTTCAGAAAAAATTAGAAAAAAAAGAAATTTATACTAATTGCCAGGGAGAGTTTCAAAATTGAAGCTCTCTTTTTCTTGTAAAAAAAACATATATTTGATATACTATACAAAATTATAGGAGATAAAAATGGTAGCTGAAATAATAATTAATAGTATAGTAAAAACGTTAAATAGAGTATTTGATTACAATATTCCAGAAGAATTAGCAGATAAAATAAAAATTGGTTCAAGAGTATTAGTTCCATTTGGAAATGGAAAAAAACTTGAGGATGGATTTGTAATAAATATAAAACAAAGTTCAGAGTACAAAATAAAAGATATAGTAAAATTCGAAGAAAAAGCATTTTCAAAAGAAAACATTGAACTTGCAAAATGGATGTCTAATAGATACTTTTGTAATATATCAGATTGTTTAAAACTTATGTTGCCACCGGGTACGGCAACTAAAGAATTAGAAAACAGAACAAAAGAAAAGCTAATTAATTTCGTATATTTAGCAAAAGAAACAGATGAAATTGAAAATGCTATTGAAAATAAAATAATAAAATCTGAAAAGCAAATACGAGTATTAAAATTT
This sequence comes from uncultured Clostridium sp., assembly GCA_902461935.1. Lineage (GTDB taxonomy): Bacteria > Bacillota > Clostridia > TANB77 > CAG-508 > Merdicola. The sequence continues at coordinate 14,487 of CABPZP010000016.1, read as the reverse complement.
TTAGAAGAAAATGAAGAAGCAACAGTTTCAGATATAGAAATGTTTACAGAAGCCAGTAGAGCAATAGTAAAAACACTAGAAAAAAACGGATTTGTAGAAATTGTTGCAAAGGAAGTTGAAAGAAATCCATTCATACATAAAAATATACAAAGAGATGAAAAAAGAAAATTAACAGAAGAACAACAGTTAGCTTTTAATACCATAAATAAAAGCATTATAGAACATAAATTTAATGAATTTCTAATATACGGTGTAACTGGTTCAGGAAAAACAGAAGTATATATGCAATTAATTGAAAATGTATTAAAACAAGAAAAAACGGCAATAGTGCTAGTTCCAGAAATAAGCTTAACTCCACAAATGGTAGATAGATTTATAGCAAGATTTGGAGAGGAAACAATAGCTGTACTTCATAGTAAATTATCTGTTGGAGAACGTTATGACCAATGGAATAAAATAAAAAATGGAGATGCTAAAATTGTAATAGGTGCAAGGTCTGCTATATTTGCTCCTATTAAAAATTTGGGAATAATTATAATAGATGAAGAACACGATGACTCATATAAATCTGAAATGAATCCAAGATATAATGCAAAAGATATATCTAAAATTATAGCAAAACAAAATAACATTCCGCTTGTATTAGGCAGTGCAACACCATCTGTTGATATATATTACAAAGCAAAACAAAAAGAAATTACTCTAATAGAACTAACCAAAAGAGCAAACAATTCTAATTTGCCAAATGTAGAAATAGTAGATTTACGAAACGAACTAGCAGAGGGCAACAGAAGTATGCTAAGTAGAAGATTATACTACTTAATTCAAGAAAATATAAAAAATAAAAAACAAACAATTTTATTTTTAAACAGAAGAGGTTTTTCGACTTTTATAATGTGTAGAGATTGCGGATATGTTGCAAAATGTCCAAATTGCAATATTAGTCTAACATATCATAGAAAAGAAAATATGCTAAAATGCCATTATTGCGGACACACAGAAAATATTATAAAAGTTTGCCCAGAGTGTAAAAGTGAAAAAGTAAGATACTTTGGAACTGGAACACAAAAGCTAGAAGAACAAGTAAAAAAATATTTTCCAGAAGCAACAACAATTAGAATGGATGTAGATACAGTAACAAAAAAAAATTCACATGAATTAATTATTAACAAGTTTAAAGAAGAAAATATAGATATTTTAATTGGAACACAAATGGTAGTTAAAGGTCATCATTTTCCAAAAGTAACCTTGGTAGGAGTAATTGCAGCAGATAGCAGTTTAAATATAGATAATTACAAAGCAAGTGAAACAACGTTTGATTTACTTGTACAAGTAGCCGGAAGAGCTGGTAGAGAAAAACTTCCAGGAAATGTTATAATTCAAACCTATAATCCAGATAACTTTTGTGTACAATATGCACAAAAACAAGATTACAATTTATTTTATAATGCTGAAATTCATTTAAGAGAAATGTTGAAATATCCGCCATTTTGCGATATAATAATGTTCGGAATAAATGGTAATATTTACAAAGAAGTAGTTGAAGTGTCAAAATTTTTATATGAGAATTTAAAAAAATACAATATAGAGGGAATATTGTTAAAACCAATGCCAGCACCAATAGATAAAATAAAAAACAGGTATAGATGGCGAATGATACTAAAAACAAGGTTTACAGAAGAGATTATTAAAAATATAAACGAACTTTTAAATAAATATTATGCACAAAATTATAAAAACACAAGGGTAATTGTAGATATAAATCCAAATAATTTATCATAAGGGGGCAAATAAAATGGCAATAAGAAATATTAGAACAGAAGGAGACGAAATACTTAAAAAAAATGCAAGAGAAGTAGAAAATATAGACGAAAGAATCCAAATTTTAATAGATGATATGATAGAAACTATGCATCATCTAAATGGAGTAGGGCTTGCAGCACAACAAGTTGGAGTATTAAAAAGAGTTGTAGTAATAGACTTATACGATGATAATGGTCCAATAGTATTTATAAATCCAGTTATAAAAAAGGAAAAAGGAGAACAAGAATGCGAAGAAGGATGTTTAAGTTTTCCAAATCAATTTGCAAAAATAATAAGACCAAAAGAAGTAGAAGTAGAAGCTTTAGATAGAGAAGGCAAAAAATTCAAATTAAAAGCAAAAGGACTACTAGCACAAGCAATATGTCATGAAGTAGACCATTTAAACGGAATAGTGTTTGTTACAAAAATAATACCAGGAACCTTACAATACGTTGAACCGGAAAATTAGAATATTAATATATTATAAAGAATTGATGTCAGATGTTGTAGGGGTCGGCGTCCTCGACGACCCGCAATATAAATTCTTGATATAAACAAAGTAAATATACACATACATAATTATAATGAAATTTTTTGATGGCATAAGGTGACAAATTATTTGTTTCTTGGATAATATAAAAACATTAACTAATCAGGAGGAATCATTTTGAAAATCTTATTTATGGGTACACCAGATTTTGCTGCAGAATCATTAAAAAGCATTTATGAGGCAGGAGAAGAAATTATAGGTGTTGTTACAAATCCAGATAAACCTAAAGGCAGAGGTATGAAAATGTGCTATTCGCCTGTTAAGGAATTTGCACTTGAAAAAAATTTGGAAATTTATCAACCGGAAAAAGTAAAGAAAAACACGGAATTTATAGAGAAAATAAAAGAATTAAATCCAGATGTTATTTGTGTTGTAGCATATGGAAAAATACTTCCAAAAGAAATTTTAGATATACCTAAATATGGTTGCGTAAATGTGCATGCATCTATTCTTCCTAAATATAGAGGTGCAGCTCCAATTCAATGGGCTGTAATAAATGGAGATAGTAAAACAGGAGTAACAACAATGCAAATGGATGAAGGTATGGATACAGGAGACATTTTAATTTGCGAAAAAGTTGATATAGATAAAAATGAAACAACAGGTGAGTTGTGGGATAAGCTATCTATTATTGGAGGAAAGGTTTTAGTAAAAACTTTAAATAAAATTGAAGATGGAACTATAACAAGAACAAAACAAGGAGATAATTATACAATGGCTCCAATGCTTAATAAAGAACTATCTAAAATAAATTGGCAAGAAAAAACATCGTTAGAAATTAAAAATTTAACTAGAGGACTAAATCCTATAATGGGAACATATGCATTTTTAGATGGAAAAAAATATAAGTTTTGGTCTGTTGAAATAGCTGATGAAAATGGTATTGAGAATAAAAATGAAGAAGCAGGAACAATTTTAATTTCAAATGAAAAACAAGGTTTATATGTAAAAACAAAAGACGGAGCATTAAAAATAAATATTATTCAACCAGAAAATTCAAAAAGAATGAATGTGTGTGATTTTTTAAGAGGAAACAGACTAGAAGTAGGAAAAAAATTTGAATAAATAGAAAAGGGGAATACATGGTAGTAATAAATATATTTAAACATTTAAATACAGTATGTACTCACAAATGGGTTGTTTTTAAATTATGTTGCAAAGCAGGAATACCGTTTAGAGGATTAGTTCATGATTTATCAAAATTTTCACCAACAGAATTTTGGGAGTCTGTAAAATATTATCAAGGAACAAGCAGTCCAATAGTTGCAGCAAAAAAGGCAAATGGCTATTCTAAAGCCTGGTTACATCATAAAGGTAGAAATAAACATCATCCAGAATATTGGAACGACCCAAGGTCAAAAATTCCAAGACCAATAATGCCATATAAATATACAGTAGAAATGGTATGCGATACATTAGCTGCAGGACTGGTATATAACGGTAAAAATTGGAAAAGAAGTTCTCAACTAGAATACTGGGAAAAAGAAAAAGGCAGATCTCCGCTAAATGACAACTTAAAAGATTTTTTAACAGAAGTATATACACAAGTAAGTGAAAAAGGAATAGATTTAGTAATAACACCACATAACTTAAAAAAAATATATAAAAAACATACAGATTGTTGTAAATATTAGAAAATATTGATATACTATAAATACGAAAAAATTTAACTTATGAAAAATAAAATTTTAGGAGGTATTATTATGGAAGAAAATAATAATAAAGAAGAATTAAATGAAGTTTTAGAAAGTGAAACAGCTGAAAATACAATAAAAATTTCTGATGACGTTGTTTCTATAATAGCTGGAAAAGCTGTATCAGAAGTTGAAGGTGTATCTTCAATGGCAGGTGGCTTTGCAGGAGGAATAACAGAAGTTTTAAGTGGAAAGAAAAATTTTAGCAAAGGTATTAAAGTTGAAGTTGGAGAAAAAGAAACAAAAATTGATGTAAATATCATAGTAGAATACGGTACAAGAATTCCAGATATAGCCTTTGAAATTCAAAATAGAGTTAAAAAAGCCGTAGAAAATATGACAGGATTAAAAGTATTAGAAGTAAATGTACATGTTCAAGGTGTTCACACTTCAGATGATGACGAAAAAGAAAATTCACCAGAAGTAGAAGAAAATAAAGAACAATAATTAACAAAAGATGATGGAGGAAACAAATATGAAATTTTTAGAAAAAATATCTTTAGTAATATTTTCAATAGTAATGATAGTAATTTCTGTTGTAAATTGCCTATTAGTTTTTGGATGGTTACGTTTAGGAACAGTAAATACATTTGCAAATCAAATACTTAATAATAGCACATATAGCAATATTTTATTAGGAGTTTCTGTAGTATTTATTCTTTTAGCAATAAAATGTATATTTTTCAATTCTTCAAGTAAAGATTCTGTTAAAAGTGGAAATGGTGTATTACTTGAAAATGATAATGGAAAATTAATAGTATCAAAAGAAACATTAGTTAACATTGTAAATGGTGTTGCAAAAGGATTTGAAAGTACAGAAAATGTTACAACAAGAGTTGTTTTAGACAAAGAAAGTAATTTAAGAGTTTATGTTGAATTATTTGTAAGACCAAATGCAGTTATAAAAGATTTATCTGTTAATTTACAAAACAGAATTAAAGAAGCAATTAAGAAAACAGCAGATTTAGATGTTAAAGAGGTAAATATAAAAATAAGAAATATAGCTTCTGAAGATAAACAAGAATTAAAATAATTATGTATGGTATGGACAATGTTAGGCATTGTCCGTACATTGCTATAAAAAACAAATGGAGGTATTAATTATGGATGGTTTCAAAAAATTTATGTCAGAATTTGGAGGAGCAATAATTGGAGCAATTGTTGCAATATTAATTTTATGTACAGGCCTATATAAATTAATAGTTGGAATTATATTAATTTGTATTGGAATGTTTGGAGGAAATTATATTCAAAAGAATAAATATGAAGTAAAAGAAAAATTAAAAAATTTTATAGATAGAATGTAAAGAGAGGTAAAAATGGACAGATCATCTAAAAGAGAACTAGCTTTCAAATTAATATATAGTTTAGAAATTCAAAAACAATATGATGCCGAAACAGTTGAATTATTTGTTGAAAATAATAACAATGGAGACAACAACGTAGAAAAATATTTAAAAAGCATGGCTAATGGAATTATAGAAAATAACAAAGAAATAGAAGAAAAAATATCTAGCAATTTAAAAAAAGATTGGAATTTAAGTAGAGTTTCAAAAGTTGAAATTGCTATACTAAAAGTAGCTATATACGAAATTTTATATACAGAAACTCCATTTAAAGTTGCAATTAATGAAGCAGTAGAACTTGCAAAAAAATATGGAGAAGATAAATCTTCATCATTTGTAAATGGAGTTTTAGCAAACATAGTTAAAGAATAATTGTGGAGGAACAAATGAAGCCAGAGCCAATAAGTGTAAGTCAGCTTAATAAATACATAAAAAATAAAGTTGATCAAGATGAATATTTAAACAATGTATTAATTAAAGGTGAAATATCTAATTTCAAACATCACTATACAGGACATATGTATTTTACATTAAAAGACAATAATTCATTAATAAAATGTATAATGTTCAAAAGCTATACACCACATTTGAATTTTGTTCCAAAAGATGGAATGAGTGTTATTGTTTTAGGAACAGTTTCTGTTTTTGAAAGAGATGGAGTTTATCAAATATACTGTAAGGCAATGCAACAAGAAGGCATAGGAGATTTATACAAAGAATATGAAAAACTAAAAGCAAAATTAAGTGAAGAGGGATTGTTTGCAGTATCTCACAAAAAGAAAATACCATTATATTCAAAAAGAATAGGTGTATTAACCTCTGAAACAGGTTCTGTAATACGAGATATAATAAATGTATCTACTCGTAGAAATCCAAATGTATATATAAAATTATTGCCTGTTCCTGTTCAAGGAGAAGGAGCAAGTAAGAAAATTGCAGATGCTATAAATTTAATGAACGAGAGAAATTTAGCAGATATTATAATTGTAGCTAGAGGAGGAGGTTCATTAGAAGATTTATGGCCATTTAATGAAGAAATTGTAGCAAGAGCAATTTACAACTCAGAATTACCAGTTATATCTGCAGTAGGACATGAAACAGATTTCTCAATTTCAGATTTTGTTGCAGATTTAAGAGCACCAACACCATCTGCAGCGGCAGAACTTGCAGTACCAGATATAGATGAACTAAAAATAAAACTAAGCTCATATAATAATAGATATAAGGTAGCATTAAAAAAACAAGTAGAATATAAAAGACTAAAATACGAAAAATGTATGACAAGAAGAGTGTTTAAAGAACCGTTACAAAGAATAAATGAAAGTTATTTGCATGTTGATACACAAACAAAAAATATAGAGAATAAGTTTAAACTAAAAATAATGCAAAAACGTTCCGAATTTCAAAATGTGGTAGAAAAAATAGATGCTTTAAGTCCATTAAAAACACTATCAAGAGGATATTCTATTATGGAGAAAAACGGAAAAATAATAAAAAGTAAAAAAGAATTGAATATCGGAGACGAAGTAAATATAAAATTATATGAAGGAACAACGAAAGCTAAAATAATTTAAAAGGAGATAATAAATGAGCAAACCAGTAGAAAAAGCAAATTTAATAATAGTTGTTATAACAATATTAATATTAATTGCTATAGCAGGTGTTTCAGGTTATAAATATTATGAAGAAAATTATAAAAATGATAAAGAAAAAAATACAAATACAATTAATACAGTATTATAATTTTTTATAATTAAAATAAACAAACGATTAATGTCAAACGTTGTAGGGGTCGGCGTCCTCGACGACCCGAAACAAACAATGTTATAAAATTAATGTCAAATGTTGTAGGGGCGGACGTCTCTGTCCGCCCGAAAAAATAAAAATAGGAGAAAAGAAAATGAAAGAAGAAGATATGAATTTTGAAGATGCAATGAAAGCATTAGAACAAATTGCAAATGAATTGGAAAATGGAGAGCTTTCATTAGAACAATCTGTAGATAAGTTTGAAGAGGGAATTAAAATTTCAAAAAAATGTAATGAAATTTTAGAAAAAGCTGAGAAGAAAATCTCTATTTTAATAAAAAATGGAGATGAAATAAAAGAAGAAAATTTTGAAAATTAAGGGGAATATATGAATAACTTACAATTATTTTTTACAAACAAATATATATACATACCATTCTTATTATGGCTTGGAATACAAGCATTTAAGGTTATTTGGGATTTAGTAGAAACTAAAAAATTTAATTTTAAAAGAATAATGGGAGCAGGTGGAATGCCAAGCTCTCATTCAGCGGTTGTTACATCTATTGCAACACTTATAGGAAAAAGCGAGGGAGTGGATTCACCAATATTTGCATTATCTGTTGTTTTTGCAATGGTTGTAATGTACGATGCAGCAGGAGTTCGCAGAGCAGCTGGAAAGCAAGCTAGTGTTTTAAATAAAATTGTTCAAACTCCAGGTCTTTCTAATATAGAAGTACATGAAAAATTATTAGAAGCATTAGGTCACACACCTTTGCAAGTGTTTGTAGGAGCATTAATAGGAATAGTTGCAGGACTAATATTTTAATTATAGGAGGTAATTCCAATGACAGATATAGAAATAGCAAATAGTATAGAGCCACAAGATATATGTGAACTTGCTAAGAAACTAAAAATAAAAAAAGATTATATAGAAAATTACGGAAAATATAAAGCAAAAATTTCTAATAAAATATTTAAGGAATTAGAAAAAAATAAAAACGGAAAATTAGTTTTAGTAACAGCTATAAGTCCAACTCCATATGGAGAGGGAAAAACAACAATGTCTATTGGAATTGCAGATGGACTAAATAAAATTGGAAAAAATGCAATTTTATCTTTAAGAGAACCATCTTTAGGTCCAGTATTTGGTATGAAAGGTGGAGCAACAGGAGGAGGTTACTCACAAGTTGTTCCAATGGAAGATATAAACCTACATTTTACAGGAGATATGCATGCAATAACATCAGCAAATAATTTACTTGCAAGCTTAATAGATAATCACATATACCAAGGAAATGAATTAGAAATAGAAAAAGTTACTTGGAAAAGATGCTTAGATTTAAATGATAGAAGTTTAAGAAAAGTTGAAATCGGACTTTCAGAAAAAGAAGAAACAATAAAAAGAGAAGATGAATTTCAAATTACACCAGCTTCAGAAATAATGGCAATTCTTTGTTTAGCTTCTAATATTGCAGAATTAAAAACTATGCTAGGAAATATTATTATAGGTTACAATAAAGAAAATGATCCAATTTTTGCAAGAGAATTACAAGCAGAAGGAGCAATGGCAGTTTTATTAAAAGATGCTATAAAACCAAATTTAGTACAAACACTTGAAGGAACACCAGCATTTATACATGGAGGACCATTTGCAAATATTGCACATGGATGTAGCTCAATTATAGCAACAAAAATGGCATTAAAACTTGGAGATTACTGCATAACAGAAGCGGGATTTGGAGCAGATTTAGGAGCGGAAAAATTCTTGGATATAAAATGCAGAAAAGCAGAAATAAAGCCAGACGTAGTTGTTCTAGTTGCAACACTTAAAGCCTTAAAATACCATGGTGGAGTTCAAAAAGAAGATATATATGAAGAAAATGAACAAGCTATAATAGAAGGAACACATAATTTATTAAAACATATAGATAATCTTAGAAATAAATTTAATGTAAATACAATAGTTGCAATAAATAAAAACGATAAAGATAATTCTAAAGAATTACAATTATTGGAAGATATATTAAACAAAAATAATATAGAATATAGTTTAGTAGAAAGTTGGAAAAAAGGTGGAGAAGGAGCAATAGATATTGCTAAGAAAATTGATAAACTTTCACAAAATAATAAAAAGCTAAACTATGCTTATGAATTAGAAGATGATATAAAAACAAAAATTGAAAAGGTATGTAAGAATATTTATGGAGCAAAAGAGATAAAATACACAGAAGAAGCAGAGAAAAACATAGAAAAAATAGAAGAAATGGGATATGAAGACTTACCAATATGTATAGCAAAAACACAATACTCATTTTCAGATGATGCTAAAAATTTAAAATGTGATGAACCATTTGAAATTAATATAAGAAATGTAGAACTAAATGCTGGAGCAGAGTTTGTTGTTGTTCTAGCAGGAAAAATATTAACAATGCCAGGACTTCCAAACAAACCAGCTGCAAACAATATTAATATAGATGAAAACGAAAATATAATAGGAATTTTTTAAAAAAATAATAAAAAACACCATTTTTGGAAATAATAAAATTAAAATTTATTTAAGAAGTGGTGTTTTTATTATGAAAAAAATAATAAATAAAAAGAATTTATTTGTATTATTAATTTCTTTAATGGGAGTATTTCTAATATACAATATATTTTTTACAAATAATGAGGTAGAAGCTTTATCTAAATATGGTTCTAGAGGAAGTGAAGTTACACAGATTCAAACAAAACTTAAAAGATGGGGCTATTATAGCGGAAGTGTAGATGGAATTTATGGTAGTCAAACGGTTACAGCAGTAAAAAAATTTCAAAAGAAAAATGGACTAACAGTAGATGGAATTGCAGGTAAAAAAACTTTAGAAGCAATGGGAATATATAGTTCTTCATCTTCAAGTTCATCATCAACTAGTAGTAATTCATCAAATGTAACCTTGCTTGCAAAAGTTATTTACGGAGAATCAAGGGGAGAGCCATACACTGGGCAAGTTGCAGTTGGAGCAGTTGTAATGAATAGAGTAAAAAGCAGTTCTTTTCCTAATACTATAGCTGGTGTTGTATATCAAAAAGGTGCATTTGATGCAGTAAGTGATGGTCAAATAAATATGAATCCTGATAGTACTGCAAAAAAAGCAGCACAAGATGCCATAAATGGTTGGGACCCAAGCTATGGTTCAATATATTATTTTAATCCTGCTACTGCAACAAATAAATGGATATGGTCAAGGCCACACACCGTAACAATAGGAAAACATAGATTTTGCAAATAAAAAAATTCGCAATGTTTAATTGCGAATTTTTTTATATTTGGTCTAAATATTTTCTAATATTTTAGGTAAAACTTGTTTTTTTCTAGAAACTACACCTTCTAATAAAGCTGTATTATTATCTAATTCAACACCAAATGCTTTTTCTACAACATCTGTTTTATCTCCTAAAGCGATGATTTTTGAATTTGCATTTAAAATGTCTGTAACAACAAATACATATAAACCTAAATTGTTTTCTTTAATATCTTTGTTAATAGCTTCTTCAAAATCAGCTTTTCTTTTGAAAACATCATTAACATCTGCACTATTAACTTGTGAAATTTTAAAGTTAACTCCATTTCCTTCGAAAGGTTTACAATCTATATTTATAACTTCGTCAGCAGTATAATCACTTATATCTGTACCTGCTTTTAACATATTTTGACCATATTCATACATGTCTACACCTGCTATATCTGCAAGCTTTTGAGCTATTTTTTTATCTTCTTCTGTACATGTTGGAGATTTGAATAATAATGTATCAGATATAATAGCACTAAGCATAATTCCGGCCATTTTTGGTGTTATTTCTACATCGTTTTGTTTATATAATTTGTAAATTATTGTAGAAGTACATCCAACAGGTTCTGCAACGTAGTATAAAGGGTCATTTGTTTGTAAATTAATTCTGTGGTGATCAACTACCATTTTTATATTTGCATTTTCAATTCCTTTAACACTTTGAGCAAATTCGTTAGAATCTACCATAATTACATTTGATTTTTCTTCAACTTCTTTTAATAAAGTAGGTGTTTCAACTCCAAAGCTTTTTAAAGCAAATGCAGTTTCTTTATTAACATTACCTAATCTAAAGCATTCAGCATTTTCTCCTAATTCGTTTCTTAAGTTAGCCATTGATATAGCTGAAGCAATAGAATCTGTATCAGGTTTTTGGTGACCAAATACGAAAGTTTTATCTATCATAACGTACCTCCTTAAATTTTTCTCTCATAACCTATATTATACTCTTATTTGGTAAAAAAGTCAATTTTTAGCAAATAAAAAGTGAAAAGAATTTCATATTATTGACAAAAAAATACTAAAAATATATTGTTTTTTTATACCTTGGTGTTGAAATCTTCGAATTTTAAAAATATATATATATAAATTTATAAAAATATGAAATAAGTCAACATAATAAATTAATCTAAAATTTCATCGAGGCTCCCCATTCACGTCCTTCTAACAAAATTCAAAAGAATTTTGAAGAATGCCGGAAAGGTCCCCACTTGCCTCGCGAAATTTAATCTTAATTATTATGTTGTCTTTAAAAAATACCGTAAAACATTGTAGGGGCACGGTGCTCCGTGCCCAAAAATAAAAAATACAATCTAAAATATTGTCAAACCTTGTAGGGGTCGGCGTCCTCGACGACCCGAATAAAAGAGTTATATTTTAGCATAGTTTAAAATTTTTTAGGATTTACAAAAAGAGTTTTGTTGTGGGTGTAAATTACCATTCCTGCTTTAGATTTACTAGGCTTTTTTACATATTTTATGTAGCAGTAATCTACAGGTACGTTAGAAGATAACTTTGCTTTACTATGGTATGCTGCAAGTTCTGCACATTTTTGTATTATTTCATTATTAGGTGTTTTATTTTCTAAGTTTAAAACAATATGGCTTCCATGAATATCTTTTGTATGGAACCATAAGTCGTTTTTATTTGCAAGCTTTGTTGTTAAATAATCATTACAAATATTATTTTTTCCAACATAAACTGTAAAACCATCTATATTTAGTTGTACTGGCTGAATAGAACTTGGAACATTTTGTTTCTTTTTATTATTTTTTTGTTTATTGAAAGAATCTTTAAAAATAGAACTTTCAGATATTTCTGCATAAATTTGTTCTAAATCTGCTAAAGTAGTTGAGCTTTCTAGTTCATATACAACACTTTCTATATAATCTAATTCAAGTTCTGTTTCTTTTTTTTGAATTGCACATATTTCTAGTGCATTTTTTAATTTATTATATTTCTTAAAATATCTTTTTGCATTATTTGCAACAGAGTATTTTTTATCTAAAGGAATAGTAATTAAATTATTGTTATCATAATAATTTTCTAATTGAATTTTATCTTCGTTGGTATTTTTTATTCTATATAGGTTAGAAGTAATAAGTTCACCATATAATTGATAAGTTTCTTTACTTTCACATTCTTTTAGCTTTTTATTAATATTTTGTAGACGTTTTTGATATTTTTTTAAATATACTAAAATAACTTTTAATATATTGTTTCTTTTAGAATTAAACTGTTCTTTTTGTTCTTTATTGTAATAAAAATCATCAATAAAAAAGTTGAAATCTAAACTTGTTTGTTTTGGCTTAATTGAAGGAATAGAAGCTACTACTTGATTATCATATGAAATTTTTAAGCAAGGAACAAAATCAATTTTAGTTTTATTAGGAGAGGTACTTAAGTCTAAGAATTCTCCTGTAACGTTGTCTATAAAATTTAATAAGTCTTTAAAATATTGATAAAGCTCAACTAGATTATTACTTTCAAAATTATCATTCTTAATATTAAATTTTTTCAAAGCATTTTGCACAAAACTCATACTAAAGCCTGTATATGTCGAACATATTGCTTTATCAATAGTATTTTCTTTGCCAACAATTTTTTCATAAAATTCATTAAATTGTTTAACATCTAAAAAATTTAATTTATTGGTTTGAGGTAAAACATACTCATGAGCTGGCAAAATATCTCTATTTGAATTAGATGCTATATCTAAATGTCTAATTGCATCTATAATAAAATTTTTATCGTTTACAAGAATAATATTGCTATGTTTTCCCATTAATTCAACTATTAAAGTTTTCTTTGTTAAATCATTAAATTCGTTATACCCCTCCAGTTCAATGTATATTATTCTTTCTAATCCTATTGAATAAATATTTTTTATTTTATAACCAATTATATGCTTTCGAAGAAGCATACAAAAGTTTAAAGCATTATGAGGGTTAGGCTTACCGTGAGTAGTAAGGTGCATTCTACAATTAGAAGATTCAATGCAAATATTTAAAGCATAATTTTTCCCACCAGAATATATTCCTAATATAATTTCATTTTTATTTGGTTCAAAAACTTTATTAATTTTACCATCTATAATAGTATTTTTTAGTTCTGTTATTATACTTTTTGTTACAATTCCATCAAATGCCATAAAATCAACTCCAATCTATTTTAGGATTATAATATAAAAATATACAAAATTCAAATAAAATCTCTTGACACGGTGGGATTTGTTGAATATAATCGAATAGAATTACATGCAGGAGGTACATTAGAGATTATGGATAAAAATAGTGTGTTTTATTCTTGTAATCTATATGAGAATATATCAGATGAGGAATTAGTTAACAAATCTAAATCTGGGGATAAGCACGCACTAGAATTTTTGCTTGAAAAATACAAAGAGCTTGTAAATATGAAAGTAAGCAAATATTTTATAATAGGTGCAGAAAAAGAAGATATAGTACAAGAAGGAATGATAGGTTTATATAAAGCAGTAAAAAGCTATAATAATGATAAACAAAATAGTTTTAAATCATTTGCAAATATGTGCATAGAAAGACAATTAATTACTGCAATAAAAACATCAAATAGACAAAAGCACTTACCATTAAATTCATATTTATCATTAAATAATTCTGCATATGATAATGACGAAGATACAGAGCTTATAGAAATCTTTAATAGTAGAACTGCAGAAGATCCCTTAGATACAATAACAAAAAAAGAATACTATGAATCAGTTGAAAATGCTATAGATAAAAACTTAAGCAGTTTTGAAAAACAAGTACTAAGCAGATATTTACAAGGTGAAAGCTATGTAGATATTGCGACAAAACTAGATACTCCTGTAAAGTCTATAGACAATGCAATTCAAAGAATACGAAAAAAAGCAATAAAGAATATAAAATAATAAGATTATAAAGAGAGTCGACTGTTAAAGTCGACTTCTATATAAAAAATAATATGCCTGCATAGCTCAGTTGGTAGAGTGCAGCCTTGGTAAGGAAAAAATCGAA
>CABPZP010000015.1:0-39101 GCA_902461935.1 uncultured Clostridium sp. | reverse complement strand
ACAGACAATTACGATGAACATATAGAAGTAGTAGTAACAGACGATATAAACGTAGACGTAGTAGGAAGTTACACAGTAACCTTCACAGCAACAGATACAAACGGAAACGTAGCAAAAGAAACCAGAGAATTCAAGGTAAAAGATACAACAGCACCAGTAATAACACCAGATGAAAATAATGTGTATGAAATGGAAGTACACGGAACAAAACCAGAATTTAAAGCAACAGCCACAGACAATTACGATGAACATATAGAAGTAGTAGTAACAGACAATATAAACGTAGACGTAGTAGGAACATACACAATAACTTTCACAGCAACAAATACAAACGGAAACGTAGCAAAAGAAACCAGAGAATTCAAGGTAAAAGACACAACAGCACCAGTAATAACACCAGATGAAAACAATGTATACGAAATGGAAGTACACGGAGAAAAACCAGAATTTAAAGCAACAGCTACAGACAATTACGATGAACATATAGAAGTAGTAGTAACAGACGATATAAACGTAGACGTAGTAGGAAGTTACACAGTAACCTTCACAGCAACAGATACAAACGGAAACGTAGCAAAAGAAACCAGAGAATTCAAGGTAAAAGATACAACAGCACCAGTAATAACACCAGATGAAAATAATGTGTATGAAATGGAAGTACACGGAACAAAACCAGAATTTAAAGCAACAGCCACAGACAATTACGATGAACATATAGAAGTAGTAGTAACAGACGATATAAACGTAGACGTAGTAGGAAGTTACACAGTAACCTTCACAGCAACAGATACAAACGGAAATGAAACTATATTAAATAAAGAATTTAAGGTATTAAAAGCACTTCCAGAATATGAAGTACCAACAGGATTAAAAGCAAGATATTTTGATACCTTAGCAGATGTACAATTACCAGAAGGATTTTCATTTGAAGATAGCTTAGAAACAAGTGTAGGAAAAGTAGGAAAGAATATATTTAAAGTAACATTTACACCAAAGGATACAAAGAATTATGAAATTGTAGCAGGAATAGATGTAGAAATAGAAGTTATCTATTTAAATATAGACACAGATGGAGATGGAAAAGCAGATCTAAATGTAGATACAGACGGAGATGGAAAGGCAGATCTAAATGTAGATACAAACGGAGATGGAAAAGCAGATTTAAATATAGATACAGACGGAGATGGAAAAGCAGATCTAAATGTAGATATAGATGGAGATGGAAAAGCAGACTTAAATATAGATACAGATGGAAATGGAAAACCAGATAAAAATGAACAAAATAAAGAGGAAGAATCAAAAGATCCTACAAATGACGAAGATGAAGATATAATACATTCAAAAGAAGACTATGAAGCAGACCACGTTTATAACAAAGGAAAATTAACACTATATTCAGAAAAATATATATTTGGAAATAAATATATGGAATATGTAAGCAATAAAACAACAGTACAAGCATTAAAATCATGGTGTGTAACAAATGGAACAATAGAGGTATACGATAAAGGTGGAATGTTAAAGAAGAAAGACACAGATTATGTAGGAACAGGAATGATATTTAAAGTAACAAAAGATGAAGAAAGCATGAGCTTTATAATAGCAGTGCAAGGAGATACATCTGGAGATGGTATTGTAACAACAACAGATGCTGCACAAGTAGAATTCCATATTCTAAAAAAGAAAGTTTTAGAAGGAGTAGAATTTAGAGCGTCAGATGTAAACAGAAATAAAGCAGTAACAGGAGAAGATTTAGCAACAATTATTAGAAAATTACAATATTTAGAACCGGAAGTTGTAAATCCTAATTATGTTGAAGTACCAGAAGAAAATAATGAAACAAATAATGCAGAAAATAAAGATACATTAGAAGAAGATACAAAAGAGGATACAAGCAATGAAAGTGAAAACAAAAATAATACAACTAAGGAAAATACAAGTAAAGCAGATGAAAGTAAAGAAAATACAAATAAAACAGAGGAAAGCAAAGACAATACAATTAAAGAAGAAACTAACAAAACAGATATAACAAAAGATAATAAAGTAAATGAAACAGAAGAAAAAGAAAATAATTCTGAAGAGAAGACAAATTTACCTGAAAATAATACTGTTCAATATAAGAAACCAAAGGAATAAATAAAGGGCGATTGAAAAAAATCGCCCAAACATAAAAAGGAGTTAATAAAGATGAGTAAAAAAATAAAAGTTATATTATTTTTAAGCATAGCAATAATGTTTGCATTAATAGGGAAAGTAAGTGCCTACTCAGCAGAAGCAAGTTTAACAACAGAGAGTAAACTAGTTGAAGGAGGGCAAGTAGAAGTAATATTAAAAATGGAAAATATTAATGCAACAGAAAGTGGAATAAGTGTTGTTAAAGGTAAAATATCTTATGATAAAGAGGTATTTGAAGGATATACTATAGAAGCACAAAATGGTTGGAAAAAAGAAAATTCAACAGACACATTTTTATTTGATAAAGAAACGGGAATAACACGGCTCAGAGCAAATAGCAAAAATTATATTTAAAGTAAAACAAGGAATAACAAAAACAGAAGCAGAAATAAAATTTACAAATATAACAACTTCAGGAATAACAAAACAAAATGGAGGACCAGGAGACATAAAAGTAGCAGGAGCCACAATAAAAGTATCAAAAACAGAAGTAGCAAAAGTAACAAAAGAAAATATAAGTACAAACAATAACAATTCTGGAAAAATACAAACCTCAAAAAGCACAGATAGCAAACTACCACATGCTGGAAAAGAAAACTTTATATTCATAGGAGCAATCTTGGTAATAAGCACAACAATATTTTATTCAAAAATAAGAAAATTAAAAGATATAAAATAAGATATTTGGGTCTGTCCCTAAATGCGACAAAGTGTCGGTTGGGGGACTGGCCCTTAATTAAATTAGCATTGTAATTTTATTTTTATCTTTTTTTATAATTTTATCTTCTTGAAGGCTTTTTAATTCTCTCATCATAGCACTTCTATCAATGCTTAAATAATCTGCTAAATCTGTTAAAGAAAATGGCAAAAGAAAAGTTTTGTTCAAAGAACGTGCAGATAATATATTAAAGTAAGTTAAAAGCTTATCTCTAATACTTCTTTGTGAAAGAACTTCAATACGAATATTTAAAGTTATAAATTTATCTAAAATTAAATCAGGTAAATTATTTCCAATAACATCATGAAATTTGCAATTTTTCTTACATTTTTTATGAAAATTATCATAGGAATAAAATAGCACTGAAGTTTTCTTTTTAGCTAAAACAAAAAGTTCATTATTTGTAGTTAATTGATAAAATATTTCGCCAAATAAATCATTGTTAGATAAATGTTCTATAATATTTTGAGTACCATTTGATTCATACCTAATTAAATCTGCTTGTCCTTCAACTATAAAGCAAAGCTGATTTCTATTAACAAGATATGTAGTTATAATTTCTCCTTTTTCAAAGGTTTTTAATTGTGCTTTTGTACATTCATTAGAGAAGTTTTTTATAAATTCTCCAACATCAATGTTTATTTTCATGAATTTCCTCCGATTTTTATATTAATTAAGAATTATTAAATGCAAAAACATTATAATATAAAAACGTTGCAAAAGCAACAAAAGCACAATAATTTTTTAAAACATATTATTTAAACTAATTTAAATTCTGTTAGAAATTAAGTAGATTGAACAATAGGAAAATAATGGAAAAAGATTGTAACATAATTGTAATAAATAAAAAATACCTCAAAAATAAAGACTTTTTTTGAAAATAAAAATAAAGTATAAAAAAGTTGCAGAAGCAACATAAAAAAAACAAATATATAGTTATAATAACAATGTCAAAGGGAGAAACTAAAATTTGGCAAGATTCAATAGGGGAAGGAATGTGAAAAAGATGAAGGTTATAAAAAGAGATGGAAGAGCAGTAGATTACGACAAAAGTAAAATAGCCGTAGCAATAGAGAAGGCAAATAAAGAAGTAAGAAAATCAGAAAGAGCAACAAAACAAGAAATTGAGGAAATAATTAACTATATTCAAGAACTAAATAAAAAGAGAATGTTAGTTGAAGATATTCAAGATATTATAGAACAAAAATTAATGGAAATAGAAAAATTTGAACTTGCTAAAAAATATATTGTTTACAGATACAATAGAGCATTAGTTAGAAAAAGCAATACAACAGACGAATCTATATTAGGATTAATTAGAAATGAAAACAAGGAACTAGCAGAAGAAAATTCAAACAAAAATACAATGCTTGCATCTACACAAAGGGATTACATAGCAGGAGAAGTTTCAAGAGATTTAACAAAAAGATTATTATTGCCAGAAAAAATAAATAAAGCACATGAAGAAGGAATTTTACATTTTCACGATGCAGATTATTTTGTGCAACCAATATTTAACTGTTGTCTAATAAACATTGGAGATATGCTAGATAATGGAACTGTAATGAATGGAAAAATGATAGAAAGCCCTAAAGGATTCCAAGTTGCATGTACAGTTACTACACAAATAATTGCAGCTGTTGCAAGTAACCAATATGGTGGACAATCTGTAGACTTAAAACATTTAGGAAAATATTTAAGAAGAAGTTACAATAAATTTAAAAAACAATTAGATGAGAAATATAAAGGAAAATTACCAGACGAAGTTATACATGATTTAGCAGTAGAAAGACAAAAAGCAGAATTAAAATCTGGAGTACAAACAATACAATATCAAATAAATACATTAATGACAACAAATGGACAATCACCTTTTGTTACATTATTCTTACACCTAGAAAAAGATGATGAATACATAGAAGAAAATGCAATGATTATAGAAGAAGTATTAAAACAAAGATTAGAAGGAATAAAAAATGAAAAAGGTGTATATGTAACACCAGCATTCCCTAAATTAATATATGTTTTAGACGAATGTAATTGTCTAAAAGGTGGAAAATATGACTACTTAACAAAACTTGCAGTAAAATGTTCAGCCAAAAGAATGTATCCAGACTATATATCTGCTAAAAAAATGAGAGAAAATTACGAAGGAAACGTATTTAGTCCTATGGGATGCAGAAGTTTCTTAACACCTTGGAAGGACGAAAACGGTAACTATAAATTTGAAGGTAGATTTAACCAAGGTGTAGTAAGTATAAACTTACCACAAATAGGGATAATTGCGGGAGAAGATGAAGATAAATTCTGGAAATTACTAGATGAAAGACTAGAATTGTGCAAAGAAGCATTAATGTGTAGACACTATGCTTTACTAGGAACAAAGGCAGAAACAAGCCCAATACACTGGAGATATGGTGCAATAGCAAGATTAAAACCAGGAGAAAAAATAGACAAGCTATTAAAAGATGGTTATTCAACTTTATCTTTAGGATATATAGGAATATATGAACTTACAAAATTAGTAAAAGGTGTATCACATACAACAGAAGAAGGAAGAGAATTTGCATTAAGAGTAATGAAACACTTAGGAGATGCAACTAAAAAATGGAAGGAAGAAACAGGATTAGGATTCTCTTTATATGGAACACCAGCAGAAAGTTTATGTTACAGATTTGCTCGTATAGATAAAGAAAAATATGGAATAATTAAAGACATTACAGATAAAGGATTTTACACAAATTCTTACCATGTAGATGTTAGAGAGAAAATAGATGCATTTAGCAAATTAAAATTTGAAAGTGACTTCCAAAAAATGTCACCAGGAGGAGCAATATCTTATGTAGAAGTTCCAAATATGCAAAACAACTTACAAGCATTAGAAGAAGTAGTTAAATTTATATATGATAATATTCAATATGCAGAATTTAACACTAAATCAGACTACTGCCATGTATGCGGATTCGATGGAGAAATAATAATAAATGATGATAATGAATGGGAATGTCCAAACTGCGGAAACAAAGACCATTCAAAAATGAATGTAACAAGAAGAACCTGTGGATATTTAGGAGAAAACTTCTGGAATGCAGGAAAAACAAAAGAAATAAAAGCAAGAGTTTTACATTTATAAATTGAAGTTAGAAATAAGAAGTTGGAAGTTGGAAATTTAGTAATTACTATGAAATGATTATTTGGATTCTAAACTCCAATTTCTAACCTCTAACCTCGTAGATAAGAGGTGAAAAAATGAACTATGCAGACATAAAAAGAGTAGACATAGCAAACGGAGAAGGCGTAAGAGTATCTTTATTTGTTAGTGGATGTAGACACCATTGCAAAGACTGTTTTAATGCAGAAGCATGGAACTTTAAATATGGAAAAGAATTAACAGAAGAAACCGAAAACAAAATAATGGAAGAACTAAAACCAAACCATATAGCAGGGCTATCATTACTTGGAGGAGAACCGTTAGAACCAGAAAATCAAGAAGAAGTTTTAAAAATAATAAAAAGAGTAAAAAATGAATATCCAGAAAAAAATATATGGTGTTATACGGGCTTTAAACTAGATGATGATTTATTAAATGGACGATTTAAAGACAACAAAACAACACAAGAAATACTAAAAAACATAGATGTATTAGTAGATGGAAAATTCGAAATAGAAAATAAAGACATAAAATTAAGATTTAGAGGGTCAAGCAACCAAAGAGTAATAAATGTGCCAGAAACATTAAAAGAAGGAAAAATAGTAAAATATTTGGAATAACATACTATTGACAAAAGACTAACCTATGGTTTATAATATGTACCGTAAGTTAGGGATTTAAATAAGAAATAAATTTAAAAACCCCAGACTCTAAAAAACCATAAACTGTAAGGTTAATGGAAGGAGGGGAGTTATAAATGGCAAATGAAATAAAAGTTAATGGAAATATAGAAGACGCTCTTAGAAAATTTAAGAGACAATGTGCTAGAAATGGAGTTATCCAAGAAGTACGTAAAAGAGAACACTATGAAAAACCTAGTGTTAGAAGAAAGAAAAAATCAGAGGCAGCAAGAAAAAGAAAATTTTAATTGAAAAAAGAGCTTATCAGCTCTTTTTTTATTACAGAAAATTTCATTGTAGTGGCAGACGCTTTTGTATGCCCGCGTGATAAAACCAATTTTGCATTATATAAAATTCCTAATTTTCATAAGCAAGGAATATAATATTGCAAAAAGACAATAATAAAAAAGAGGTGTTTATATGGAATGTAAAAATATAGAAATAAAAAAAGGTATGAGTTTACATACAATAGAAACAAGTAAATTCAAAACAAATTTATTAGCCATAATGATAACAACAGAATTAACAAAGGAAAATGCAACTAAAAACGCATTAATAAGCTTAATATTAAGAAGAGGAACTGCCAATATTCCAACACAAGGCGAAATAAGCAAAAAATTAGAAAATATGTATGGAGCAAATTTTGATTGTGGAATTGACAAAATAGGAGATAATCAGATTATTAAATTTTATTTAGAATCTTTAAGTGATGAATATTTACCAGAGAAAGACTCAAACTTAAAAGAAAGTATAAGAATGCTATTAGACATAGTTTGTAATCCAATTACAGAAGAAAATAAATTTAAAACTGAGTATTTTGATGCAGAAAAAGAAAAACTAAAACAAATAATAGAAGCAAAAAAAGATAATAAAGGAATGTATGCATTTAATAGATGTATAGAAGAAATGTATAAAAATAAACCATATGCAACATATAAATTTGGAGAATTAGAAGAACTAGAAAAAATAACAAACGAAGAATTATATAAATACTATAAAGAATTAATTCAAGAATGCAAATTTGATATTTATATATCAGGAGAAAAAATAGAAGAAATAAAAACAGAAATAGAAAACAATGAAAATATTGCAAAATTAAAGCCAAGAGATGCTAAATATATAACAAATAGTTTAGAAGAAACAACGGAAATAAAAGAAAAAACTGTACAAGAAAGCGCAGATATAACTCAAGGAAAATTAGTTATAGGAATGAATATAGAACAAAAAATGGAAAACAGTAAAAATATAGCACTAATATATAATGCAATATTAGGAGGAACGGCAACATCTAAACTATTCCAAAATGTTAGGGAAAAAGCAAGTTTAGCATACACAGCAGGTTCAAATTATATAAGACAAAAAGGAAATGTATTTATAAGATGTGGAATTGAAATAGAAAACTACGAAAAGGCATTAGAAATAATAAAAAAACAAATAGAAGATATGAAACAAGGTAATTTTACAGAAGAAGAACTAGAAAATACAAAACAATATATAATATCTACAATACAAGAAATAAAAGATGAACAAGATACTCAAATAGCTTATTATTTTTCTCATGAATTAGCTAAAACAGATAGCTCAATAGAAAAATATATAAATGATGTAAGAAAAGTAACTAAAGAGCAAATTATAGAAATTGCCAAAACAGTAAAGATAAATACAATTTATTTCTTAAAGAATTAGCAGAATAGGACTACACCATTTGTCTAAATAAAAAATGACACATTGTATAAATAATGTCAAACAATGTAGGTCCGACGCCTCCGTCGACCCGCAAATATAAAACAACGAAAAATTAATGTAAAACAATGTAGGGGTCGGCGTCCTCGACGACCCGCAAAATATAAAATAATAAAAGAATTAATATCAAACAATGTAGAGGCGGACGCCTCTGTCCGCCTAATTATAAATAATGTTAGACAATGTAGGTCGACTCGATATAAAAATCAAGGAAATGCTATTTTGGCTACCCGTAAGAAAAAGAGGAATATTATAAAAAGGAGAAAAGCAATGCAAAGTATCGAAAATTTGAATGTTAAAGAAAAAATGTATATAGAAAAAATGAAAAATGGATTAACTGTAATAATTGTTCCAAAAGAAAATACAAATAAGAAATATGCCATAATAGGAACACATTTTGGTTCTATAGATAATGAATTTATTATTCCAGGAGAAGAAAAAAATACTAAAATTCCAGATGGAGTAGCACATTTTTTAGAGCATAAAATGTTTGAACAAGAAAATGGAAAAAACAGTTTAGATGTACTATCTAATTTAGGTGTAGATGCAAATGCATACACAACAAATGACTATACAGCATACTTAATAGAGGGAACAAACAATTTTGAAGAAGCATTTAAAGAATTAATGAACTATGTTCAACATCCATATTTCACAGATGAAAACGTAAAAAAAGAACAAGGAATAATAGCCCAAGAAATAAATATGTACCAAGACGATCCAGGAACACAAGTATATATGGGGGCTTTAAAATGTATGTATAATAACAACCCTATAAACATAGACATAGCAGGAAGCGTAGAATCTATAAGCAATATAAATAAAGAAATTTTATATAATTGTTATAATACATTTTATAATCCAAGCAATATGTGTTTAGTGCTTTGTGGAAATTTTGAGCCAGAAAGCACAATTAAAATGGTTGAAGAAAACTTAATAGAAAAAGAGCAACAGGGTGAAATAAAAAGAATATATCCAGAAGAAAAGCCAGAAATAAAAGAAAAAGAAGCAGAAAACACAATGAACATAAGTCAACCAATATTTGTTATAGGAATAAAAGAAAATGCAGATAAAGTGGCAAGTGCTAAAAAAATATTAACAGTAGAAATTTTATTAGAAATCTTATTAGGAAAAAGTTCAGAATTATATAAAAAATTATACGAAAATAAAGATTTAATAATATTGCCAGATTTTGAATATGAATTTTCACAAGAATATTCTCACATTATAATATCTGGGCAAGCAAAAGATCCTAAGAAAATATTAAGCGAAATACAAAAACAAATAGAAAAATATGAAAATGAAGGAATAAATGAAGAAGAATTTGAAAGAATAAAGAAAAAAATGTATGGTGAATATGTAATGCAATATAACGATGTAGATATTATTGCAAGAAATGTATTAGCCGATTACTTTAAAGGAATACAACCATTTGAGTTTATAGAAGAATTTAAAACTTTAAATTTAGAATACGCAAATAAAATATTTAAAGAAGTAATAAAAAAGGAAAATATGGTTATTTCTATAGTAAAATAATAACATCGTTTACGTAAAATAGTACAAGGTAAATTAATGTAAAATGTTGTCGAAAAACAGAAAAAATTAAAATAAATAAAAAAAACTCAAAAAAAAATAGCAAAAAAAGTAGCACGAAACCGCTAAAAATAAGCAAAAAATGAGCATTTTGTGTTGAAAACGAAAAAATAATATGCTACCATCTAAATATACAAAAGAAAAATGTATAAAAGGAGTGAAGTAGTATGTTAAATGATGAAATATGTAGAGTAAGAGAAAAACTAAACAAAAGCATAGAAAATGATGAAGATTACAAAGTTATCTACCAAATAAGTGTAGAATTAGATAAATTAATTGAAGAATATTATGGAATAACAAAAAAAGCAGGGAAAATAATAGGAGAAAAACTAATTATAGAATAACAATGCAAGCAAGCATTGTTATTTTTTTGCACGAAAATTAAAAAAATTGTAAAAAAATATTGCAAAAAAAGAAAAAATATGTAATATTTAATATAGAATGTATAATTTTATACATTAATAAGAGGTGAAAAATGAAATTAAAAAAACTAATGGTAATTGTAATAACTCTTTTTACAATTTTTAATATATCAAATTGTTACGCTGCAAGTATACCGAGTGAAAATGCAAGTGCAGCTAAAATATCAAAATATGTACAAAAAAATGGAACAAGTGGAGTTTCTATTTCAACTTTATGCAAGTGGTACAATACTGTAGGTTCAAGTGATACAGTAAGCGTTTCTAAAATTGATAGTGAATTGAAAAACAAAAGTGAAAGTGAAATTAAAAAATATTGTAAGAGTAAAACATCAGCTGATTTAAAAAATAGTGTACCATCAGGAGTATTATCATCATGGGAGGGAAAAGTAAGTGATACTAATACAAAAAATAAAGTAAGTGAAGCTAATGACAAAGTAAAAAAAGAAAATGAAGATAAAAAAACAGAATCAAATATATACTATTCAACAATTTCACCTTCAGATTTTGAACCAGATACAAATTCTTATTCTGATAGTAAAGCTGTAGAAAAAGCAGAAAAAATTATAGGTGCAATTCAAGCTGTTGGAAGTTTGATATCAGTAGGAGCTTTAGTGTATATAGGAATAAGATATATGATAGGAAGCACAGAAGAAAAAGCAATGTATAAAGAAACTATGTTACCATATTTAGTAGGAGCAATACTTGTATTTTTAGGTTCAAATATTGTAGGAGCAATATACAATGCTATAAAATAAAACTTGAAAAAAGTAGAAAAGTAAGGTATAATGGAGATGAATGTATGAATAAACATATTATTTTAAAGCTTGGAATCCTAATAATATTAATATTAAATATTTTTAATATTAATATTTATGCGGCAACAGGTTCTATAGATGATGTAATATCTGGAGGAGATTCTTTTATAGAATCAGCATCTTCTTCAGGGGTGAAGACACTAGATACTGATAAGATGAAAGAAAGCTCCAATATTATATATAATGTTTTGCTTTCATTAGGAGTTATTGCTGCAGTTATAATTGCAACAATTTTAGGAGTGCAATATATGTTAGCAGGGGCAGAAAGCAAAGCACAAATAAAACAAAGTATGATACCTTTTATTATAGGGTGTATAGTTGTATTTAGTGCTTTTGGAATTTGGAAAGCTGTTGTATTAGCATTTAAATAGTTTTTAATATTTTCTCATATAAAAAAGAGAAAAAATACATATAAAAATAAAAAATATAGTAAAGGAGGATTTCTTATGAAAATAAGTAAAAAAACATTAGCTAGAATGTTAACAATTGCAGTAATTGCTGTAATGGTTGCAACAATATGTGGAAATGTATTAGCTGTTACTGATCCTGGATCAATATCAGGAACAAATACTACTGAATTTGATACTATAGGTAAGAAGATTATAGGTGCTATTCAAGCTATTGGATCACTTGTTTCTGTTGGAATTCTTGTAGTACTTGGTATTAAATATATGATGGGTAGTGCAGAAGAAAAAGCAGAATACAAAAAGACAATGATACCATATTTAATTGGTGCCGCAATGGTATTTATGGCTTCAAATATAGCTGGAGCTGTATACAAATTTTCAACAGGTAATAAATAAAATTGAAAAGGAAATTTTAAAAATTTCCTTTTTATTTTTTTTATTATAGAAAATTACTATTTTTTATTGTAAGGGTCGATATATTTAGAACGACATGTGAGGGAAAGTTACTTTTAAAAAAATATAAAAAACTCTACGGATATAATAAAAAAGAGCTTAAATAGACTATTACGTGAATATTACAAATGTATTAAAAATGTATTATTTTAATACAAAAGGTTACTTTTTACCTTCTTTTTTGATATAATATATTCTGATAATATATTATATTAACTAAGGAGGATTTTTTATGGGTACATATTACATACCTAGAAATGTAAAAGGAGAGGGTAGAATATTATTTATATTTACCGGAAAATCACTTATGTATACTGCTATTGGAGCTGCGGTAGGTTTTCCAATTCATTTTATAACTTCTAACTTGTTTGGGATACAATATTTAGGACTAATTGCGGTTGCAATAGGAGGATTAATAGGTTTCTCAATTGGAACACTTAAAATTCCAAAACTAACATTTATAAAAAATTCTCAAGATATTGCAGGAGAAAATATTGATGAAATAATAAAAAGATATATAAAATTTAAAAAAGATAAAAATAGAATTTATATAAATACAAACGAAAGAAAAGAGGAGGTTAATAATAATGAATAATAATGTAGAACAATTTAGTAATATATTAATGGTTATATTAATTTTTTTAGTTATAATTTTATTTATACTTGCTATAGTATATATTTCAATAAAAGCAAAAGAAAATAGCCCCGCTGATTTAAATAATGATAATAAAAAAGAAAAAGACAAAAAAAATGCAAGTGGAGAAAAAACAGGAGCAACACAAATTTTAAATAAACAATCAATTTTAAACTTTATGGAATTTGACAAAGTAGAAGATAATATGATTATCCAAAAAGGACGGAAAAAGATACATAATGGTTGTAGAATGCCAAGGTATTAATTACGATTTAATGTCTGAAATGGAGAAAACAGGAGTCGAAGAGGGATTTATCCAATTTTTAAATACTTTGAGGCATCCAATACAAATATATGTGCAAACAAGAACTGTAAATTTAGCAGAAAGTATACAAAGATATAAAACTAGTGTAGAACAAGTTGAAATGGAATTAAATAAAAAACAGATAGAATATAATCAAATGAAACAATCTGGAAATGCTACACAAGAACAATTAGATAAAGAGTTTTTTGAATTAACTAAAAAAAGAAATTTATATGAATATGGAAAAGATATTATAAAAAATACAGAAATGATGAGTTTAAACAAAAATGTTCTTACAAAAAAATATTACATTGTAATACCATATTTTTCAGAAGAGGCAATGAAAGAAGAATATTCAAAAGATGAAGTACAAAATATGGCATTTTCTGAATTGTATACAAAATCACAATCTATAATTAGAACTTTATTTGCTTGTAGTGTAAGTGGAAAAATTTTAAACTCATATCAATTAGTGGAATTATTATATAATTCATATAATAGAGAACAAGCAGAGGTATTTGGACTAAATAAAGCAATACAAGCAGGATATGAAGAGTTATACTCAACTGCTCCAGATGTATTTGTAAAAAAAGAAAGAATATTAGATAAACAAATTCAAGATGAAGCAATGAAATTAGCAAGAGATGAAGTTGATAGAGCCAGAAGCAAGGCAGAGCAAAATTATACTAGAAAAAAACTAGACAAAAAAACTTTAATAGGAAATATTGCTAAGATGGTTTTAAATGAAAACAGGGAGTATATAGGAGATGACATTGCTGAAGAAGCAATAAAGAACTTAGATAATAAAATAGAAGAGTTGAATGAGAAAGGAGAGGATAAGAATGTGGGGGAAGAAAAGCCAAAAGCTAAAAGAGGAAGAAAACCAAAAGCAGTTTAAAAATGAAAATACAAATTTTTTAAGAAAGAAAAGTATAAAAGAACTTATAGCTCCAGATGGAATAGATGTTAGAGATATATCTAATTTAAAAATAATATCTAACAATACAAAATATGCAAAAAGCTTTTATGTTTCTGTATTACCTCGTATGTGTACATTTCCAGAAATATTTAGAGATATGTATATGTTTGGTGATATTAATACTTCTATATATATTAACCCTATACAAGAATCTAGGTCACAAAATGAGTTAAATAGAGTTATTAATGAATTAGAAACAGAAAGAATTGTAGCAGCTGATAGAGGAAATATAAACAGAGAGAGCCAACTTGCGCAAAAAAGAGCAGAGGCAGAACAATTAAGAGATGAAATTGCAGCTGGATTTAATAAAATGTTTGAAGCTTCTGTAGTATCTACATTATTTGCATATTCTTTGGAAGAATTAGAAAAATATACGAAACTATTAACGACAGAAATGTCTAAATCTTTAGTAGAAATAAAAAGTGCATGGGGAATGCAAGAAGATGCATTTAAATCTAATTTGCCATTAATGGAAGATAAAATAAAGAAAACACATGCATTTGATAGACGTTCAATGGCAACTGTTTTCCCTTTCACAACTTCAGAAGTTGGACATCCTACTGGAGTTCCACTTGGATTTAATAAACAAACAGGAACACCAATATTATTTGATAATTTCCACCAAAGCTTAACAAATTATAATATGGTTATATTTGCTAAATCTGGTGCTGGTAAATCTGTTACAATGAAAACTCTAATTTCTCGTTCTTCTGTATTAATGGGAATAGAAAGCTTAGCACTAGACGCCGAAGGAGAATATACAATAGTGGCAGAAAGCTTAGGAGGAATAAATGTAGTTTTAAGTCCAAATTCAAATACAATTATAAATTTATTTGATGTTGAAACAGAAGTAGTAAAAGACGAAATTACGGGAAAAGAAAGACAAGTTTTAAATATAGAAAACAAAGTAGAAGATGTTACTCAAGCACTTTTAACAATGGCGAGAGGAAGTACAAGAAGTGAAGAGGTAAACGAACTTACAAAACAAATTATTTCTGAATCTGTTGCAGAAGAGTATGCAAGAGTTGGAATTAGAAATGACCCATCTACATTATATGAGGCTGCAACAACAAGTACAGATGGTCAATTATTTAAAAAGAAAAAAGAAATGCCAACAATAGGCTCTTGGTATAAAAGAATTATGATGAAGGCAAAAGAAAATACAAACCCAGATTATAACTTTCACTATAGTTATTTAGTAAAAGTTATGAAACAATACATAAGAGAATATAACGGACAAATGGCATATTTTGATGGACAATCTACATTTGAACTTTTGGAAGGTGCTCCATTTATAAATTTGGATATTTCTCAATTAGAGGAAAGATTTGCAAGACCACTAGCACAACAAATTTTACTATCTTGGATATGGGAAAAATATGTTAAGAAAAATAGCGAAGATAGAAGTAAAGCTAAAAAGAAAAGGGTTATTGTTGATGAAGCGTGGATGTTACTTCCATACCCAGAAGCCGTAGACTTTTTAAACACAATGGCAAGACGTGCCAGAAAAAGAAATGTATCTTTGGCAATTATATCTCAAAGATTTCAAGATTTTTATGAAAAGCCAGAGGCACAAGCTGTTTTAACCTCATCAGATACAAAACTATTTTTAGCACAAGATAAATCTGAAATAGAATATTTAAAAGAAGTATTTAAACTAAGTGAAGGAGAAGCAGGATTCTTAGTTACTTGCTTAAAAGGAGAAGGTTTATTAAAAGTAGGTAGTGATACTGCTATATTACAAATAACACCAACGAAAAAAGAATTTGAATTTGTTGAAACAAACCTAAACAAATTAGTAGAAATGAGAAAAAAATAAAGCAATAAAGGAGGAAAAAATGAAACAAAAATTAAATAGAACTGTACAAAAGATAGCTTTAATTTTAGTATGTATAACAACACTAAACTTTATTGCACCAACACAAATCTCAAATGCAGGTTTAGGCGGAGTTTTATTTGACCCTATAAAAAGTGTAACTTTAACACTTGCAGACGTTGTTATGCAAGTAATACAATTTGGATTTACCGGAACTTTTAGAGGAACAGTTCGTAGTGAAGCTCTAGATGGTAATTATAGTAAAACAAATATATGGACTGGAGATGATGATAAAATAGATTATCCTGATATAGTAATTAGTCCAGAAGCTATATTTTCAAATCAAATAGAAATATTAAATATAGATTTTATAAATCCAATTACTAATAAAGATTATAAGGTTTCAAGCGACAAAACAACGAAGGCATTATCAAGTTTAAGATCAGTAATTGCAAATTGGTATGTTGCAATTAGAAACTTAGCATTAGTAGCAATGCTTTCTATACTTGTATATGTTGGGATAAAAATCATTATTTCTAGTACTGCATCAGATAAGGCAAAATACAAGCAAATGTTGGTAGATTGGCTAGTTGGAATGTGCTTATTATTTATGCTTCATTATATAATGGCGTTTACAATATTTTTAACAGAAAAAATAACAGATATGATTAGTAGTTCTGCTGAAGATGTTCAATTATATTATCCAACAGCTTTAGATGCATGGGACGATGCTAAAGATGAAGATATGAAATCTGACAGAGAGAAAGAATTTACATTTAATTATGATTGTAATACTTATGCTAAAAATTATAAAAAAAATGATAAACTTGAATCACTTCCAAATTTAACTGCATATGCAAGATTTTATGCTCAAATGGGTGGTAAACATGATAAAGCAGTATTAACAGGTGCAACATATTTAATAATATATATTGTATTAATTGTGTATACTGTGAAATTTGCAGTTACATATATGAAAAGGGTTGTTATGATGGCATTTTTAACCATAATTGCACCATTTGTTGCAATGACATATCCTTTAGATAAAATGAATGATGGAAAAGCGCAAGCATTTAATATGTGGTTTAAGGAATATTTATTTAATGCTTTAATACAACCATTTCACTTAGTGTTGTATACAGTATTAATAGGAACTTCTGTTGAACTAGCAAGAACAAACTTAATATACGCAATTGTTGCTTTATTATTTATAAGCCAAGCAGAGAATTTATTAAAGAAGATGTTTGGATTTGATAAAGCTGGAACACCTCCTGGTTTAGGTGGAGCAATTGCAGCAGGAGCGGGATCACAATTGACTAAAAATTTATTATCAAGAGGAAAAGGTGGTTCAAATGCAAAAGATGGTACAGGTGGAAATGGAAGTGCCGAGAAAGGAAAGATATCTAGAAAGAGTCCTAATTATAATCTAGGATCAAATGTTGGAGCACAATCAGAAGTACCATCAGGATTGCAAGAAGCTGCAGATGGATCATTAGCTTTAGGAGCAGATATCATGGATGATGGAATGCAACAAGAAGAGAAAAATGATAAAGATAAGCAGAAAAAACAAGAACCAGATAATCAAGATTATAGAGATAACTTAACTAATAACCAAAATGCTGAACTAGATGCTTATAATAATTCGCCAGCATATGGAAATGGAAACAATAATGAAAATAAAGAAGATAAAAATAGTGGTGAAAATAGCGGTAAAAATAATCAAGATAACAATAAAAATGAAAAGCCAAAGGGAACAGCAAGAAAAATGGCTGCTCTTGCTAAGAAAAAAGCGTTTAGTGCAGCTGGTAGAACAATAAAAAATCCAAAAACTTGGAAGAACCTTGGAAAGACAGCTGGAAGAATTGCTGGAGCTGCAGGAGGTGCTATGGTTGGATTAAGTGCAGCTGCTATTACAGGAGCTCTTACAGGAGATGCAAGTAAGGCAATGGCAGCATTTGGAACAGCTACTGCACTTGGAAGCAAAGCTGGAGGAACTGTTGGAAGTTTGGCAACTAAAATTCCAGGAGGAATAAAGGACTTTGGAAATGGATTTACAGATTTTAAAACTGAAGCTACTGAAGGTTGGGATAAAATGCAGGAAAATAAAAAGATAAGAGAACAACAACAACGTACTAAGGAATTCATGAACAATGGAGATAACCAAAAATACTTCGAACAAAGAACAGGAAAATATGGAGCAGAACGTGAGCAAATAATGGCACAAGCTTCTAAATATAATCAATATGAAGGCTTTGAAGATAATGATGCAAAAATGCAGGCTATAGAATTAGAAAATTATTATAAAGAACAAGGGTTAAATGATAAAGAGGCAATGCAATTTGTTTTAGCAAGTAAATCAATGACAAAAGAGTATTCAAAGAAGGATTTAAATCAAAAATCAACATATATTAATGAATTAAATGCAGAGGGTGCACAAAATGATAGTAATGCTACAAAAAATTGGAAGGCTGATTTATTAATGGATGGAGTACAACATATGAAGGGAAACAAAGAAGTTGTAAAAAATAAAAGAAAAGCACCATCAAATGCACCGGAAATGAATAATACTAAAGCAGGAGAAAAGTAATGAAATTCTATAACAATTTTTTTAGATTTATAAATCAAAAAAGAAATATAATTATAATAGTAGCAATAATTTGTGCGTTTATAATTTTATTAATAAAAACATTAAATGGACTAGTAAGTGGTTCTGAAGAAGAAAAAAATAATAATGATGCAGAAAATATTTTAGATGAAGTAAAAAGTTCAAGAACTTCTGTTATTACAGACTCTAAATTAGATACAGAAACAGCTACAGAAAACTACAATTTAATAAAAGAATTTGCTGATTTATGCAATAAGAACAATGTAAATGAGGCATACAATATGTTAGGTGACGAATGTAAAGAAAACCTATATCCCAATATAGAAACTTTTACAAAGAATTACATAGAAACAGTTTTTAAAAGTGAAAAATCTATAGATGTAAAAAATTGGATAGATTCTGAAAATTTTGTTACATATTTAGTTACATATACAGGAGATATTTTATCAACAGGTAATGTAGATAGTGAAAAATTTCAAGATTATATTACAATTGATAGCGAAAATAAAAAGCTAAATGTAAATAGATATATAAAAAGAAAAGAATTAAACAAAGAACAAGAAATTAACAATATTAAATTTACTATAAATTATGTGGATGTATTTAAAGATTATGAAATATATAGCATAAAAGTAGAAAACAAGAACGATAATGAAATTATTTTAGATAATTTAAATTCTGTTTCTAGTACGTATTTGGAAACTAATGAAGAAACAAAAATAAATTGTTCAAATTATGAAGCTGGAATAAATAGCTTTAAATATTATGCAGGAGTAACAAAAGACATAAAATTAAAATTTATAAAACAATATAGTGCAGATATTAATGATGATAAAATTGTATTTTCTTCTGCAATATTAGATACAGAAAATATGGAAAATACAGAAGAAATTGAGGTTCAGTTATAGTAAAATCCAAATGGAGGAGCATATATGAAAATAAAAAAAGGAAAAGTACAAGCTATATCAAAAGATAAAAAAAGAAATTCAATAAATAAACTTGTTAATAAATGTATATTTATAAAAATTGTAGCTATATTCATATGTGCTTCTTTTATGCAAAATATATCATATGCAGGAGATGAAAAAGATAAATCTGATATTGAGAGTGAATACCTAACTTCAATTGATATGGTGTTAGAGATTTTAAGGAAAGATAAAGAGATTTCAGATTATGAAAACACTTATAAGTATATTTATTATAAATATACCGGGAATGATTCATATAAAACAGAGCTAGATTTTTCAGCATACGATACAAGTGGATTTAATGATACAACAACAA
Source organism: uncultured Clostridium sp. (assembly GCA_902461935.1). Taxonomy (GTDB): domain Bacteria; phylum Bacillota; class Clostridia; order TANB77; family CAG-508; genus Merdicola. The sequence goes on along the minus strand of CABPZP010000015.1, from coordinate 19,322 downwards.
TATCTGGTAATTCTATTGAGGAAAAAGTTTGGTTTGCATTAATAGGAATAGGAGCAAGTGAATATGCTGCAGCTGGTGTAATGGGAAATATATATGGGGAATCTGGATTTAATCCAAAATTAGTTGAAGGAGGATATAACGAAAACAATGGTGGTATAGGACTATGCCAATGGACAAACTCGAGCAGAGGTTCAACTGGAAGAAATACAAACTTAAAGAAATATGCTCAAAAGAAAGGCGTAACATGGCATGATGAAGATTCACAAGTAGAATTTTTAATAACAGAAATAAAAGGGAATGGGCCAGCAAAGGGGTATGCAGGAAAAGCTTTTATGACAACAAACATATATGGTAGACAGTACACGGAAAATGATTGGAAAAAAGCCAATAATGTTGAAGATGCAACAAAAGCATTTTGTGCAACTTTCGAAAGACCAGGAAGTACATATTTTTATAGTAGTATGCAAAAAAGAGTAGATGCAGCTAAAAAATATTATAATCAGTTCCATGGAAAATCTCAGTCTGCAACTAGTGGTTCTTCTATATCTGTTGCTAATGGTACATCAGATGAAAAATTAAAATATTTATTTGATAATAAAATTCCAACAACTGAGAGTGGATGCAAACAGTATATGAAAACAATAAAAGTTCCTATGACTAAAAAAAATGGGAAGAAATACAATGGAAATTTAACAATTAATAAAAAATTAGAAAAAGATGTGCAGGATGTATTTAAACAAGCTCAAGATGCTGGGTTTAAAATATATGAAGCTGCAGGATTTTCATATAGAAAAATGAATAATGGAGGAACAAATTTATCACATCATTCATATGGTGTTGCAATTGATATAAATGTAAATGAGAATTATTCACATAGAGGTAGTACTGTATATGCTGGAAGTTTTTGGAACCCAAGTAAAAGTGAATATTCTATTCCTAAAAATGGAATATTAGTAAAAGCTTTTAAAGCAAAAGGCTGGTCTTGGGGAGGAAACTGGTCAGGAAATTATCAAGATTATATGCATTTTTCTTTTACAGGGCATTAAAAGTAATTATATATGTAGAAAGGTGAGTTTGTATGAAGAAAAAAAAATTATTAATAGCTATTGGAATAATATTTATTACAATAATAATTATTATAGTTTTGTTAAATAAAATTAATAATAAAGAACAGAAAAACAATGAAAATAGTGAAATTAATGAGCAGGAAATTATTGAAGCTGCAAATGACGGAAACAATTATTATGTTGCCGAAAACTGTGCTACATTATATGTTGATGCAATAAATAGAGAGAAGATAAATGGATTAGGAATTGAAGATGATGCAGAATTATTAAATAATTACAAAGAAAGCATTTTAGGAATTTTAGATAAAAAATACATAGAAGATAATAAGATAAAAACTGAAAATATTTTTGAATATGTAAATAAAATTGATTCTAATGCGGTATTTACAACTTTAAAAGTAAAAAATGTTAATAAAGAAAATATAAAACAATTTATATTTTATGGATTTATTCAGGATATAGATTACAATTATTTAGGAGACTTATCTATAATAGTAAATATTGATATAAATACAAATTGTTTTTCAATTATTCCAATCCTAGAGAATAATGTTGATATTGATAATGTCTTGTTAAATGACAATATAAATTCAATTGAAGGTAATGATTATAATGAAATAATGGAAGAAGAAATAAATGATGAATATGTTGCAAAAAGAGATTTTGATAATTTTAAAAATATTTTTATTGCAAAAAATGAAGTTTCTTATAATTATATAGAACAAGAATATAAAAATAAAAAATTTAGTAATATTAACGATTATAAAAATTATTCTAAAAAAATAAAAGAAGAATTAAAGAATATACAATTAAAGAAATATAAAAGTATAAATGATAATCAAGATTACACAGAATATATTTGCATAGATCAATATGGTAATTATTATATTTTTAAAGATAAAGGTGTTATGGATTATACTGTAATGCTTGATACATATACTATAGATTCAGATGAATTTAACAACAAATATAATAATGGTTCAGAACAATTAAAAGTTGGAATGAACTTGGAAAAAATATTTCAAGCTTTAAATAGAAAAGATTATAATTATATATATGAAAAGCTAGATGATAATTTTAAACAGAATAATTTCCCAACATTAACAGATTTTGAAACATATGCTAAAAGTACGTTCTTTGATATTAACAAAATAGAATATGGAGATTTTGAGGAAAAATCTGGAGTGTATGTGTATAAAATATCTTTATCTGATGCAACAGAAAGTGCAAACGAAGAAAAGAAAGTGACAAAGAATTTTATTATAAAGCTAGAAGATAATAATAACTTTAAAATGGCATTTAATGTAGACTAAAAAAAGTATAGTTATACTTTGGAGGAATATATGGGAATAAAGCAAAATTTTGAAGCTGCTAAAGAAGAAGCTAAGAAAGAAATAAAGAAACTAGCTAAGGAATTAGCAAAAAAAATATTAACAACTGTAGGACCTTATTTATTAGGATTTATTTTAATTGCTGGATGTTTTTTTGTTATACAAGGAAAATTAAAGGATATAGCAGATGAAGTTGTAAAAGCAGCTTCAAAAGTTACAAGTGTTTTTGATAATTCATCAGATACACCAGCAGTTATTATAAATGATGATTTAATAAAAGAAGTAAAAAAAGAGATGGCAAGCGAGTCTATAAATATAGATGAAACTTATCTTACAGATGCTTTATTAAAAGCTTCTTTAGAGGCTTATTATGCAACACAATATCCGTATATAGATGGTGTGGACTATGGAGACGAAAAAGAAGGAGAAGTATCAAATGTAATTAAAGGAGCTATTTATTTAAAAAGAGAAAATAAGGACATGCAGTATATTAATTATGGTTCTTTTACATCTATGATGGGAGATGGAAAATCTACATCAGATAAAGATAATGTAAAAATGAAGTTTTCTGTTGACAATGATGGAAATATTGTAGTTGCAACTTGGAGTATGACGAATACTGTAACAGAAAATAAACAGGCAGATGGCACATATTCTCAAGATGGTTCTGAAACAAGCACAAGTTATAGTATTTCTGAATACAAAATAGACCAAAAAACGCTAACTGAGCAATATACAATGTCGTATAAGTTGCCTATTTTATTAGGAAATATGTATTCAAACGAGGGCTTTGGTGTTGCAGTTGCAAAACTTGGGAAAAATGCAAAAATAGAACTTTCTATATTAGATGACACAAGTGAAACAAGAACTGTAAGTAGAGAATTATTAAAAGAAAATTATAAAACTAGTGGAACATATAGTTGGAGAGATATGGAAGATGACCCTTTAAAAACAGATAATTTTGAAGGGGTAGAATGGGCAAATGATTATACAAGTGAAGATACAGCATATAAGGTAATTACTGAAACAAGTGAATCTAACAATATAACAATAAAACCAACAGCTGTAGATACTTGGACTGTAAAAGGTGAAGTAACAGACATAAGGGCCAATACCAATACCAATACAGATTCAAATGAAACGGAAATGGATAATGATTCAGATTATAAAGAAGATACAACAACAACTGTTTCACAAGATCAAATTGATAAAATAAAAGAAAACATTATGAATAATAAAGCCGAAGGCACAGAAGGTCCTATGACGGTAAACTCTATTGAAAGTGTAGATGCAAAAGTTTATAAAAAAGTAACAGACCATAAAATGAAAACAGATACAACAACAACAACTACTACATACACATCATCGGATATGCAATTAACAGACAATACAGACAAATTTTTAGCTCTAATAAAAGCTGACTCAAAAGGAAATTACAGTAAAGATGGAGAATTAGTAAAATACATAAAAAAAGGAATAAAAGTCACAGAAACAACTAGTGCGGTAAGTTGGACAAGCAATAATAATTCATCATCAACAAGTGGTGGAGATTATATTGTTGATACAACTAAGTCAGATAGCAGTTTAGTTATAAATGATAAAAAAACATTAAAAAAAGCTTTTATGGGTTATTCAACTAATCAAAAATTATTAGCAAATGTTGATACATTTTTAGAAATGCAGAAAAAATATCATGTTAATGCAGTTTTTGCAGCAGCAGTTTCAATAGTTGAAACAACAGCAGGTACTGCTGGACACGGAGCTGATTCATGTCATAATTGGTTTAATTATCAACCAATTAGTGGAATGAAAAAAGGTGATAGTAGTTGGGCAGCGTTTTCTAATGATGAAGACGGAATAATGGGATTTGGACAATTGATTGCTACAAGTCCAAGCTATTATTTTAGTAAAGGCGATAACACAGTTTATAAAATTGAAAAAGACTATTGGAAAAAAGGAAAAGATAATGAAGAACATGAATGGGCAGATAATGTAACTAAACTTATGGATGATATGTACAAAGCCGCAGGGATAAAGATTAAAACTCAAGGAAATGGTGATGTAATATCAACGTGTAAAGAAATTACACAATTATATTTAGGAAGGAAAGGACATTATGGACCACAGACATATGGAAATATAAAAAAAACATATGAATCAGATACAAATCTAGTTTGTGCAACATATGTATCTGTTGTATTATATAAATCTGGATTGCTAACTGAGAGTCAAATAAATAAATATAATTATCACTGGACAGGTTCAGGAGGAATACCGGATATGCTAAAAGCTGCTGGATGGAAGCAAGTTCCTCTTTCAGAATCAAAACCAGGAGATGTATGGAATAGACCATCAACAGGTGGAGCTTATAGTGGCGGTCATGCAATGATATATGCAGGAAATGGTAAGGTCTGGGATCAAACAAGTTGTATGATAAGTTCTGGTGGAGGTACTCCATGTAAAGGACCAAGAAATTATACAAATACAAGTGGTGTTGTTTGTTGGAGAGCACCATCTAATTAAAGGGAGTATAGATGAAAAGATTGAAGGTTATTATAATATTTTTAATAGTAATTATTGGAAGCTTGTTTATTTTATTAATATCAATAAATAATAGACAAGAAATATCTAAAAGTAAGAACTCAGATGAATATTTAAAAGATGAAGAAACAGAAGAAATTAAATATGAAGATAAACAAAAAGTAGATAATAGTGTAGATTTTTATACTGTTAGTGAATGCATATTTGAATATAATAAAAATAAAGATGAAAATTTTATAAATTGTTATGTAATCAATATATTACAATACACGGAAGAAAGTTTAAATATAACTAATTATGCTGTGAAAAGCTTAAATGTCGGACAAAATAATGTGAATTATGAATTTTATAAAGTCAAAATGAATTATAAAGATTGTGTATATAATATAGAGAGAATAGATTGTCAAGATGTTGAAGATATAAATATAAAAGATAATAACGAAATTGAAGAAAATAAAACAAAAAATTATACATATTGCTTTAAAGACGATGAAGAAATAGCAGAATATAAATATGAAACACTAAAATATCAGTTAATGTATGATACAGATAATTTTTATAATTTATTAGAATCTGAGTATAAAACTAAAAAATTTAATAATGAAATTAATAATTATAAAAGATATGTAAGTGATAATATAGAAAAACTAAAAAATTCAATACTTTTAAAATATAAAGTAGATGAAAATGATGATATAATAGAGTATATTATGGAGAATGAGTATAAAAATCAATATATAATATTTGTTAATAAAAATGAAATAAGCAAAGTAAGATTGGATAATTATACTATATTAACTGAAAATTATATAGAGGATTATAATTCATTAGACAATTCTTCTAAAGCTCATACTAATGTTGATATATTTTTAAAAATGATAAATTCAAAAGATTATAAGCAAGCTTATGAAAAGTTAGAAGAAACAGAAAAAAACGGTAATTTAGATAGTTTAGATAAATTTAGAGAATATATAGAAAATAATTTTTATGAAACAAATTACTTAGATGTAAATTATGTAGAAGAAAATGATGATGGAAATTATATTGTAAATACAACATTAAAAAATAATATAAGTAGCGCAGCAAATTCTATGGAAAAAAACTTTGTGGTTAAATTAAATGAAGGTACGGATTTTGTTATTTCATTTGAAATATAAAAATTAAATAAGACTGGTCTTGACCAGTCTTATTTTCTATCCTATAATAATTTTAGAGGTGATATTTATGAATAAGAATGAAGAAGCTTTTGAAAAGCTAATAGATTTTAGAATGGAAAAAATGATAGAAATAAAAAACTCTGAAAATGGTGAAAATATAGATATAGAAGATGTTATATATTGTGGCCAAATGGATTTTGAAATTGATGGCGAATTAAAAAAGAAAGATGTATTTCTCATGAAAAAGAATGTAGATGGTAGTATAAAGTGGGAATACTATGCAGATGGTGATATGATAGCTATAGATTATAATGAAATGATTATTCCTACAACAGAATATCAAAAAATAGATTTTAAGCCATTAATAAAAAATGAAGATAAGCAAGTTTCATTAAATGAATTGGAAATAGAGAAAATGAGCCATATGGCAAAAGCTCTTGGAATAAAAGAAAAACAAATAGACGCTTGTTCAGAAATAGACAATAGTAAATTAACAGAAGAAAATTTATTACGCTCATTAAATATAAAATCTGAATTTAATCCAAATAATAAAATAAATGGTTCTGAAAGTTTTGATAACCTTATACCAGGAACAAGTAAATTTAGTAAAATTGCTGTAGTATATTCTAATAATTCAAACGATAGATTTAAAATGGTAGGAATTACAAATGATGGAAAAGTAGAAGAAATACCAGCATTAACTCAAATAGAGGGAGTAAATCCAGCAGAAAAAATAGTTTCAGCAGATAGATATGGTGAAAACATAAAAGAACAAAGTGCACAAGCAATGTTTAAGATAAAGGGAAGAGCCAATGAAGGCTTTTCAATAAATATAGGAAGCATGGGATGTGTAGAAGTTAATTACATAAGAAGAAGTACAGATGATGAATATCTAAGTATTCCAGTAGAAGCAACACACGCAAGATATGTAAAAAGTGAAATGAAAAGACAAATGGATAAAACAAAAAATACAAGAGTTGAAGAAGAAATTGATAAATCTCAAGCAGAAATAAAAGAACATGGAAATGCAGAGTGGAAAAACATCGATGATGACCCTAATAATGATATAAACCATGATGATGTAATAAGAATAAAAGATGGAACAGAAGAAGTATCATTTGAAGAAGAAGCTAAAAAAGCAAAAGTAAGTGTAGAAGAATTTAAAAGAATATATGAAGAACAATCTGAAAGCTTAACTCCAGAACAAAGAATAGAAAATGTACACGAAGAAATAGAAGAACAATATATGGGACATGAAGAAAGGAGAAGATAAAATGTGTGAAAAAGTATATTCTATAGATGAAATAAAAAAAATGCTATATGAAATATTGAAAAGAGCAGATGTAAAAAAAGCAATTTTATTTGGCTCTTATGCAAAAAATACACAAACAGCTACAAGTGATGTAGATATTGTAATAGATAGTGATGGAAAATTGCTAAATATAAATTTTTATGGATTACTTGAAGAAATAGTACAAAAATTACAAAAAAATATAGATTTGTTTGAAATTACAGAAATCAAGAAAAATAGTCCTATATACCAAAATATTGTAAAGGAGGGAATTACAATTTATGAAAAGTAAAGACCGAATTATAATACAAAAAATAATAAATTATATAGAAGACGTGGAAAAGTATGTTGAAGGAATAGAACCTAGAGATTTTCTAGATGATAGAAAAACAATTATGGCATGTGCATTTTCCGTTATGCAAATTGGAGAATTAACAAAAGAAATAACAGAAGAAACAACAAAAAAATATAATTCAATTCCGTGGAATAGTATAAGAGGAATGAGAAATAGAATTGTTCATGATTATGAAAATGTAGATTTGTCCGTATTGTGGGGAACAATAAAACAAAGTTTGCCTGAATTAAAAGATGAATTAAAAGATATAATTATAAAAGAAAACGAGATTTTATTTTAGTAGTAATAACATCACCTATATAAATATATATTTATATAGGTGATGTTTGGTATGAAAAGAATAATTAGTTTAATTTTAATAATTTCAATTTTATTCCCAATTTACTGTTTTGCAGATGAAGAAAATATAGAAGAAGTGGAAGAAATTCCAGAACTTGTAGAGGCAACAACAAATAGTGCAGAGGAACCAAATATAAATTCAAGATCTGCTATTGTTTTTGATAGGAACTCTAAGGAAGTTATTTATGGTAAAGATGAAAATACAAAGAAAAAAATGGCTTCAACTACTAAAATTATGACATGTATAGTTGTTCTTGAAAAAGGGGAGCTTACAGATACGGTAATAGTTTCTAAAAATGCTGCAGGAACAGGTGGGTCAAGAGTAGGATTAAAAACTGGAGATAAAGCAACAGTTCAAGACTTGCTTTATGGTTTAATGCTATGTTCAGGAAACGATGCAGCAGTTGCACTTGCTGAACATGTAGGAGGAAGCGTAGAAGGTTTTGCAGAATTAATGAATGCCAAAGCAAAAGAGTTGAATTTGAGCAATACAAATTTTGTAACACCACATGGATTAGATAATGAAAATCATTATACAACAGCATATGAACTTGCAATTATGGCAGACTATGGCTTAAAAAATAAAACTTTTCGTAGCATAGTTGGGACTAAAAATATAACAATAAACATAAATAGAAAACCACGTAATTTAAACAATACAAATGAACTATTAGGAAGTGTTTCAGGAGTATATGGAGTAAAAACAGGCTTTACAAATGGAGCTAATAGATGTTTAGTATCTTCTTGTAAACGAGATAATTTGGATATAATAACAGTAGTACTAGGGGCAGATACAAAAAAATTTAGAACACAGGATAGCTTAAAATTAATAAACTATGCAATGAATAATTACAAAGATATTAATGTAGAAAAACAAATAAATGAAGAATTTGAGAAGTGGAAGAAAGAAAATAAAAGTAGTATGTATATAAATAAAGGAATAAAAGAAAATGCAGAAGTAGAACTAGAGAAAATAGAAAATAAATATATAACTATAAAAAATACACAGGAAAATAATATAAAAATAGAAATTAACAACATAAAAAAATACGAGGCACCATTAACTAAAGGAACAGTAATTGGAGTAGTAACAGTTAATGTAAAAGGAAAAACAAAGCTAGTAGTAAATATCCAGGCATCAGAAACAATAAAAAGAAAAAATATGTTAAATTATATAAAAGAATTATTAGAAAAAAATATAAATATATTAAAACCTTAGGGAAATAAGAGTTACAGAGATTTTGCTTTATTACAAAATGAATACATTTATAATACAAATAAGATAATCTATAGACAACAAAAATAAAATTTTATAAAATATATATGGATAAATATTTTATAAGGAGATATTCTTATGAAGAATAGTAGAATAGGATACGTAAGAGAAAACAGAGAAGCAAAAGAATATAATACACAAGCAAATAGAAATTTAATAGATGCTTTTGAAGAATTAAAACAAGCACGAAATGAAAGTATAGCAATGAACAATAGAAAACAACATAATACTGCATATGAAAAAATTTATATTAATAAAAGAAGAAAACAAAAGCAAAAAAAACAAGGAATTAGTTTAGTTGGAATGGTTATGGGAGTTGTTATGGTTGTTGGAACTATGACATCTGCAAACTTTATATTTGCAAGTAACTCTAATGTAGATAGTGCACCTGCTGTTTTTGAAGAAAATAAGGAAAATATAAATATAGATAAAATAATTTCAGATAATATAAGTAGTACAGAAAGAAAAGAATTAGTTACAGAGCAAAGAGAAATACCTTTTACAACAAGCTACCAAGAAAATCCTAATTTACCAAAAGATGAGCATAGAGCTATACAAGAAGGGGCAAATGGAATAAAAACAGTAACAGTTGTAAAAATATATGAAAAGGCAGAAAATGCAGACGAAGAATTTTTAGAGGAAAATATATTAAATACAACAATAACAACACCAGCAGTAGAACAAATTATAGAAGTAGGTACATCTGAATTATTAGGAAAATATAAAGTACATATCGGAGACAAAATGTATACAACACAAGATGTTGAACTAAAAGACAGTATAGCTGCAAATGCAAATGTAGTATGCAAAGTAGGAAAATACTTAGATGTAGAAGTATTAGGTGTAGAAGGAAGTTACTTTAACGTAAAATACGAAAACTATACAGGATATGTTAAGGGAGATAATTTGGTATCTTACTATACAAACCCTGAATATGTTGAAAAATGTAGACTTCAAAAAATATTGAACAAATTAAGCTATGAAATAAATGTAAACGAACCAAGTGGATTAACATTAGAAGACTTTAAAAAAGTATTATCAAACAATCCTAGAGATGTTAATAAAATTTTTGAAGATAATGCAGAAGTATTTTACAACTTAGAACAAAAATATAGAATAAATGGACTATTTATAGCAGCTTTGGGAATACACGAAAGTGCATGGGGAACATCTGCAATTGCAAAAGATAAATTAAATTTATTTGGATATGGTGCCTATGACGATACTCCATATGAGTCTGCATTAACATTTAATAGCTATGCAGAAGGAATAGAAACAGTTACAAAAAGCTTAATAAAAAATTATTTAAATGTTGCAGGAACAGAAATTTACGATGGAGAAATAGCAACAGGAAAATATTACCATGGAACAACAATAGCTTCTATAAATGTTAAATATGCAACAGATGAAAACTGGGCAAATGCAATTTATAATATATTGGAAGGATTATATGAAAAATTATAATAAGATAGAAATAAAATTAAATATAAAACAAATATCTGTAATACTTATAATTATTGCACTTTTGTTAGGAATAGCATTTGTAAAAATAATTCATACAAAATATGTAAATTATAAATTTTCTAAAAAAAGTACAAGCTTTGTAGAAAACAATGAAAAGCCAATGTTTAAAATAAACAAAATATTAATGTATAGCAGTGCAGGGGTTATAGATAATAGTACCGGAGAGGTTTTACAAGACTTAGACATTTCACAGTATACAGATATAAGTATAGAAATAGACAATAAACAAAAAGTGCAAGAATTAACAGATGAAAATACTGTAAAAGAATTATATATAGACAATATAAAAATAGAAAATAATGCAGAAAAAGGAGAAAGAATTTTAAATTATAAAAACCCATATTTACAAGGTAAATTTAAAATGCTACAAAATTGTAATAACAATAGAATAGACTTTAAAATATTAAATACTAATCAAGAAAGCGATGATATGAATTACGATGAAGCAAATTTTTATACAGACTGTAGTAACCCTATAAGTTTAGGATACTTAAATAAAAACATTGTAACTAGATATGCAGTTTCAGAAAAGAAAAATTCTATATCATTTGATGGAAGTATTTTAAAAAATGCAAATGTAGATATTTCAGATATAAATGCTAAAATATCATTTCAAATACACATAAAAAATAATAAAAATCAAGAATTTGTATGTAATGTTATTTTAGAGGATAATTTAGATGAAGACAAAAATGAAATATATAATGGGTATGTATTAAAAGCACAAAATACAGATGATTCAAAATATAATTTTATACAAGTAAATTAAGATAATATGTAGGGGCGACCATTGGTCGCCTTATTAATTAAAAAAAATTAATATTTATATTGACTTTTTAATAAAAAAAACGTATAATATACCAAGATACCAAAATGGTATACTAACAAAAAAGAGGCAATGCTATGAAGAAAGAAGATATACTAAAAGCGGCAAAAGAGTTATTTTCTATGTATGGTTACAAAAAAGTTAGTATGAATGAAATAGCAGAAAAGGCAAATGTAACCAAGAAAACCATATATTCATATTTCAAAGATAAAGAAGATTTATTTAAACAAATTCTTTCGCATGAAATGGAAAATATGAAAACCATTATAGAAGAAAACGAAAAGAAAGATATTCCATATTTCGAAAGAATACATTATGCAATATATGAGCTTACAAAATACAAAAACGAAAATAAATTTTTGCTAAGAGTTGTAAAAGACTCAGAAATTATAAATAACTTACATGCAAAAGAAAGCTTAAAAATATTTGATAACACCGTAATTAGCTACATAAAAGAAAAACTAAAGAATGCTATAGAAAACAAACAAATAAAAAAATGCAATGTAGACATAGCAGCATTTGTAATTTATAAAGTATATATAGCATTAATGTACGAATGGAGTGACGAAAATAAGCCACTAAATGAACAAGAAGTTGCAGACAACATAACCGCAATTTTAAAAACAGGAATTTTCATGTAATAAAATAGTTATTTTTATCTATAAGGTGTATGTGAGGTGGACTTAGGCAATTCGAAAAAATGAAAATTCTATATACGTCAAATAAACAAATTAGGCGTGGTTACACTGCCAAAAAGATAGGAGAGGGTAAAATGAAAGAAAAAATTCAAAAAGCAAAATCAAGCAAAACCTTAAGAACAATAATTATTGCAGTAGTAATAATTATTCCATTATTATACAGCTTTTTCTATTTAAAGGCATTTTGGGATCCATATGGTAACTTACAAAATGTTAAAGTAGGAGTAGTTAATTTAGATAAAGGTGTAGATGGACAAAACTTAGGAGAAGAACTACAAAACAAATTGTTAGATAAAGATACAATGGATTTCCAAAAAGTAAATGAAGAAGATGCATATACATCACTTGCAAATCAAGAATATTATGCATTAATAACAATACCAAAAGACTTTACAGAAAATTTAAACAATGCAGAAAATGTAGACAGAAAAGTAACAACAATAACATATTCACCAAACAAAAAGAGCAATTACTTAGCATCACAAATAATTAATTCAGCAGTAAAAACGATAGAAAAAGAAGTAAGAGCAGAAGTTAGTGAAAAAGTAGTTGCAACATTAACAGATAAATTAAACGAAGTTCCAGATAAAATGCAAGAAATAAGCGATGGAGCAGGAAAATTAACAGATGGAACACAAACTTTAGCAAATAGTTATAGCCAATTCGATAAAGGTGTAGACTCAGCATACACAGGAAGCCAAAGCTTAGAAGCAGGAATAGATGAATTAAATGCAGGAATAAATAAATTAGCAGATGGAACAGGAAGTGTAGATACATTAATATCTTCAGTAAATACACTTGCTACAAAATATAGCCAATTAGATAGTGGATTGCAACAATATGTAGCAGGAGTAAATAGTAGTAATGAACAAGTAACATCAATGGTAACAGATTTACTTACTTATGCTCAAAAGTCTAAAATGGGAGCAGATGGAAGCAAAGACTTACAAAATGCTATAAAAAAGGCAAGTGCATTAGCTCAAAGCAGTGCTGCTAACAAAGGAACAGCAAAAGATGCTGCAGTTGCAGGAAAAACATTAACAAGTGGTTCAAAACAAATAAATAGCGGAATACAAACTTTAAACGAAAAAGTTGCAGGGTTAAAACAATTATCAAGCGGAGTAACACAATTACAACAAGGTGGAGTAAAACTAAAAGAAGGAAGCAATTCATTAACAACAGGATTACAAACATTAAGCTCTAGTTCAAAACAAGTTAAAGACGGAATTAATACATTAAATAGTGGAGCAAACGAACTAAAAACAGGTGTAGACGATGGAATAACAGATACAAAGGAACAATTAACAAAATTAAACGGATTAGATGAATACACAGCAAACCCAGTAGAAGTTAAAGAAGAAGACTATGGAAATATAGATGCTTACGGTGTAGGATTTGCACCATACTTTATATCATTATCATTATGGGTTGGAGCATTAATGGCATTTGTTGTATTATATTATGACCAAGATAACAGATTTAAATTATTTGGAAAAAATGCAGAGAAGAAAATTTTAAGAACATTAATGTATGGAGTATTAGCAATTGCACAGGGTGTAGCATTAGGATTCTTACTAAAACTAGGATTAGGATATGAAGTAACAAACGCATGGTTATACTATGGAACATGTATATTAATAGCAATATTATTCTTAAATATTATAGAATTCTTAATAGTAACATTTGGAGATATAGGAAAACTATCAGCATTAGTACTATTAGTATTACAACTAGCAGCAACAGGAGGAACATTCCCAGTAGAAACAATACCAGCAGGATTCCAAAAACTATATAACTTCTTACCAATGAGCTATACAATAAAATTACTAAAAGAATCTTTAGTATGTATAGATCCAAACTTATTAAAAACAAACCTAACAGTATTACTAGTAATGACAGCAGTATTTATTGGAATAAATGCATTTAACGACATAGTAAGAAAAGGCGTAGAAATAAAAAGTAAAGATAAAGAATAAAATTATAACCACCCGTTTTACGGGTGGTTATAATTTTATTCTTTATCTTTCATCAATATCTAGTACTTGCATATTTTTTTCCTTTAATATTTTATTTGCATCTATTATCCTTGATGCATAAGAAGTGAAATCATCGGCTGCTTCACTTTTAAATGTTTTCATTTCTGATTCATTAACTAACAATATAAGTTTAACATTATTCTTTAGATAAAAGTTATCTCTAGGTAAGTTAAACATTGTAAGATAAAATGATTCTTTATTGGGTATCTCACCATTTTTTTCTAAATATTCTGCATACTTTCCTATACCTGAAGCAATAACTAAATTTCCCTTTTCTTGACATAGATTTTGGAATTGTTTTATATTTTCTTTTGTATTTTCTAAATTTTCATAAAAATTGTAATTTATTATCCTTTCATCTTGAATTTTCTTTGTATCAATTGATGAAATGGATGCTTTTATATATTCTTGAACTTCTTTATCATCTGCAATAATAAAGCTAATACAACATCCTGGGTCTAATTCATACATTAGCTTTATTGCATCCATTTCATTTTTTAAGATAAAATATTCTTGCATTTTCTGTTCCTCCTATATTAAAAATTAAAACATATAGATTTTAATTTTATATAATAGAGTTTAACATAAATAGTAAAAATATTCAATAATTTTTTATATATTAAAAAGAGAGAAAATATTGATATTTCAATGTTTTCTCTCTTTATTTGGAGGCGACACCCGTTTGTGCAGGTTTTGTATTGACTGTGATTACTATATTACAAGGATTTATATATTTTTTTGTATGCAATTTGTATGCAATTATTTTAACAATAAGCTTTAAATTGAATTATTTTTCCCTTTATTTTACTTTCATTGTTTAATGATATATTGTTGCTTTTTCTATTATTTTTTGACTTTTCAATTTCTTTATCAATAAAATCATTAAGAATATGAGCATATGTGTTAGATAATACTCTTACAGATGTTCCAACAATTTCTGAGATGACATAAATATCTATACCATTCTCAACCATTCTTGTTACAGCTGTATGTTTTAACATATGAATTTTACAATTCTTTTGAATATTTATTTCTTTGCAAATTCTTTTAAAAATATTGTTGATTGAAGATGGAGCAATTATTTCTCCATTTTTATCTGAAAATAGTAGATTAGATGTGGATAACTCTTTTTGTTCTTTTATAATATCCTCAACTTCTTCACTTTCAAATAGAATATTAAAAGGAACATATCTAATATCTCTCTTATTTTTTTGTCTTTTCTTTCTTCCAGTTTTAGTTGAATTACCTATTACAATATTGTTGTTTATATCTTTTGTAAGTGTATGCTTAACGATTATTCTCTTGTTTTCCATATTTATATTATCGTTTTTATCTAAGGAACATATTTCTCCAATTCTCATACCAGTAGCAAAGCCAAATTTTATAATATTTTTTATTGTTTTAGAGTCAATATTACATTTGTTTGAATTTACAAGATTATTTTCATTTGAATTTATATATTGAAGAATTTTATTTTCTTCTTCAACAGTAAATGCAGTTACTTCTTCTGGTTCTTTATCACTAAAAAATGTAGAACGTGTAATATTATTAAAAACATAATTATCAATATTACAATATTTGCAAGCTTGATGGATTTCATCATAAACTTTGTCTATACAAGATTGAGTCATTCTTTGTTCTACAAGAGTTGTCATCAGAAGCACAAAATCCTCTTTTGTTATTTCAGACATTTTAAAATATGCTAGATTATAGTTTTCAATTAAAGATATAGTACTTATATTCCTATTATATGAATTTTCTTTTAAACCTGCCTTTAGCTTGTTTTCTTCTAATGTTCTCATTGTTTCAGATAAAGTTAAATCTCCATTAGTCATTAATTCTTTTAAACGTAATTTGTGAGAAGTTTCTTCTTTTTTTTGTTTTGCTTCTGTAGAATTTTTGCCAGTTCCAGAAGATTTCCTTTGTTTATTTACTGTTATTTGAGATTTTGTTACTTTATAACAATAATATCTATCACAATAATTTAAACATTCTTTACAATCAGAACATTTTTCACACTTTTCAAATAGTGTTCTGTTACATTTTTGCTCACATTGTTTGCAAATAGAACACATATCTTCTAAAAATATTTTTCTCTTATTTTTTTGTATAGTGTTATAAATTGTACCTTCACCGTTAGCTCTTTTTTTCATAAAAAATACCTCCATTTAAAATAATTTTTTAATAAACTATTGAAAATGAAAGTTTAATCGTATATACTAATAAAGTAATCACTTTCAATAGTGTTTATTTGTGAGAATTATGTCCGTGTCGCAAACTGGGAGCATAATTCTCTTTTAATTTAGAATTCTCTTTTTAATTGTTTTACAATTCCTATGATTTTTACTGGAATTGATTTCATTTCATCATAAGTAAAAATAAGTGGTTCATAACTAGGATTTAAAGGTTGAAGCAATATACTGTTTTCACTTTTCTTTCCTTTTTTTATTGTAGCCTCATCTCCATTTACAATAGCAACAACAATATCACCATTTTCGAAATCTTCTTGTTTCTTTATAATAACAATATCATCTTCTATTAATACAGGAGACATACTATCGCCGTGAACTTTTAATGCAAATAGTTCATTACCATCTGCTAATTTTTTATCTACATCAACAGTTCCAATCCAATTTTCTTGTGCAAGATAATCATAACCAGCTTTAACTGTTCCTAAAATGGGAATAGAGACTACAGGATTACCTAATGCATCTGTTTTTATATTCAATTCAAATGTTTGATTTTTATTTAATAATTTTAAAAGTTCCTCTATAGATATATTCATTGCATAAGCTAATTCATTAGCAACATCAGTAGTAACAGAGTAAGGTTTTCCGAGTTTTAGGATTATATATTTTTTCTAATGTATTTATATATGAAGGACTTAAAGAAGTTTTACTTGCAAAAGCTCTTTGAGATAAATTATTGTTTACTCTATATTCTTTTATTATTTCTCCAATATACATTTTGAACTCCTTTCAATAAAAATATTGTACAATACATTGTGCAAAAAATCAATACTTTTGAAAAAAAATAAAAAAGTTTGCACAAAATAGTTGACAAAGAAAAATAAAAGTGTATAATGTATTCAGCTAGCACAAAATATTGTGCAAAAGAAAGAGGTGAAAAAATGAAAAATAAAGTAAAACATTATAGGGAATTAAAGGGATGGTCACAAGAAAAATTAGCAGAAGAATCAGAAGTGTCAAGAAATACAATATCTGCAATAGAAACAGAAGCAAACACAAACGTTACATATGAGGTTATGAAAAAAATAGCAAAAGCCTTAGATAAAAAAGTTGTAACTATTTTTTTTAACCAATAAGCACAAAATATTGTGCAAAAATGTTTATAAATAATATTGACAAATAAAAACTAACGTTTTTATGAAATAAAAAAATTATCGATAAGATAATTAAGAACGAATTGCGACACGGACAAAAAGAAAGGAAGTGATTACTTGAATGTAAAGAAAGAAATAACAATGACATTTGAAGAAGCACCAGACACAATAACACCAGAGATATATGCAAAGATAAGAGGACATTCAACACAATGGGCAAGAGATAAGTTTAATCAAAAAGATTTTCCAACTATTGAAGGCGGAAAACAAATAGCAGATAAAACAGCAGTGAAACTTTATGATATGGGAATAAATCCTAAGACAAACCCAAAACAGAGTATAGAGTTTCTAATCTTATTAGAACTAAAAAAATTAAATGAAGAAAGGAAAAATAAAAGATGAAAATGAGCAAAAGAGAAAAAGCAATATACAAAAGAGCATATAGAAATGCTATTAGAGATGTAATTGGTTACATAGGAGTAGTAGGATATTTTACAGCAATATTTATAGGTTTTTTAGTAAGGTAAGGAGGAAGAATGAAAGAAGAAAATAACAAACCTAATGGTTTTCAATGGTTTGCATTAGGTTTTTCAATAGCAACATTAATAGCAACTCTATTTAAATAAAGCAATTATAGAAATTATGATAGCAATAATTGCTAAATGATTTAGTTTTAGGTATTTTATGAATCCATTGTCACGGTTATTGTAACAATAATCAATACCTTTTTGAGTAATAGTTATAATATCGGACCATTCATCTTTACCAATAAAATCGACATCAATAAATCCATCTGCTTTTAAACTTTTTAAGGCTAAAGAAATATCATGTTCATCATATTTATATTTAAAACATGCTGCAAGAGCAATAGAATCAATAGTTGATATATTGTTTTCTTCATAAATACCATATAGGCCATATAGTATACCTTTTTTCAATTTAGATTTTTCAAGTTTAGAAATCATAAACAATCACCTCACTTTCGAGGCAATTATAACACAAAAGAGAAAGGAAGTGAAAAGAAATGGACAAGCTAGACAAATGCTACATATATCACATTATAACGTTAGCAAAACTAAAATTAAGATTAAAGGAGTGTAAAAGATGTTTTGGAGTACAGAAAAACAAGATTTATTAAATGAAAGCAGAAAATCATTAAGAAGATCAGAACAAAAAGTTGAAGAATTAACACAAGAAAATTTAGCAGTACATGAAGGAAATAAAGAATTAAGAACAGAGATAGATGCTATAAGAGATTGCTTAAATGAAATAGAAAAAGAATTAAATAAACAACAATATAACAACATAGAAAATTTAAAAAACAAAATAAAAAGCATACTAAAGACCGCTAAATCATTTTAGTATGCCAACAAAAAAATATTTTATAAAACATTCTCATTAATTATATTAACATAATTATTTGAAAATTGCAATAATAGTACATTGAAAATTGAATAGCTTATCGGGCAAATACAGTGAAATAAACACTTTTGGGACTTGAAAAAATATTTTAAAAAGTTTGAAAAAATGTATTGACA
>CABPZP010000014.1:0-42542 GCA_902461935.1 uncultured Clostridium sp. | reverse complement strand
TACTAGATGGAAATGGAATAGAGTTGCAAAAAATAGAAAAAGCAGTAACAATAGATAGTAGAACAAAATCAAGAATGTGGTTAGATACAACAATTCCTAGTTACATAACAGGAAAAGAGTTCAATATATTAGGATGGTATTTATGTAACGATAGTAATGCAAAATTAAAAATATATATAGATGGAAATGATGCGAAGGCAGAGATTACAAGAGTGGCAAGAGAAGACGTATTAAATGCAATATCAGGATATGGAGGAAAAGCATCAAATCCAAAACCAGGATTTATAGCAAAATTAAATTTAGAAAATGTATCATATGGAAAACATAAGTTAAGAATTGAAATTTTTGATGGAAATGAAATGTCTATATTTGTAAAAGAACAAGATACGATAATAGATAGTAGAACAAAAGCAAGAATGTATGTAGACTCTGGAATGTCTAATTATATAGAGGGAAATACTCTAAATATAAATGGCTGGTATTTAAGCAATGACAAAAAATCATCTCTAAAATTATATATAGATAATGAAGAAAAAAATATTCAAATACAGAGATTTGAAAGACAAGACGTATTAAATGCAATATCAGGATATGGAGGAAAAGATTATAATCCAACACCAGGTTATAAGGTATATTTAGATATATCAAATTATGCAAAAGGAATTAGTCATAAAGTAAAATTAGCTGTAGTAGATTCAAAAAATACTGAACTAACTTTAAAAGAAAGTGAAATAGTATTTTATTCAGATGATAAAGGAAAAATATATTTGGATTATCCTTCAGGAATAGCTACAAGCGGTAATAATATATCTTTTGGTGGTTGGGCAATGGCACAAACTGAGAACTCACAAATTAAAGTTTTCTTAAATGGAAGTTTAATTTCACCAGAAATAACTAGATTTGAAAGAAATGATGTAATAAATGCTATTAAAGGATATGGTACGGCAAAAGAAAATCCAAAACCTGGCTTTGAATTTACATTAAGTACGAAAGATTTAAATCAAGGAAGCTATACTGTAGAAATTCAGTTTGTTTCTAATGAAGGAAAGGTTTATGCAAGTATAAATAAATCTCTAAGAATATCTAGAAGTTTTGGAATTGATGTATCTACTCATCAAGGAAATATCGCATGGAATGAAGCTAAAAATTATATAAGTTATGCAATACTTAGAATTGGATGGAAAGGTGATACTCAAGAAAGTTATGACAGATATTTTGATACATATTATAATAATTGTATTAAGTACAATATTCCTGTAGGAATATACGTATATAATTATGGAACAAGTGTAGAATCTGCAATAAATATTGCTAATAAAACTTTAGATTGGCTAAATGGCAGAAAATTAGATTTACCAATATTCTTTGATATTGAAGAAAAATCTCAAGAAAATGCAAATCTAAGAGGAATAAATACAGAAATGGCAAAAACATTCTGTTCAATTATTCAATCAAGAGGATATAGGGCAGGAATATATGGAAATAAAAACTTTTTAACAAATTATATAGACATGAGACAATTAGAAAATGATTATGTTGTATGGGTTGCACAATACAATGACGTATGTACATATAGTGGAAGATACAATATTTGGCAGTATTCAAGTTCTGGAAGAATACCAGGAATAAATGGTAACGTAGATTGCAATATATTTTATGGAATGTAAAACAAAAAAGCTATTAAGCTTTTTTGTTTTTTTTATCTATAAACTATTGAAATTAATAAAAAAAATCTATAAAATATCTAAAGGGGGAATAAGAATGAATAAAAAAACATTATTTTTAGTTGTATTTATATTATGTATTTTATTTGGAAATTTAAAATCGGTTGCACAGTCTGAAAGTAAAAAAGCAAGAATGTGGATAGATGAGCCAACTATAAATTATATAGATGGAAAAAGTATAAATGTAGTAGGTTGGCTATTATCAGATGATAAAAATGCAATATTAAAGATATACATAGATGGAAAAGATACAAATACAATTATTGCAAGAGTAGAAAGAGAAGATGTATTAAATGCAATACCAGGATATGGAGGAAGAGAATCAAATCCAAAGCCAGGTTTTGTAGCAACATTAGATTTAAGTAAAGTAACATATGGAAGTCATACAATAAAATATGCGGTAATTGATAGTAATGGAGTAGAAATACAAAAAATAGAAAAGATTGTCAATATAGACAATAGAACAAAAGCAAGAATGTATTTAGATACACCAACAGGAAATTATATAGATGGAAAAAGTGTAGATGTATCTGGATGGTTTTTGTGTAGTGATACTAGTTCAATACTAAAAATATATATAGATGAAAAAGATACAAATGCGGTAATTACAAGAGTAGAAAGAAATGATGTATTAAATGCAATACCAGGATATGGAAGAAAAACAGCAAACCCAAAACCAGGATTTACAACAACATTAGATTTAAGTAAAATAGCATATGGAAATCATACAATAAAATATGCAGTACTAGATGGAAACGGAATAGAGTTACAAAAAATAGAAAAAACTGTAAACATAGACAATAGAACAAAAGCAAGAATGTGGATAGATGAACCAACAGAAAATTACATAGATGGAAAAAGTGCAGAGGTGTCAGGATGGCTTTTATGTAGTGATGCTAGTTCAACACTAAAAATATATATAGATGGAAAAGATACAAATGCAGTAATTACAAGAGTAGAAAGAAATGATGTATTAAATGCAATACCAGGATATGGAGGAAGAATATCAAATCCGAAACCAGGATTTACAACAACATTAGATTTTAGTAAAATATCATATGGAAGTCATACAATAAAATATGCAGTATTAGATGGAAATGGGACAGAAATACAAAAAATAGAGAAAATAGTCAACATAGATAATAGGACAAAGGCAAGAATGTGGATAGATTCACCACACGAAAATGAAATTGAAACTACAGATAATGAAATTAATATAGTAGGATGGTACTTATGTAGCGATTCTAATTCGAATATAGAAGTACTTGTGGACAATAAAAATGTTTCAGATAAAGAAATAAGCAGAATAGAAAGAAATGATGTATTAAATGCAATACCAGGATATGGAGGAAAAGTATCAAATCCATTACCAGGATTTAATATTAATATAAAGTTATCCAATTATAATATTGGAAAGCATACACTAAAAGTAATTATAAAAGACGATATAAATGAGTTAACATCAAAGAGTTATATAATAAATGTAAGAAAAGCTAGAATGTGGATAGATTCACCAACAAGAGATTTAATAGACTTAAAAAATTGGACAGTAAGAGGATGGATGCTATCAAATCAAAAAGAAGCAGAATTACATGTATTTATAAATGATAAAGAAATAGAAGCACAATCATATAATAGACTAAAAAGAGATGATGTATTAAATGCTATATCAGGATATGGAGGAAAAAAATGTAATTCAAATCCAGGTTTTGAATACACAATGGATTTATCAGGATACGAAAAAGGCAATTATACATTAACATATAAAGTGATTTCAAAAAGTGGAGAAACTTTAGCAGAAATTAATAAAAATATTACAATTGATTATACACCAAGAATAAAAATGTATATTGATAATCCAGGCTTGGGTGGTGTTGAAAATACTAATGGAATAATAAGTGGATGGCTTATGACAAATATAGAGAATACCTCAATGGATGTATATATAGATGGAATAAAAAAATATTCTAACCTACAAAGAATAGAAAGAAATGATGTAGTAAATTCAATTTATGGATATGGAGGAATTGAAAACAATCCACAACCAGGCTTTATAATTAATATAAATTACGGAGAATATTCATTAGGTGGTCATACATTAAAAATTGTAGTAAAAGACCAAAATAACAAAGAAGTTCTTGTTCAATCAAGATATTTTAATATATATGAACCATACAAATTAGAAATAGGTACATATGGATTAAGTTGTCAAGGAAGAGCACTTAATTATTATAAAATAGGAAATGGACCAAATGTATATTTTGCTACATTTGCTGTTCATGGATTTGAAGATAAATGGAACAACGACGGACAAGAGTTAACAAATATTGCAGAAGCTTTTAAAAACAGATTAGTAAATGATAAAGATAGAAACATTTTATCTAAATGGACAATATACATTTTACCACAAGTGAATCCAGATGGAGTGCAAGCAGGATGGAGCAATAATGGACCAGGAAGACAAACTCTAGGTAGTTGGGGGCCAGATAATAAAGGAATAGATATTAATAGGTCATGGCAAACAGAAGCAAGCTATATAAGATATTATGGTAGAAACTATAATGGTACAGCACCATTTCAAAGTCCAGAAATAGCAAAATTAAGAGAATTTCTTTTGAATAAAAGAGCAACAGCTGGGCAAACAGTTTTAGTAGATCTTCATGGTTGGACTACTCAATTAATAGGTGACCAAGGAATATGTGATTTTTATGCAGTACAATTCCCTTCAAATACAAGAACATATAGTTATGGACGACAATATCTAGTAAATTGGGCAAGAATGAATTTAGGTGCAAATGGTAGAGTTGCAAGATCAACATTAATAGAATTACCATCTGCTGGAATTAATTCACACCAAGATGTAGTAAATAATAATTATGCAGGAAGATATATAGAAGCAACTCTAAATATGCTAAGAGCATTGTAAAAGGAAGTAGTAAGTGATGAAAAAAAGAAATATAATAATTGTTCTAATTGCATTAATAATACTTAGTACATTATTTTATGTGGTAAATAAATTTACAAAAAATGAAATAAAAACTAATGAGAGTGAAAAAACAGTTCAAGATATAAAAAGTGGCATTGGAGCAACAGGAAAAGATGAACTATATGAAGTGAAACATGAAGCAAACGGAAGAGAATCTATAACTATAAAAGATGAAATAAAATACAAAGTAGAATTAGCTGGAATACTAAAACAGAATATGCCAGAATATGAAGAATTAGATAGTATTATAGAAAACAAACAAATTCATGCAGGAATATGGATAAGTAGTGAATCAAGAGAAAATATATTTTCTCTTATTCAAACTTATTTAAAAGACAATTATAAAATAAATGATGATGGATATTTAGAATTAGTAAATAAAAGTACAGAAAGTAATGAATATGATGAAATTATTCAAAAACATATAAACAATAACAAAATATATATAATTTCTGCAACAGGTGAGGTTTATGATATAGATAATATTACAGGAAAAATTGTTTTATATCCATTTGAACAAATGGACGAACATCAGTTATGTGAACCACTAGAATATGAAGATAAAAAAATTATAGTGCTAACTTCGAATAAGAAACAAAAGCTTTCGAACAATGAAATTTTTGAAGCTTTAATAAATGAAATAAATTAAAAAAGGATTTTGATATGAAAATAATAGAAATATACAAAAAATATGAAGAAATAATAAATTATTTAATAATAGGAGTGTTAACAACAATTGTAAATTTAGCAGTGAAATATGCATTATTATTTACAGTTTTAAATGCAAGTGATGCAACACAGTTGCAAATAGCTGTAGTTATTTCTTGGATTGTTGCATGTTTATTTGCATATATTACAAATAGAAAAATTGTATTTAAAAGTAAGTCAAAGAAAATTTTAAAGGAATTTATAGCATTTGTTAGTGCACGTTTATTTACATTAATATTAGAAATGTTAATAATGTTTATATTTGTTACATTATTGAAACTAAATAGCAATTTATGGGTAGTAATTTGGTCAATAGTTGCACAAGTTGTAGTAATTGTGGTAAACTATATCCTAAGCAAACTTGTGATATTTAAAAAGGAGAAAAAGGATGAAGAAAATTAGTATAATTGTTCCAGCCTATAATGAAGAAGAATCTATACCATATTTAGAAAAAAGATTAGTCGCATTAATGGATAATATGAAAAACTATGAATTCGAAGTATTATTTGTAAATGATGGAAGCAAAGATAAAACACTAGAATTAATAAAAGAGTTAAGAAAAAAAGATGAAAGGTTTTGCTATGTTAATTTTTCAAGAAACTTTGGAAAAGAAATTGCAATGATAGCAGGACTTGATTATGCAACAGGAGATGCAGTTATTTTAATAGATGCAGATTTGCAGGACCCACCAGAATTAATACCAGAACTTGTTAAATATTGGGAACAAGGTTATGATGATGTATACGCAAAAAGAAAATCTAGAAAAGGCGAAACGTTCTTAAAGAAATTTACATCAAAAATGTATTATAAAGTACTTCAGAGTTTAACAAACGTTGAAATACAAAAAGATACAGGAGATTTTAGATTATTAGATAGAAGATGTGTAAATGCACTAAAAAAATTAAGAGAATCTCAACGATGTTCAAAAAGTATATTTAGTTGGATAGGTTATAATAAAAAAGAAGTGTTATATGATAGAGACCCTAGAGTTGCAGGAAAAACAAAATGGAATTATAAAAAATTAGTAGATTT
Source organism: uncultured Clostridium sp. (assembly GCA_902461935.1). Classification (GTDB taxonomy): domain Bacteria; phylum Bacillota; class Clostridia; order TANB77; family CAG-508; genus Merdicola. Next base: position 36,092 of record CABPZP010000014.1, on the reverse strand, counting down.
AGCCATAGATGGGATAACATCTTTTACAACATCACCACTTAGAATTTCTACATATTTAGCAATACCAACATTTTTAGCACTTGTAATATATTTTATATATGTAATTATAAAATGCATTAGATTAAGTGTTGCAATACAAGCATTTCAAGCAATTATATTATTGGTATTATTTTTCTCTGGGATACAAATTATGTTATTTGGAATAATTGGAGAATATTTAGGACGTATATTTAATGAAACAAAAAATAGACCATTATATTTTGTAGACGAATATAATGGAGAAAAAGAAATGAATAATTAAAATTTTGTACAAGGTTTAATCAAAAAGCCTTGTACTTTTTTGCTGTAAATGATAATATATACAAGAATAAAATCAAGAGGTGATAAAATGAAAATTTTAATTACAGGTTCAAATGGAATGCTTGCAAAAGAAGTAAAAGAAAAGTTTGAAAAGGAAAATGAACTTATACTTACAGATGTAAAAAGTTTAGATATAACAGACAAACAAAAAGTTATGGAATTTGTAAAAGAATGTAGACCAGATTACATAATTAATTGTGCAGCATTTACCGCTGTAGATAAAGCAGAAGAATGCTACGAATTAGCAGATAAAATAAATGGAGATGGACCAACAAATTTAGCTATAGCAGCTAAAGAAAATAATGCAAAATTAGTACATATATCTACAGACTATGTTTTTGGAGGAAACTTAAATTTAGATAAAGATTATAAAGAAGATGATAAAAAAGCTCCTGTTACAGTATATGGAAAAACAAAATTACATGGAGAAGAAGGAATTCAAGAAAATCTTGAAGAATATTATATTTTCAGAACAGCATGGCTATATGGAATAGGAGGAAACAATTTTGTAAAAACAATGACAAAATTAGGTTCATCAAGAGATGAACTAAATGTTGTATCAGACCAACATGGAAGTCCTACATATGCAAAAGATTTAACAGAAATTATCTATCAAGCAATAACAAAACAAATACCATATGGAATATACAATGCAACAAATGAGGGATACACAACATGGTATGATTTCACAAAAGAAATATTAGATGAGCAAGGAATTAAATGCAAAGTAAATCCTGTTACAACAGAAGAATATATAAAAATGATAAATGTAGTACAAGCAAAAAGACCATTTAATTCACAAATGTCAAAAGAAAAATTAAAAGCACAAGGAATAAATGTGCCAAATTGGAAAGATGGATTAAAAAGATATTTGGAGGAGGTAAAAAATGAAGAATAGAAAAGGAATTATATTAGCAGGAGGAAGTGGAACAAGACTATATCCACTAACAATAGCTATATCAAAACAAATTATGCCAGTATATGATAAACCAATGATATACTATCCATTATCTGTATTAATGGAGGCAAAAATAAAAGATGTTCTTATAATTACAACACCAAGAGATAATGAAACTTTTAAAACACTGCTTGGAGATGGTAGTAAATGGGGAATGAACTTTGAATATGCTATTCAAGAAAAACCACGAGGATTAGCGGAAGCATTTATTATTGGAGAAAAATTCATAGGCGATGACAACGTTGCAATGATTTTAGGAGATAATATGTTTTATGGTGAGCATTTTGCAGAAAAATTAAAATCTGCAAATGAAAGAGAAAACGAAGCAACAATATTTGGATACTATGTAAAAGACCCTAGAGCATACGGAGTTGTTGAAATAAATAAAGAAGGACAAGCAATATCAATAGAAGAAAAGCCAGAAAAACCAAAATCAAACTACGCAGTGCCAGGACTATATTTCTACACAAATGATGTTATAGAAATTGCTAAAAATGTAAAACCATCAGCAAGAGGCGAAATAGAAATAACAACAATAAACGAAGAATATATGAACAGAAAACAACTTAAAGTAGAAAAGCTAGGAAGAGGAATGACATGGTTTGATACAGGAACACACGATGCATTAATAGAAACAGCAAGCTTTGTACAAACAATAGAAAAAAGACAAGGATTGCAAATATGTTCACCAGACGAAATAGCATACAAAAACGGATGGATAACAGCAGAAGAATTATCAACACTAGCAGACCAATACATAAAAACAGAATATGGTCAATATTTGAAAGATATTTCTTTAAATAAATTTGGAGAAGAGTAAATTTTTATATTTAAGAGAGTATCCAAAAATACTTTAAAAATAAATATTTTTGGATAAATAAGTAAAATAAAAATATTTGAAAACGAGTTCGACCCGACTATTACATATAATTAGAGACCGTGGCACAAAGGTTTGAATATTTTATCTGTCTTAAAACGTTTGGAGAACGGAATTTGAAAATATTTGTTATTTTACTTAATATTATAATGTATAAAATAAAAAAAGGAGATTAAAAAATGGGAAAATTTAAAAAAACAGAAACCTCTATTGAAGGTGTATATATTGTAGAACCAACAGTATTTGGAGACAACAGAGGATACTTCATGGAAACATACAACAAAGCAGACTTTGAAGAAATAGGACTAAATTACAACTTTATACAAGATAACCAATCAAAATCTAAAAAAGGAGTTCTAAGAGGATTACATTTCCAAAAAAAGAATTCTCAAGCAAAACTTGTTAGATGTATAAAAGGAGAAGTTTTCGATGTAGCAGTAGATTTAAGACCAGGAAGTAAAACATATGGAAAATGGGAAGGAATTATACTAACAGAAGAAAATAAAAAAATGTTTATGATACCAAGAGGATTTGCACATGGATTTTTAGTATTATCAGATGAAGCAGAATTTGCTTACAAAATAGATAATATTTATACACCAGAAGCAGAAGGTGGACTAGCATGGAATGATTCAGATGTAGCAATAGATTGGCCTTTTGGAGATATTAATCCTAAAGACTTATTAACATCTGAAAAAGATGCAAAATGGCCATCACTTAAAGAATTAAAAGAAACAGATTTATATAAAAATTTATAAAAACAATAGGGGATAAAAATGATAAGAATAGTTATAGGCTATATTCTGCTATACTTTGTTATTATGTTAGGAAGCACATTTATTTCATACAAAACAAAGAAAAGCTTAAGTAGTTCAATACCAATAGACATACTAACAAATATAGCAGTGTTATATGTATTTGGAATTTTTAATATTTTATTAATAGGAGTAATTACAACTACAATTGTATCAACACTATTAGGAATATATGCACTTGTAAAAATGAATAAAACACAAAAAGATACTCTAGTAGATTTTGGAACAATTTTCTTTAGTATAATATATATCATTTTTTCAATAACAACATATGAAAGACTTTCAAATATGTGGGATGAATTTACATGTTGGAGTTTGTTTACAAAGAAAATGTTTATTACAAATATATATGAAACAGATTGCTATCCGCCGGTACCAACAATATGGCAATATTATTGTTGTAAATTAATAGGAAATTATACTCAAGGAATAGAAATGTTTGGATTATATATTTTCTCATTTTCATTATTATTGACATTATTCAATATAAAAAAAGAAAAGAGTTTAATATATAATTTAGCTTTAAGTGTAATTATTATATGCTTGCCAGGAATCTTTTCAGAAACATATTTTTATGAGGCACCATATGCAGATGCAATATTAGGATTATTATTAGGCTATATATTTGTAGAAAGAATATTTAACACAAAATATACATATTCACTTCTAGTAGCATTATTTGTGTTAGCTCTAACAAAAGGAACAGGATTTTATATTGCAATAACAACACTAATTTGTTTCTTTGTATATGATGTAATAAAACAAATTAGAAATAAAGAAAAAATAGATAAAAAGAAATGTATAAGTAAAATAATTATATTTTTACTAATATTAAGCAGTTTAGCATCTTGGAATATATATAAAAACTTAAATATTACAAGGAAAGAAAATATAAATATTATCTCTGTGAGTAAACTTGATGAAACAGGAATAAAAAGATTTATAACAAGTTTCTTTACAGCCTCAATAAAAACAACATCTAGTTCATTAATGGCAGATATGATACAAGATAATTTGATTACAATGTTAATAAAAGGAAGTTTGATTAATTCATATATTCAATTAAGTATAGGTGGATTTACTTTATTGTTAGCATTTGGCTTTGTATTATTATACAAGAAAAACAATAAGGCAAAAAACGTTGCAATATATACTTTTGGAGGACTAATATTATATATTGGATTTTTGCAACTAGCATATTTTACAAAGTTTAATATGCAAGAAGCCATTAACACATAATGCATTTGGAAGATATTTAGGATCTTATTTTATAGCAATGATTATGACCTTTATAGCATTAGTAATTGATAGTAAAAGTGCTGATTATAAAAGAGATATTACAGCGTTAATGATAATTATATTAGCATTAACACCATTGAAAGATATAGCAAATATAACAATAAATGCAGGATACTATAACTATAAAATGAAAAAAGAATTATCACCTATAATAGAAGAAACCAATAAATTAAAACAAGAAGTACCAGCAAATAGTAAAATATATGTAATAAATCAACAATTAGAAGACAATAAATTTAAGTATTATATGTTACCAGAAAACAATGTAGAAATGGGAATATATTTCGGAAATAATTTTGCCCAAAACGAAAAAGAACAATTTGAAAATATTTTGTATAATACATATGATTATGTATATGTACGAGCAACTGATAACTATTTTAATAATAATTATCAAGAATTATTTAATGAAAAAATAGAGAAAAAAGCAACATATAAAGTAATAAAAGATAACGGAAAAGAAAATTTAAAATTAGAAAGGATTGATATAAATGAGTAAAAATATTTTAGTAACAGGAGCTGCAGGATTCATAGGAGCAAACTTTGCAGAATACTTTGTAAACAAACATCCAGAATACAATGTAATTGTATTAGATAAATTAACATATGCAGGAAATATGGACAATCTAAAAAAAGTTCAAGACAAAATTAAATTTGAAAAAGGAGATATATGCGATTTTGAATTTGTTACAAACTTATTTGAAAAATATAATATAGATGGAGTAATTCATTTCGCAGCAGAATCTCATGTAGATAACAGTATAAAAAATCCATTCATTTTCACTCAAACAAATGTAATGGGAACACATACATTATTAGAAGCAGCTAAAAGAGCTTGGGGAGAAGGTAGTGAAAATAAATTCCTACACGTATCAACAGATGAAGTATATGGAGCATTAGGAGAAGAAGGATACTTTACAGAAAAATCACCTATAAAACCAAGTAGCCCATATTCATCATCAAAAGCAAGTTCAGATTTAATTGCATTTGCATATTGTGAAACATATAAAATGAATGTAAATGTAACAAACTGTTCAAATAACTATGGACCATATCAACACAACGAAAAATTAATACCACACATGATAAAATTAGCAATGAATGATGAAAAATTACCAGTATATGGAACAGGAAAAAATGTTAGAGATTGGTTATATGTAGAAGACCACTGTGAAGCAATAGACTTAGTATTCCATAATGGTAAAAAAGGAGAAAGATACAACATAGGTGGACACAACGAAAAAAGAAATATAGAAATAGTTAAATTAATTTTAAAACAATTAGGAAAATCAGAAGATTTAATAGAATATGTAGAAGATAGAAAAGGTCATGATTACAGATATGCAATAGACCCAACAAAAATTAAAAATGAACTAGGATGGGAACCAAAAACAAAATTTGAAGATGGAATAGTAAAAACAATAGATTGGTATATAAATAATCCTGAATGGCTTAAATAAAAGTTAAAAAACAAAAAAGTAAGTAAATTAATTGTAATATACTTACTTTTTTATTGTAATTTTAGCTATTAAATGATATTATTATGAAAAAATTAAAAGGTGATAAAATGGACGAAATTACAAATCCAAATATAGAAAACATAGAGGAAGAAGTTTTAGAAAAATCTCTAAGACCTCAAACTTTGGATGATTATACAGGTCAAACAATAGTAAAAGAAAATATGAAAATTTATATAGAAGCGGCAAAAAAAAGAGGAGACTCTTTAGACCATGTTTTATTATATGGACCTCCAGGTCTTGGAAAAACAACACTTTCAAATATAATAGCAAACGAAATGGGGTCAAATATTAAAATAACCTCTGGACCTGTTATAGAAAAAGCAGGAGACTTAGCATCACTTCTTACAAATTTGCAAGAAAATGATGTATTATTTATAGATGAAATACATCGTCTAAATAAAAATGTAGAAGAAATATTATACCCTGCATTAGAAGACTTTTCTTTAGATATTATGATAGGAAAAGGCCCAACAGCAAGGTCTATAAGACTAGACTTGCCCAAATTTACTTTAATTGGAGCAACAACAAAAGCAGGTTCACTTACAACACCTCTTCGTGATAGATTTGGAATTGTTGAAAGACTAGAATTATATACGCCAAAAGACTTATGCACAATAGTAAAAAGGTCAAGTAAAATTCTAGGAATAGAAATAGAAGAAGATGCTGCAATGGAAATTGCAAGACGTTCAAGAGGAACACCACGTATAGCAAATAGAGTACTAAAAAGAGTTAGAGATTATGCATTAGTATTAGGTGATGGAAATATAGACTTAAAAATTGCAAAACTAGCATTAAATAAGTTAGAAATAGATGAACTTGGACTAGATAGAACAGATAGAAATGTTCTTCAAGTATTAATAGAACAATACAATGGTGGACCAGTAGGAATAGAATCACTAGCTGCATCAACAGGAGAAGAAATAGAAACAATAGAAGATGTATATGAACCATACTTAATGCAAATAGGGTTTGTATCTCGTACACCACGAGGAAGAATTGCACTTCCAAGGGCATACGAACATTTAGGATATAAATATGAGGAAAAATAATGAAAAATAAAAAGAAATTATTTGAAGATATAGGAATATTTTTTGTTATATTAATTTGTGTAAGCTATTTTATTTTTAGCAAAGAAATAGGAGACTTAGATGAAATATGGAACTACAATTTTGCAAATTGTATAGTAAAAGGAATGGTTCCATATAAAGATTTTAATATAGTAATAACACCCTTACTTTCAGTAATAGAATCAATATTTTTAAGAATATGTAATGAGCTTATAACAATGAGAATATTAGCAGTTATACTAAATAGCTTAAATTTATTTTTAATATACAAAACACAAGAAAAATTAGGAATAAAAAGAAGCGTAAGTATAATTACAACAGCAGTAATGGCTTATTTAGTAAAAAATTATTTATGCATAGATTATAATTGGTTTGTACTATTTTTAAGCTTAGTGATAATTAATATAGAATTTAGTAAATGTAAATATAATAAAATAAAAAACTTAATTATTGGAATAATAGCAGGAATGTGTATATGCACAAAGCAAACAACAGGAGCTTTTATATGCTTTACAATAGTAATGTATAAAACTTTTTTTGCAATAAAAACAAGGCGAAAAGAAGATATAAAAAAAGTATTATTAGTAATAATTGGAATAGCAATTCCAACTATAGTATTAATGCTATACCTTGCAATTAATGGAGCAATAAATAGTTTTATAGATTATTGTATATTAGGAATAAAAACATTTAACAACAAAATATCATATATAAATTTAATAAAATCTGATATATTAAGTATAAAAATATTGTCTGTAATAGTACCTATTTCAATGATTTTATTAAGTGCATATTCAATAATAAAAAAAGATAAAAAACTTCTATTTTTAGTTTGCTTAGGAATAGCAAATTTCGTTGTAGCATTTCCAATTTCAGATAACATTCACTTTTTAATTGGAAGCACAATAACTTTAATAGGAATAGTATATGTGTTATATATAAACTTTTATAATCTTTTGAAAAATAAAAAAATAAAGCTATTTTTCAAGTTCTTTTGTAAATATTTAGCTATTGCAATATTAGTTTTAATAGGAATATGGGGTGTTTACAAGAATTATAAATATATAAAACAGGAAAATAATTACAGTACATTAAATCATTTTAGAAACATAGCTATATCAGAAGAATTAGAAAATAGAATAAGAAATGTAGAAAGTTATATAGAAAATTCAAAAGAAAAAGTATATATATTAGACTCAGATGCAGCACTTTATAATATACCAATAGATACATACAATAAAGATTTTGATATGTTTAATAAAGGCAATTTAGGAGGCAAAGGCGAGCAAGGACAAATAGAAAAAATACAAAATATGAGTAATGTTAAAATTTTAATAAGAAAAGATGGGTTAAGCAGAAATTGGCAAACACCTGAAGAAGTAAGAAAATATATAAAAGAAAATTTAGAAAAACAAGAAAGTATAGAAATTTTTGATGTTTATTATAAGGAGTAGAAAAAATGAAATTATTAATGCATACATGTTGTGCACCATGTAGTGTGTATTGCATAGATTCACTAAGAAAAGAAGGAATAGAACCAACAGTATATTGGTATAACCCAAACATACATCCATATATGGAATATAAGGCAAGGAGAGATTGCTTAAAAGAATATGCAAAAAGTATAAATGTAGAAGCAATATTTGAAGAAAATTATGGGCTAGATGAATTTTGCAAAAATGTAGTAGGTGACTTAGAAAATAGATGTTCAAACTATTGCTACAGAGTACGACTAGAGCAAACAGCAAAATATGCAAAAGAAAATGGGTATGACACAATAACAACAACACTTCTAGTAAGTCCATATCAAAAACATGAAGTGTTAAAAGCACAAGCAGAAGAAATAGCAAAAAAATATGGACTAAACTTTTTATATAGAGACTTTAGAGTAGGATTCAGAGAGGGACAAGCAAAAGCACGTGAACTAGGGTTATATATGCAAAAATACTGTGGATGCGTATTTTCAGAAGAAAATAGATACAGTAAGCAAATCAAGAGAGATAAAGAAATATAAAGATATATTGTACCATATTGAGTATATAATATCAGTGGATTATAAATAGGAAAGGAATGAGAGAATATGAAAGAATTAAAATTAAAAGTAAGTGGTATGGTTTGTGGAGGCTGTGAAAACAGAGTAAAAACAGCCTTATCAGAAATTAATGGTGTAGAAAGCGTAGATGCAAATCATAATACTGGAATAGTAACTATAACTTCAAAAGAGGATATAGATGTTAGTAAAATTAAAGAGAAAATAATAGATATTGGTTTTGAAATAGTAGAGGAATAGAGAATATGAAAAGTTTAATTTTATCAATAGATGGTATGACTTGTAGTGCATGTTCAAATGGATTGGAAAAATACTTAAACAAACAAAATGGAATATTTAATGCTAGTGTAAACCTTGTTATGGCAAATGCTACAATAACATATGATGAAAATATTTTAAATCAGGAAAAAATAGAAAAGTATGTAAAACAAGCAGGATTTAAAAGTTTAGGTATATTTAAGGAAGTTAATATAGAAAAAAATAATAAAAAAGAAAAAATACTGTTTATTATTTTTACAATTCTTGCAATTATTTTAATGTATATTGCTATGGGACATATGGTAGGATTACCAGTTATAAGCTTTTTGAATATACATCACAATCCGGTAAACTATGCTACAAGTTTATTAATTTTGACAATTGCATTTTTAATATATGGATATGACATTTTAAAAAATGGATATAAAAATTTAATTCATAAAATACCTAATATGGATACACTTGTTTCAATAGGTGTTATAAGTAGCTTTGTTTATAGTACATATGGTATGTATATGATATTAAAGGGAAATCATCATCTAACAATGAATTTATATTTCGAATCATCTGCGATAATAATTTATTTTGTTAAACTTGGAAGATATATTGATGGAATAAGTAAAGGCAAAACAAAAGAGGCAATACAAAAATTAGTAGAAATAACACCAAATAAAGCAATTATCGAAGTAGAAGGTATGCAAAAGGAAGTAACTCTTGATGAAATAAAAAAAGGTTGTACAGTAATTTCAAAAGCAGGAGATAAAATTGCAGTAGATGGAGAAATTATTGAAGGTAGCACACATTTAGATGAATCTTTTATAACAGGTGAAAGTAAACCAGTAGCTAAAGGCATAGGGGAGAAAGTAATTGCAGGGAGCTTAAATTTCGATGGCTTTATAAAATATAAAGCAGAAAAAATAGGAAAAGAATCTACTGTTTCAGAAATTGTAAAATTAGTTATAGAGGCAAGTAACACAAAAGCACCAATAGCCAAAATTGCAGATAAAATTTCTGGATATTTTGTTCCAGCAGTTATTGTTATTGCATTAATTACTTTTTTGGTATATCTAATTTTAGGTTATAATTTTGGAACAGCATTAAGTACCTTTATTACAGTATTAGTAGTTGCTTGTCCTTGTAGTTTAGGATTAGCTACTCCACTTGCAATAGTAGTTAGCGAAGGAGTGTGTGCAAGCAATGGTATATTAGTAAAGAAAAGTGAAATTTTAGAAAATGCTTCTAAAATAAATACAATAGTATTTGATAAAACAGGTACATTAACATATGGAAAACTAAAAATTGCAAAAATATGCAATTACAGTAATCTTTCAGAAAAAGATTTAATAAAGCTTGCAGGAAGTGTAGAGGAAAAATCAACACATCCAATAGGAAAAGCATTTGCATACTATATGCAAGAAAATAAAATTGAAAAACTAAATGTAGAGGATATGCAAAACTTAGCTGGCTATGGAATAGTTGGAACAGTTAACAATCAAAAAATAATATTAGGTAATAGAAAGATAATAGAAAGGTTTTCTATTAAAAATAATCATTTAGAAGATGAAAAAGAATTGGCTCTTAATGGAAATAGCATTGTTTATGTAGCAAATGAAAACGAAATTTTAGCATTGATAGGTGTAAATGATATTGTAAGAGAAAATTCTAAGAATGTTATTGAAGAACTAAAAAAACATAATATTAATTCAATAATGCTAACAGGAGACAACAAAGAAACAGCAGAAAAGATAGGTAAAGAACTTGGAATAACTAAAGTAATTTCAAATGTTCTGCCATCTCAAAAATCAGAAACAATAAAAAAACTAAAAGAAGATGGAAATAGAGTTATGATGTGTGGGGATGGCATAAATGATAGTCCAGCATTAACAAATGCAGATATTGGTGTAAGTGTAAAAAGCGGAACAGATATTGCAATGGATTCAAGTGATGTTATTTTAACTAAAAATGATTTATATTCAATATTAAAATTAATAAAAATTAGTGAAAAAACTGTTAAAAATATAAAACAAAACCTATTTTGGGCATTTTTCTATAACTGTTTAACGATACCTATTGCCATTGGAATATTTAAGCCATTAGGAATTTCTATAAATCCTATGATTGCAAGTTTAGCAATGGTATTTAGCAGTTTAACAGTAATTTTAAATGCTTTAAGACTTAAAAAATGTTACTAATGAACTTGTAAAATTTATAAGATTTTTAAGGTTTATAAGATATTTTTATATAAAAGAGAAAGGAGATTTTAATAAAGTCAAGGATACAATAGTATATTTAGCTAGACATGCTGAAAATGTTGATGAAATATAAGTTCTTTTTATTAAATTGGTGTACAGTAAATGAGAATGTTGAACTTGTGTATAACAAAAATACAATTTTAAATATAAAATTACCATGTTTGTTAAAGTTAACTTTTAGAAAAATGAATTAATTAATTTAGAACAAATATATTAAATTAAAAGCCATAAAATGAATTTTATTATAGATTCGTTTTATGGCTTTTATCTAGTTATAACATTTGACAACCATACCGATATGATGTATAATATGGGTATGACTGTCAAAAAAAGAAGGTGATTTTTAATGAATAATATAGAAAAAATTAAAGAATTAGTACAAAATAATAATGGCATACTATTAGTAAAAGAGGCACAAAAAAATGATATTCATAGACAATATATAAGGCAATTAGAAGAAACAGGATATTTGAAAAAAGTATCAAAAGGAGTATATGCAGAAAAAGATAAAGAAATAAATGAATTTTTTATCTTAGGACAAAAATATAAAAAAGGAATCTTTTCACATAATACAGCATTATACTTTTATGACTTAACAGACAGAACACCGATAAGAATAGATATGACATTTCCAAGTTATATAACTGTACATGATAAATCTATAAAGGTTCATTATATAAAGAAAGAAAAACATCTTTTAGGATTAAAAGAGATGAGATTACAAGATGGAACAACAATACAAATATACGATATGGAAAGAACAATATGTGATATTATTAGAGATAGGAATAAGATAGATCCACAAATATTTAATGATGCTATAAAAGGATACATTAAGAAAAAAGAAAAAAATCTAATTTTATTATATGAATATGCAGAAAAATTTAAAATACAAAATATATTGAAGAATTATATGGAGGTGCTATAATTGAAAAGAAATACAATGAGCTTTAAAGCTATAATAAATAACATGGCAAAAGAAAATAATGTAGCAGCACAATCAGTTTTACAAACATATATGTTAGAAAGACTATTAGAAAGAATATCGATTTCAAAATATAAAGATAATTTTATATTAAAGGGAGGAATGTTAATATCTGCAATGCTTGGAATTGATAGCAGAACTACAATGGATATGGATACAACAATAAAAGGCTTTCCATTAACAAAAGATAATATTACAAATATTATGGATGAAATATGTAATATAGAAATTGATGACAATGTGAAGTTAAAAATTAACAAGGTTGAATTAATTAGAGAAGATGATGACTATGTTGGGTATAGAATTACATTTGAAGCAAAATATAATAATGAAATGCCAGTTATAATGAAAATAGATATTACAACAGGAGACAAAATTACATATAAAGAAATCGAGTATAGTTTTATATTAATGTTAGAAGATAGAAAAATACAAATATGGTCATATAATGTAGAAACTATCATTGCCGAAAAATTTGAAGCTATTGTAAAAAGAGGAGTGCTTTCAACAAGAATTAGGGATTATTACGATGTTTATATGCTTATAAATACTCAAAACAAAATTATTGATAAAAAAACCTTAAAAGATGCGATAATTTTAACAGCACAACATAGAGGAACAAGTGAAATAATAAAAGATTGGAAGAAGATAGTGGAGAAAATCGCAAATGATGGTAAAATGCGACAACAATGGAAAAGGTATCAAAAAGATAATTTTTATGCTGAAGAAATAGAATATAAAGAGTTAATAAATGCTATAAGTAAAGTAGGAGAAATCTTCGATAATTAATATTTTTTGTTAATTAAAACAACTAACAGATAAATATGTTAATTGCTTAGTTTTTATTGTGAGTAGTAAAATACAAAAAATATTTTAAAAAAAGCCTACACAAACATAAAAATATATGTTACAATGTTAACTGAATTTGTAAAATTTAGAAAATTTTTTAAGATAGAGTAAAAGAATAAAAGGAGGAATTAAAATGTCAGGACACAGCAAATGGCACAATATACAAGCTAAAAAAGGTAAAGCAGATGCAGCTAGAGGTAAAATCTTTACAAAACTTGGAAGAGAATTATTAATTGCAACTAAAGAAGGTGGACCAGACCCAGCTGGTAATTCTAAATTAAAAAATGTTATTGCTAAATGTAAAGCTGCAAATATGCCAAACGATACAATTAATAATGCAATTAAAAAAGCATCAAGCAGTAGTGAAAATTATGAAGAAATGATTTATGAAGGTTATGGACCTTGTGGTGTTGCAGTTATTGTTGAAGCAAGTACAGATAATAAAAACAGAACTGCAGCAGATGTAAGACATGTTTTCGATAAATCTGGAGGAAATCTTGGAACAACAGGTTGTGTGTCTTATTTATTTAATAGAAAAGGTATTATTGTAATAGATAAAACAACTACAGATAAAGATGAGGATGAACTTATGATGCTTGCATTAGATAATGGAGCAGAAGACTTTACATCTGATGAAGAATGTTACGAGATAACAACATCACCTGAAGATTTTTCTACAGTTAGAGAAGCTTTAGAAAATGAAGGATTAGAATTTGTAGAAGCTGAAATTCAAAGAGTTCCAACTACATATGTTGCATTAGATGAAAAAGGACAAGAAAAAATGGAAAGACTTATAGAAAAACTAGATGAATTAGATGACGTTATGAATGTTTACCATAATTGGGAAGAATAAAATTTATAATAAAAGTAGAGGTTGAAGATAAAATCAACCTCTATTTTTATTCGCTTTTTAGGAGTGGATCATCTGTTAAGCCTAAAATATAATCTACAGATGTTTTATATAATTTAGATAATTCAATTAATATATGAGTTGGAATATCATTTTCACCTGTTTCATATTTGGAATATCCAGTTTGAGACATATTTAAAATTTGAGAAATTTGCTTTTGCGTCATATCATGATCTTCCCTTAAAGAGCGAATCCTTGGATAGCGTGTATTAATGATATGGCACCTCCTTTAAATTAGTATATGTAAAAAGAGTATATATATTAGGCATAAAGTTAATTTGTAAAACTCATAGAAATTACATATTTATTTAATTTTATATTTTTTAAAATAAGTTGTTGACATCTAACCTGTTTTAGGTTAAAATAATCCAAGATAACCTAAAACAGGTTAATATTCTCGAAATAAAAGGTAGAGAATATCAATAAAAGCAGTGTAAATAACTATAGTTATAAGGAGGTGAAAAATTATAAAGTGAAAAAGAGTATTCCTTATAATAAAGGGAAAAGAAGCATAAACACCAAAAGGAAATTCAATAAGAAAAAAGGAATTTGTGCTATATTAATTATTATTCTTATATTCTATGTTGGATATAAAATTGCCAAACAAATAAAAGTACAAAATACAAATGAAGAAAGTGAAGTTATTTGTACTGCAAATATAGAAAATACTCCTGTAAATCAAAATGTAGAAGATAAGAAAGATGAAAATATAGTAAATGTAGATTTACCAGAAAAAATGGGAGACTACAAAGTAATTGGTCAGCTTGTGATTGAAAAAATAGGTGTAGAAAAGAATATTTTAAATAAAACAACTGATGATTCATTAAATTTATCGGTTACAAAGTTTTATGGTCCAAATATAAATGAAATAGGAAATTTTTGCATTACAGGACATAATTACAAAAATATGTTAAAAGATGCAAAAAAACTAGAAATTGGAGACTCTTTATATTTAATTAATAAGGAAGAAAAAACAAAGGTAACATATAAAATATTTAATATTTACACTTGCAATCCAACAGACTTAGAATGTTTAGACCCTACTTATCAAGGAGTTAAGGAAGTTACTCTTATTACTTGTAATCCAGGAGGACTAACAAGACTTATCATAAAGGCAAAAGAAGAAGCCTAATTAAAAATTAAAATTAGAAAGGAAATGAATAAAATGAAAAAATTATTATCAGGAATAGTAACAATAGTACTATTAGTAGCATTAGCTACAAGCGTAAACGCTTCATCTATAAGCGCAAACAAAACAGAAGCAAATAAAGGAGATACAGTAACAGTTACTGTAAGTGTTAAAGAAACACATTCAATAGGAACATGGCTAAAATATGATTCAAGTAAATTTGAATTTGTATCAGCTTCAAGTTCTATAGGAGAATTAACAACAGGAAATGCAAATGGAGTTGTAAAAGTTGCTGGAACAAGCACAGATAAAACAACAACAGCTGTTACATTTACATTCAAAGCTAAAGAATTAACAGATTCAGCTTCTTTTGAAGTTACAAGATTAACAACAGAATCAAGCGAAGCAATGCCAGCAAACACTGTATCAGTTAAAGTTGCTGAAAAAACAACAACAACAGATACAGACAAAAAAGACACAACAGATACAGATAAAAAAGATACGACTAATACAGGAAAAACAGATAAAAAAGGCACTACAACAAACAAAAAAGTAAATGATGAAGGAAAAACAATAACAAAATTACCTCAAACTGGTGCTTCTGTAGTTACAATTGCGGGAATAGCTTTAACAACAGTTGCAGGAATAGTTGTAGCAAGAAAAATAAGTAAATAATTTTAAGTTTTCAAGGGGGAAATTAAAGTGAATAAAAAATTAAAAGTAGTATCATCTTTAGCTTTAGCTGGTTTAATGGCTCTTAATGTATGCAATCCAAAAACATTAGCTACAGAAATTCAAGATGAAATAAAAACAAGTCCAGTAGGAATTTATAAACAATTAGTAGAAAATAAAACAATAGTTCCATTTGTTCTTGCAAATGCAGAAGACTGTGTAACATTTAAAGAAATAGCAACAAGCGAAAAATTTGCAAATGTAACAAAATTTAATGGAGCAGCAATACCAAATGATAATACTGTAGTACGTACAGGAGATACATTTACTGCAAATGGTAAAGAATATACTGTAGTAATCTATGGAGACGTTAACAAAGATGGTTTTGTTGATGTAAACGATGCATTACAAGTAAAACAATATTATGTTGGTAATGTTGAATTAGATAATGTTCAATTAGAAGCAGCAGATGTTAGAAACAATGCAGATGTTGATGTTAATGATGCTTTAGATATGCAAAAATTCTATGTTGGAAGTTTAGCATCTGTAATTGATAAATTACCAGATATGGAAGATGAAAAATATGATTATTCACTTTCTGTAAATGAAGGTATTATTAATAATCAAAATGTAACAAGTTCAAAAGTTACTGTAAATGTTGCACAAGTATCTGATAAAGATGTTAGCTTAACATTAAATGTTAAGGGATTAGATGTAAATGGTAAAGATAAAGTAGTTACCAAACCAGTAACTATAACTAAAAATACAACAAAAGTAGAAGTTGATGGAATTGATGTTTCAGATTTAGTTGATGGCGTACTTTCTGTTGAATTAGTAGCTGGAGTAGATAAAGATGCAGAAGTTGTTGGAACAACAACAGTTATAAAAAATACTGAAGCTCCTGCGGCTACAAACGTAAATACAAAACGTACAGCAACAAGAACAGCAACACTTTCTTTAGAAGGATATGGAAAAAATGATATAACAAAAGTATATTATGTTATAGGTGATTCTATATCAGATATAAAAGATGCAAAAACAATAGAAGTTTCAAATAATAAAGTAGAAAACTATGAAATTTCAAACGAATTAACTGAAGGGGCATCTGCTAATGTTACATTTATATTAGAAAACAAATATGGTAGCAGATCAGTAGCTGAAACTGTTGTTATAGCTAAAGATAATGCTAACCAAGCAACAGCAGTTAAAGAATTAAAAGCAACAGTTACAGATGGAGTTGCAACAGGTAAATTTACATGGAAAGATGAAAAAAATACAGGCGCAGCATATGTTGTTAATATCTTAAAAGATAACAAAGTAATTGCTTTTACAACAACTACAGAAAAAGAAATAAACATTTCAAGTAATGCAACAGAAACAGGTACATACAAAATAACTGTTCAAGTAAAAGGAACAGCCAATATAGAAGCTTCTGAAACAGTAACTTCAGATGAAATAGTTGTTTCAAAATTAGAAGCAGTTAAAAATGTAAAACTAGAAAATAAAGAAGATGGAAAAACATATTTAACATATGAAAATCCAAACAAAGAAGGAACCTTTAAAGAAATAAAAGTTCAATTAATAAGTTTAGATAATGATGGAAAAGAAACAACTCCAACACTTGTAACACCAGATGACAAAGGAGTAATAACTTTACCACAAGATAATACAATTTATTTTGTTAAAATTATTGTAGTTGCAAATGATGGACAAGTTTCATTAATAAATTCAGATGAAGCAACATCTAATAAAATATATACTTTAACAACAACTGCACCATCACTTACTGCACCTACAGAAAAAGATAACTCAGTTGAATATACTGTTTCAAATCCTATAGCTATTACAGGAATAAAAACAGAATATAAAGTAGAAATCTATGATGCATCAAATGTAAAAGAACTTGCTGCTGGTAAATTAGGTAGCATAGATGAAACAAAACCACAATATACAAAAATAAGTGAAAAAAATGTAGAATTATCAAAAGACGGTAAAATTGTTATAGATGGATTAGAAAGCAATAAAAAATATGCTTTCAAATTAATTACAACAGTTGAAGGAATTAAATTAGAATCTAATTATACTTCAACATTAAATACAAAAGCTACAATGCCATCAATTTCAAACTTAACAGTAACAAAAAATGAAAAAGAAGCTAAAGAAAATACAGGTAAAATATATGCAGATACAAATAAAATGATAATAAATAAAACAGTTTATGATAATACAGATGGTATTTATCCAACAGAATTTGCAAATGTAGTATCTTTAGTTGAAAAATTTGAAGCTGGAGATGTTATAAGTATAAATGAAAAAACAATAACAGCAACATTAAATGACAAAGAAAGTACAAGAAAATTCGGAGATTTAAAAGACTATACATTAAATGTTACTTGTAATAATAAATTTGCAAAAACTATAAGTGGAACATTTAAAGAAATCAATTTAAATGGTACAGGTGCAATTTATGATTTAAGTGGAGTGACAGCTGATGCAATAAATGTAAATAGCGATGTTGAAGTTAAAGGTGATAAAACATATGTTGTAAACTCAAAAGCTATAATTAATGGTGTAAAAGTTTCTACAGTAGCTAAAACAACAATAGGTGCTACAGCTCAAAAACTTACTGTAACACCAAATACAGAAAGCAACACTTTAGGTTTCGAAAGTGATGAAGTTTTAACAATAAACTTTGTTGGTTCTAAAGACCAAACATCAATCCAAAAAGGAACAATAAATGTTGTAGCTAATAAAGGAGTTACAATTACAACAAACTGTAATATAGCTGCAAGTATGAATGTTACAGTTGCAGAAGGAACAGTTGATTTAACAGCAGATGCCTTAAATGGAAGCAAAAAAGTAACAATAGCTAAAGATGGAACAATAACTTTAGCTACGAGAAAAACAGCACCAGTAGAGTTATCTAAAGTAGCACTAAAAGATTATACAGATGATGAATTAATTTATGTAGCAAAAGATGAAGCAAATGGAATAGAAGAAAAAGGAATTAAAGGTATAACAAAAGATAATGTAAAAGAAGTAAAAGAATATATAAGCTCAATTAAGAGTGTTATAACAAATAATAATGCAAAAATAACTGTTGCAAAAGATGCAACTCAAGTTACAATAGAACTTACAAAATAATATATATAAAATTCTATAATTAAAATAATCTAAAAATATTCATAAATTCAGGTGCCCTTGCATATATATATTAATATGTATATGCAAGGGTAATTTTATATTATATAGAAATGTAAAGGTGACCAAAACGGTTGCCTTTCTATGAAAGGATGAAAAAATGAGCTATAATGATATTTTAAGATATTTTCCAGATAAAATAAGAGTAGTTTTGGAGAATGAAATAAATAATAATTTAGTTATAGAAGAAATAAGAATAAGAAATTCTAAACCAATTATTTTAAAATTAAACAATTCCGAAAAAATAATAAACTATATAGTACAAACAGAAGATGTATTGAATGTATTGCAAAGTATTTGCGAAAATTCTATATATTCATACCAAAATCAAATATGTGAAGGTTTTATAACCATAAAAGGTGGACATAGAATAGGAATTACAGGAAGTGCAGTAATAGAAAATAATCAAGTTAAAAACTTAAATTACATATCAAACTTGAATTTTAGAATAGCAAGGCAAATAATAGGTTGCTCTAACAACATAATTAAAGAAATAATTAATAAAGAAGAAAATACTATTTATAACACTTTAATTGTATCTCCACCAGGTGCAGGAAAAACAACACTTTTAAGAGATATAATTAGAAATTTGAGTAATGGAACCGAAGAAATTACAGGAAAAAACATAGGAGTTGTAGATGAAAGAGGAGAAATTGCAGCAATGTATAAAGGAATTCCTCAAAACGACTTAGGAATAAGAACAGATATAATTGAAAACATTAAAAAATCTATAGGAATGAAAATGCTTATAAGGTCAATGGCACCAGAAATTATAGTAGCAGATGAAATAGGAAGTAAAGAAGATGTGCAAGAAATAAACTATGCAGTATGTTCAGGAATAAAAGGAATATTTACAGCACATGGAAATTCATTAGAAGATTTAAAACTAAATCCAGCTATAGCAGAATTAATAGAAAAATATATATTTGAAAGACTGATATTTTTAGATAAAAACAATAAAGGAAAAGTAAATAAAATATATGCATTAGATAAAATAAATAAAGAATACAAAATAATTTAAAAAATATTAAATATTTATTGCATAGTAAAAAGAATAATGTTAAAATACTTTTATAAAAAAGAAGGAGGTGAAAATTAATGGAAGAAAAAAGATTTATTGAATTGATGGAAGCAAACAACGAAAAATTGTACAAAGTGATGGACGAAAAAATAGAAGCTAACAATGAAAAGCTATCTGTTATGATGGACGAAAAAATAGAGGCTAATAACGAAAAAATATCTGTTATGATAGATGAAAAAATTAAAGAAAACAATAAAATTTTAGACAAAAGATTTGATCAACTTGAAGAAAAAATTATTGACAACAATTTTTATTTCGAAGAAAAGTACGGTAAAAAAATTGATGCTATGTTTGAAAAAATAATGATGGATGACCAGAAAAATGATAAAAAGTTTGATGAATATGAAAATTACATGGCATTAAACAATAAACGTTTACTTTCACATGAAGTTAGAATTACTAATTTAGAAAAGGCAGTAAATTCAAAATAATTTATAATCTGAAAATAACCGGAAAAGTAGTAGGCATATACATTATATCTAATAGAAGATGTAATATATATGTCTACTATTTATATTTTATATATAAATATGTTCTAAAAGCAAAAACTCCTGAATATAATATATTAATGTTAAATCAAGGAGTTTTTTATGTTTATTATTAAAACATTAATTTTACTAACTATATTTGGTACAAGTTTAAGTCTAGGAATAATGTTTTCAAAAAAATATTCAAATAGAGTAAAAACACTTAAAGAATTAAATTCGGCACTAAACATATTTCTAACAAAAATAAAATATACATATGAACCTATACCAGATATATTTGAAGAAATATCAAAAAATACATATAAAAATGTTTCAAATTTATTTTATGATTCAAGCCAAAAGATGAAAAATACAGAAGCAGGCACTGCATGGCTAAACTCCATAGAAGAAAGCAATTTAGAAATAAACGAAGAAGATAAAAACATATTAAAAGGATTGTCAAAACTTCTCGGTAAAACAAATTTAGAAGGACAAGTTAGTGAAATAGAGCTAACCAAAAGTTTTTTGAAAAAACAAATAGAATATGCAGAACAAGAAAGACAAAAAAACGAAAAACTATATAAAACATTAGGAATGACAATAGGACTAGCAATAGTTATATTACTAGCTTAATAAAACAAAAGAAAGGAAGTTATACCTATGAATATTGAATTACTTTTTAAAATAGCTGCAGTAGGAATTTTAGTTGCAGTACTTCATCAAGTGTTAGTAAGAGCAGGAAGAGAAGACCAAGCAATGATGACAACCTTAGCAGGGCTTGTAATAGTTTTAACAATGGTAATAAAACAAATAAGTGGCCTGTTTGATGCTGTGCGAACAATGTTTAATTTATAAGAGAGGAATTATATATGGATATTATAAAAATAATAGGAATTCGGTTTAATAGGGCTAATTATTATAATTATACTAAGACAATATAAACCAGAATTTACATTGTATGTTTCTTTAATGGTAGGAGTAATAATATTTTTTATGATATCTGGACAATTAGCTGGAATAATAAAACTTCTATCAGATTTTTCTAACAAAGCAAGCATTAATAGTCAATTTCTCGGAATTTTATTAAAAATAACAGGAATAGCACTTTTAACAGAATTTGCAGTAAGTGTGTGCAAAGATTCTGGAGAAAATTCAATAGCAAGCAAGGTAGATTTAGGAGGAAAAATTATGATAATTTCTGTATCAATTCCTATAATTTCAAGCCTATTAGAAACAATAATAAAAATTTTACCTTAAACAAAAGAATACATTTCTAAAAAAGAGGTATACATATGAAAAAAATATTATTAATACTAGCAGTAGCATTGCTTTTAGAAATACCAAGTGTATATGCAACAGACGAAACAGAAAATGTAGAAATAAATACAGAAGATATTATATCAAGCCAAATAGATGAGCTAAATGTAAGCAATTTTATAACAAAAAGTAAAGAATATTCGAGAGAATTTATGGAAGACATAGATATAGGAGAACTTTTACAGTCTGCTATATCTGGAAATATAAACAATGACACATTTTTCAAAAAAATAGTAAATCTATTTGGAAAAGAAATTAAATCAACAATAAAAATTTTAGGAAGTATTTTAATAATAATTATAATACATAGTATTCTTAAAAGTATTAGCGATGGACTAGAAAACAAAAGCATTTCAACAATTACATATTATGTGCAATACATATTAATAGTAACATTAATAATGAGTAACTTTGCAGATATTATATCACTTACAAAACAATCTATACAAAATATGTTGGGCTATGGTCAAACACTTGTGCCTTTGCTAATGACTTTACTTTTAACCACAGGAAGTATAACTTCGGCAGGTGTAATAGAGCCAATAATACTTTTTTTAATAAACTTTATATCAAATATGCTAGAAGTTTTTATAATACCAATGGTATTAATTTCAACAGCAATTGGAATTGTTTCAAAAGTATCAGAAGAAGTACATATAGATAAAATATCTAAATTTATGAAATCTAGCATAGTTTGGCTTTTAGGAATAACACTTACACTTTTTGTATCTGTAGTTTCAATAGATGGAAGCTTAACAAGTAGTGTGGATGGAATAACTGCAAAAACTACTAAAGCAGCAGTAAGTAATTTAATACCTGTTGTAGGTAAAATATTAGGTGATACAGTAGACACAGTTATAGGTTGCTCAAATATACTTAAGAATGCCGTTGGAATTGTAGGAATAATTGTAATAATTGCAATATGTATAGGTCCTATTATAAAACTTACAATTTTAACACTTTCATATCATCTGGTGGCAGCAATAAGTCAACCAATAGCAGATGCAAAAATAGTAAAGCTATTAGACGAAATGGGAGAAACTTTCAAATTGTTATTAGGAATTATGAGTGCAATAGCTGTAATGCTGATAATTGGAACAACATTAGTTATTAAAATTTCTAATAGCGGAATGATGTATAGATAAACGGAGGAAAAATAATGTGATAAATGCAATGTCAACTTGGGCAAAATCTATTATTCTAGCAGTTATAGTTTCTACAATAATACAAATGATTTTGCCAGAAGGAAATAATAAAAAGTACATAAAAACTGTAATAGGATTATACATATTATTTACAATTATATCGCCAATAATATCTAAAATAAGTGGAGGAAACTCTACAATAGATGTATCTAAATATGAAAATTACTTTAATGTGGAAAGTACCACTACTGCAAGTGCAAATGTAATAGATAAAAATTTGGATAATACATATACTTCAAGTATTAAAGCAGATATAAAAAATAGAATGAAACAAAAAGGTTATAAAGTTAATAGTTTAGATGCGAATATAGAGTTAAAAAATGAAGAATCGTATGGAACTATTAATAGTTTGAAAATAAGTTTAGAAAGAGAAGAAAATAACAATAATTCAAATATACAAGCTGTTAATAAAATAGAAATAAAGATTTCAAACAATACAAACGAAGTAAAACAAAACAATTTAACATCTATGGAAAAACAAGAAATTAAAAACTATTTGTCAGAAACATATAGTATAAAAAAAGAAAATATAGAGGTTGATTAGCATAAAATAAGGAGGTTTTACAAATGAAGAAAATTCCTAGCAAAATAAAAGAATTGTATTCAGCAGAGGGTAAAGAAAGCAAGAAGAAAATGGAAAATATGGTTATACTGCTAATAATTCTTATAATTACTTGTATAGCTGTTAATAAAATTTGGAATGGAGATAAAAAAGAAGATGAAACACAAACTAGGCAAAATACTACAACAGGAAAACAATTAGCTACACAAGAAAATAACTCTAATTCAGAAAATACAACAGATTTGCAATCTAATTTAGAAAGAATTTTAAGTAATATAGATGGTGTAGGAAAAGTTTCTGTATTGCTTACATATTCAGAAAGTAGTGAACTAGTTCCATTATACGATGAGACCAAAAGTGAAACAACAACAGAGGAAGCGGATACTTCTGGAGGAAAGAGAACTACAACAGATACAAATACACAGAAATCTGCAATAATGCAAGAAAATAGTAGTGGAGAAAAAAGCATTATAACTCAAAAAACTGTTTCACCCAAAATAGAAGGAGCAATAATTACTGCAGAAGGAGGAGAAAATGCAAATGTAAAAACACAAATTATTCAAGCTGTGGAAGCGGCAACAGGACTTGCAACACATAAAATACAAGTGTTTAAGTTAAAAGTTTAAAGGGAGGAATTAATAATGAGAATATTTAAGAAAAATCAAATTATTATATCTGTAGTTGCACTAATGCTTATTGCAGCTGGATATTTGAACTATTCATCACAAATATCAGAAGAAGTAGCAAACAGAAAAACAGAAGAAGGATACGATTATGCAGGAATAGGAGATGCAAAATTAGTAGATAGTGAACTTGTGGTAGGAGAAGAAAACAATATAAAAGAAACAATGGCAAACAATAGTAGTGAAGACACAAACAACGTAAATACAAAAGAAGAAAACACTGCAAATGAAAATAATAACACAGCTAATAACACCAGTGAAAATAATACTGTAGAAACAAATTCAAATGGAGAAGAAGACTATTTTACAAGTTCAAAACTACAAAGAGAAAATATGTATTCACAAATGTTAGAAACATATCAAAAAATATTAGAAAATACAGCAATACCAGAAACACAAAAATCAATATCATCACAAGAAATAGCAAATATAAACAATAAGAAAAATGCAATAATGATAGCAGAAAACTTAATAAAAACAAAAGGATTTGAAGATGCAGTAATATTTGTAAACGATGACAGTGTAAGTGTAGTTGTAAAAGCAGAAAAACTAGAACAAAATCAAATAGCACAAATACAAAACATAATTTCAAGAGAATTAACCACAGAAATATCAAATATACATATAAGTACAAAATAAGAAATTGTTGCTAAAAAAGTAAATTTATGCTATAAATAATTCGAATTAATTAATATAAAATAAATGGAGCAAAATTAATGATTAAAGTAGAGAATTTAGTTAAAACATATAAAATTATAGAAAAAGAAGAAGGATTAATAGGTTATTTTAAAAATTTATTTCATCCAAAATATAAGGAATTTATGGCTGTAAAGGGAATTAATTTTGAGATTAAAGAAGGAGAACTTGTTGGATATATAGGAGAAAACGGTGCAGGAAAGTCAACTACAATAAAAATGCTTACAGGTTTACTTACTCCTACATCAGGAAAGGTAACTGTAAATGGAATAATACCATATAAAGAACGAATAAGAAATAATAAAAATATTGGAGCAGTTTTTGGACAAAAAACACAATTGTGGTGGGACTTGCCTGTAATAGAATCTTTCAGATTAATTAAAAAAATGTATAATATGACCGAGAGTGAATACAGAAAAAATCTTAAAAAATTTACAAAACTACTTGAGTTAGATGAGTTATTGGAAAAACAGGTAAAAAATTTAAGCTTAGGGCAAAAAATGAGATGCGAAATTGCTGCTACCTTTTTACATAATCCAAAAATTGTATATTTAGATGAGCCAACAATTGGATTAGATGTTTTTGTTAAAGAAAAAATAAGAAAATTTATAAAAGAAATTAATGAAGAAAATAAAACAACAGTAATACTTACAACTCACGATTTGAAAGATATCGAAGATGTTTGTGATAGAATAATACTTTTAGACAAAGGAAAAATAATTTATGACGGAGAAAAACAAAAATTCAAAGATAAATATGGAAAATATATAACAGCAGAATTGATTGTGAAAAATAAGAAAAGCATTATAAAGAATGATTTAAAAAATGAAAATTTAAAGATTATAGAAGAAAAAGAAAATAGTATAAAACTAAAGTTTTTACATGAAAAGATTACTATTTTAACAGTTATGGATGAAATATCAAAATATTGTGAAATTGAAGATGTTCATATGAAAGAAGCAGAATTAGAAGATATATTAAAAGAAATATATAAAGGAGCACACAAATGTTAAAAATAATGACGCAACTTGCAAAAATGCAGTTTAATCAATACAATATATATAAATCAAATTTTTATTTATTTACACTCAATAGAATAATTGAGGTAATGGTATATATTTTCGTATGGCAGGCTATATATAAGCAAACTGGTAATGCTGGAGGATATAACTTGCAACAAATGATTACATATTATATTTTAGTAATTACCTTCAGTTCATTTGCAACTTGGGGAGTAAATGAAACAATGGGTGAAAATATAAAAAGTGGTCAAATAAATAAAGAATTACTAAACCCAATTTCATATTTTAAATATTATTTTGGAATAAATATTGGAGAATTGCTTTTTGCAACAGTTGTAGGTGTTGCTACATTTATTTTATGTTCATTATTTTGGAAATTAGTATTACCTGATAATGTAATGGATTTCTTATTATGTATGTTAATAATTGTTTTGGGTGTACCTATAACTTTTTCTTTACAAGTAATTGTAGGTACAATAGGTTTTTATACAAATTCAATATGGGGAATGCAAGTATTAAGAAAGGCTATAATACAAATATTTTCAGGTATTATTGCACCAATAACATTATTTCCTAATTGGTTCCAAAACTTATCAAAAATATTGCCGTTTAAAGAATTAATTTATACACCAATAAATATATGGCTTGGAAATTTTTCTACAAATGAAATTATAATGATAATTGTAAAGCAAATTATATGGGGGATAGCACTATACAGTATTGCGAAAATTTTCTTTAATCATGCAATAAAAAATGTAACTGTAAATGGAGGATAATATGAAGCAAATTATGTATAATTTAAGTTTATACTTCTCTTTTTTAAAGAATTCATTAAAAGAAATACTTATATATAGAATTGATTGTATAGTTGGTGTTATTTCAGAATTAATAGTTCAACTTGTGAGTATAATATTTGTGCTAATAGCATTTAATAATACTGAAAATATATCCGGATGGAATTTTTATCAAATTTTATTATTATATGGAATTACAAGAATTTCCATTGGTTTTGTTGCTTTTTGCTTTGATTCTATGTATGAAATAGGTCCAAAATATATTCGAAACGGTGAATTTGATAAAATTTTACTAAGACCCGTGCATCCACTTATATCCATTATTGGTTCTTCAAGAGACTTTGCTGGAATAACAGATTTGTTTTTAGGAATTGGTATAACAATTTCTATGTTGCAAAAATTAAATATTCAAATAACAATTATATTAATTGCAAAAATAATGATTTTTAGTATAATTGGGGCGCTAATAATTGGAGCATTAATGACAATATTTAGTATTGCATCTTTTTGGACATATAGGTCAAATGAGATAATATGGTCATTTTATAGAATACATACTTTAACAGAATACCCAATATCAATATATAATAAATTTATACAAATAATATTAACATATATTTTACCGTTTGCATTTGTTGCATACTATCCAACTATGTGTTATTTAGGATTAAACACATATATGATTTATTTATCGCCAATAGTGGCTATACTTTTATGGATAATTGCAGTAAAACTATGGAATTTGGCATTAAATAAATATAGAAGTACAGGGAATTAGAAATAATGTAATTGCTATTGCATTATTTTTTTTTATTGATATAATTAGCTAAAATAGGAGGCATAATAAATGAAATTAAATATTGTTTTGGTTGAGCCAGAAATTCCACAAAACACTGGTAACATTGTTAGAACATGTGCTGCAACAGGTGCTAAGCTTCATCTTGTTAGACCATATGGTTTTCAAATTTCAGACAAGTATTTAAAAAGAGCTGGTTTGGATTATTGGGACAAGATGGAAATTGAAGAACACATTTCTTTTAAAGAGTTTTTAAATAAATATAAACCAGAAGAAAATAATATGTTTTT
Source organism: uncultured Clostridium sp. (assembly GCA_902461935.1). GTDB lineage: Bacteria > Bacillota > Clostridia > TANB77 > CAG-508 > Merdicola. The sequence continues at coordinate 7,977 of CABPZP010000014.1, read as the reverse complement.
TATAACTTCAAAAGGAACTCATAATTATGCAGATATAAATTTTGGAGATATGGATGAAGTATTTGTTTTATTTGGAAAAGAAACAAAAGGATTACCAGAAGATGTTATGAAGCAGTACTTAGATAAAACAGCAAGAATACCAATGTTAGATGGAATAAGATGCTTAAATTTATCTAATTCAGTTGCAATTATTGCATATGAAATATTAAGACAACACAATTTTCAAAACTTTAAAGAAATAAGCGATAGATTAATTGAACAATAATTATAAAAACACAAAAGTATAAAATTTAGGAGGTAAAAAATATGATTAAAAAAGTAGCTATATTAGCAAATGGAGGAGATGTTTCAGGGTTTAATGCTGTAATTAGAGCAATAGTAAAAACAGCAGAAAATAATGGAATTGAATGTTATGGATTTATTGATGGGTATAATGGACTTTTGAAAAATAATTATATAAAATTAAGTACTGCAAATACTGCTTCAGGAATATTACAAAAAGGTGGTTCAATAATAGGTTCTTCTTTAAATGCTAATGTATTTAATTATAAAGTAGAAGAAAATGGAGAAACAGTATATAAAGATTTATCTGAAAAATGTGTTCAAAACATTAAAGAAGATGGATTTGATTGTTTATTTACACTTGGAGGAGATAGTACTCAAAAATCTGCAAGAGATTTTTCTGTAAGAGGAATTAATGTAATAGGAGTTCCAAAAACAATAGATAATGATGTTGCATGCACAGATATTACCTTTGGATATAATACAGCAGTAACTGTTGCAACAGACGCAATAGATAGATTACACACAACAGCAGAAACACATAATAGAATAATGGTATTAGAAGTTATGGGAAGATATGCAGGATGGATAGCACTAGAATCTGCAATAGCAGGAGGAGCAGATGTAGCATTAATTCCAGAAATTCCATACGATATAAACAAAGTTGTTGAAGCAATAAATAAAAGAAAAGAAATGGGTAAAAACTTTAGTGTAATTGTTGTTGCAGAAGGAGCAGTACCACAAGGAGGTTCTCTAAGTATAAAAAATACACGTGATGGTGGAAAAGGAGTTATAAATGTTCAACTAGGAGGAGCAGGAGAAAAAGTTGCAAAAGATTTACAAGAACTAACAGGAATAACAACAAGAAATACAACATTAGGATATATGCAAAGAGGAGGAACGCCAACTTCATACGATAGAGTACTTTCAACAAAATATGGAGCAAAAGCAATGGAATTGGCAATGAAAGGAAAATTTGGAGTTCTTACAGTATTGAAAGATGGAAAACTAAACTATGTAACTTTAGAAGAAGTTGTAGGAAACAATAAAGAAATAGGAGCAGTACAAGGTGGAACAGCAGAAAGCAATGTACGATTAGTAACAATGGACCATGACCTAGTAAAAACAGCAAGAGATATAGGAATTTGTTTAGGAGACTAAAAGAGTATTGACACAGTAAATAAAAAAATGGTATTATGAATATAATAATTTAGAACAGGAATTGTTCAAAAAGCGGTGAGTCTCTACCAATAAGTGAGGAACTAAAAAAGCGGTGAGCCTCTACCAATAAGTGAGGAGCTAAAAAAGCGGTGATTCTACACCATAAAAAATAGAAGCGAAAAAAGTAAAATAGGGAGCGTTATATAACAATAACACTCTCTATTTTTATTTATTTTAGAAAGGAGTATTTATGAAAAAATTAAAATTTTATAAAGTGAAAGAAAAATACATAATGTATTTGAATCAATATGATAAAAGAATAGCTAAATGTTATGGTGATAAAGCTAAAAGACCATTTATAGGAATTGTTTTAGAAATAAATAATACACTATATTTTGCACCATTTACATCACCAAAAGAAAAACATTTAAAAATGAAGAATACGATTGATTTTTTGAAAATTGATAAGGGAAAGTTAGGGGCAATAAATTTTAATAATATGATACCAATTCCACTTGAAGAATGTGAACTAATAGATATAGAAAATGAGGAGAACGAAAATTATAGAAATCTTTTATATAAGCAAATTGATTGGTGCAATGAGAAAAATAATATAAATATTATATTAAATAAAGCTCAAAATTTATACTATAAGGTTATAAATAACAAACTTCCTGAAAGTATTATAAAAAGGTGTTGTGATTTCAAAATGCTTGAAGAAAAATCAAAAAAATATTGAATTTAAAAATATTATTGATATAATATAACCATAATAAATACAAAGGAGGAATTTTAAATGGCTAATACAAAATTTGTTTTAAACGAAACATCTTATTTTGGAAAAGGAGCAAGAGAGGTACTACCAGAAGAAATTAAATCTAGAGGATTTAAAAAGGTTTTAGTAGTTACAGACAAATCTTTAGTTGAAGTTGGTGTAACAGATAAAGTTACAAGAATTTTAGATAATGAAGGAATAGATTTTGAAGTATATTCAGATGTAAAACCAAATCCAACTATAAAAAATGTTTTAGATGGTGTAGAAAAATGCAAAGCATCTAAAGCAGATTTAATAGTTGCAGTTGGTGGAGGATCAAGCATGGATACTGCAAAAGGTATTTCTATTGTAATGACAAACCCAGACAGAGCAGATATAGTTTCTTTAAATGGAGCATCAAACACAGTAAATAGAGGAATGCCAGTAATAGCACTTCCAACAACAGCAGGAACAGCTGCAGAAGTCACAATAAACTATGTAATTACAGATGAAACAAGAGAAATAAAAATGGTATGTGTTGACCCACATGATATTCCAATAATAGCAATAGTAGATTCAGAACTTATGGCATCAATGCCAAAATCTATGGCTGCAGCAACAGGAATGGATGCACTAACACATGCAGTTGAAGGATATATAACAAAAGCACACAATATTATGTCAGATATGTTTCATATGAAAGCAATACAATTAATATTCCAATATTTACCAGCTGCTGTAAACGATAAAGATGACTATGCAATAGAAATGATGGGATATGCTCAATATATTGCAGGAATGGGATTCTCAAATGTAGGACTTGGAATTGTACACTCAATGGCACATCAACTAGGAGCTGTATATGATACACCACATGGTCTTGCAAATGCAATTTTACTTCCAACAGTTATGAGATTTAATGGAGAAGTTTGTGCAGATAGATTTAGAGAAATATTAATAAATATAGGAAGACCAGATGCAGCAAATTTAAACGACCAAGATGTAATAAATACTTTTGTATGGATGATACAAGAACTTTCTAAGAAAGTTGGAATTACACAAACAGTAAAAGATACAGGATGTAAAGAAGAAGACTTAGAATTATTAGCAGATAAAGCAATGATAGATCCTTGTAGACCAGGAAACCCAAGAGAAACATCTAAAGAAGACTTTATAAATTTATATAGAGCAGCAATGTAGGAGATGTAGAGGTGACTAAATGTCGCCTCTACATTTGCATTTTACATAAAATTATGATATAATCTCGAAAAGATTTTGCCAAGAGCAAACATGTTATAAGTAAACCTAGCTTTAATTAAAGGAGGAAAAATTATGTTATTTGCAAAGAAGAACAAAATTGATGAAGTATATGTATTAAAAACATATATTGTCTCAAATATTAATGATGGAACAGGTACAGGACCGCGGTGTATTACATGTTACTTTTTAGCCAAAAAGGAGAAAAAAAATATTTTGAACTTTTTTCTAAAAAGAGAAAAAAATATTTTGAACTTTTTTCTAATGTAGAAATTAAGAAAGAATCAACTTATTTTAATATTCCTGTAATTGAAGAAGTGAAACCGTTAACAGATTATATCAGTGATGAATATAAAAAGAAAGCAATGGAAAGTAAGCTTCTATTTGACTTTCTTTTGCACTTAAATATGGAAAATATAATGGAGTTAATCATTGATATAGAAAGAGAGGATAATGAAAATGGCGAATGATATAACAGGCAGTGATGTACGGTGCCCTAAATGCGGGATGATAATGTATCCTGAAGTTTACAAGAATAAATACTATTTGATTTGTTTTTGTGGAAATGGAAAAGAAGATTTAATGAAAGCAATAGAAAAGGAAGAAAAAAGACTTTATAAGCTAATATCAATAAAGAAATGCATTATCAGTAGAATAATTCCTATACTTTGCATAGTTGGTTTTTTATTTCTTGTTAGCAAACATTATATTGTTTCTTCAGGAATTTATCTTATTGTAAGTTTTTTTGGAATTGTACATGCAATTATCGAAAAAAAGATTAAGGAAATTATTTGAATTTTCTTGCTTTTTTGCAAAATCTATAGTAAAATAGGTATGTTTTAAGTTAAAGCATACCTTTTTCTTAGCTTAAGTAAAAAACACACCTAACTTTAGCTCAGATGAAGGCAAATAAAATATTAAATAGGAGGTGCTTTTCAAATGACAAAGGAAAGAAAAACAGAAATCATTAATACTTATAAAAGAGAAGAAAACGATACTGGTTCACCAGAAGTTCAAGTTGCTATCTTAACAGAAAGAATTAATGAATTAACAGAGCATTTAAAAGTTCACAAAAAAGACAATCACTCTAGAAGAGGACTTTTAAAAATGGTAGGTAAAAGAAGAAACTTATTAAACTACCTAGCTAAAAAGGATGTTCAAAGATACAGAGACATCATTGAAAAATTAGGTTTAAGAAAATAATTTTATACATTAGGACGTTTTGCTTAAAAACGTCCTTGTTTTAAATTTTATTAAAATACAAATTTATAAAATAAATATTTATTAATAGAACGTAGCTTGTATAATGTGTTTAAAGAAGAAACATATTATAGAGGTTACATCTATAATAAATATTAAAAAAGGTGTGTAGAAAGTTTATATAGGAGGAAAAGAAATGTTTAAAAGTTATTCAATGGAATTAGCAGGAAGAGAACTAACAATAGAAACAGGAAAAATGGCAGAACTTGCAAATGGAAGTGTACTTGTAAGATATGGAGAAACAACTGTTATGGTAAATGTAACAGCATCTAAAGAACCAAGAGATGGAATAGATTTCTTCCCACTTTCAGTTGATTTTGAAGAAAAATTATATTCAGTAGGAAAAATACCAGGAAGTTTTACAAAAAGAGAGGGAAAACCAAGTGACAAAGCAATTTTAACATCAAGAGCAATAGATAGACCACTTCGTCCATTATTCCCAAAAGATTTTAGAAATGATGTATGTGTTGTTGCAACAGTATTATCTGTTGAACCAGATAATTCACCAGAGGTATGTGCAATGATAGGAGCTTCAGCAGCACTTTCAATTTCAGATATACCTTTCGGAGGACCAACAGCAGCAGTAAATGTAGGATATGTAGATGATAAAATTGTTATAAACCCAACATTAGAACAAAGAGAAAAAAGTAGATTAAAACTTACAGTTGCAGGAACAAAAGAAAAAATAGCAATGATAGAAGCAGGAGCAGATGAAATACCAGATGATACAATGTTACAAGCAATAAAAGAAGCTCATGTAGAAATAAAAAAAGTGTGCGATTTTATTTCTAAAATGAAAAAAGAAATAGGAAAAGAAAAATTTGAATATAAATCATTTGCTGTTGATGCAAGTGTATTTGAAGAAGTTTCTGCAAACTTTAAAGAAAGAATGTATAAAGATGTACAAGCTGTAGATAAAGAAGTAAGAGATGCAAATATGGATAAATTAACAGAAGACATAGTTGCATATTTTACTGAAAAATATGGAGAAGAAGAAACTGCAGAAAAAATGTATGACATTTCTACAAGTATACACGACTTAGAAAAGAAATGTGTAAGAGAAATGATTTACAATGAACATAAAAGACCAGATGGAAGAAAAATAGATGAAATAAGACCATTATCATGTGAAATAGATTTAATACCTAGAGTTCACGGTAGTGCAATGTTCACAAGAGGACAAACACAAGTACTTTCAATCGCAACATTAGGAATGGCAAGTGAAGAACAAATATTAGATGGAATAGATGAAGAAACAGGAAAAAGATATATGCACCAATATAACTTCCCTTCATACAGTGTTGGAGAAGCCAGACCATCAAGAGGACCAGGAAGAAGAGAAATAGGACATGGAGCCTTAGCAGAAAAAGCCTTAGTTCCAGTTATACCATCTGTTGAAGAATTCCCTTACTCAATAAGAGTTGTATCTGAAGTATTATCTTCAAATGGCTCAACATCACAAGCAAGTATATGTGGTAGTACACTTGCATTAATGGCAGCAGGAGTTCCAATAAAAAGACCAGTAGCAGGTATTTCAACAGGACTTGTTACAGATCCAAATGGTTCAGACAACTATGTAATGCTAACAGATATACAAGGAATTGAAGACTTTTTTGGAGATATGGACTTTAAAGTTGGAGGAACAGAAAAAGGAATTACAGCTATACAAGTTGATATAAAAGTAGATGGATTAACATACGATATTATAGAAGAAGCATTTGCAAGAACAAGAAAAGCAAGACAATATATTTTAGACGAAGTTATGCTAAAACAAATTGCAAAACCAAGAGAAGAAGTTTCAAAATATGCACCTAAAATTACAAACACAGTAATAAAAGTAGACAAAATAAAAGACGTAATAGGACCAGGTGGAAAAATGATAAATAAAATAATAGACGAAACAGGAGTAAAAATAGATATAGAAGAAGACGGAAAGGTATTTATCTATTCACAAGATGAAGAAAATTCTAAAAAAGCACTAAAAATGGTAGAAGACATAGCAAAAGATATAGAAGTCGGACAAGTATACGAAGGAACAGTAGCAAGAATAATGAACTTTGGAGCATTCATAGAACTTGGTGGAGGAAAAGAAGGGCTATTACATATATCAAAAATCTCAAAAGAAAGAATAAAAAATGTAGAAGACGTATTAAAAGTAGGAGATATTGTAAAAGTAAAAGTAATAGAAATAGACGACCAAGGAAGAATAAATCTAAGCAAAAAAGCATTAGAAGAAGACGAAGAAAATAAAGAAGAAAAAATAGAAGAATAAAACAAAAAAACATTGCAATTTGCAATGTTTTTTTGTTTTATATTATAGGAAATTTCCAATTTTCATTGTAAGGGTGACGTCCTTATGCCGACTCGTATGGCAAATCCACTTTTTTATTGTATGAAATTTATATTTTATGTGTAGGTGCGGACGCCACTGTCTGCCCGCGTGGCTTTTTTGATGTAAAAAATTCCTATTTTTATATAAAGGATGTAATTTTATACCAATGAGTTTAATTTTTCTAAGAATTCATCAACCAATTCATGTATATCTATATTTAAAGCTAATGATAAAGCGCAAAGTTCATAATCTCTAACAGTTCTTTGATTATTTTCTATTCTATGCAAACAGGTTATTGGAATATTAACACCCAATAGCAATAATTTGTTAGATAATTGTTCAAAAGACAAATTTTGTTCTTTTCGCTTATTTCGTAATATAGGTCCAATAACATTTAATTTATTTTCATATTTTCCTGAATTATTCATAAATAAGTCTCCTTAAAGAATATTATAGAAATTATATAAAAAATAATTCATAAAATATTGACACTGGTGTGAAAACAAAGTATAATATCTAAAAACTAAGGAGGAAACAAATGAAAAAATTAAATGAACAAACAAAAATAAAAATATATTCTGTAGAGACAAACGCTCCTGTTTGCCCAAAAATAAAGAAAAAAGACGATACTAAAATATTTGAAATAAAAAAATTAAACAATGTATGGGCGGACGCCTCTGTCCGCCTTAAACAAAATAAAAATAATATTATAACATTTGAAAAACATAAACCAAACATTGTAGGTGAGGACGCTCATATCTGCCTAGAACGAAATCAAAGTAGAAATAATATTAAATTTGACAAACACAATCCAAACGTTGTAGGGGCGGACGCCTCTGTCCGCCCGCAAAAAAAGAAAGAAAAAAACAATAGAGCGGGTCGTCGAGGACGCCGACCCCTACAGGCACTAAAATCTAATTTGGGTATTACC
>CABPZP010000013.1:0-43483 GCA_902461935.1 uncultured Clostridium sp. | reverse complement strand
ATTTCCTGTTGCCATATCTTTTGCAGATACGTGAACTATACCGTTTGCATCTATATCAAATGTAACTTCTATTTGTGGTACTCCTCTTGGTGCTGCTGGTATTCCTGTTAATTGGAATCTTCCTAATGTTTTATTGTATGCAGCCATTTCTCTTTCTCCTTGAAGAACATGTACTTCAACTGATGTTTGACCATCTGCTGCTGTTGAGAATATTTGTGATTTTTTAGTTGGTATTGTTGTATTTCTTTCTATTAATTTTGTGAATACTCCACCATATGTTTCAATACCTAATGATAATGGTGTTACATCTAGTAATACTAAGTCTTTTACATCTCCTGATAATACACCACCTTGAATTGCTGCACCTATTGCAACACATTCATCTGGGTTTATACCTTTATCTGGTTCTTTTCCTGTTATTTTCTTAACCATTTCTTGTACACATGGAACTCTTGTAGATCCACCAACTAATAATACTTTGTGAATATCGCTTGCTGTAACTCCAGCATCTTTCATAGCTTGTTCTACTGGAACTCTTGTTGCTTCAACTAAGTCGTGAATTAATTCTTCGAATTTAGCTCTTGTTAAGTTTACATCTAAGTGTTTTGGTCCTGTGCTATCTGCTGTTATAAATGGTAAGTTAATTTGTGTTTGTTGCATTCCTGAAAGTTCTATTTTTGCTTTTTCTGCTGCTTCTTTAAGTCTTTGCATTGCCATTTTATCTGTTTTTAAGTCTATTCCATTTGTTTTTTTGAATTCACTTGCTAAGTAATCTATTATTGCATTATCAAAGTCATCTCCACCTAAATGTGTGTTACCATTTGTAGATAATACTTCAAATACTCCATCACCAATATCTAGAATAGAAACGTCGAATGTTCCTCCACCTAAATCGTATATTAATATTTTTTGGTCTTGATCTTCTTTGTCCATTCCAAATGCTAATGAAGCTGCCGTTGGTTCATTTATAATTCTTAATACTTCTAATCCTGCAATTTTTCCTGCATCTTTTGTTGCTTGTCTTTGGCTATCGCTAAAGTAAGCTGGTACAGTAATAACTGCTTGAGTAACTTTTTGTCCTAAATAGCTTTCTGCATCTGCTTTTAATTTTTGTAAAATCATTGCAGATATTTCTTGTGGAGAGAATTCATCTCCATCTATATTAACTTTTTCAGCTGTTCCCATTTTTCTTTTAATAGAAATAACTGTGTTATCTGGATTTGTAACTGCTTGACGTTTTGCTATTTGTCCTACAAGTCTTTCTCCATTTTTTGTAAAACCAACAACAGATGGTGTTGTTCTAGCACCTTCGCTATTTGGTATTACTACTGGCTCTCCTCCTTCCATAACAGCTACACATGAATTTGTTGTTCCTAAGTCAATTCCTATAATTTTTCCCATAATTTTTTACTTCCTTTCTTTTGAGGTTTTTCCTCTAATTTATATTTTTTAAAATTAATAACTATTTTCTAGGTCGACAGAGGCGTCGACCACTACACATAATAAATTGATTAAAATTGATAAGATGTGCATTTTTTGATTAAATTCTAGCCGAAGTCGTACGTGTGTACGTCGAGGTTAGAATTTATGAATAAAAATGTGCAGATTGTTGCTTTTAATCGATTTAGTTGGCTACTACAACCATACTATGCCTGATTACTTTATTTCCAAACTTATATCCTTTTCTGTATTCTTGTACTATTTCTTGGCTTTCTTTGCTTTCATCTTGTACGCTACTTACGGCTTCGTGCAATTCTGGATCGAAGGTTGTTCCTATGGCTTCAATTTCTTCTACACCTTTGCTTTTTAAAACATCTTTAAATTGTTTTAAAACTAATTCTACACCTTGTTTATAATTTTCGTCCTTTGTTTCAACTTTTGCTGCATTTTCTAAATTATCTAAAACCGGTAAAACAGCTTCTACAACATCTCCTAAAATTGAACCATATAGATTTTCTCTTTCTTTGCTACTTCTTTTTTTGTAGTTTTCAAATTCTGCCATAACTCTTTTGTATCTGTCTGTAAGTTCTTCTAGTTCTTCTTGCTTTTTTTGTAATTCTTCTTTGCATTTTCCTTTATGATGTTCTTCGTTTTTTACTTTTTCTTCTACATCCTTAACTTCTTCTTTGTTTTCTTCTGACATATGTACCTCCTTATTCATTATTATCATTTAATTTTTTGCTAATATATTTCATAACAGATATTACTTTACTGTAATCCATTCTTTTTGGTCCTATTATTCCAATAGTTCCTAAATCTTTATTTCCTACTTTATGCTTAAAGGTTACAACACTAAAATCTTTTAATTCTTTTTGGTCATTTTCGTCACCAATATAAACATTTATATCTTTTGCAAATCCACTATTTAATATATCTGCTACAACTTCTTTTTCATCTAATACATTAATAAAGTTCTTTGCAATTTCTAAGCTTTTAAACTCTGGTAAATCAAAAGATTTATTTGCTCCTTCTAAATATAATTGATGATTTTCTTGATAAATTACTTTTCTAAGCTGCTCTATTATTGGTTTTATAACTTTAACACTATCTTTCATTTCTGTAATAATATATTCTTCAAGCGGTCTATCTATTTTTTCTAATGGTTCACCTTTTAGTTTATTATTGAAAAAAGTATTTAAAGTATATACTTGATTTTCATATATATCTTCATCAAATCTTATTATTGTCTCCTTAACCATTCCTGTATCTGTCATAATAACTGCCATAAGCATTCTTGAGCCTAATAGAACAAATTTTATTTCATCTATATATTGCGTTGTTGGTGTTGGTCCTATTGCAACTGTAGTATAATGTGTTATTTCTGATAATGTATTTGTTGCAATTTTTGTTAAATCTTCCATTTCATCTACTTTTGTTTCCAATTGTTTTTGAATATATTGAATTTCTTCTAAAGTAAGTTCATTATCTTGCATTAATTCATCAACATAGTATCTATAACCTTTTTCAGAAGGAACTCTTCCAGCTGAGGTATGAGGTTTATCTAACAAACCTAATTTTTCTAGCTCTGCCATTTCGTTTCTAATTGTGGCACTACTATATTCCATACCATAATTTTTTACTAAACTAGCTGAACTAACCGGTTCTGCTGTATTTATATATTCTTCAACTATAGCTTGCAAAATTCTCTTTTTTCTATCATCTAACAACTTATTTTCCTCCTTATTTAGCAGTCAAGTTATTAGTTTGCTAACTACTTGCTATATATTATACCCAACTTTAGCACTTGTCAACCCCTTTTGCTAATTTTTTTATATTTTAATTTCTTTATCTAAATAAGTAGAATATATGTATATCTTATTTACTTTTCTATTTAAGGCTTCTTCTAGTGCTTTTTTGTATAATTCTAATTGAATTTTATATTTTTCTTTTAAAGTATTTTCATTCTTGTTTTCTATATAATCTGTTTTATAGTCTAGCAATACAAGTTCATTTTCTTTATTTATGTAGTATAAATCTATAATACCTTGTACTAAAATTGGAGTTGTTGTTTTTCCTCCATATATTTTATTTGATGGTATATTTATATAAAATGGCTTTTCTTTTTCTACTATTTTAGCTGTTTTTAATTCTTTGTATATTTTGCTTTTTGTAAAGTTAAGTATTTTTTCTATATTTATGTTTTCCGCTTCTAAACTTGTTATTATTTTTTTGTTTTCTAATTCAGCTATCATCTCTTTTATACTTGAATATGTATATTCTTTTCTAAAGTCTAATTTTTGCATACATAAATGCACTAAAGTTCCCTTTCTAGAAGCTGAAACTTTTTCTTCTGCAATAAATTTAGGTGATTGCATTATTATTTCTTGTTGTAATTCATTTTTTATTTTATTTTTCTTTATTTCACTTACACTCATTTTACTTGCAATTTTAGTTAATTCTTCATTTTTGTACTTCCAATTTATTTTATCTAAATATTCTTTATCTAATATTTTTACATATTTTAATTTTTCATTAATAACTTTAGAAAGCTTTTCATTTTCTTCTTGAAGATCTTCATTTTCTAATATTTCATTTTTATTTATAATATTAAATTCAAAAAATTCTTTCATTGTTTCTTTATTCTTTAAATAAACATATTCTATCCAATGCATATAGCTTAAGTATCTTTGCATTGTTAATTTTGATATTTTTTTATTTTTAAATATTTCAACAGTATTTTCTTTTTCCTTTATTTCTTCTTCTGCATCTCTAGAAGTACCTGTTATATATAACTTTTCTTTTGCTCTTGTAAGAGCAACATACAATACTCTCATTTCCTCTGAAATATTCTCATTTTTTATTTTTAACTTTATCGCTTCTTTGGCTAGTGTATTATATTCTATTCTTTTTCTGTAATCTATATATTGTGGTCCAATTCCTAAATCGTGGTCTAATAGAATACTATTTTTTAAATCGTTCATATTAAATTGTTTTGAACTATTACATAAGAAAACAACAGGAAATTCCAGCCCTTTACTTTTGTGTATACTCATAATTCTTACAACATCTTCATTTTCACCTATTATTTTTGCTGCATCTAAATCTCCACTGCTTGTTTTTATTTTTTCTATAAAATTAATAAAATTAAACAACCCAGTAAAACTTGCATTTTCATATGCTTTAGCCTTTTCAAATAGCATTTTTAAGTTTGCTTGTCGTAAACTTCCGTTTTTCATTAGTCCTACATATTCATAATATGAGGTTTCTTCATATATTTTCCAAATTAATTCATCTAAGCTTAAATATTCTTGTTCTTCTCTCCACTTTTCTATTTTAGTTAAAAAGTTTTCTATTTTAGTTCTCAAACTATTATTAACTTGTAATATTGCTTTTTGCATGCATTCATAAAAATTACAATGCCTATCTACTAATCTAATTTCTACTAATTCATTATCTGTAAATCCACCTATTATACTTCTTAACACTGCTACAAATGGTATATCTTGCATAGGATTATTTATTATTTTAAGTGTAGCCATAATTGTTTGAATTTCTGTACTTTCTAAATATTCTGAGGATGAATCGCTATACACTGGTATATTTGCTTCTGCTAATGTTTTCTCATATATAGGTGCTACATTTGAGGTAGCTCTTAATAAAATTACAATATCTTTGTATTTTATATTTCTATATTGTTTTTGTTTAATATCATAAACTTGAAACTTATTTTCTATTAATTCTTGTATTTTGTTGGCAACAAATTTTGACTCTATCATATTTTTTTCTACTGGCTCACTATTTTCTTCTGTTTCTTCCTCTTCTTCATTTTCTTCATACATATCCCATTCATTTTGTTCTTCGTCTTTTAAATTTATTAAATAGCATTCTGCCTTTGCATCATTTCTTTCTGGATAGCTTGCACCCAAATTTAAGTATTCGTTTTCATTATATTCTATATTACCAAGTTCTTTTGACATTATCTCTTCAAAAATTATATTTGTTAAATTCAGTACTGTATCTCTACTTCTAAAATTTTTAAATAATTGTATTTTTAAAGAATCTTCCTCATCTTTGTTTTCTTTTAATTTGTATGAATTGTATTTTTCTAGAAATAATTCTGGTCTTGCTTGTCTAAACTTATAAATACTTTGTTTAACATCGCCAACCATAAATACATTCTTTCCTGTTGATATTTTACTTAAAATATATTCTTGAACTAAGTTACTATCTTGGTATTCATCTATTGCAATTTCTGTAAATTTTTTCATGTAGCTTTTGGCTACATCTGTTTGAATATAATTACCTTTTTCATCTTTTTTTACTAATATTTTTAAAGCGAAATGTTCTATATCGTTAAAATCTATTATATTTTTCTCTTTCTTTTTTTGGCTAAATCTTTCTGAAAATTCTATAACTATGTTTTTTAATATTCTTAAATAGTTATATGTAAATATAATATCTTCCACTGCTTCTTTTGATGTATATTTTATCATTTCCTTCTTTTGGTCGTTGAATTTTTTATTTATGGTTTTTCTTCTTTCATATGCTGAATCTTTTATATTTGAAGTTATTTTTTTATCTGTTGGCCATGTTTTAAATTTAAAGTTTTCTAATTTTTTTATCATTTCATCCCAATTATTTGTTTTTAATTGTTCTAAATTTTCAATATCAAGTTTAACTATTTTTGAATATTTTTCTAGCTCGTAATTTGTATCAAGCATTTCTACAACATTTTCTAGATTTGTTTTTGTTTCTTCTATAAACTCAAAATAATTATTTATTAATATTTTTCCCCATATTGTTTCTTCAAAATTTATATTTGAATCTATATTAAATTTATCTACCGCTTCCTCAAACCATTCATTTGGAAATGGACTGCTTTGAATGAATTTATATATATCTAAAATTAGCTCTCTTAATTCATCGTCTCCTCTGTAACTTGAATATGTTTCAACTAATTCAAGAAATTCCTTATCTCCGCTATTGTATTTTTCTTCAAATAATTCATCTAACACATCCATTTTTAATAGTTCGATTTCTGAACTTTCACCTATTCTAAAATTTGGTGAGATATCTATTTCAAAAAAGTTATTTTTTATTACTTCTAAACAAAAAGAGTGAATTGTACTTATATTTGCCTTGTTTAATAATGTTATTTGTCTTTGCAAATGGCTATCTTCTGGATTTTCTTCTATTTTTTTGTATATAGCCTCTAAAATTCTTTCTTTCATTTCACTTGCAGCGGCATTGGTAAATGTAACAATTAATATGCTATCTATATCTATTTTATCTTTTATTATTTTTTGAATCATTCTTTCAACTAAAACTGCAGTTTTTCCACTACCGTGCGGCAGCAGCAACTAAAATATTACTCCCTTTTTCTTCAATAGCTAATTTTTGTTCGTCAGTCCATTTTGTTTCGCTCATCGTTACTCCTCCAAAATTTTTTCATATTTATTAATAAAATTTACACATATATATTATAATAAAGTTTTTAAGATGTAAACACAAAAATTCCCCAAAGTATTCAAAATACCTTAGGGAATTTCTTTATTTACAATTATTCATATAGAATTTTCTTTCTGCTAATTTATCTTGTACTCCTCTTAAAGCTTCTCCAAATCTTTGGAAGTGTACTACTTCTCTTTCTCTTAAATATCTTAATGGATCTATTACATCTGGATTATCTCTACATAAATCTATTAATTTTTCATAAGTTGCTCTTGCTTTTTGTTCTGCTGCTAAGTCTTCTTGTAAGTTTGCTATTGGATCTCCTTTACATGCAATATATGCTGCTGTAAATGGAGCGCCTGCTGCTGATTGTGGATATACATCTACGCCGTGGTCTGTGTAATAAGCTCCTAATCCAGCTTTTTCTATTTCTTCTATACTAGCTCCTTTTGTTAATTGATGTACTATTGTTCCTACCATTTCTAAGTGAGCTAATTCTTCTGTACCAATATCATTTAATATTGCTTTTGCGTTTTGGTCTGGCATTCCAAATCTTTGAGATAAATATCTTAAAGATGCTGCAAGTTCACCATCGGGACCTCCATATTGTGATATTATTACTTTTGCTAAACGAGGATCTGTACATTTTATATTTATTGGGTATTGTAATGTTTTGTTATAAGTCCACATTAAAATTCACTCCTTTCCCATGGCCATGGTTCTTCTATCCATCTCCATTTATTGCATGGATAATTTATTGTTAATGGGCCAAATACTTTTTGATATTTATCTTTTAATACTTTACATTCTTTACAATATTCTTTGTGTAAACATATTGCTTTTTCATCATCTGGGTGTGTATCTAAATATAGAGCAAGTTCATTTATTGAAAATTCTAAACAACGTATTTCTTGTAACATTTCTCCTCTTATTTGATTTTTTTCACAACAACTTTCTGGCATTTCTGCTTCATTACTGCAATTTTCTTGTGATAATGGCATCATATTAGAGTTGCAACCACATCCATTATTGCAACCGCAATTTCTATTTTCATCTTCTAATGACATGTGTTACACCCCTCTCCTATTTTATTCATATCTTCTATAAATTGTATTTCTTCCATACTTTGACCTGGTCTGTATGGGCTTACAAGTTCTGGAAATATTGTTCCCATTTTTAGTCCTACACAAGGTGTAAATACATCTTCCATTTGTTGTACTGGAACATAGCTTTGACCATACATTGGATTTGTTGGAAATCCTGTGTCCTCTTCATCAAATCCACAATCACAACTATTTTTACTACAAGAACAACAATTTTGTACATTATTGCATTTTGTTTCTAACATATCATTGCTAATATTGTTACAGTTATTCATATAACAACATCTTCTACATCTTCTAAACATATTATAACTCCTCCTAATTTCAAGTTATAATATATATTATTATTTTATTTTTTCTTTTGTGACAAAATTTGACAACAAAAAAAGAATCTAAAAATTTAGATTCTTTTTTTGTTTTTATTTTGCGTAGTCGATTGTTCTTGTTTCTCTTATCATATTTACTTTTATTTGTCCTGGATAATCCATTTCGTTTTCTATTTTCTTTGCTATATCTCTTGCTAGTACTACCATTTGACTATCACTTATTTTATCTGGTTTTACCATTATTCTTACTTCTCTACCAGCTTGTATTGCGAAAGATTTGTCTACACCTTCAAAAGTATTTGCAATAGATTCTAGTTGTTCTAGTCTTTTTATGTATGCTTCTAATGTTTCTCTTCTTGCTCCTGGTCTAGAAGCTGATATAGCATCTGCTGCTTGTACTAAAGCTGCTTCTATTGTTTGTGGTTCTACATCTCCATGGTGTGCTTCTACTGCATTTATAACTTTTTCGTTTTCTTTGAATTTTCTTAATATTTCTACACCGATTTCAACGTGTGTTCCTTCCATATCGTGGTCTAATGCTTTACCTATATCGTGCAATAAACCTGCTCTTCTTGCAAGTGTAGCATCTAACCCTAATTCTTCTGCCATTATTCTAGCTAAGTTTGAAACTTCTATAGAATGATTTAATACATTTTGACCATAACTTGTTCTGTATTTTAGCTTTCCTATTAATTTTACAAGTTCTGGATTAAGCCCCATAACTCCTGTTTCTAAAACAGCTCTTTCACCCTCAGATTTGATTACAGCTGCAATTTCTTCTTTGGCTTTTTCTACCATTTCTTCTATTTTAGCTGGATGAATTCTTCCATCTTCTATTAATTTTTCTATAGCTAATTTTGCAACTTCTCTTCTTAATGGGTCAAATCCTGAAATAACAACAGCTTCTGGAGTATCATCTATTATTAAATCTATTCCTGTTAATGTTTCTATTGCTTTAATATTTCTACCTTCTCTACCTATTATTCTTCCTTTCATATCATCATTTGGAAGAGATACTATAGATACTGTTGTTTCTGAAGTATGGTCAGCAGCACATTTCTGTATTGCATATCCAATAATTTCTTTAGCATTTTTATCTGCTTCTTCTTTGTATTTTTCATTTAATTCCCTAATTAACAAAGCCTTTTCGTTTGTAATTTGTTTGTCTACTTCATTTAAAATTTGTTCTTTGGCTTCGTCTCTAGTTAAACCTGATATTCGTTCTAATTCTTCTATTTGCTTATTAATTTCTTCCTCTAGTTGATTTCTTCTTTGTTCAATTTCTTCGTCCTTCTTTACTATTTCCTTTTCTTTGTTCTCTAATTTCTCTGAACGTTTCTCTAGGTTTTCTTCTTTTTGAATCATTCTTTTTTCTTGTTGTTGAACATCGCTTCTTCTTTCCTTTATCTCTTTATCTAATTCATTTCTAGCATTCATAATTTCTTCTTTTGCTTTAATTATTTCTTCTTTTTTTAAGTTTTCTGCATCTTTTTTTGCATTATCTACTATTTTTTTTGCTTCTTGTTCTGCACTTTGAATTTTAGATTCAGCAGTTTTCTTTCTTAACATCATTCCAACTGGAATAAAAACTACTCCTGAGATAAGAACAGCGATGATTACGATTGCAATATTCATAATCAATCTCCTTCTTTCTATTTAATTTTCAATGTACTTTTATATATATAAATTTATCTCTTTTATATAATTTAAGATACATTTATATTTTATATGTATTATTGTAAACTGTCAATAGTAAATAGAAATTTTCTATAATAAAAAAGTGGCTTCGCCACCCGGGTCGTCGGGGACGCCGACCCCTACATCAAAAACAGGAATTTCCTATAATATAAAAAAGACGACTTTGTCGCCTTTTAGTTCTATGCTCTTGGATGAGCGCTTTTATATACATTTTTTAAACTTTCATCTTGAAATTGCATATATACTTGTGTTGATGATATATCTGAATGACCAAGCATTGTTTGTATTGCTTTTAGATCTGCTCCATTTTGTAGTAAATGTGTAGCAAATGAATGTCTTAATACGTGTGGTGTTATATCTTTATTTATATGAGCTTGCTCTTTATAAAATTTTACAATTTTCCAGAAACCTTGTCTTGTAAGTCTTTTTCCATTTATATTAACAAATAAAGATTTTTCATCTTCTGACTTTATTAATATAGGTCTTGCTTCATCTATATATTCTCTTAATGCTTTTATAGAAATTCCACCCAATGGAATATTTCTTTGTTTGTTACCATATTTACATGTAACATATCCTTCATCTAAATGAAGATCTTCTATATTTAATGATATTATTTCTGTAACTCTCATTCCTGTAGCATATGCAAATTCTAGCATTGCTTTATCTCTAGTTCCTTTAAGGTCAACATCTTTTGGTTGATCTAATAATAATTCTACTTCTTGAGATGTTAGTACACTTGGGGCCTTTTTTTCTATTTTTGGAGATTGTATTCCTTCTGTAGGGTCTTCTTTAATTTTTCTTGTACGCAATAAAAATTGATAAAATGAACGTATTGAGGCTAAATTTCTTGAAACAGTAGAAGTTTTCTTTCCAACTTCTTCTAAGTATTTTAAATATCTTTTTATATCTTCGTTTTTAACTTTTGAATAGTTGATTCTATTCTTTTCTAAATAATTGCTATATTGAGCAATATCTCTTCTATAAGATTGTAGTGTATTATTTGATAATTTTTTTTCGTTTTGTATAAATTCTAAGAATAGTTTAACTTGTTTTTCCATTATTAGCTCCCCTTGTCTTATAAATAATTTAGTTTTTACTCTTTACATAAACTTCTTATGTTATATCACAAAACTTATGTGAATGTAAATACTTTTTTTGTAATTTTATATATATTTTGCAAAAAAAATTAACAAGTTTGTTGATAGAAAAACTTCTATAAATGAAGATATTATAATTCCTATTATTCCCAATGATGAAATTATAGAATGCCTGCAAATTTCTAATCTTATATTTTCTCTATTTTTATTTTTAATTATCTTTTTATATAATTTACTTCCACTTACAGCTATTAAAATAATACTTGGAATAAATACAATATTTTGCAAGAATATTCCTATTATAGATATTAATATTCCTTGCTTTGCACCTATTACAGCTAGAATTGCAGCAATTGTATATCCAAAACAAAACCCTCTATATCCAATAATTCCATAAACTATTGGTATTCCTACAACTGTTGAACCTGCTATCCACAAAATTAATCCTATTAAAACGTCTTTTTTTATATCTGTTTTTACAATATTAAATTTATCTATTGAATTACCTTGTTTTATATTAGAAATAAACGTATTTACATAAGTTATTATTTCTTTTTTCCCTTCATCTTTTACATTGTTTATTAATAAAATACCAAAAACAACCCCTATAATAAATATTAATGAAATTATAATTATTTCTTTTATATTTTCTTCAATATATGTATATATGAGTTGTTTTTTCTTATTTATTCTCTTCATTCTTTCCTCCATTTTTCTTCTACATAATGTGTATGTAATAAAATGGATTTTAGAACAATTATTATTTTTTAGTTTCTATTTTTCCGTAGTTTCCTCCACCACCTGAGTGTATTCCTAATTTTCCTTCTCTTGCATCTACTATATTTCCTGCTATTTTACTTCCTACCACCGCTTCTATATCATCATAAGATAGTTTGTGTAATATATTCATTTCTGTTTCAAAATTATTTAGCAGTTTTTCTATCACTTTTGGTCCCACCCCTGGAATAAAAGATAATGGAATTTGGTATACATATTCTGGTCTATTTTCTGGACTCTTTGTTTCTGCTTTATCTTTTATTAATTCTATTCTATCAAAAACTCCAAATGTAACTTTTTCACTGCCACATATTGGACATTTGCTAACTGGCTCTTTTGTTTCTATTGTGTTGTTGCAATTGTCACAATATGTTCTATGGTATTTTCCAAGTTTTGGGTCTAATCCATAATTTGCAATTACTTTTCTTCCATCTTCATTTTTTAATGCTTTTATTATTTCTTTAAAAGATATATCTTCTACTTGCATTTTGTTATATTCTCTTGCAATTTTTGGCAAAGAATGTGCATCTGAATTTGTTACGAATGTTTTTCCCTCTAATTCTGAAATTGTATCTGCTAAATATGTATCTGAGCTTAATCCTAATTCTACTGCAAAAATTTTATTGTATTTTTCTTTAAATATATTCTCAATTCTATCTGTGCAATTTCCATAATAACTTTTAAATGGTGTAAATATGTGTGCAGGTATTAATATTCCATTATATTTTTCAACTATATCTATTAATTCATATCCGGATATATCTGCTCTTTGAGTACTAAGTGTGATATTTTTTATATGTGTACTCATTTCTTTTGAAAATCCTTTTATATCCTCTAGGTGTGGAAAGAAACATACATTATGAGCAGCTCCTTTTTTCCCATTTCTTCCTACTTCCGAAGTTTCTACTTCACTTCCTAATAAAATACAAACTTTGTCTTTATAAATTATTCCTCCATCTTTTATTTCGTAAGCTTCTCCATTTTTTAAAAAGTTTTCTATATCTTCTATTACGTAAGGTGATGCACAATCTATAATCCCTACAACTTGTATTCCTTTTTTATCTACACATTCTTTTGCTATGTTTGCAAAATTTAATGAACGTGCTGCTGTAATTTTTATTGGTTTATTACTTTCACTTCTTCCTATGTGTACATGTAAATCTGCAAATATTTCATACATTTTTTATTCCATCCTTTATTATATATTTATTTAAATATAGCAGGGTACTTTCCCTGCTTTTTTCTTTCGTTTAATATTCTATTTCTCCTATTCCAAATCCATCTGTAGTTCTTTCTTCTCTTGAATATCCTGCTATATATCCTGTATTTTGTCCTTCTATTTTCTTCATACTATCTAATTTTCTTTTGTTTATATATTCTTCCATACCCTCATACATATTTTCAACACCATTTTTTTGTATGTATCCAATAATTTTTTCTGTATTTTTCCTTACATTTTCACCAATCTCACTTGCATTTCTTTCTACATTTATTAATTTTGTAAATTTACTTATACGTTTTTTACATTCCATTATATTGCTATTCCCTCCTCTTGGGCTACAAATTTTTTAAAGACCTGTAAATACATATTATCTACATTTCTTAAATTTCTATATTCTAGTAAAGTCATTGCTTCATCTATAGGAAAGCCTCTTCTCTCTGGTCTATCTAATAATAAACCACCCAAATTATCTACTAATTCTAATATGTCACCTTCTGGTTCTCTTGGAGCAGAACCACTATACCTGTTTACTTGCTCACATATTTTACAAAATCTTTCTGGAAACCCTAAAGTTCTTAAATAATCTGCCCCTTCTTTTGCATAAACTTTTAATCTTGAAATATCTGCCGGATCTTTCATTTTTTTACATCCACATAAAAGGCATGCAGTAATTACCCAATTTTTATCTATTCCGGGTAAATTAGCTTCGTCTAAAAAAAGCCTAGCAATCTCAGTTTTTAATATTACTGAATTATCAAAAAATATATCCGATCTTTTTTGTAAATAATAAACAATCTCTAATTTTTTTACATAATTTTGTTCATTAAGAATATAATCTGCAAAGGTTTCCATATTTATCCCCCTTGTACTCACTAATTTCTTTAATTATATTTCAACAATTAACTTTATTCAATATATAATTACAAATGTAATAAAAACGTAATATTTTTGTAATATTACGTTTTATCCTATAAAATCTTCTATAATTTTAATTATATTTTGCGTATTTGTTTTATACTTGTTAGGTTTAAAATTTGGTATTTTATTTATCGCATTTTCTAATTCTTCTACATCTTTAATTCCTATTATAAAACCTTGCATATTAAAATTTTCTACTATTTGTATTTGATGATTATTTACATGTTCTTTATATTCTTTCTTTCTTGGAATAGCAATTACTTTTTTATTTTGCCTTAGAGCTTCCGTTATGGAACCCACTCCACCATGTGTTATTATATAACTCGATTTGTTTATATATTCTACTAATTCTTTTTGTGGTACAAAGTCTATAATTTTCATTTTGTTACTTTTATACTTTGTATTTCCAGCTTGAACCACTACCTCATCTTTAATTATTCCTTTTTCAATAAGGTGTTCTATTTCTTTCAATAGTCTTTCAAATGAATTATCTTGTGTTCCCAATGTTACTAATATCATTAATAAATCGAACCTCCTAAAACAGCCTTTGGATATAATTTAAGCATCTCTTCCCATTGTACTATAAACAAGTCTGCAATTTTATAAATTAATCTTCCAGTTGCTGTTTTTGTATTTCTATTTGCAAATGTTTCTATATATATAATTTTGCTTCCAAATATTTTTCCAATGCAACACATTGGACCAGCCGTATGAGTTCCAGTTGTTACTATGTATTGTGGTCTGTATTTTATATAATAAAAAAGTGATAACCAACAGTTTATGAATAAAATAAAAATATATTTTAATAAATGAGCTCTTGTCCCATATAATAAATATGATATTTTTTTTCCATATTTTGCTTTTTCTTCTTCAGTTACTTTATCTTTTTCTGTTATTATATGGTAATTATATTTTTCAAACATTGACTTTAGTTGCATTAACTCGTTATAATGCCCACCTGTGCTTGATATAAATAGAACACGTTTCATTTGAATTTCCTTTCAATTATTATTTTATTAATTGTTTATAAATCACCTTAAATTCTATTTTTGGTCTTTTTTGATTTCTGCAAATCTTTTTATTTTCATTGTTGTTGTTTTTTCGAATTCGTCTTTTTTGATTTCTAGGTTTTTAATTGCTTTGTATGAAGTTAATTCTCTGTTTACTTTTTTAATTTCTTCCCATATTATTTTACGTATTTCTTCTTCGCTTAGGTCTTTTCCGTGTAGTTCTTCTATTTCTTCATAATTTGGTATTACTTTAACAGATATTACAAGTTCTTTTTGCCCTTCTACTTCTTTTCCATATACCATACATTCTTTTATTTCTGGTACTTTTCCTAACATCATTTCTATTTCTTCTGGATATATATTTTTTCCGTTTTGTGTTACTATTACATTTTTGCTTCTTCCTGTTATGAATAAGAATCCATCTTTATCTAAGTATCCTATATCTCCTGAATTGAACCATCCGTCATACATTACTTCTTTTGTTGCTTCTTCATTTTCATAGTATCCAAGCATAACTGTTTTACCTTTTATCCATACTTCTCCTTCGCCTTTTTCGTTTGGATTATGTATTTTTATTTCATCTGGTAAAACTGCTTTTCCTGCTGAACCTACTCTTGGGTCAAAGTCTGGCGTTAGTGCTGCTATTGGTGCTGTTTCTGTAAGTCCATAACCTTGTAAAAATGTAATTCCCATATCTTGTACCCATTTTCCTACTTTTGGATCGATAGGAGCTGCTGCTGAAACTATTATTCTTAAATTTCCACCTAAATTGTCTAAAATTTCTTTAAATACTTTTCTTTTTAAATCTACACCTACAGATTTTAGTGCATTTGTAACATGAATCATAGAATTTACTATTGGTGCTTTTCCACTTTTATCTATAGATTTATTTATTTTTTTGTGTAGATTTTCTATTAATAATGGAACTGCAAGCAATGCTGTTGGCTTTGATTCTTGTAAGTTTGGTACTATATATTTTAATCCTTCACATATTGCTATTGAACATCCTCTTTCTATTGGTAATAATAGCCCTATTGTTGATTCGTAAGTATGATGAAGTGGTAAAACTGAGAAGAATCTATCTGTTGGATATATTTTTACATAAGGATTTACAGAATTTATATTTTCTGCTAAATTTCTATTACATATTTTTACACCTTTAGATTGTGAAGTTGTTCCAGATGTAAATATTAAAAGTCTAAATTCTTCTGGATCTATTTCAATTTCATTAAAACTGTTATCTCCATTTTTTACAATTTTTTTGCCTTCTTCTAAAGCGTAGTTATAACCAACATTTCTTCCTTGCACCTTATCGTCTGAATTCATTTCAATAAAGTATTTTACAGATGGTAAATTATCTTGAATTTTACTTATTACATCTTTTTTCTTTTTAGAGTATATAACTGCAGATGTATTTGAACGATTAATTAAGTTTTCTATTTCATTTGCTGGTAACTCTTTATCTAAAGGAACTGCTATTCCAGCTCCACATAATAGTGCTAGATAAGATGTATACCAACAATAAGATGTTTCCCCTATTATTGCAATTTTTTCATCTTTTAAATTTAAAAATTTTGTAATAGCTGTTCCAAGTCCTACAACATCTTCTCCAAATTGTTTATATGTAATTTCTTTATATGGCTCTTTATGATCTTGTTTTTCTAAAGCAAATATATTTTCTGAATATTTTTCTATACTTGAATTAAATATTTCCTTTATTGTTTTGTAGTTTGTTTCTGGGTAATATTCGTGTTTTTTATTTCTTTCATTTATTTTTTTTGGGTCAATTTCTACATTTACTTCTTCTATGTTTTCTATGTCCTTCATTTTTAATTTTGGAAATTTAAAATTTGGTATTTTAAAATCTCTTAGGCTCATTTATTATCGCTCTCCTTTTATTTTTTATCCCTGTCATTATGTCACATTTTTTAAATTTTGTAAAGAAAAAAACGACCGTTGGGTCGTTTTTGTTTTAGTTTTCTCCTCTTCCTTCTGGAAGTGCATTTGAATTGTCTACTACAATTCTTATACTCATTATTGTTTTTATTGCTCTTCCTAGCTTGCTTTGTTTAATTCTTTGCCATAATGTTGGTTTTGCTTCAAAAGTTTCTGCAATGTATTGTTCTTCTGTAATTTGTTCAACTGTTGTTTCTTGAACAGGCTCTTGCACAGCTTGAACTGCTTTTTCTTCAATTGGTGCTGGAATAGCTTTTAATGCGTCTGCAACTTCTATTCCTATATAACTTAATGCTTTTGATCTATCTTCTATTCTTTCCATATCTATTTCAATATGTAAATTAGACTCTAAATTTGCAATTCTTGCATTTATAAGTTTTAATGCATCTTGGTAATTTTGAGATTTGTTTGTTCTTGCTCTACCAATTATCATTAAAGGCTCAGTCATATCTTCTCCAAATTTTTCTTTAGATTCTTTAACTGTGTCTTTCCAATTCTTTTCTTTATTTTGTGCTGCTTCTAAAACTTCTTTTAATTCAGCACCTAAATTTATATTATTTTCTCTTTGTCTAATTAAACTTTCTATTTGTTTTGTATTTTCTTCAAATTGATTAGTTGCAAATTCAACTAATCCATAAGCAGCATTGTATACACTTGATGGAAAGTTTTTCTTTTTTGGATATTCTATTAAATATGTTTTGATAGATTCGATTAAGTCCTTAAAATAACTGTCTTCCTCTAGCTCAACAATTTGTTTTTTACTTTTTGGATTAATCATTCTTTGTACTTTATCAATATTTGATAATATTTTTTCTTCCGTGATAACCATTCTCACGTTTACTATGCCTGTTCTGTTTCTTCTAAATAAAGACATTGTAAACTCACCCTCCTTAATCATACGTATTATTGCTCTTAACGATTTCATTATACACTTTTCAACATAAAACTACAAGTAAAAAGTCGAAAAAAACATATTATTTTTTTATTACATTTTTGTAATATTTTTGTAATATTATTTTTTAATACCTTTTATAACTGATGTTTCAAGTTCTGTATACATTTTTTTTATATCTATTTCTTGATTTGTTTTCATTTTATATATTAAACTTGTACAGGTTGAAGCAAAAATTTCTGATGCTAAAACTTCTGAATCCATTTCTATTAATTCTTGCTTTTTTATTCCTTCTTTTATAATTTCTTCTACTGTTTTTATATAATCCATTACATATCTTCTGCAATTAGTATTTCTTTCTTCTGTTCCCCATATTTGACTTAATACTATTGTTATTAAATTCTCATATTTTTTTATTACTTTAATTTGTATTAATATAATCGCTTTAATTTTATCTATAGAATTATCTAACTTAGCTGTTTTTATTTGAATACTATTTTTTAATAATTTCATTCCTTCTTCTACTAAAAAATTAAAAATTTCCTCTTTGCTTGAAAAATGATAATACAACGTTCCTTTAGCGACTCCAACAGTTGCTGTTATCTCTTCAATGCTAGTAGATTCATATCCTTTTTCTGCAAATAATTTCATAGAAGTTTCAAAAATTTTCCTTTTTGTTTTATTCATATATAAATCACCTTTTATAAAAACATCGCACCATCAGTGCGATTTGCTTTATTTGGTGCAGGTGGTGGGACTCGAACCCACACATAGTTTCCTATAATAGATTTTGAGTCTATCGCGTCTACCAATTCCACCACACCTGCGTTTATGTTTGCTATGTTATCATATTTTTTTTGGTTTGTCTATATGTTTTTTTATAATTTTATTAATTCAAAATTTGTGTAGTCACATGATACCATTTTTATGTTTATTCCTTGTATTTTACCTTCTATAACGTCTTTATGTGCATTTCCGTGTAAGTGTCCATACAAACATGTTTCTACATTATATTCTTTCATTACATTTATAAATTCTGATATTATTTCTCCTTTTATTGGTGGGTAATGCATGCATACTATTATCTTTTTTTCTTGTAAATCAAAGTTATTTTTTGCATATTCTAAGGATAATTTTAATCTTTGTATTTCTCTGTTTAGTATTTTTTTATTTTCTTCATCATTATCTGTTATTGTCCATCCTCTTGTTCCACATATTATATAATTTTCGTATTCATATGCATTATTATATATAAAATCTATGCTTTTGAAATTATTTTCTTTCAAATAGTTTCTCATACTTGTTACAGTTGACCACCAATAATCGTGGTTTCCTTTTAATAATAATTTTTTTCCTGGTAATGTTTCTACATAGTTAAAGGCTTTGTATGTATCTTGTAAGTACATTGACCAACAAAAATCTCCTGGGAGCAATACAACATCATTTTCTTTTACTGTTTTTTTCCAATTTTCTCTTATTTTTTCTTGATGATTTTTCCAATTTTTTCCAAAAATATCCATTGGTTTATCTTCATCAAAAGATAAGTGTAAGTCTGATATTGCATATAACGACATTTTATTGCTCCTTTCTTTTTTTAGTTTATTTTTAAGTTTGGTACTGCATTTAAGTATAAATCTGAAGTTTTCCCTTTTATAAAATTATAGTATCCTGCAGATGCTATCATTGCTGCATTGTCTGTACATAATTTTAGGTCTGGCATATATACTTTTATATTTTCTTTTTCTAAGCTTTTCATTGCTTCTCTTATGTAGCTATTAGCTGAAACTCCTCCTGCTAATACTAGTTGTTTTACTTCAGTTTGTTTTATTGCTTTTTTTGTGTTTTGCATTAATACTTCTGTAACTGCCGCTTCAAAACTTGCACATAAATTTTCTTTATTTATATTTGGTGTTTTATGATTTAAGTTTATTACTGCTGTTTTTATTCCGCTAAAACTAAAGTCTAAATTTTCAAAGTGTGTTTTTGGAAGATTATAAGTTACCTCTCCACCTTTTGCCATTTTATCTATTTTAGGTCCTCCAGGGTAGCCTAAACCTACTACTCTTGCAACTTTATCAAAAGCTTCGCCTATTGCATCATCTCTTGTTTTTCCTAATACTTCAAATTCTGTATAATCTTTTACATGTATTATTTGAGTATTTCCTCCAGACATCATTAAGCATAAAAAAGGTGGCTTTAAATCTTTATGTGTTATATAATTTGCTGCTATATGTCCTTCTATATGATTAACTCCTAATAAAGGTTTATTTATTGCATAGCTTAAGGCTTTTGCGTATGATACTCCAACTAGTAACGCACCAACAAGTCCTGGTCCATATGTACATGTTACTACATCTATATCTTTATATTCTATTTTTGCTTCTTTTAATGCTGTTTTTGCAACTGTAGAAATAGCTTCCACATGGTTTCTAGAAGCTATTTCTGGCACAACTCCACCAAATAATTCGTGTATTGGTATTTGTGTATTTATTACATTAGAAAGAACTTCCCTTCCATTTTTTACAATGGCAACGGAAGTTTCGTCGCAACTTGATTCTATTCCTAAAGTTATTATATCTTTCATTATATTACCTTCTTAATTTTATAATCCAAATATTGCTAATCCTAAATTTATTATCCATTTATATATAAAGGTTATTGCAGGTGAAATTATATATCCTGCAAGACCTGTAATCCAAAGTATTACAAATACTATATAGAATATTTGCTCTCTTTCTATAAAAAAGCTTTTGGCTTTTGCTGGTAAAAATGGCATTATAACTTTTGAACCATCTAGTGGTGGTAATGGTATTAAGTTAAACACTCCTAATCCTATATTTATACTTACAATACTCATAAGTAATAATTGTATTGCTCCTCCTGTGGTTCCTATTAATATGTTTGGTGCAAATTTTACTATTGCACAATATATTAATGTAAAAATTATAGCTAAAAACAAATTCATTAATGGACCAGCTATGGAAACAATTGCATCTGCTTTTTCCATAGAAATATTTCTATTAAAATTACGAGGATTAACCTCTACAGGCTTTCCCCATCCAAATCCTGCAAAAAGTAATAATAGAGAACCTACAGGATCTAAATGATGTAGTGGATTTAAACTAAGTCTTCCTTGATTTCTTGGTGTATCATCTCCTAATTTATCCGCTGCAAATGCATGTGCAAATTCATGAAATGTTATTGCAATAAGGACTGCTGGAATACTTATAATTAATCCTAATAATTTATTTGGATCTGATAAATACCCTATCACAGTTGATAATATTAAACATCCTAAAATTATATAAATTACTCTTTTATCAAAATACAAATTGTTTCCGCCTTTCATATTTTTATTTATTTTTATATGGTGGATTTATTTTCGAATGACCATAACAACCTGAAGCTAGCCATACTTCTCCTGTTCTCGGATCTATGCTTATGCAAGATACTTCATATCCACCTTTATTATTTGCCCATTCTTCAAAGTTTGGGTTATTTGCTGTTGTTAGCACTCTCCAATTTTCTCCTCCATCTACACTTCTAACTAAACCTGCAGATGTTGAGAAATAGTCTCCAGCTTCACCTACATACACTACTGAAGTAGACTTTGGATCAACCTCTATTGTTCTTATTCGTGTAAATCCTCTTTCGCCATCTCTTGGAACTTCTATTCTTTTACATTCACTTGTGTTTATATTATACTTATATACTCTTTCTATTCCGCCCCAATCGTATGTTTCTCTAACAACCGCATATATATAGTTATTTACATGGTCATATGCTAAATCGTATATTTTTTCTGATAATGAATTATTACTAAATTTATTTTTGGTAATTATCTCCCAAGTATCACCATTATCGTAAGATACAACTATTTGACCTTCTTTATTTGTTCCATATAATTCTTTTTTTCCTGTATAATTATATGCATATATTCCAACACAACCATTCATTTCTTTCCATGTGTAGCCTTTATCTTTAGAATAATATTCTTGTGCAAATAATATATTGGGATCTGTTAGAGATTGTAATGATGAATAATATGTAGAAGATTCTTCATACTTTGCTTTTAGTCCTGTATCTGTCCATGTTTTTCCTCCATCGTGTGAATATGTTAAAGTTCCTCCACCCCAAGATTCATTTGCAAAGCCATAAATTGTATTTTCATCTGCAGCAAATCCTCCATAAAAATTACCTTTATTCATTACTAAGCCTGTCCATGTTTTACCTCCATCTTTTGATATTACACCTGTATAATCTTGTGCAGATAATAATATTAAATCTGGATTATAATAGTTAAAATTAAACTTTCCACCTTGCATCATATTGGATATTCCACTAGCTTGTACAAAATTTTTGCCACCATCACTACTTCTAAATACATTATCTCCACCTAAAGTAATTACGTTTAAATCATCACTTGGATCAATTATAAATGTTTTTTCTCTTGAAGCAAAATTTACATTGTGATAAAAAGTTGTTTCTAAGTTTGCTTTAGAAATTTGCCAAGTTTTTCCTCCATCAAAACTAACATTTATTAATGTTGTAAAATAATTGTCTACACTTCCTCTAAATTCATACACCATATGATTAGGATTTTTCTTTGATACAGTCAATAATTGTGGCCATCTTGTATCGTAATTTTCATTTGTTATTTTTGTAATTGTATCATCATCTTTTATTGTATAAATACCATCCCAAGTTTGAACATAAATTACATTTCCTACAACATCTAATCCTGTTACACCTTTTGTAGAAGCTTCATTAGATATTGTTGGATTATTTTTAAATTCTGTATACTCTTTTTCAATTTTATTTGTTTGTGTATTTATTAAAAATAGTCCATATTGGTTTCCTAAGTATAATTTTCCATTATTTGTAAACCTTATTATTCCATCTGCTACTCTTTGGTCATTTATTATTAAGGAAAATGTTTCTCCACCATCTTCTGATTTATATAGACCAACTTCGTTTTCTTTCAAACTTGTTAAAAGCCTATAATCTGAAGGTTTTGTTCTTATCTGTGTATCTCTTTTATATGGTGTAGAAAAATATAAGTCTGTTGAATAATTTTTATTAGAATCATAACTTGTTGGGTCAAACTCTAATCCATCCCATAAATATCTATAGCCTTTAACACCAATTTTCAAAGTTTTATTCCAGGTTTCTGCTTTATCGTAACTTATATGTATTCCACCAACATTCGAATATTGGCTTAGTCCTAAAGTTGCAACATGATTTGTATTATGTGGGTCTATTGCAAACATTCCTGCACCTGGTGATGTTAAACCTGAATTTGCTCTTGTCCATGTTTTTCCATGATCTGTAGATTTAAATAATCCTGCAACATCTATTCCATATAACATTAAACTTCCATCGTTTGAGCTTTCAAGTGAAACTGGCCATTGGCTTCCAGCTCCTGTTATTCCATATTTTTTCATTTTTTTGTTTGCCATTAATATTGGTTCATATGTAACTTTGCTATCTTCTGGTGTTATTTGTTCAAAATTATATTTATTATTTGTATTATCTCCAATTTGATTATTATTTATTTTTTTTACCAAGTAATGTAAATCTACTAAGTTAATTTTATTATCTTCATATATATCCGAATTTGTTTTTTGTTCTTCTGCGAAATTTTCTAAACCAATTAAATATTTTTCTAATAATTGTATATCTTCGTTATTAATTTTTCCATCAAAATTAATATCACCTTTTTGAGTATTTGAACTAGTTTGAGTCGCATTAACATATATATTGTTTGTAAGAGAAAATACAATTAATAAAACTATAAATTTCTTACTTATTTTTTTATATCTTGCAAATATACCAAAAGTATATAGTAAAGCAATTGTAATAATAAAAATAGATATACTTTTCTTATCTCCCGCTTGTGGTAATTTTTTGTTTGCAAGATTATCGTTTTGTTGTTCATCTTCACTTTCATTATTATTTACATCGTTGACTTTATTTTTATCGGAATCAGAATTTTTTATATTAATATCTATTTCTTTTTCACTTAAAGTTTCTATTTCTTCATTATTTGTCTCACTAACAGTTTTTAGGTTTTTAACATATATTTTTGTACTTGAATTTTTAGCATTATTTTTACATTTTAATTTCACTTTTAAAATTTCTTCATTACCTATACTGCAATTTTTTGTAATTATAAATTTATTATTACTTGAATTATATTGCAAATTTTTCCATGAATTCAAACTTGAAAAATTGTTACTGGTTATTTCCTCAAAAATATCTTTATCGTACTGAATTTCTCCGCTATATGTATACAGTTCATTTTCTGTATTTAATAATTTTATCGAAACTTCTATTTCATCTTCATTTTGTAATGAATTTTTATCTGCTACAACTTCAACTTGTTGATTGTTTGCATAAGATACGATATTTAAACACATAACTACAATAATGTTTATTAAAAAAATTACTTTTTTCATACATCCACCGCTTTTTTTATTATTTCTAACTCATAATACCATATTTTGCTTTAAAATACAATTAGATTTAGTATTAATTTATAGTTTTATTTATTTTTACTCAATATTAAGATAAAAAAATCGATTTCACATACCGGGTCGTCGGGACGCCGACCCCTACAGCGTTTGACAGTAATATTTATATCAAAAATAAAGATTTCCTATAACATAAAAATTTATGGCGGTCACTGGCCGCCACTTCTTATTTTTTTATATTAATTATTTTTCATGCATTATATAAAATAGTCCCATATTAACTTTTTTAATTTAATGGTTTCATTGTTGGGAATAGTAATACATCTCTTATAGATGCAGAATTTGTTAATAACATTATTAATCTATCTATTCCGATTCCAAGTCCACCTGTTGGAGGCATTCCATATTCAAGTGCAGTTATAAAGTCTTCATCCATCATGTTTGCTTCTTCGTCTCCTGCATCTCTTGCCTCTGCTTGTTTTTTAAATCTTTCATATTGATCTATTGGGTCATTTAATTCTGAATATGCATTTCCGTATTCTCTACCACCAATAAATACTTCAAATCTTTCTGTTAATCTCTTATCACTTGGTTTTCTCTTTGTTAATGGTGATACTTCTACTGGATAATCATATATAAATGTTGGTTGAGTTAGTGTTTCTTCTACAAATTCTTCAAAAAATGTATTTATTATATCTCCTCTTGTTTTCTTAATAGGATCTATTTCTACTTTCTTTTCTTCTGCTATTTTAACTGCTTGTTCGTCTGTTTCTATTGCATTAAAATCTATTCCTGTAACTTCTTTTATTGCATCTATCATTGTAATTCTTTTCCATGGTGATTCTAAATCTATATCTACTCCTTGATAGTTTATTTTAGCTGTTCCTAATACCTTTTGAGCTACTGTTCTAAACATATCTTCAGTTATATCCATCATGTCATTATAATCTTCATATGCTGAATATAATTCAATGTTTGTAAATTCTGGGTTATGTTTTATATCCATTCCCTCATTTCTAAACATTCTTCCCATTTCGTATACTTTGTCAAATCCACCTACTATTAATCTTTTTAGGTATAGTTCGTTTGCAATTCTTAAATACATATCTATATCTAATGTATTGTGATGTGTTATAAATGGTCTTGCTGCAGCTCCACCTGCTATTGTATTTAATATTGGTGTATCTACTTCTAGGTATCCTTTGCTATCTAAATATGCTTTTACTTCTTTAATTATTTTACTTCTTAATATAAATGTTTCTTTTACCTCTGGATTTACTATTAAGTCAACATATCTTTGTCTATATCTTAAGTCAACATCTTTTAATCCATGGAATTTTTCTGGTAATGGTCTTAAAGATTTTGAAAGTAGTGTTACTTCTTTTGCATGAACAGAAATTTCTTCTGTTCTTGTTTTAAATACAAAACCTGTTATTCCAATTATATCTCCTATATCATATGTTTTAAATAGTTTATAGCTTTCTTCTCCTAAATCGTTTATACTTACATAACTTTGTATTTTTTCATCGCAATCTTGAATTGTACAGAAAGATGCTTTTCCCATTATTCTTTTTGCTATAATTCTACCTGCAACAGTTACATCTTTTTGTTCAAATTTTTCATAATTTGCTTTTATTTCTCCTGCTGTGTTTGTTCTATTAAATTTTGTAATTTCAAATGGATCTTTCCCAGCCTCTTGTAATTCCTTTAATTTATCTCTTCTAATTTGCATTAAATGATTCATATCTAATTCTTGTTCTTGATTATTATTTTCTTGCATTTTAACGTCTCCTTACTATATAAAATTTCTATGCTATTATACCCTAAAAAGGCATTATTGTAAACAAAAATATGTAAAAAACAAAAAGTTCTGGCTATTTTAGCCAGAACCTTTTCCCCGCTCTTTGTTAGGTTTAAGAAAGATAATTTTCTATAATCTTTCTTATTGTGATAAATTTATACCCACTTCCATCGTCCTTTGTGAGTTTCTTCATATCTAATATATCAGAAATTCTCATAGGCAAATCATAGTGGTGCTCCAAGCGCATTGAGTTATCATCATCCCAACGATAATAGAGCTTTACAATAAATGCAGCCATTGCTCTTAATTCAATATTATTAATCTGAGGGCAACGTTTTTCAACTCTTTCTCCATTCTCATCCTCATAAAATAAGAGAACATGCTTAGACCCTTCAAGCTTTATGCCTTCATACCAGGCCTTAGCTTCATTAAGTATAAACCGTGGCTCTACAGCCACCTTCTTTTCAACCAGATTATATAAACCTGTAATATTAACTTTTACCATGTTGTTTTCCTCCTTTGGTGCCATTGTGCGGGGTTTTTAACGTGTTGCTTTGTTATTATATAACTTTTTATGTAAATTTGCAAGTACTTTCTTGTTTTTTATTAAAATTTTGTTATAGTTTAGAAAAAAATGTAGAGGAGCACACTATGCTCCTCTACGCAATTCTTGTTTTATTTTTTTATAATTTTCTATAATATGGAAAAAGCAGAGAAAAAATTTTCTCTGCTAATTTTCCTATTATTTGAAGCAAAAAGTTTCTGTTCCTATTTTTCTCCAAACTCCAGATCCTTGTCTAAACTGTGATTGATACACTACATTTTTAGGAACATATATAGTATTTCCAGTTAAGACCGCTTTCGCATTTCTATATGCTTGTTTAGATGGCGTTCTATAGAAGTTGCCATCTGTTGTACAAGCATACTGGCTTGGGGCAAAAATAGCTTCCCTTATAGTAGTACATTTGAAATCTTTATCATTAATTCTATTAATGATAACCATGCCAACAGCCTGTTGGCATTCGTCACTCTGATCGCCAGCTTCACCATAAATAAGGTGAGCCATTAGCTCCAAATTCGATTCAGAAAAGTATTTTTCTCTTTCGCGCTTTTCCTTTTCGCGTTTTTCTTTTTCTCTTCTTTTCCGCTCTCGAATTTTTTTTATTCTTCTTGCTTCTTTTTTCTCCAAGGCAACTACATAGTCTCCCTTAGTAGACTCTTTGCCTTGATACATTCTACACATAGTAGAATGATACGGAGGAATTTTCTCTACTACGATTTTTTTATTTTCCTCCTTTTCTTTTATCTTTTGTTTTTTTGCATTCCGAGCAGCAAACTCTTCTATAGTTTCAAAGGAATATGCCTTTGCCTTTTTTATTGGTGCATTTTCCACTGAAACCACACAGGCTGTAGTTACAATTACAGCCATTACTGCTATTATCATAAAAAATATTAATATATCTTTTATAACAATCCTTACTGCTCTTATTTTTGTCATAAAGACCTCCTTTTATTGTTGTACTTTTTTAATTACCAAAAGTACTATTAACAAGTTACATATTTTATTTTATCACATTTTTGAATCAAAATCTACATTTATGTAAATCTTTTTGAATTTTTTTCGACATTTTATGCTATTTTTTTATTTTCACCTCTTAGTATTTTTGCATGTTCAATTGTTTCTTTTGTTATTTTTCCACTGGCAATTCTTGCTATTTCCTTTAAGGTTTGTTCTTCGTTTAATAATTCTATTTTTGTTTTTGTTTTATTTTCTTCAACTTCTTTATGAATGTAATAGTTATAATCTCCTTTTGCTGCAATATTTGCTAAATGTGTTACTATTAAAACTTGATGTTTATTTGAGATTATTTTTAGTTTTTCTCCTACCTTATCTGCTGCTACACCACTTATACCTGTATCTATTTCGTCAAATACTAATGTTTCTGTATTATCTACGTTTGCCAATACTGTTTTTATTGCAAGCATTATTCTTGAGTTTTCTCCTCCTGATGCAACTTTTGAAAGACTATTTTCATCTTCTCCTATATTTGTTCTTATTTTAAATTCTACAGTATTTAATCCATTTTTATTAAATTCATTTTCTGTATATTTAACTTCAACTTTAAATTCAGAATTAGCCATTTCTAAATCTTTTAATTCTTTATTTATACTATTTGACAATTTTGTAGCATTTTCATTTCTTATTGCATTTAGTTCTTCCGCAATTTCCTTCATTTGCATTTCTAACTCTTGTTTTTGTGCATTTAGTTTATTTATATAATCTTCTAATCCTTCTATTTGTTGTATTTCTTTTTCTAAATCATTTTTATATTCTAAAATTTCCTGTATATTATTTCCATATTTTCTTTTTAGTGTATATATTAAATCTAATCTTTCTGCTATTTCCATTTTTTTGTTTTCATCAAAATATATGTTACTATTACTATTTTGCAAATCTCTATTTATTTCTTGTAAATCGTAGTATACACTTTTTAATGCTTTAGATATATTTTCGTATTCTTTGCTATATTCTTCTATTTTTTCCATATTTCTAACTGCTGTACTTATTGATTCTATTGCTGAGTTTTCTACCAAAGAATTTGCTTGATATAGGTTGTTATATATTTTCTCTGAATTATTGATAAGTTTATTTTCATTTTCTAGTTCTTCTTCTTCCCCTAATTTTAAGTTTGCTTCTTCAATTTCATTTACTTGGTATCTTAGTAAGTCTAATTTTCTTTGTTTTTCTTTTTCATCACCATAGTTAGAGTTTAATTCATTTTTTACATATAGATATTTTTCATATAATTTTTTATATTTATTTTTTAGTTCATATATTTCGTTCTCTGCAAAACTATCCAAATATTCTATTTGATTACTTGTATCTAATAAATTCAAATTATCATTTTGTCCATGAATATCTATTTTTTTACTCATAAACTCTTTCAATTCTGCAACTGTAACTAATCTTCCATTTATTTTACATATATTTCTTCCTTTTAAATTTATTTCTCTTGAAACTATAATGCCCTCTTCTGATTTTTCTTTTGAAATTTGTGCCTCTACAAAAGAAAATTCTTCTCCTTTTCTTATCATTTCTTTTGAGAATCTACCACCTGATATTATATTTAAAGAATCTATTATTAATGTTTTTCCTGCTCCTGTTTCTCCTGTTAAAACATTAAATCCCCCATTTAAATTTATTGTTAATTCATCTATAATACCTATGTTTTTTATATGTAAAATATTTATCATTTCTGTGAGCCCCCTATTTTAATTTTTTAAACGCTTCTTCAGTTATTTTTGATATTTCATTCTTCAATTTAAAACTATCTAATAAGTTGTTTTCGTTTTTTTCTATATATAACAAGTATTCTATGTTACCTGCTGGACCTTTTATTGGTGAATAGTCTAAGTTTAATATTTCAAAACCTTCCTTATTTATTTGTTCTATAATGCTTTCGAGAATTTTTTTATGTATTTTTATATCTTTAACTACTCCATTTTTATTTAAGTTTTGCTTTCCAACCTCAAATTGTGGTTTTATTAAAATAACAGCATTCCCTTTTATTTTGAGTAATTCATAAATTTTTGGTATTACTTGCAATATTGATATAAAAGAAACATCTGTTGAAATAAAGTCTATTGCATTAAAATCTTTTGCATCTATATCTTTTATATTTATTCCTTCTAAATTTACAACATTTTTATTGTTCTTTATTTTTTCGTCTAATTGGTCGTGCCCAACATCTACACTATAAACCTTTTTTGCTCCATTTTGTAACATTACATCTGTAAATCCTCCTGTAGACGCTCCTATATCCATGCATATTTTGTTGCTTAAATTAATTTCAAAAACATTTAGAGCTTTTTCGAGTTTTAATCCACCACGACTTACATATTTTAAAGTTTCTCCTCTAACTTCTATCTTATCTTCCTCTGAAATTAATTTACTTGATTTTGTTATTTGTATGTTGTTAACATATATATTTCCGCTATCTATTGCATATTTAGCTTTTGCTCTACTTTTAAAATATCCCTTTGTTACAAGTATTGAATCTAATCTTTCTTTAATTTTCATGCGTTCTCCTTTTACGAATTTGTGTTTGTATATGTATTATATACTTTAATTTTAATTTGTCAACACTTTTATGAAAATTTGTTCTATTTTTTATTTTTTATTGACTAATTAATGCATTTTGTGTTATAGTATTAATTGTTAATGGCCCGTTGGTCAAGCGGTTAAGACGCAGCCCTCTCAAGGCTGAATCATGGGTTCGATTCCCGTACGGGTCACCAAATTTTGAGAATCTACATTTTATAGTAGATTCTTTTTTTGTGCTAAAATACACGCAGGTCGTCGAGCATTTCGGAGTTGTTCGAACGTATGTGAAATTACAAATCCGTTATACCTTTAGGTACGTCGACCCTACATCCAAAATAAAAAAGTGGCTTCGCCACGCGGGTCGTCGGGGACGCCGACCCCTACATCTAAAATAGGAATTTCCTATAATATAAAAAAGAAAACCAAACCAAGGTTTTCTTCTTTATTTCGTTAAATATTTTTTATATGTTTTCAAAAATCTTTCCAAATCTTCTTGCTCTACTCTTCCAATTTTAAACTTAATTTCCTTTTCACTTATCTCTATCAAATCATCACATTTTACTATACTATTTTTATATAAGTTATTTGTTTTATTTTTATTTAACTTTTCATTAAAAGGATATGAACTTTTATTAATCTTTGATGATAAAAGAAATCCAAAATAATTTATATCTATTGCCTGATTATCATTTATTATAACAAAAGCATGATTTTTTCCATTAGTTCCGTTTTTATATAAATAAGCCGATACAAAAACTATATCTCCAATATCATATTTAGTATAAATTTTCTCATTAGTAGTTATGTAGTATTTTTTTTCTTCTTCGCTTAATGCTAATTTTTCACTTTCTATAGTTTGATTATATTCCTCATATTTTTTTACTTTGCCCTTTTGCTTTGCTAAGTTAATTACTGAAGATACCTCTTTTTTATATTTATTATCAACCATTTTCTCTCCTTTAAATTGGTATGTATGGTGTTGGATTTATGCAGTTTTTAAATCCTCCTGGTGATGTTCTTATTTCAAAGTGTAAGTGTGGACCTGTTACATTTCCTGTGGCTCCTACATTCATTATTTGTTGTCCTTTGCTTACTATTTGTCCTTCACTAACTTTTAACGATCCTGAAACGCCATGTGCATAAAAACTATATATTCCATTTCCGTGTGAGATCATTACATGAGTTCCATATGAACCTGAGTTATTTACAGCTTGTACTACTTTTCCATCTCCTACAGCATATATTGGATTTCCTGCTACTCCATTAAAATCTACTCCTGTATGGTAACCTGTTGACCAATATTTTCCAGAAGCTCCATACGTTGTTCCTATGTATCCTCCATTTACAGGTCTTATAAATCCATAAGAACTTGTATTTCCTGTATTTGCAGATCCATTGTTATTTCCTGATGAATTCGAATTATTATTACTATTGTTATTGTTTGATGTATTCTTTTTAGGTGGTACATATTCTGAATATTTTTTTATTTTTGCGGCTATTTCTTTATCTTCTTCTTGTAATTGTTCTATTTCTTTTTGTATATCTTTTTCTTCACTTGATAGCTCTGCAACTTTTTTATTTTTTTCTTCTTTTGCAGAAGCAAGCTCAACTGTTTTAGACTCTTTACTTGATTTTGTTGTTTGTAAATCTTTTTTATTATTTTCTAAATCTGTTTTTGCATTTTCTATTTCATTCTTTTGATTTTCAATCTTTTCTAATAAATCTGTATCATAACTTGTAATTTCAGAAACTAAATACCAGTTTGATATTAAATCTGAAAAATCTTCTGATGATAATAAAACATCTAAATACGTTGTATCTCCTGCCTCATACATTGAAACTAATCTTTGTTTTAAACTTTCTTCTTGTGCAGAATAATCTTCTTGTGCTTTATTAAGTCTTTGTTCATTTTCCTTGATTGATGTATTTAATTCATCTACTTTATTATTTAAATCTTCTATCTCGCTTTGATAATTTGATATTTTATCTGTTAAATCTTCTACTTCCTCTAGTGTTGATGATTTTTCTGTTTGAACATTTTCTAAATCATCCTTTTTTTCATCTATTTGATTTTTTATATCATTTTTTTGATTTTCTAGTTCGGACTTTGTAGTTGCCGCAAAACAAATTGGCATAATTGTTAATGCAAATGCTATAAATATTGCAATTAACTTAAAACTAATTTTTTTCATTTTAATCCTCCGTATTATTATTTTCTTCAACTTTAGTATTAGTAGTAATATATGGCAATGGATTTACTACTTGTCCATTTACTCTTACTTCAAAGTGAGCATGAGCACCTGTTGAATACCCTGTTGAACCAACTTTTAATATAATATCTCCTTTTTTTACTGTTTGCCCTACAGTTACTAAAATTTCACTTCCATGAGCATATAATGTAGATATCCCTCCTCCATGATCTATTATAACCATATTACCATATGCACCATTATATCCTGCTTTGGTTACTACGCCATCATTTGCTGCCACAAAATTTGCTCCCATAGGAGCTCCTAAGTCAACTCCTGTATGCAATTTATAAATTCCTGTTATCGGATGAGTTCTCATTCCATAGTTCGAGGTTATACGTGTATACCCTGGAACTGGCCAAGCCATTTCTCCTCCTATATATTGCGTATCTAAATTTGCTGTTGTTATTTTTGAAATTTCAGCCTCTACAGCTAAAATTTGATTTCTATATTCATCTATTTTTGCAGATAGTTCTGTTTCTTCTTGTGTAAGTTTACTTGCAGCCTCATCTCTTAATACTTTCGTATTATAAAGAATAATTTTTTTCTTTTCATAATTTGCTTTTATTGTGTTGTATTCATTTTGTTTAGTTTCGAGCATTTTTTTATTTTGTTCTATTTGACTTTTTTCTCTTTCGATTTTTTCAAGCAAATCTTCATCATAATTTGTAAGTTCAGCCATTAAATAATAATTAGATATAAAGTCAACTATATTTTTTGAACTTAGTATAAAATCTAAAAACGACGTATCACCTGCTTCATACATTGTTACAAGACGAGTTTCTAATAATTTTTCTTGTTCATCGTAATCTTTTTGTGCAACATCTAATTTATCTTGAATTTCGCTAATTGAATCGTTTAGCACATCTATTTGTTTTCCCCATTCGTCTATTTGAATTTGATATTCAGACATACTTTGGCTTAAATTTTCAACTTGCTGCATATTTGTAGAAAGTTCTTCTTGAACTATACCTAATTGACTATCTGCTTCACTTTTTTGGTTTTGTAGCTCATTTTGTTTATTTATTAAATC
This sequence comes from uncultured Clostridium sp., assembly GCA_902461935.1. Taxonomy (GTDB): domain Bacteria; phylum Bacillota; class Clostridia; order TANB77; family CAG-508; genus Merdicola. Next base: position 9,929 of record CABPZP010000013.1, on the reverse strand, counting down.
TGTAATGTCATCTGCAAAAGTAATTGAATTGTAAAATAAAATTATAGCTACTAAACTAATAGCAATTAAGCTTTTTTTCATTTCAATTACCTTTCCTTTCTATTTTCTACACATCTAAGTATTTTCTCATAGAAATACTACTTCCTATAATACCTATTCCAACACCTAAAATTAAATATACACCAACTATTAAGTTAAACATTTGAGCAAAACTTAGTAAGCTAATATTCATAGAAGCAATTACTTGTGATGCAATAATTTTCTGTGAAACAATATTATATAAAATACCCACAACTAGTATTGATAAAGCTCCTGCTAAAATTCCTATAACAATACCTTCTATTATAAAAGGCCATCTTATAAAACTATTTGTTGCACCAACATATTTCATTATAGATATTTCTTTTCTTCTTGCATGTACTGTTAGTTTTATTGTGTTTGAAATAATAACTACGGAAATTATTACTAAGAATATTAATATAACTCCTGTTACTATTCTAACCCCATTTGCAATTTTTATTAATGTAGAGACAGTTTCGTCTTTACTTGTAATATTTTTTAATTTATCGCCAACTACATTTTTTATTTCTGTTTGTACTCTGTTTGATTCGTTTAAATCTGTTAAAGTAACAACATATGAAGCTGGGAATATATTATTTTCTTCAAAACCAGTTAATAAATATTGCTTATCTTTAAATTTTTCCTTCATTTGATTCAATGCATCTTCTTTTGAAACAAATGTTATTGTATTTACCCCATTAATATTTTTTAAGTCTTCACCAATTTTTTCTACATCTTCATCTGAAACATCTGTATTTATAAATACTTGTATTCCTTGTGCAGACTCTATTTGTTCCATTATACTGTTAATATTTTCACCAATCATAAAAAATACACCAAATATTAACATTGTAAAACACATTACAATTAAAGAAGCACTTGTCGATTTTTTATTTTTTAAGGTATTTCTAAAACCTTCTTTTAGATAATATCCAATTATATTAAATCTCACTGTCATAACCACCTTTTTCATCTCTTACTATATTTCCATCATCAATACGAATAACTCTTTTATTCATTCTATCAACAATATCTTTTGCATGTGTTGCAACAACAATTGTAGTTCCTCTTGCATTTATATCTTTTAATAAGTTCATAATTTCCCAAGCTGTTTCTGGATCTAAATTTCCTGTTGGCTCGTCTGCAATAATCATTGAAGGATTATTAACCAATGCTCTTGCAAGTGCAACTCTTTGTTGCTCTCCACCAGATAATTCATTTGGATACATTTTAGCTTTTCCGCTCAAACCAACCAAAGATAAAACCATTGGAACTTGTCTTCTTATATGTCTTGGTGTTGCTTTTACTATATACATTGCAAATGCAACATTTTCATATACTGTTTTATCTGGTAAAAGTCTAAAATCTTGAAAAACAACTCCCATGCTTCTTCTTAAAAAAGGAACCCTATTTTGTTTTAAAAAAGTTGTATCTTTTCCATTTATAATTATGTTTCCTGAAGTAGGTTCCTCTTCTTTTAAAATAAGTTTTATTAATGTAGATTTACCAGAACCAGAAGAACCAACTAAAAATGCAAATTCACCTTTATTTATAACAAAATTCGCATTTTTTACAGCTTCTGTTCCTGTACTATATGTTTTATTTACATTTCTAAACTCTATCATTTTTTTCTCCTCATGTACATAATTTTAATCAATTAATATCATAACAATAAAACAAAATTTATGCAATAGAAAAACGTCAAAAAGTCCCAAAATATTTTGGAACTTTTTATCCTTTTTTAATAATCCTCTGTTTCATTAAAATCTAAATCTGAATCTATTTCATCAAATTTCATTTCAACTTCTGGTTCTTTATATACTTTACTTTTCTTATGTTTATTTTGTTTTTTCATTTGAATTTTATGTTCTTGGTTTTGTTCTTCTTTCTTGTTATTCATTTGTTTGTTTATTAAATTATTTGTTTTATCAACTAAATCTGGAACATAGTCTAAAAGCTTGTCTATTGCTGAAGAATGGTCTATTGGAAGTAATTTTACATTATTGGATTGTATTACTAAAAATGCTACTGGTATAATTTTCACCCCTGCTCCGCTTCCACCTCCGAATGGTAATCTATACTGAATATCTTCATCCTTATCTCTTTTGCTATATTCATCTATTGTTTCTCCACTAAATTCACTTCCACCTGCTGCAAACCCAAATGTTACTTTAGAAATTGGAATTATTGTTATATTATTATTTGAAATAATTGGTTCCCCTACTATTGTATTTACATCTACCATATCTTGTATACTATTCATAGCTGTAAGCATTAAACCTTCTATTGGATGTTCTCCCATTTTTATCATCTCTCTTTCTTAAAATTAACCACATTATATTTATAATATGTATCATTTTTAGGCTAAATATACAGTTTAAGTCTATTTTATACACAAAACTTTCAACATATATTGGCATAATTCTGTATTTACAATTTCGGTTCCCAGCTTTTACTAAAAAATATGATAAAAAACTCGAAATAATTGGAATTATTGATGTAGTAAGCATTATATCTATTGTTCCTATTTCCAAATTTAAGTCTAATTTCTGCAAATTTATTTTCTTTAATAAATTCAATTTTTCCTTATTACTTTTTGGAAGCCTTTTCATCATTTTTTTAGTATCTATCTTCTCAACTTTTTGCTTACTATAAATTTTATTTAGTTTCTGATTATCTAATTTAATTTCTAAAAACTTTATTTTATTAAAAATATATATTCTAACTTTTATGCAAAAATTATCTAGTGTTTTATTTAGCATATTTGAATATGAAAAATTTTCTATCTCAAATTCAAATCTTAAAGAGATTACAATAATTTCCAAAAATACAATTAGAAATAAAAAAAATAATAACATAAACAAAATCCTTTCCTTTTGTATATATTATTATTTTTCACTTTTTTTATTTTATTAATCATATCTAATACTTCTATATTTTACTTTAAGCATCATTTTCCAAATATTATCTTCTAATGCATAACATCTATGTAATCCATATAAATTTAATTCTTTACTTTTGTTTATTTTGTTATCTGTTAAATTTTGGATAAATCCTGCATTTTCTAATTCTCTTCTTGTTTCTTCTTTTGTAAGCCCACAAGGATATGTGAATACTTTTATTTGGTTCTTTCCTAGATGTTCTTCTATTTGAGAATGTGCATATTCAACATCTTGAACTGCTTCATTTGTTTCTTTTTGGTCAAAGTTGTAATGTTCTTTTCCGTGAGTATTTATTGTAACTAATCCTGTTTCATCTAACTCTTTTATTTGTTCCCAATTCATATATCCTTCTTTTCCTACACAATTATCTATTACATATATGCTAACTGGAATATTATATTTTTTTATAATATCTAACGCTGTTTTATAATTTCCTTCATACCCATCATCAAAGTCTACTAAACAAGTATGTTTTTTTATAGGTATTTCTCCATTTTTATATTTAACCAAATCTTCATAAGATATAATTTTATAACCTAATTTTAATAATCCTTTTATTTGCTTTTCGAAAGTTTCTTTATCTGTTTGCATATAATCGTATTCAATTTGTTCTTTATTTTCTACAATATCGTGATATAGAAATATTGGAATTTCTATATTTTTTTCACTTATATAATATTCTTTGTTCCATGTTACGGCTTCATAGGTTGCAAATGCAACAATTATTAAAATTATTGTTGTTATTATTCCTATTATAATTTTATTGCTTTTTTTCATAATATTTTCCTTACATGTTATTTTTTATATTTACATCTTTTGACATAATTTTTTAATATTATTTAGGCGGACAGAGGCGTCCGCCCCTACATCTTTTGACATTAAATTTTCTTAACATTATTGTATCACATTTTACAGAATGTCAAATATAATTGTTTTGAAATACCGCGTAAGCGACCAAACGAGCAGATTCCTCTGCGAGTGCGATTTGGAGCAATCTTCCTTTCTATAATTTATATTTTAGCAATGTAAATATAGAAAATAATTTTATAAAAAAATAATCTTGTGCTAAATGGTCAATAGAACATTTTTAGATTCGAAGATTGCGACACCAAGGTATAAAAAACAAATATATTTGACATTTTTATAAATTAATTTATTTTCGGGGGTCGCCCTAAGGACGCCCACCCCATACAATGTTTGACAATATTTTTTTATTATATTTTCTGTTTTTGGGCACGGAGCGCCGTGCCCCTACAACATTTAATTTAATTATATTTTATAACATCTAAAATTTTATTTCATTTCCATAGTATGCATCTGTTAATATTTGTTTTAATTCTGGTATTAATGGTAAACGTGGATTTGCTGTTGTACATTGGTCTTCAAAGGCTCTATCTGCTAATGTGTCTATGTTTTCGAAAAAGTCTTTTTCGTCTACTCCTGCTTCTTGTAATGATTTTGGTATATTTAGGTATTCATTTAATTCTTGTATTTCTTTTATTAAAGATTGTACTCCCTCTTCTTTTGTATCTGCTTTTAAGCCCATTTTTTTAGCTATTGTAGCATATTTTTCATCTGCTATAAAGTATTCATATTTGGGGAATGATACAAATTTTGTTGGTTCTTCTGAATTGTATTTTACTACATATGGAAGTAATATTGCATTTAATCTTCCATGTGGTAAATGGTATGCTGCTCCTAATTTGTGTGCTAAAGAGTGGTTTATTCCTAAGAATGCATTTGAAAATGCCATACCTGCCATTGTACTTGCATTATGCATTCTTTCTCTTGCTTCTTTATTTGAACCATTATCATAACATTCTTTTAAATTTTTAATTACTAATTCAGCTGCTTTTTCTGCTAATGCATCTGTGTAGTCTGAAGCCATATTTGATACATATGCTTCCAGTGCATGTGTTAATACATCCATTCCTGTATCTGCTGTAATAGATTTTGGAAGTGATGTAACTAAGTCTGGGTCAACTATTGCAACATCTGGTGTTAATTCGTAATCTGTTAATGGATATTTTTTGTTTTGAACTTTATCAGATATTACAGCAAATGATGTAACTTCTGAACCTGTTCCAGATGTTGTTGGTATTGCTACCATTTTACATTTTTCTCCTAATTTAGGGAATTTGTAAGTTTTCTTTCTTATATCTAAGAATTTTAATTTCATTCCCTCAACATCTGCATCTGGATGTTCATAAAATAGCCACATTCCTTTTGCAGCATCTATTGCAGAACCTCCACCTAATGCTATAATAACATCTGGTTTAAAGCTTTCTATTGCTTGAACACCTCTTTTTATTGTTTCAAAAGATGGGTCTGGTTCAACACTTGAAAATATTTCTGAATGAACATATTGTTGTCTTTTTCTTAGATGATAAAGTATTCTATCTACATATCCTAATTTTACCATTCCTTCATCTGTAACAATGAAAGCTCTTGTTATATCTGGCATTTTCTCTAAATATTGAATTGCACCAGCTTCAAAATATATTTTTTCTGGAACTTTAAACCATTGCATATTAACTCTCCTTTTCGCTACTCTTTTAATATTAATTAAGTTAACACTTGAAACATTTGATGTTGTTGAGTTTTTTCCAAAACTTCCACAACCAAGTGTTAAAGATGGCAAATTTGTGTTATAAATATCACCAATTCCACCATGTGATGATGGAGAGTTTACAATTATTCTTCCAACTTTTACTCTTTCAGAAAATTCTAATATTGTTTCTTCATCTTCTGAATGTATTACAGCAGAATGTCCTAATCCACCATTTTCTAGTAATTTTTCTGCTTTTTCTATTCCTTCTTCTTTATTTTCAACTATATAATATGCAAGTACAGGACTTAATTTTTCTTTTGAAAATGGATAATCTTGCCCTATTCCTTCCTCATATACTACTAAAACTTTTGTAGTTTCTGGTACCTCGAAGCCTGCTTGTTTTGCTATATTATATGCACTTTGCCCAGGTATTTTAGAGTTTAGTTTTCCATCTTGGAACATTGCATTTTGTAATTTTTCTTTTTCTTCTTTGCTTACAAAATAGCAACCTGCTTTTCTCATTAAATCTTCAAATTCTTCATATATTTCTTTATCTACTATAACGGCTTGTTCAGAAGCACAAATCATTCCATTATCAAATGATTTTGACATTACTAAATCGTTTACAGAAGTTTTTAATTTTGCTGTTTTATCTATATAACAAGGAACATTTCCTGGTCCAACTCCTAATGCTGGTTTTCCGCATGAATATGCTGCTTTTACCATTCCAGTTCCACCTGTTGCTAAAATTAAATCTACTGCTGGATTGTTCATTAATAAATTTGTTGCAGTAACAGATGGCTCTTCTATCCATAAAATACAATTTTCTGGAGCGCCTGCTTTTATTGCTGCATCACGTACAATTTTTGCTGCTTCTACACTACATTTTTGTGCAGATGGATGAAATCCAAATATTATTACATTTCTTGTTTTAGCCGCAATCATAGATTTAAAAATTACTGTTGAAGTTGGATTTGTAACAGGTGTTACACCAGCTATAATTCCAATAGGTTCAGCAATTTTTATATAATCATCTTCATCATTTTCTTCAATAATTCCAACAGTTTTATCATATTTTATACTATGATATATATAATCTGTTGCAAATAAGTTTTTCGTTATTTTATCTTCATATACACCACGGCCAGTTTCTTCAACTGCCATTTTTGCAAGTTTCATATGATTTTCAAGACCAGCCATAGACATTGCTTTTACAATGTTATTTACTTGTTCTTGATTTAATTTCATATATTCTTTTGAGGCTATTTTAGCTTTCTCTATTAATTCATTTATGCTATTTTTTATCTTAAGTTCTTCATTTTCATCTATCTCAGACATAACTTCCTCCTTAGTGTTTATTATATGTAATTATTATATATAATAACCAATTTTTGTCAACAGAAATAATTATTTTATATAAAATTTTTGAGCCAACGGATCACCGACCTCTACAACATTTGACATTAGTTTTTATAATATAAAAAAAAACTGGTCGACAGATACGTCGGCCATTACATAAAGAATGATTTTTAACTCCATTCCAAAAATCATTTCCGTAATTAAATTTTTATCGAATTTGCTCTTCTGGTATTTCTACTATATTTCCTGTTTCTTTTATGGTAATTGGTGTATCTATTAAATCTTTTGCTTGTATTTCTTTAACGAAGTTCTTTTTACCCTCTATTTTTAATAAGCTTTCTTTTAATTCTTTTTCTACTTGTTCATTTCCTATTAATGTTTTTGAAAGATTTCTAGCTTCTTCATATGTATATACATCTTCTTTAAATAAATTTACTAAAACTTCTTTTTTTCTTCTTTCTACTGCTTTTGTTCCTTTAAAACTTTCAAAAGATTTTTGTAATAATAATTTTTTACCATCTTTATCAAATACAGCATAATCCCTTGTTAATTCTCCCTTTTTTATTTTATTTTCTTTTAAAATTTTTTCTTCCTTAAGTATTTTTTCTACAACTTTTATTTTTGACATATCTAATTGCATACATCCTAACAATTCCCTCATATGAAGTAGAGTTCCACAATTAATATAATTTAGTACTATTTTATTTGTTATTATATTTATTTTCTCATTTTCAATTTCAGAATTTGTTCCTTCCACAGAATTTGTTTGTTTCTTATTTTTGCTTTCTTTTTTGTTTAAATTTTTATCTTTTATTGTATCTAATAACTCAGCAACTTCTATATCTGATAAATGTAAATAAAATCTTTTAATTTCGGAAAATCGTTTTTGTGGATTATCTATTCCATTTATTGTTGTATATAATATATTTCTATCTACATTATCTAAATATTCTATCTTTTTTTCAAGAATTTTTAAAATGTCATCATCTTTTAGTGTAGGAATTATTGATTTTAAAATTTCCTTATCATCTATTTTATGTATAGCATTTTGTAATGCTTGTGCTCTTTTTCCTTTATCTTGTATACTCAATATAATATTTTCAAGATTCTCATCTTTATTAAAGTCATTTATACTTTCTACCTTTTCAACGTCTTTTGAATTTAAAATTTTTTTTATTTCTCTTTTTACTTTCCATTTTCTAATTATACCCATTTTTTTCACCTCTTCAATATAATATTATACAATATTTAAATTGACAATGCAATATAAAATAGATGACTAATGTGTCATCTATTTTACTTATTGTATATATATTTTTGTGGATTTACAGGATTTCCATTTATACGTATTTCAAAATGTAAATGTGGTCCCGTTGAATTTCCTGTTGAACCTACTGCTGCGATTATATCTCCAGCTTTTACCTCTTGACCTGCTTTTGCATATATCTTGCTACAATGTGCATACCAAGTTTCTACTCCATTTTTATGTTCAACTTTTACTAAATTTCCATATGAACCTTTGTTAGATGCAAATACAACTTTTCCATCACTACATACTTTAATGTCTGTGCCTTTAGCTGTAGCTATATCTAAACCAGTATGTGCTCCACTTCTAATTCTACTTACTTCTGCATATCTTGAAGTTATACTACCTGTAACAGGTTTTTCTGCAATTATAACATCATTAACAATGGCCAAAGCATTTTTCTTTTCTTCTTCTTCAATTTTTTCTTTTTCTTCTTGTTCTTGCTTTTGTATTTGTATCGTAGCTATTTCACTAACAGCTTTTACTGCATCATCTGTTTCTACAGTTTCCATTGCTTCTTGAGCATAAATTTGCTTTACGTTTACATCTACTTTTTTATTTTCATTATTGTATTGTTCATTTATTGCTTTTACTGTGCTTTCGGCTTCGTTTTCTGTTTTTACATATGTTTTTATGTCATTATCAATAGTAATGCCATATGCAGTATATGTTGTAACAGAATTTTCTTTTATGGTTTCTAAAGCTTCCTTTTCATTAGTTTTTGTACTATTATCTACAAGTTCTAATTCATAGTCTGGTTGAGAATCTAATGTAATAAATGCTACTTGTTCATTTTCTTTAGTATTTACATATTCTGTAACTTTACTATTAAATTCATTTTTATTTTTTACGTATCCAATTTGAATACCACTAATTTCAACTTTATATAAAGGTTTGTACTTAATTAAGATTATACCTACAATAAGAATTAAAGCTACTGCTATTGTTTTTGTTATTTTTAAAATTTCTTTTGTGCAGTGTTTTATTCTTGTTTTTAAAATATAATTCACTCTCCTTTTACTGTATTTTTATGCACAGCTAAATTTTATTATACTACATATTATCTTCTTTTTCAAATTATGTATACAAAAAAACTTGTAAATTATCAAAAATTTGCAAGTTTTAATCTTAATTATTTCATTTTATAGATACATTACCTTTATTTTCCTCTATTTCTCTCTTTTTTTCTTATATTCTTCTAGTGCAATTGCAAGTTGGTCCGGGCATGATGTTCCTTTATAGCCACACTGTATTCCCTTTAATTTTTTTATTATTTCATCAATTGTTAATCCTTCAATTAATTTTGCAATACCAATAGTATTACCTGGACATCCACGTACAATTTTTACACTTTTTACAATATTCCCTTCAATTTCAAACACCATTTTCTGTGAACATACCCCTTGTGGTTCATATATATATTCCATTTTATTTTCCTCCTCGTATAAATCATTTTCCGTATATATTGTGCGGGCGGACATGGGCGTCCGCTCCTACATTGAATATAATATTTATTTATAGTTTGTTTTATTTATAATAATTACATCAATTTGGACAAAAAAATGACCCTAAGGTCATTTTTGTTTTTTCATTTATTATTCTGCTGATTCTTCTTCTGGAGCGTTGTAAGCTTCTAATATAGCAGCTTGTATTTTCTCTCTAGTTTCAGCATTGATTGGATGAGCTATATCTTTGAATTCTCCGTTTGGAG
>CABPZP010000012.1:0-49833 GCA_902461935.1 uncultured Clostridium sp. | reverse complement strand
TATATAAGAAAAGTATTAATTACTTAAAAAAGCAGAATAAATATTTTACTAAAACTGAATGGAACAAAATAGCAAATGAAAACAATTTATTAAGTGCAAGAACAATAGAATATGTTTCAGGGAAAACTTTAAAAAAATTAATTAATGAAAATGCCTAGCGTAAAACTAGGCATCATCTTTTATATTTAAAACAAAAACTAAATCTAACCAAAACACATAAATATTACATTGACAAAAGCAAAAGAATGATATAATATTAAAGCATAATTTTTGACAACTTTTTGACAACTTTTTAATGAAAAAATATGTACAAATGACAAAAAATAGACAACTAATTTATCTATTTAAAAGTTGTCAAAACATAGCAAACAAGCTAAAAAACACTGATATGCCTGCATAGCTCAGTTGGTAGAGTGCAGCCTTGGTAAGGCTGAGGTCACGGGTTCAATTCCCGTTGTAGGCTCCATAAAAAATCATGGGCTAATTAAAGTTCATGATTTTTTTATTTAAAAATAAGTTATAAAAAAACGCAAATATGTATTTAAGTTTATTTAAGTAAATATAAAAAAGATATTGTAATTTGTATAATTTTATGATAAATTGTTAAAGAAAATTAAAGACTTAAAAAGGTGAAAAAAGAATGATTTTATATCCAAATAGATATATAGATAAAGTTACAGATATTGATGTGAAATTTCTGGAAGAAAATAGCATTAAAGGACTTATTTTAGATGTTGATAACACATTAATAGATTTCGATAAAAAAATGATAGATGGCCTTGAAAAATGGGCAGAGGAGCTAAAACAAAATGATATAAAACTATGCATTTTGTCTAATTCTAACAAAAAAGATAAAGTTAAAAAAATATCAGAAGTGCTTGGAATTCCATATTTTTATTTTGCTAAAAAACCTTTTAAATTTGGCTTTAAAAAGGCAAAAGCTTTATTAAATTTAGAGAATAAAAATATAGCAGTTGTAGGAGATCAAATTTTTACAGATGTACTCGGTGCTAATAGATGTAAAATGTATTCTATATTAGTTAAACCTATTGCTGAAAAAGATATTTGGATAACAGTTTTTAAAAGACCATTAGAAAATAAAATAATAGAAAAATATAAAAAAAGTATAAAGGGGTAAACAAAAGATGTATATTAACAATATTCACATACTATATTATGTGGCACTAATATTTTTAGGGATAATAACAGGTCAATTAACAGATTGGTCAATAAAGAGAATGCCAGAATATAAAAAAGTATTTTCAAAAGATATTTTTAAGGAATATAAAAAAGAATTTAAACCTAACTATATATTAATTGCAATAAATTGTGTTATAAATGTTGCACTTTTATATATTTTAGGTTGGAACAATACAAATTTAGTAAGTAACACAGAATTAATAAAATATCTAATAATAACGCCAATGTTATTATCTGCATCTGTTATAGATTATAAATTACAAATAATACCTAATAGACTAAATTTAAGTTTGTTCGAAATTGGAATAATATTTATGCTAATAAACGGCATTTTCGATATAAATATGGGAATAAACATGTTATTAGGTATGGTTACAGGTGCTGGAATATTCTTGCTTATAACATGGATTGGTAGCCTTATTGCAGGAAAAGAAGCAATGGGATTTGGCGATGTAAAACTAATGGGAGCATTAGGGTTGCTTTTTGGTTTCCAAAATATAATTGCTATCGCTGTTATGTCATTTTTAATTGGAGCTATTTTAAGTATATTTTTATTGGTTACAAAAATAAAGAAAATAGATGAATATATACCATTTGGACCATTTATAATATTAGCGACTTTTATAGCAATGGTGGTTCCGTTTGATTTAATTTTATTTGTTTTATTAAAAATATTTACACTTGGTATGTATAAAGCATAATTCCAAAAGGGGTATTAAAAATGAATGATAAATTAATTTGGTTAAGAAATAAGTTAAAAGGTTTAGATATGCAAGGGATGATAGTATCTAACCCAGTAAATGTAAAATATTTAACAGGATTAGAAGCAGAAGGAATTTTACTAATAACAAGAAAAGAAAATGTATACTTAACAGATTCAAGATACATAGAAGCAGTAAATAAACAACTTATGATTGATGATGAAATTGTAGTATGTAATTTAAAAGATATAAGTGAAATGGATTACGAAAATTTCTTTATATTCTGTGAAAATGTTGGATTTGAAGAAAGCTATGTAACGTATGCAAATTATAAACGTTATATGCAATTATACAAAATTAATAATTTAGTGGAAACAGAAAATATAATAGAACAACAAAGAATGATAAAAGATACTGAAGAAGTAAAAAATATAAGAAAAGCATGCGAAATTACAGACAATGCTTTTGAATATATTTGCAAATATATTCAAAAGGGAATGACAGAAAAACAAATTGCAAAAGAATTAGAAAATTATATGTTAGATTCTGGAGCAAATGGAATTGCATTTGAAACAATAATAGCTTCAGGAGAAAATTCTTCAATGCCACATGCTGTTCCAACAGATAGAAAAATACAATCTAACGATGTAATATTAATGGATTTTGGTTGTAAATATAATGGATATTGTTCAGATATGACAAGAACAATATTTGTAGATGGAATAACAGATTCAGAAAGAAATATATATAATATGGTTTTAGAAAACCAAGAAAAGGTATTGAAAGAAATTAAAGAAGATGCAAATTGTAGAATATTAACAATGATGGTTGAAAGCGATTTTAAAGTAAAAGGTTATACTTTAGACCATGCACTAGGACATGGAGTTGGTTTAGATATACATGAATTGCCTTATGTTGGAAGAAAAGACTTTAGTTTAAAGGAAAATATGATAATAACAGACGAACCAGGAATATATATACCAGGAATATTTGGAATTAGAATTGAAGATACTATATTAGTAAATAAATTTTCTTGTGAAAGATTAACAAAATCTAATAAAGAAATACGAATCATACACAATGATTAATGAAATGTAGGTGACGGTATTCCGTACTCACAATAAAAAGCAAGAAATCATAATCAAACAGTAGAGGCGAACGCATATATTCACCAACTGTATAAAAAAATTATAATAGAAATGTAGGGGCGGACGCCTCTGTCCGCCTATTGTACAAAAAATATAAAAAATTATAATAAAACTTGTAGGGGTCGACGCCTCTGTCGACCCGAATTTTGTATATAAAAGAGGTCAAAAATGAAAGAAACACAAGCCAAAAAAAGAGTAAAAGAATTAAGAAAACAATTAGATTATTATGCAAAACTTTATTACGATGAAGATAACCCAGCAATTTCAGATTTTGAATATGACATGATGATGAATGAATTAAAGAATTTGGAAAAAGAATTTCCAAATTTAATAGATAAAGATTCATTAACACAAAAAGTTGGAGGAACAGTAAAAGAAGGCTTTGAAAAAGTAGTACACGAGGTTCCTTTGCAAAGTTTGCAAGATATATTTTCTTTTGAAGAACTAGAGGAATTTAGAGAAAGAGTAAAAAAAGCAGAAGAAAAATACGAAATAAAAGAAAATAAATTTGTTGTTGAAACTAAAATAGATGGATTATCTGTTAGCCTTGAATATAAAAATGGAGAATTTGTAAGAGGAGCAACCAGAGGAAATGGCGAAGTTGGCGAAGATGTTACTAAAAATCTAAAAACAATAAAAAATATTCCTAAAAAATTAAAAGAAAATATTAATATAATAGTTCGTGGAGAAGTTTTCATAGGAAAGAAAGAATTTGATGAAATGAACGAAGAACGAGAAGTTTTAGGAGAAACCCTATTTGCAAATGCACGAAATGCAGCAGCAGGCTCTTTACGTCAATTAGATAGTAAAATAGCAGCATCAAGACCATTAGATATTTTTATATTTAATGTTCAAAAAATAGAAGATAAAAACTTTAATTCTCATTATGAAGAATTATTGTATTTAGAAAAAATAGGGTTTAATGTAAATCCTGTAAAAATACCTTGTGAAACAATAGATGAGAGCATTAAAGCGATAAAGAAAATAGGAAATGATAGAGAAAAACTATCATTTGGAATAGACGGAGCAGTTATAAAAGTTGATAACTTAGAGTTAAGAGAGAAAATGGGAACAACAGCAAAAACTCCAAGATGGGCTATTGCTTATAAATACCCACCAGAGAAAAAAGAAACACTTTTAAAAGATATAATTTGCCAAGTAGGAAGAACAGGAGCAATAACACCTATGGCAATATTAGAGCCTGTGAAGGTTGCTGGTTCAACAATTTCTAAAACAACACTTCATAACGAAGATTTTATAAAAGAAAGAGATTTAAAAATTGGAGATACAGTTGTAATACAAAAAGCAGGAGATGTTATACCAGAAGTTGTAGGTGTTAATAAGAAAAAAAGAAATGGTACAGAAAAAGATTTTGAAATGCCAAAAGTATGCCCCGTTTGCGGAGCACCAGCAGTTAGAGAAGATGGAGAAGCGGCACTTAGGTGTACAGGAATAGAATGCCCTGCAAAATCTTTAAGAACTATAATTCATTTTGCATCACGAGAAGCAATGAATATAGATGGGCTAGGCTATAAAATTATTGAACAATTAATAGAAAAAGGGTTAATAAGTAACATAGCAGATATATATACACTTACACTAGAAGATGTTGCATCATTAAAAAAGAATGGAACAAAATTTGCTCAAAATTTAATAGACAGTATAGAAAATAGTAAACAAAATGATTTGTATAGATTAATTGCAGCACTTGGAATAAGGCATGTTGGAGTTAAAGGAGCAAAGATACTTGCAAAAAAATATAAAACAATGGATAACTTAATGAAAGCAAGCTTTGAAAGCTTAGCTTTAGTAGATGACATAGGAGAAATTACAGCAGATAGCATATACACATTTTTAAAAAATGACCAAACTATAGATTTAATAAATAGATTAAAAAAGTCTGGAGTTAATATGAAAGCACTAGAAGATGAAAATGCAGATAATAGATTTGAAGGGAAAACTTTTGTATTAACAGGAAGCTTGGAAAAATATACAAGGCAAGAAGCTTCAGATATAATAGAAAAATTCGGAGGAAAAGTATCTGGTTCTGTATCTAAAAAAACAAGTTATGTTTTAGCTGGAGAAGAAGCTGGTAGTAAATTAACAAAGGCGCAAAATTTAGGAATTGCTATAATAAGTGAAGAACAATTTGAAGAAATGATTAAATAAATTACGGAAAGGAATTTAAATGGAAAATTATACTTTTGAAAGATTTGAAGAAGAATTAGATAATGGATACCAAATGTATTACACATATGTGCGTAACAGATATTTACTATTTAAAACAGCAGAAAATTGCTATACTCAAAAATTAGTATCTAAGGAAGATAAAAATCCACAACCACGTCAAATAGTAATAACACATAAAAGAGTTAAAGAAATGTTTCCATTTATGGAAAACATAGAATATAAAGTTGGAATATAAAAGGAGAAAATTATGGAAATTCTTGATGGTAAAAAAGTATCTGCAAAAGTTCGCAAAAACCTAAAATTAGAAGTTGACAATCTAAAAAAAGAGGGAATAAAACCAAAACTTGCTGTAATTATGGTAGGGGACGATATAGCTTCGAAAGTATATGTACGAAATAAAAACAAAGCTTGTGAAGAAATAGGAATTGAATATGAAGAATTTTTATTAAATACAGATACTACAATGGAAGAATTATTAAATGTAATAGATAACTTAAATAAAAATCAAAACATAGATGGAATACTATTGCAAAGTCCTATACCAAAGCATTTAGATATAAATAAAGCATTTAGAGCAATTTTACCAGAAAAAGATGTAGATGGATTTCATCCAATAAATGCAGGAAAATTAAGCATTGGAGAAAAATGTTTTGTACCATGTACACCACATGGAGTAGTTAAAATAATGGAAGAATATAATATTGAAACAGAAGGGAAAAACGTTGTAATTGTAGGTAGAAGCAATATTGTTGGAAAACCTTTAATACAATGTATGTTGCAAAAAAATGCGACAGTTACTGTGTGTCATTCTAAAACCAAAAATTTAGAAGAATTTACAAAAAAAGCTGATATTTTAATAGTAGCAATAGGAAAACCAAAGTTTATAACAGAAAATATGGTAAGAGAAGGCGTAGTTGTTATAGATATAGGAATAAATAGAAACGAAGAAGGAAAAATTGTGGGGGATGTAGACTTCGATAATGTTTCTAAAAAAGCTTCATATATAACACCGGTTCCGGGGGGAGTTGGTCCAATGACAGTAGCTATGTTAATGGAAAATGTTGTAGAAGCTGCAAAACAAAATAAATATAAAATATAGGGAGAATTTTTTATTCTGCCTATATTTTTTTTAGGAGGAGAAAAATGAAATTTTGGATTTGGATGTCAAGGTTAAATGTTAAACCAATTATTAAATATAATTTAATAAAAAAATATAAAGAACCGAAGAATGTTTACAAATTAACAAAAGAAGAATTGCTAGAAGATGGTATTGAATTGCAAGATGTGAATGAAATATTAGAAAATAAATATAAAGCTAATTTAGAAAACTATATTCAATATCTGAAAAAACATAAAATAGAAATGATAACAATTAATGATAATAACTATCCCAAAATGCTAAAAAACATATATGATCCACCTATTGCATTATATATAAAAGGTAATAAAGAAATTTTTTCTACATATGCCATTGGTATGGTAGGATGTAGAAATTGTAGTATATACGGGAAAAATACTGCACAAAAATTGGCATATGATTTAGCAAAGAATAATTTTGTAGTTGTAAGTGGATTAGCAAAGGGGATAGATACATATTCACATGTTGGATGCCTAGCAGGGAAAGGGAAAACAATAGCAGTATTAGGAAATGGCCTAGACACAGTATATCCGTTTGAAAATAAAGAACTTGCAGATAAAATAGTAGAAACAGGAGGAGCAGTTATTTCCGAATATATAATAGGAACAAAACCACTGAAACAAAACTTTCCACAAAGAAATAGAATAATAAGTGGACTATCAAATTCAATTATAGTTGTAGAAGCGAAGGAAAGAAGCGGAACAATGATTACAGTAAATTGTGCATTAGAACAAGGAAGAGAAATATATGCAGTACCAGGGAATATAACAAGCATAAATTCAGCAGGAACAAATGAGTTAATAAAACAAGGTGCTAAAATATTAACTAATATCAATGATATAAATTTTTAGTAAAATTTATAATATAAAGAATATTGTATTTATAGTGTTTTGTATTTTTATCGACCTAAAAACTTTAATAATTAAATTGAATATATTAACTAATTAGTATATAATAAATAAGAAGGAGAATTTATATGAAAGAGAATAAAATGAATTTCGTCGAGTATTTATATAAAACTGGAAATGTAAAAGATGCATCAGAGGCATTTAGAGAATTTCCACCCGAGAATGAATGGCACAAAGGAAAAATAGAAAATATTTTAAGTGAACCAAAAGAAATTTATACAATATACAGTGTTGGAGATATCGTATATGTAAAAGATTATCAATATGAAGATGGCTCAATAGGAACAAATCATTTATTTGTTATAATTGATAAAGATAATATAGCAATACCAATGGAGAATTTTGGAATGTTAATATCTTCTCAAATACAAAAAGTAAAGTATAAAAATAATGTAATGTTAAAAAAGAATAAACAAAATGGTTTAATGAAAGATAGTATTGTAAAAACAGACTGTATATATAAAATTAAAAATGAACAAATTTTATTTAAAATAGGAAGTGTAGAGAAGGAAAATATAGAAAATTATAAGGAAATGTATTTAAATGAAAAGAAGTAGAAAAAATTCTACTTCTTTAATTCTACAATAGTTACACCCATTTCACCTTCGCCAAAGGTTCCAAGTCTAAAAGATTTTACATGTGGTTCTTTTCTTAAAAATTTATGAATTCCTTCACGTAATTTTCCGGTTCCTTTTCCGTGAACTATTCGTACACTTTTTATGCTTGATAAATAAACATCATCTAAGTATTTATCTACTAAAGGTACTGCTTCATCAACAGTTAAGCCAATTACATTAATTTCTGTAGAAACATTTTTTGATTTAAAGTCATTTTTTGCTTTTTTAGTGGCTATTTCTTTTTTAGTTTCTTGTTTTACTAAAATTGTTATATCAGAAATATCTGCATTTATTTTCATTGGTCCCACTTGAACTTGAATAATATTGTCTTTATTTGGAGTAGAAAGTACAGTTCCGTTTTGATTTAGGCTGATAACATACACATTCATTCCAACTTTTATATCTTCAGGTTTTGTGTTTGAACTATCTGCACTTTCTGTAACAAATGCTATTTCTTTTATAGAATTATTTAAAGAATTTCGTAAGTTTTCAAGTTGTTTTACATTATTTGAGTTACTTTTCATCTCTCTTATAATTCTGGTTGCATTATCTTTAGCAGCTAATAAAATATTTCTTGCTTCTTCTTTAGCATCTTCAATAAGCTTTTTAGATTTATTGTCAAGTTCTGTGTTATCTCTTTCTAAATTTTTTCTAAGTAATGTAACTTGATTTAAGTTTTTTTCAATTTCTTCTTTTTCTTTCTCAATGGTTAATTTCTCATCATGAATATTTTTAAGTAAATCTTCTATATGAATAGAATCATCAGATAAAAATTCTGTTGCTCTATTTAAAATGCTATCTTCAAAACCTATTTTTTTACATATAGCAAACGCATTACTTTTGCCTGGAATTCCAAGTAATAATTTATATGTAGGTTTTAAATTTTCTATGTCGAATTCACAACTTGCATTTTTGAAGCCTTTATTAACTAAAGCATATTGTTTTATTTCAGGGTAGTGAGTAGTAGCCATTATTAAAGAACCATTGTTATAAAATCTTTCCAAAATGCTAATAGCCAAGCTTGCACCTTCTAAAGGGTCTGTTCCAGAACCAAGTTCGTCTAGTAAAATTAAACTCTCACTTGTAGAGTTACGTAGAATTTCAACAATATTTGTCATATGAGCAGAGAAAGTACTTAAATTTTCTTGTATACTTTGTTCATCACCAATATCAGCAAAAATATTATCAAAAACATAAATACTAGAGTTTTCTTTTGCTGGAATATGAAGACCACTCATAGCCATTAAACATAGTAAACCAACAGTTTTAATACTTACAGTTTTACCACCAGTATTTGGTCCTGTAATAACAAGGCAAGAGTAATCGAAGCCTAAGTTTATATCTATTGGAACAACTTTATTTTTATCAATTAGAGGATGACGAGCACCACGTAAATTTAATTGTTTTTCATCATTTATAATTGGTTGGTTACCATCTATAGAAAGAGAATATTTTGCCTTTGCAAAAATAAAATCTAATCTACCAATAATTCTAATATTATTTTCAATTTCATTTACAATAGGAGCAAATAGTTCAGTGTAATCTTTTAAAATTCGTTCAATTTCAATATTTTCTTCAACACGAAGATTATTAATTTCATTATTAAGTTCAAAAACAGCCATAGGTTCAATAAAAACAGTAGAACCACTAGAAGAAAAATCATGAATAAACCCTTTTACTTGGCCTCTATATTCTTGTTTTACAGGAATAACATATCTATCATTTCTAATTGTTACAACAGATTCCTGAATATATTTAGAATAAGTAGAAGAATGTATAAAATTATTTAATTTAGATTTTATATCTTGCTCTAATTTTCTAAAACTCTTTCTAATAGTATATAGTTTTTTAGAAGCATTATCGTTAATAGTATTTTCATCTAAAATATTAGAAAAAATAACATCTTCAATATTTTTATTAGTATATAAAGAATTAAAATAATTATCTAAAATAGCATAATCTTCTGAATTTAAACCATCTTTAGAATAAAAATAATCATTCAAATTTCTGCACATTCTCAAAATTCTAGCAAGCTCCAAAAGACCTTTAGTAGAAAGAATAGCATTACCTCTAATAGCTTTTAGATAAACTTCAACATTATCAATAAAAGAAATAGGCAAATTACCCTTTCTTACAATTAAAGAACAAGCCTCAGAAGTTTCATCAAGAGCTTTTTGAACCTTAAATTTATCATTACAAGGAACAAGATTCAAGCAAAAATTCTTACCAATATACGTATTAGAAAAAGAAGCAAGAATCTCTAAAACCTTATTATATTCTAATTTATTCAAATAAAAATCTTTCATCATAACCTCCTAGGGTAATATTATAACATAAACAAACAAAAAGGGACAGACCCAAAGTTACATTTTTTGTTCTATTTGGGACACCCTTTGGGTGATAGAAATAAAAAAATAAGTTGTAACAAATAGCGTAATGTGTTAAAATACAAAAGAAAAAATAAAGACCTGTCCCAGAAGTTACAAAAAATGTAACTTTGGGACAGTCCCAAAAAGAACAAAGGAAGAATTATATGAAGAAGAATGAAGTTAGAAATATTGTTGTATTATGTTTTATTACACTTATTGTATTTTTTATTTCTATGGGATTAAATGGTAGATTTAATAATTTTTTTGAAGGTTGTAGTTTGCTGTTTAAATCGGTTTGTAATAATATTAACATTAATAATGAATTGGAGAATAATGAAACATTGCTTGGAATTAATGAGGTTGAAGGAAGCGGTGTTATTATAAATATTAACGATGGCAGTGATTTAATTCATCAAGAAGATGTTATTATTTTAATAAATGAAATTAGAAATACAGGTTGTGAAGCAATTTCAGTAAATAATGTTCGAATTACTAATCAGTCGTATTTATATTGTGATGGTGGAGTTATTTTATTAGATGGCGTAAAAATAGGAAATCCATTTAATATTAGGGTTATTGGAGATATTGAAACAATATATGGAACTCTTACAAGAAATAAAGGATATATTAATATACTGAAAGATGATAAAATTATAGTTGATGTAGAAAAGCAAGAAAATGTAAAAATTGAAGCATCTAATTTGAAAATGTATGACAATTATAAAAATAAAAAAAGTAAAATTTCAAAAATTATTGAAAGTAATAAATATATAGGAAAAACAGATGTAGAAGGGCGTGGCGTAGAAATAACCATAGATACAGGAGAAGAAAAAGTTTTAACTTCTACTAACTTTATAGAAATGGTAAACGACTTAAAATCTGCAAATGTAACAGCAATTTCAATAAATAATCAACGAATAACTAATATGACAGATATAGTAGAAATTAGCAAAAAATATATATTAGTAAATAGCATTAATATAAAATCGCCTTTTATAATTAGAGCAGTTGGAGATATAGAAAAAATTCAAAATGCTATAGAAGCAGAAAATTCTATGTTTGCAAAATTAAAAGAAAAAGGACTAAAATATAATGTTGAATACAAAAAATATATTAAAGTATATAAATATGAAGTGCAAAAAGAACAAGATAAAATGCAAATAAAATATATGAAAAAAATATAAAGGGTGTCCCAGAAGTTACAAAAAATGTAACTTTGGGACAGTCCCAAAAAGAACAAAAGGAGTTTTTTATGGAGAATAGACAAGAATTTATTAGGAATTTTAGTATTATTGCTCATATTGACCATGGTAAGTCTACTTTGGCGGATAGATTGATTGAGATGACTGGGGTGCTTTCTAAAAGAGAGATGGAGTCTCAAGTTTTAGATAATATGGATATTGAGCGTGAACGTGGTATTACTATTAAGTCTCAAGCTGTTAGAATGTTATACAAGGCTGAGGATGGTAATGAGTATATTTTGAATTTAATAGATACACCTGGACATGTTGATTTTAATTATGAGGTTTCTCGTAGTTTGGCTGCTTGTGATGGTGCTGTTCTTGTTGTAGATAGTAGCCAAGGAGTTGAGGCTCAAACTTTGGCTAATGTGTATTTGGCTATTGATAATAATTTGGAAATTTTACCTGTTATAAATAAAATTGACCTTCCAAATGCTAGACCAGATGAAGTTAAAAAGGAAATTGAAGATATTATAGGTATTCCAGCTGAAGATGCTCCTTGTATTTCTGCTAAATCTGGATTAAATGTAAATGAGGTTTTAGAGAGAATTGTTACAGATATACCAGCACCTTCTGGAGATGAAAATGCTGAACTTAAGTGTTTAATTTTCGATTCTTTTTATGATAATTATAAAGGTGCTGTAAGTTATGTTAGAGTTAAAGATGGAACAGTTAAAGTTGGCGATGAAATTTTGCTTATGGCAACAAACAAAGTATTTACAGTTACAGAAGTTGGCTATTTCGAACCAGGTGAATATTTGCCTGCAAACGAACTAAAAGCAGGAGAAGTTGGATATATAGCAGCAAGTATAAAAACATTATCAGATATTCATGTTGGAGATACAATTACTCTAAAAAACAGACCTGCAAAAGAGCCTTTACCAGGATATAAAAAAGTTAATCCTATGGTATATTGTGGATTATATCCTGTTGATGGTAGCGATTATGAAAATTTAAAAGTCGCTTTAGAAAAATTACAATTAAATGATGCAGCATTAGAATTTGAACAGGAAACATCATCTGCTTTAGGGTATGGGTTTAGATGTGGATTTTTAGGACTTTTACATTTAGAGATTATAGAAGAAAGATTAGATAGGGAATTTGATTTAAGCCTAATTACAACATCTCCATCGGTTATTTATAAGGTTTATAAAACAGATGGGGAGGTAATAGAATTATATAATCCAGCAGATTTACCAGAAACACAAAAAATATCATACATAGAAGAACCTTTTGTAACAGCTGAAATTTTAACTCCAAAAGAGTATGTAGGAAACATAATGGAAATATGCCAAAACAGACGTGGAATATACATTGGTATGGAATATCTAGATGAATCTAGAGTTACAATAACCTATGAAATGCCATTAAATGAAATAATTTACGACTTTTTTGATAATTTAAAATCAAAAACAAAAGGATACGCTTCATTTGATTATGAATTTAAAGAATATAGAAGGTCAGACTTAGTAAAACTGGATATTCATGTAAATGGAGAAAGTGTAGATGCACTATCATTTATGGTTCATAGAAGCAATAGTTATGTTCGTGGAAAGAAAATGATAGAAAAATTAAAAACAGTAATTCCAAGACAATTATTTAGTATTCCATTACAAGCAGTTATTGGTGGACAAATAATTGCAAGAGAAACAATTTCAGCAATGAGAAAAGATGTACTTGCAAAATGTTATGGTGGAGACATAACAAGAAAGAAAAAATTACTCGAAAAACAGAAAAAAGGTAAAAAGAAAATGCGTCAAATAGGAAATGTAGAAATACCGCAAGAAGCATTTTTATCTGTTTTAAAATTAGATGAAGAATAAGAAAGGAAATTTGTAATGAAAAATAATCAATTTAAAAAATCAAATTATAAAGAAGAAAAGACTTATGATGATCAAGTAGAAGGAAGAAACTCTGTTATAGAACTTTTAGAATCTGGAAAAGATATTAATAAAATATTTATTGCAAAAGGTGAAAAGCACGGTTCTATAAACAAAATAATAGCAATGGCAAAAGAAAATAGAGTAGTAATTGTAGAAAAAGAAAGAAGACAATTAGAAGAAATGGCACAAACAGAAAATTGTCAAGGGGTTATTGCAATTGTGCCTCCATTTGAATATTGCGAGGTAGAAGATATTTTAGAAGATGCAAAAAGTAAAAAGGAGGATCCTTTTATTTTAATATTAGATGGAATAGAAGACCCACATAATTTAGGTTCAATAATACGTACTGCTGAAACAGCAGGATGCAATGGAGTAATAATACCCAAAAGAAGAGCTGCATCTGTAAATAGCACTGTAAACAAAACCTCAGCAGGGGCAGTAGAACATATGAAAATTGCAAGAGTAAATAATTTAAATGAAACAATAAATTACTTAAAAGAAAATGGAGTATGGATATGTGGAACAGATATGGACACAGATACATACTATTATAATCAAGACTTAAAAGGTTCACTTGCAATAGTAATTGGAAGCGAAGGTTTTGGAATGAGTAGACTAGTAAAAGAAAATTGTGACTTTTTAGTAAAAATACCAATGAAAGGAAAAGTAACATCATTAAATGCTTCAGTTTCAGCAGGAATTGTAATATATGAAGCAGTTAAACAAAGGAAATAAAAAGCTATTGCAATAAAAAAATATTTAAAGTAAAATACAAATGAAAAATAAAATATAAGGTCACAGCATGCTGTGAGCAAAAACAAAAGAGAGGAAGATAAAAATTGATAAAAATCGCTAAAAACGTTGAAACTGTACACACATACATACACACAGGTGTTTTAAATAAAAACAAAAATATAAAATATGCAAGAGACATTTTTAAAAATGTCTCAAATTGTGGTACCAAAATAAGAAATAAATATTTAATTGAAACATTAACACAAATTAAATTAAACGCTGTAGGGGCGGACGCTTCTGTCCGCCCGCAAAATAAAAATGATATAAAAATATTCGGTAAAATAAAATCAAACAATCTAACCTCAAACTTTCAACGTCCAACGTCTAATTCTGCCATTACCTTAATTGCTCTAATAATAACAATAATTGTATTGCTAATCTTAGCAGGTGTAACCCTAAACATGGTTATAGGAGAAAATGGAATACTTGAAAAAGCAAATATATCAAAAGAAGAAACAAATAAAAGTCAAGCATTAGAAGAACTAAGAATAAAAGTTTTGGATATTCAAACAGAAAAAAATGGACAGGCAACATTAAAAGATATAATTGAAAAATTATTAAAATCTGATGAATATTCTTTATTTATGCCTGATAATACGAAAATTGAAAATGCAAATCAAGATTTTTCCAATTCAGACTTTATATATGTAAATTATAAAGGATACAAATTTAAAATAGATGATAAATTAGTTGTAGAATTAGTAGGAAAAATCGAATCTTCGGATGAAAATAATTATACACAAGAAATTGGTGCAGAAGAAAAATTTGAATATACAGGAGAATATCAAGAATTTGAAGCGAAAGATTCAGGATATTATAAAATGGAATGCTATGGAGCAAAAGGTGGATATTCAAGAATTGATGGGAGCATAGGTGCAACAGGAGGTAATGGCGGATATACATTTGGAGTAATATATTTAGAAAAAGGAGAAAAATTATATGTTTATGTAGGCGGTCACGGTGCAGATGCAGTTGTAGGAAAAGACGCAAAAGGAGGATATAATGGAGGCGGACTTGGAACTTGGGATCATTCAGATGATGAAGCAGCAGGTGCCGGAGGAGGCGCAACAGATATAAGATTAATTTCAGGAGAATGGAATAACTTTGAAAGTTTAAAATCGAGAATTATGGTAGCAGCAGGAGGACGGAGGTTCATCTTGGGCAACTTCTGGAGGAGCAGGAGGAGGTCTTGAAGGATTAACTAATAGAGTAAGTTCTATACCAGGAACTCAAAATTCAGGTTACAAATTTGGAATAGGACAAGATGGATATGGAGTAGGAGTTTCAAATCGGAGTAGGTGGAGCGGGAGCCGGATATTATGGAGGCACAACTAGTGATTATGCAGATAATTGTGAAGCAGGTGCTGGAGGCTCATCATTTATATCTGGATATGAAGGATGTAACGCA
The DNA here is from genome assembly GCA_902461935.1 of uncultured Clostridium sp. Taxonomy (GTDB): domain Bacteria; phylum Bacillota; class Clostridia; order TANB77; family CAG-508; genus Merdicola. Next base: position 34,235 of record CABPZP010000012.1, on the reverse strand, counting down.
ATAGACGAAAATTCAACTGAAAACAATATAATACACACAGGAAAAAACATACATTATTCTGGGAAAAAATTTATGAAAGCTATTATGTATGATGGAAATGATACTAAAATTCCACGAATAAATACACAAAATGGATATGCTTCAATACAATTTTTGGGAAAAGATTTTGAGGAAGAAACCTTTTCAAAAACAGAATTTAATTTTAAAAATAATTATGAAGAATATGATGTGCCCAAAACAGGATATTATAAAATAGAATGTTATGGAGCAAAGGGAGGATATTCAAGAATTAATGGGAGTATAGGTGCATCAGGTGGAAATGGAGGATATATATCAGGTTTAATAGAATTAAAAAAAGGAGAAAAATTATATGTTTATGTAGGCGGTCACGGTGCAGATGCAGTTGTAGGAAAAGACGCAAAAGGAGGATATAATGGAGGCGGACTTGGAACTTGGGATCATTCAGATGATGAAGCAGCAGGTGCCGGAGGAGGCGCAACAGATATAAGATTAATTTCAGGAGAATGGAATAACTTTGAAAGTTTAAAATCGAGAATTATGGTAGCAGCAGGAGGACGGAGGTTCATCTTGGGCAACTTCTGGAGGAGCAGGAGGAGGTCTTGAAGGATTAACTAATAGAGTAAGTTCTATACCAGGAACTCAAAATTCAGGTTACAAATTTGGAATAGGACAAGATGGATATGGAGTAGGAGATTCAGATCGGAGTAGGTGGAGCGGGAGCCGGATATTATGGAGGTACAACTAGTGATTATGCAGATGGGTGTGAAGCAGGTGCCGGAGGCTCATCATTTATATCTGGATATGAAGGATGTAATGCAATAGACGAAAATTCAACTGAAAACAATATAATACACACAGAAAAAAACATACATTATTCTGGAAGATTTTTTAGTAGTTGTGTGGTTTTAGATGGAAATTCAGAAGATATAATAAAGAAAAACTTAGAAAATGGATATGCAGTAATTACCTACTTAAGTAGTAAATATAAAAGTGCTATAGAGCTAAATAAGTTAATATAAAATTAAAAACATCTCACATCAAACAGAAACCAAAAACATGCTGGTCGACAGGGAACGTCGACCACTATTTTTTATAAACTGTAACTTATTACTCTTTAGGTTTATTAATTTTAATTGCTTTTTTTAAGGTTAAATGATACAATGGCAAAATGAAAAAGAGATGAAGAAAAGAGGAAAAAATTGGAAGAATTACAAGGTCAAATAATTGAATTTATTTTTCAAAATGATGTAAATAGTTATACTATTGCTGTTGTAGAAACAAATGAAGGCGAAGAAATAACTGTAACAGGATATCTTCCATTTATTAATATTGGAGATACTTTAAAAATGTTTGGAAAGCATATTGTTCACCAAGAATATGGAGAACAATTTAAAATAGAAACCTTTGAAAAGCTTATGCCACAAACCTTAGATGCTTTAGAACGTTATTTAGCAAATGGAACAATTAAAGGAATTGGACCTTCTATAGCTAAAAGAATTGTTGCAACTTTTGGGGAAGACACAATAAATATTTTTAAATTTGAACCAAAGAAACTTGCTCAAATAAAAGGAATTACAGAAGCAAGAGCAGAAGAAATGAGTAAAGAATTTGTAGAAAACTGGGAGCTATGGCAAATAGTTGGATTTTTAGAGAAGTTTGGAATTAATGTTTCGAGTGCAAAAAAAATATATAAAGAACTAGGAACTGCCACAATAGAAGAAATAGAAAACAACCCATATATATTAGTTGATATAATTCAAAATGTTGATTTTAAAAAAATAGATAAAATGGCATTAGACTTAGGAATGTCCTTAGATAACTCAAAAAGAGTAAAAAGTGGAGTTAAATTTAGTTTAGGAAAAATAAGTTTAAATGGACATTGTTGTACATTAAAACAAAATTTAATAAAATATGTAAGCGATTTATTAGGCGTAAATACAGATATAATTGAAGAAGCTTTGCGAGAATTATTAATAAAAGAAGAAATTGAAATAGAAAAAAGAAATGAAGAAGAATGGGTATATTTAAAATATTTTTACGACGCAGAAAACAATATAGCTCAAAAACTATTAACACTACAAAATTCCAAAAATATAAAAAGAATTAATAATTTTGAAATAGAACTTGAAAAAGCAGAAAAAGCAAATTCAATACAACTATCTGAAAAACAAAAGGAAGCAATAAAAAAAGTAAATGAAAATAACGTAACAGTTATTACAGGTGGACCAGGAACAGGTAAAACAACAATAATAAAAACATTAATAGATATTTATAAAATTCATGGAAAAAAAGTTGTGTTATGTGCTCCAACTGGTAGAGCAGCCAAAAGAATTACAGAAACCACAGGAGAAGAAGCAAAAACTCTGCATAGGCTCTTAGAAATTGGAAAAATAGAAGACGATGTAAAAAATGTAAATAATAGTAATATTACACCAATAGATGCAGATGTAATTGTTGTAGATGAAATATCTATGGTAGATATGTTTTTAATGAATTATTTACTAAAGGCAGTGTATTTGGGAACAAAATTAGTTTTAGTAGGAGATGCAGACCAATTACCGTCTGTAGGACCAGGGAACATTTTAAAAGACATAATAGAATCTGGAGCAATTGAAACAATACACTTAAATGAAATTTTTAGACAAGCTGCAAAAAGTAAAATAATATTAAATGCACATAGAGTAAATGAAGGAAATCAATTTATAAAATCAAATGAATCAGAAGATGAATTAAAGCAAGATTTTTTCTATATAAATGAAAATAGCCAAGAAAAAATGCTATATGAATTAGTTTCATTATGCAAAGGAAGATTACAAAATTACGGAAACTATAACTTTTTTGACAATATACAAATTTTAACGCCAACTAAAAGAGGAATGTTAGGCACAAAAGAACTAAACAAAGTATTGCAAAAAGAACTTAACCCATCTGTAGTTGGAAAAAGAGAAAAGAAAAGTGGAGAAATTATTTTTAGAGAAGGCGACAGAGTAATGCAAACTAAAAATAATTACGACTTATATTGGGAAAAGCAAGAAGAAAATGGAACAGGAATTTTTAACGGTGAACTTGGAAGAATTCAAAAGGTTAATGAAGAAGAAAAACAAATAAGAGTAAAATTTGATGATGGAAAAACAGCATGGTATTTATATTCAGATTTAGACCAATTAGAGCATGCATACAGTATTACAATACATAAATCTCAAGGGAGCGAGTTTGATGTTGTAATAATAGCAATTCCGCCAGCATATCCAATGCTATTAACAAGAAATTTATTATATACAAGTATAACAAGAGCAAAAGAACTGTTAATAATTATTGGTAGCAATAGAACAATTGATTATATGATTAATAATGATAATAATAAAAATAGAAATACAGGGCTTGCATATAAATTAATGCAATTGTAGGGGCGGACGCCTCTGTCCGCCCAAATAAAACATTATATATATTAAGGGGGCAGAAAGGATGTGCGTAATGGATTTTTTGAACTTTTTGTTCCCTGTAAAATGTGGAATATGCAATAAAATTTCGAGAGAAGCAATTTGTAACAATTGCTTAAATAATTTATATAAAATAGAAAAAGTGAAAATTATAAATGTAAAAAATAATTATTATAATAAGCATTTATATATTTTTGACTATAAAGGAATAATAAGAGAAAAAATTATACATTACAAATTTAGAGATAAAGCATATTTATACAATTTCTTTGCCAAAATTATATTAAAAAATAAAAAAATATATAGATTTATAAAAAGTTATGATATAATCATTCCAGTTTCAATTTCTAAACAAAGGTTTAAAGAAAGAGGCTATAACCAAACATTGCTTATAGCAAAGGAATTAGCGGGCAATATTGAAAGTTTAGAACTAAATAACAACGTTCTTTTTAAAATAAAAAATACAGTTCCACAGAGTACATTAAATAAAGCAGAAAGAAAAAATAATTTAAAAGGAGCGTACGCTATAAAAAATGAAACTGAAGTAAAAAATAAGAAAATAGTTATATTAGATGATGTATATACAACAGGAAGTACCGCTAAAGAATGTAGCAAATTATTAAAAAGTGCAGGTGCAAAGCAAATTGGAATTATAACAATAGCAAAAGATTAAAAATAGGAGGAATACATATGGAAGATTTAGTTGAAAGCATTTTAGATTATATAAGGTCAGATTATACAGATTATGCAATAATGATAAATGGCGAATGGGGAAGCGGAAAAACTTATTTTTGGAACCATAAAGTACGTAATAAAATAGAATCTATGCAAATAAATGGTAAGCAATATACTACAATTTATATGTCTTTGTATGGTATTTCTAACCTAGAAGATATAAGCAAAAAAATATTTATAGAAACAACACAACTAATGGATAAAAATTTAAGAAAATATATGAATTCACATGGACAAACTTCAATTCCAGAATATGCTAAAACAGGTCTTGATATGGCAAACTTTTTTGGAGTTACACAAAATGGAGATAAAATAGATTATGCTAAATTTTTCTCTACAGATGATAAAATATTGTGTTTTGATGACCTAGAAAGAGCAAATGTAGATGTTATAGATATTTTAGGATATATAAATAATTTCGTTGAACATGACCATATAAAAACAATTATTATATGTAATGAAAAAGAACTATCTACAAAAATAAAAAATTCAAATGTAGAAATGAAAACCTTTATTGCAACCTATCTTTTAGATAAAGAAGGTGCTTTAACCAAAACGGATAGACCGATGGTTGAGCAAATAAAAGATAAAATAGAATATGTTTTCGATAAAGCAAACGAATATGAACGAATAAAAGAAAAATTAATAGGAGAAACATTTGAATATTCACCAGAATTTAATTATATAATAAATGGGCTTCTTATGAGATATGAAAACTATCCAGAATTAATAAGATTTTTAAGAGAAAATACAGGCTTAATTATTTCAACATTTAATAAAAGTGGAACACGAAATTTACGTATATTAAAACATGCATTAAACGACTTCAAAAAAATATATGAAATGGTAAGCAAAAATTACCCTAATACAAGCAATAGAGTTATGCAAACAATGCTTATTTTCACAATAGCAGTTTCTTTCGAAATAAAAGCAGGAAAAATTACTAAGGATAAATTTATAAATATAGAGAACAATGAAGAATATAAATCAATTTTAGTATCATCAAGAGTATTATCAGATAATAGACAATTCTATATAAAAGAATTTGATAGTAATTATTATTATAATTTTAAAGCTGAATATAGATTCTTCAAATTTATTGAAAAATATGTACGTACACGTATTTTTGATATGAAAACATTTAAAAGAGATATGGAAGTTATTATAAATACAGTAGATTTAGACAAACTTCCAGCATATAAAAGATTACTTACAGAAGAATACTGGAAAATACCAGACGACCAATTTGCACCTGCAATGGATGCTATATTAAACAACGTAAAAAATGGAGAATTAGAATTAATAGATGTAGTTAAACTATACGCATACTTCAACTACTTTGCAAAAAAAGGCTTAATTATGTATGATACAAAAACAATAAAAAGCGTATTTTTAAACGGTATGAATATATCTTCGCTAAAATCTAAATACTGTGATAATGTTGAAGAAGAATTAGCTAAAATTACTGTAGATGGTGAAATGAATGAAGATATGGAAGAAATTCTAAAACAATTTAATGAATTAAACTTAAATTTAAGAGAAAAAATGCTTAGAGAAAAGGCAGAAGAAATATTCAAATACATCCCAATGAAAATGGAAGTATTCTACGAAAAATTTGACAAAGAATGTATGAACGTTCCAATATTCAAATATTACGACGCATACCAAATATTCCAAAGAATATCATGTGCAAGCAACGAAGATATAGTAACAATAAAAGAAAAACTAGTAAAAAGAGCAGAAAAATACACAAAAGAAATAGAACCAGAAATGAAAAACATAAAACAACTAAAACAAATAATGGACGAATACATCCACGGAAAAGACATATCAATAAAAATTGTAATGTTAAAAGACTTTTCTAAAGAATTGGGTTATATTTTAGATAAATATAAAACACCATTCTTAGGAAGAAGAGAAGAATAAAGAAAAATAATTTTTGAATAAAAATTTCCTTTTTTGACAAAATAAAAATAGACATAAAAAAAGAGCAAAAATAAAAGGAGGAAATTTATGAAAGCCACAGGTGTTGTAAGAAGAATTGATGATTTAGGTAGAGTTGTTATACCAAAAGAAATAAGAAAAACTTTAAGAATAAAAGAAGGAGACCCTCTTGAAATATTTACAGATAGAGAAGGTCAAGTAATTTTAAAGAAATATTCTCCAATAGGCGAACTTTCAGAGTTTGCAATAGGATATGCAGAAACACTTGCAAAAACAACAGGACACATTGCATGCATAACAGATAAAGATACTGTAATTGCTGTATCAGGTGGAGCAAAGAAAGAATTATTAGAACAAAATTTAAGTCAAGAAGTAGAACAAATAATGGAAGACAAAGAAGTATATACAAGTAACGAAAACAACGATGTATCAGTTCCAATAGTAAAGAATGATAACAAAGAAAGAAAATTCAATTCACAAATAGTATATCCTATAATTTCAGATGGAGATGCCATTGGAACAGTAATATTAATATCAAAAGAGCCAAGAACAAAAATGAATGATGTAGAAAAGAAAGTTGCACAATCTGCAGCAAATTTTTTAGGAACACAAATGGAAATATAAAATTAAGGTAGACACGTGAGGAACGTGTCTATTTTTCTTGACAAATATAGTGTTTCAAGATAAAATCTACAAAAGAAAATTATATGAGGTAAAATAAATGAAAAAGTTACTGTTTTCAGCATATTCATTAGATGTTGGTGGAATAGAAACAGCATTAGTTACGCTTCTAAATGAACTTGCTAAAAAACAATATGAAATAACACTTGTTTTAGAAAAAAAACAAGGAATATTTTTAGAAGATATAGATAAAAAAATAAAAATTATAGAATACTCACCTAGTAATAATAAAAATGTTTTTTTAAGAAAAATTATAAACCTAGCAAAAAGAACAAAATTTATATTAAAATATAAAAATAAATTCGATTTTTCAGCGAGCTATGCTACATATTCTTTGCCAGGTTCATTTGTTGCAAGAACAGCTTCAAAAAATAGTGTACTTTGGGTACATTCAAATTATATGACTCTTTTTAACAATGATAAAAATGGATTTAATAAATTTTTTGAACAATTAAATATTAAACAATTTTCAAAAATAATATTTGTATCAAATGATGCTAAAAATGCTTTTATAGAACAATTTGCAAAGTTTGGAGAAAAAAGTATAGTAATAAATAATATAATTGACTACAATAAAATATTAAAACTTTCTGAAGAAAATATAACAGGAAAGAAAGAAGATAATACAACTACTTTCTTATATGTTGGAAGACTTACTGAAAAAGATAAAAAAGTAAGCAGAATTATTGAAAGTGCAAAAATATTAAAGGAAAAAAATGTACAATTCAAGGTAATAATTATAGGAGATGGAAAAGATAAAAAACAATATACTAAAATGGTGCAAGATTATGAGTTAGAGAAGTATGTTATTTTCTTAGGTAAAAAGAAAAATCCGTATCCATATTTTAAAGTAAGTGATTATTTAATATTAACATCGGAATATGAGGGGTTTCCAGTGGTTTATAATGAAGCTAAGATATTAAATTTACCTGTAATAACAACTAATGTATCAGATAGCGAAACAATAATTGGTAATAACTATGGAATTATTACAAGTAAAGATATAAATAATATTGCTAAAAACATGGAAATGGTAATAAACTCTAAAATACAAAATAAAGAAAAATTTGATTTTAAGAAGTATAACGAAATAAATATACAAAAATTAGAAAAAATCATTAATTAGCAATTTGACATACTTGTCTTGTGTGTTATAATATCAAAGATACAAAAACTAAGGGAGAAAAAATAATGAATAAAGATAATCAAACAGTTATTAGTGTTAAAAATGTAACAAAAAAATTCAATGTTTATTTTGACAAAACAAATACAATAAAGGAAAAATTGTTGTTTTGGAATAGGTCAAAAAACAAAGAAGAAAGAACAGTTTTAGATGATATTAGCCTAGATATAAAAAAAGGAGAAGTTGTAGGTTTAATAGGCACAAACGGAAGTGGAAAATCTACACTATTAAAATTAATGACTAAAATAATTTATCCTACAAAAGGAACAATTGAAACAAAAGGAAAACTTACATCACTTCTTGAGTTGGGAGCAGGGTTTCATCCAGACTTTTCTGGAAGAGAAAATATCTATTTTAATGCTTCAATATTTGGATTAACAAGAAAAGAAATAGATGCTAGATTAGAACAAATAATAGAATTTTCAGAATTAAAAGATTTTATAGATAACCCAGTAAGAACATATTCATCTGGTATGTATATGAGACTTGCGTTCTCTGTTGCAATAAATGTTGATGCTGAAATTTTATTAGTTGATGAAATATTATCTGTTGGTGACCAACATTTCCAAGAAAAATGTTTCAAAAAAATAGAAGAATTAAAAGCAGAAGGAAAAACAATTGTAATAGTTACACATACAATGGGAGCTGTTGAAAGATTTTGCGATAGAGCAGTATGGCTTTACAACGGAAAAATAAAAATGGATGGAACTGCAAAAGAAGTTGTTCCAGAATATTTAAAAGTTACAGCATAGAAGGGAAAAATATTATGATAGAAATGTTTAAAAATATATATCAATATAGAGAATTATTAAAAACAAATATAAAAAAAGAAATTAGAGGAAAATATAAGCATTCATTTTTAGGTGTATTATGGTCATTTTTATATCCATTATTACAACTTGCAGTGTATGCAATAATATTTCCTTTAATACTTAGAAATACACAAGATCATTATGTTATATTCTTGTGTGTAGCATTAATACCATGGAACTATTTTACTACAATAGTTACACAATCAACTGGAACAATAATTAATAATGCTGATATTGTAAAAAAAGTATATTTCCCAAGAGAAATATTACCAATATCAGTTGTTACAAGTCAATTAGTAAACTTTTTAATTTCAACAATAATAATTTTGGCATTTGTACTATTTTCAGGAATGGGAATATCTAAATATATATTATTTTATCCTATAATACTTTTAATACAATATATATTTTCAGTAGGAGTAGCCTTTATAGTATCAAGTGCAACAGTCTTTTTAAGAGACTTAGAACATTTAATAAGCATAGCAATGATGATGTTATTTTATGCAACACCTATTGCATATTCAGCAGATACAATACCTGCAAATTTTTCTTTTATAATAACTTTAAATCCTATGGCACATATATTAAATGCGTATAGAGACATTTTTTATTATCAAAGAATGCCTGAGCTTCAAACATTAGCAATTATATTTGCAATATCTGTAGCTTTATTTGTTGTTGGTTATGCTATATTTAATAAATTACAAAAAAGCTTTGCAGAAGAATTATAAAAAGAAAAAAGGTAATAATTATGTATAAAATAAGTGTAATAGTACCTGTATATAATACTGAAAAATATATAAAAAAATGTTTAGACTCATTGATTAATCAAACTATGAAAAATATAGAAATCATAGTGGTTAATGATGGGTCTAATGACCATTCTGAAGAAATAATTAAAGATTACGAAAACAAATATCCAGAGATGGTTAAATATTATAAAAAAGAAAATGGAGGATTATCTAGTGCTAGAAATTATGGATTAGAAAAAGCAAAAGGAGAGTATATTGCATTTGTAGATTCAGATGATTATATAGATAAAGAACTATTTTCAAAATTAGATGAGTATATAGATAAAAATATAGATTTAATAAAATTTAAAACCATAAAAAAATATCAAGATGGAAAAATAGAGAGAATTTGTGGACCAATCTTTGAAGTATGTACTGGAGAAGAAGCGTTTAACAAATTATATTCAAAAGATATACTAATTGAACCAGCTTGGTTATACTTATATAGAAAAGAATTTTGGACCAAAAACAATTTTAAGTATGCAGAAAATTTATATCATGAAGATTTTGGATTAACTCCTATAGTAATTGCAAAAGCTAAAACTGTTGTATCAACAGAAATTTATGGCTATTACTATATTCAAAGAGAAAATAGTATTGTTACAGACAAAACAAAAAATGTAAGAAAAGCTTATGATTTACTAAAACATTATGATAATATGCTAAAAGAAATTAAAAACATAAATTTAGAGAAAAAAACAAAAGAAAATATAAAAATGTTTTATACAAATTGCATATTATTAAAGACTAATGAACTAGGCAGAACAGAGCAAAAAGAGTATATTAAAGAAATAAAAAAGAGAAAAATAGTAAAAAACATAAAAGCAAGAAATTTAAAACAATTAATAAAAAAGATTTTATTAAATATTAGTATAAAACTTTATTTGAAAATGAGGTGAATGTATGAAAATGTCTAGAGAAGAAAAAACAGAGATAATAAATTTGGAATTAGAAGAAGAAAATAAAATTTTATTATCAAAAATGAAAAAACTACAAGAAGAATATGAAGTTTTGAGAAAAGATAACATATATTTAAAAAATGAGTATGAAAAAACTTATAGTGAATTAGAAAAAATAAAATACTCAAGAACCTACAAGTTTGCGAATAAGTTAAATAATATTATTAGGAGAAAATAAAAATGAAAAAAAGAATATTATTAGTTGTTGATAATGAAGAATGGGCCTTAGGAAATATTGCTTATAAATTAAAAGAAAATTTAAAAGAGTTCTATGATATAAATGTAGTTACGTTAGAAATGTTCAAAGATAACATAGTAAAAATAATGATTTTATCTAAAAAATATGATTTAATCCATTTTTTATGGAGAGGGCATATATATTGGCTTTATAGTGACTTTGCAAAAGACTATATTAAAAATTTAGGCTATGAATTCAAAGAATTTTCTAATGAGTTTGTATCAAATAATATAATTACAACAACTATATGTGATCACCTTTTCTTAACTGAAGATGAAGAAAAAACAACAGAATTAATTTTATCAAATGTAAAAAATTATATCGTAACATCCCAAAAACTTAAAGAGATATATAATAATATTCCCAATATAAAAAGTCCTAAATGTGTTATACATGATGGCGTAGATTTAAATATGTTTTATAAGAAAAAAGAAGGAAGAAAAGATAATAATATAAGAATAGGCTGGGCAGGAAATAGCAAATTTACAGATTCAGAAAATGATGCAGATTTAAAAGGCTTAAATAATATTATAAAACCAGCTATTAAAGAGCTAAAAGAAGAAGGATACAATATTGAGGAAAAATTTGCAGATAGAAATGAAGGAATGATTCCTCACGAAAAAATGCCGGAATATTACAATAGTATAGATGTATATATATGTGCATCGAAAACAGAAGGAACACCAGCTCCTGTATTAGAAGCAATGGCATGTGGAATACCTATTATATCAACAGATGTTGGCATTGTGCCTGAAGCCTTCGGAGAAAAACAAAAAGAATTTATAATGGAAGAAAGAACGAAAGAATGCTTAAAAAGTAAAATGAAAAAGTTGATAGAAAACAAAGAATACTTTGAAGAATTATCAAAGGAAAATTTGGAACAAATAAAAAAATGGGATTGGAAAATAATCTCATTGCAGTACAAGGAATTCTTTGATGAAAATTTAAAAGATGGAGAAATAAAAAATGCCTAAAGTAAGTGTTATAGTTCCAGTGTATAATGTTGAAGAATATTTAGAAAGATGTTTAGATTCACTTGTAAATCAAACATTGAAAGATATTGAAATAATTATAGTAAATGATGGCTCTACAGATGGTTCAAAAGAAAAAATACAAAAATATATAAATACATATAAAAATATAGTATATCTTGAAAAAGAAAATGGAGGACTTTCAAGTGCTAGAAATTATGGAATACCATATGCAAAAGGTGAGTATATAGGATTTGTAGATTCAGATGACTATGTTGAACTTACTATGTATGAAAAAATGTACAATAAAGCAATAGAAGAAAAAAGCGATATGGTAGAGTGCGATTTCATATGGGAGTACCCTAATAAAAAAAGAGAAGACATAGGAAAAGTATATTCTAATAAAAAGGAAGCTATCGTAGAGGCGAGAGTAGTAGCTTGGAATAAAATTATAAAAAAAGATATTATAGAAAAAACAAAAATTACATTTCCTGAAGGATTAAGATATGAAGATATTGAATTTTTTTACAAATTAGTACCACATTTGAATAAAATTTCATTTGTAAAAGAGGTATTTGTACATTATATACAAAGAGAAAGTTCAATAGCAAATACTCAAAACGAAAGAACAGGTGAAATATTTAAGATATGGGAAAATGTTTTGAACTATTATATAGAAAATAATATTTTTAACGAATATAGAAGTGAATTAGAATATTCTTATACAAGAATTTTACTATGCAGTTCATTAAAAAGAATTATAAAAGTAAAGGATAGAAAAGTAAGGAAAGCATTGATAAAATTAACTTGGCAAAATCTAAATAAAAAGTTTCCTCAGTGGAAACAGAATAAATATTTAAATAGTACAAAATCATTTAAAAATTTGTATTTAAAATCTATTAATAAATTTATAATAAATTTATTATAAATAACACAATTAATTTTATTTTAAAATTCCGTTCTCCAAACGTTTTAAGACAGATAAAATATTCATACTTTTGAGCCACGGTCTCTAATTATATGTAATAGTCGGGTAGAACTTGTTTTAAAATATAAATTAATTGTGTTCTATAAGAATTTGAGGTAGATAAATGAAGAAGATTGTTTTTGGTATTACTGGTTTAACACTTGGTGGAGCAGAAAGAACTTTAGTAGATATAGCAAATAGACTTTGTTATAGATATGAAGTTACAATTTTTTGTCTGTATGCTGGTGGTGAACTAGAAAAGGAATTATCTAATAAAATAAAATTAATACATATATGCAAAAAAAGATATGATGAATTAAGTAAATTTGAACAAAAGTATATGGTTCTAAAAATATTATTTAGTACGAAGTTTTTATATAAAACATATATATGGAGAAAGTTTGACAAAGAAATAGCTTTTTTGGAAGGTCCAATTACAAGAATTTTTTCTGTTGGAAAAGATAAAAAAAGAAAAATTGCATGGGTTCATAATGATATTTCAAAAGTATTTGGTAAAAGCTTTAAATCTAAGTTGAAAGCTTTTGTTGATAAATTCATATACAAAAAGTATGGTACGCTTGTATTTGTTAGTAATGATAACTTAAAGAAATTTGAGAGTAAATATAAAACAAAAAATGATAAAAAAGTTATATATAATTTTATAGAAACATATGAAGTTTTAAAAAAATCAAATAGTAAAGTTGAAGTTGATTTTGATGAGAAGACAACAAATTTTGTATCTGTATGCAGATTAGTTGAGCAAAAGGCAGTAGATAGATTAATAAATGTACATAGTAAATTAATAGAAAATGGTTTAATACATAATTTTTATATAATAGGAGATGGACCAAAAAAAGCAGAACTAGAAAGCTTAATAAAGGAAAAAAATGTACAAGCTACATTTCATTTGCTAGGTAAAAAGGAAAATCCATATCCATATATAAAAGAAGCGGATTACTTTTGTTTACTAACATATTTTGAAGGATACCCAATGGTATTAGAAGAAGCAAAAATATTAGATAAATATATTTTAATAACAAATACAGCAGCAAGAGAAACAGTAGAAAATTACAATAAAAGTAAAATATTCGAAAACACAGAAGAAGGGATTTATGAAGGTTTAAAAAATATATTAATGAATAATGGTAATAACCTTAAAAAAGAACATTCACAAGAACAATATGACAACAGAAATATAATTGAACAAATTTGTAAATTAATTGAAGAATGATTGAATTTATAAATTTATTATAATTATATTATAAATTAATGTCAGACACTGTAGGGGCGGACGCCTCTGTCCGCCCGAAATATGAGAAATAAAAAAGGAGGAATTCTTAATGCTGAAAATTTCAATATTAACATCAACATATAATAGGGTAAAACTGCTACCACGTTTATATGACAGCATAGCTAGAAATTTAGAAGATAATATACAAATAGAATGGTTAATAATGGATGATGGCTCAATGGATAATACTCAAGAGGTAGTAGGTAAATTTAAAGAATATCCAAATTTGAGAATTAAATATTATTTTCAAGAAAATAGCGGAAAAATGAAAGCATTAAACAATTTAATGAAACGAGTAACGGGAGATTTAATTGTAGAGTGCGATTCAGACGATTTTTTTGCAGATAATAGTTTTAAATTAATAAATGAAGAATACGAAAAATGCAAAACAGATAAAGAACTATATGCAATGTGCTTTTTGAAATTTGACCAAGATGGAAATAATATAGGTAAAGAATTCAAATATGAAAAAACAACTATGTTTGATTTGTATTTTAAAGAAGGGGAAAATGGAGAAAAAGCTTTAGTATATTTTTCAGATGTTAGAAAACGATATGAGTACAAATTAGAAAAAAATGAAAAGTTTGGAACAGAAGCAAGACTTCATCATAAATTAGATGAAAAATACAAAATAAAGTGCATAAATGAACCGATAATGATATGTGAATATCAAAAAGACGGATATACTAAAAATATAAAGAATATATTTAAAGAAAATCCATATGGATACTACGAATATTTTAAAGAAATATTGAAAAAAGATATGACTGGAGTTAAGTTTAGCAAAAGACTTTATGTTATAAAGCACTACATATTATTTAGCTACTTAACAAATAAAAAGTTGAATATTAAAAGTGTAAAAAATATTCTTAATAAAGTATTAATTGTAGCTTTATATATTCCGGGAATTATAAAAAGTAAGAAATTTTGATATTTTTTTTATAATGTTTGCAAAAATAGTTGTATTATAGTAAAATGTAGAAAAAAATAAACCAAATGGGGGAAAACAATGAATAAAAATTTTCTGTTTTCTATAATTATGCCAGTATATAACACTGAAAAATATATAGAAAAAAGCTTGCAATCTGTATATGAAGCAATAGATACAGATTGTGAAGTTATAATAGTAAATGATGGATCAAAAGATGATTCTGAAAAAATTATTTTAAAGTTTCTTGAAAATTTGCCAGAAAAATTTAAGGATAATTTTGTATATACTAAAAAAGAAAATAAAGGCTTGGCAGACACAAAAAATGTTGGAATTGAAATGTCAAGAGGAAAATATATAAGTGTTGTAGATTCAGATGATTGCATAAGTAAAGACTTTTATAAAGTTGCAAGAGAATATATAAAAGAAGGATATGAAATTATAATTTATGATGTATATGTAGTGTTCGAAAATAAACAAAACGTAGATTATGCATCAAGAGCATATAGTGATTATAAAAAAGATTATTTAGCAGGATTATTAAATGGTGCAATTTCCGGCTCATCTTGTAACAAGATAATAAAAAAGAAATTGTATTCAGAACACCGATTTCCAGTAGGAAAGGAATATGAAGATACAGCCGTTACACCATTTATATTGTCAGAAACAAATAAAATAAAATATCTTCCATATGCAATGTACTATTATTTACAAAGAGAGAAATCTATTGTTGCAACAAATACATTAGAAATGGCTTTTTATAAAATATGCGAGAATATAAGCAAAGTTATATCAGAAAAAAGTAAAAATAATAATGAAAATGAAATATGTAAAAAGTATGAATTTGTTATAAACGAATTTATAATAGATAGAATGTTAGATTATTTTATAAGTGATTACAATTTGAATAAAAACGAATTTATTAATAATATAAAAGGCTTTTCTGAAAATAACAGAAATACTATAGAATACATAATAAAAAATAATCTAGTTAATAATATTCAAAATCATTATTTAGCAAGACAGAAAGAGATGTTAGTTAAAATCTTAAATTACTTAAAAAATAACGAATATAAAAATGTTGTAAAAGAGCTACAAAAGAGAAAATTATTAAATTATGTAAGAAAAATAATGGTGAATATGAAACAATTTATAAAAGCAATTTTAGGTAAATAAATGGAGGAATAAAATTGATAAAGAAAATACATTACTGTTGGTTTGGTGGAAAAAAATTACCAAAAGATGTAAAAAAATGCATAGCGACTTGGAAAAAAATGCTTCCAGATTATGAAATTATAGAATGGAACGAAGAAAAATTTGATGTTAATTCAGTTCCATTTGTTAAGCAAGCATATGATAATAAAAAATGGGCTTTTGTTAGTGATTATGTAAGAACATATGCTTTATATGAACAAGGTGGATTATATTTAGATACAGATGTAAAAATTTTAAAAAATGTTGAAGATATAATAGATAAAAATCTTGTGTTTGGATATGAAGATAGCGGATATTTTGGAACAGCAGTAATAGCGACAAACATAAAAAATAATCCATATATAAAAGATATATTAGATTTTTATAATAATATAAAAGATTTTAATGTGGATATTATATATAATTATGCAAATCCTGCAATTATTACTAAAAGTATATCAAAATACCATGTGAAAAAATTAGAAAATGGCGTAAAAATATTTAATGATGAAGTTTATGTGTATCCAAGAGATTATTTTTATCCATTAAGTTATAATTATTCTGAAAAAATTTATACTAAAAATACATGTATGGTACATTTATTTAATGGAACTTGGACTGATAAAGGCGAAAGAAGAACAATAGGGTTATATAGAAAATTTGGACTAGGCTTAGGTGGATTTTTAAATAACTGTATCAATTCCATTTTTACTGTTAGAGATGTTACAAAGAAAACAATAAAAAATATATTTAACTATTTCAAAATGAAATATTCAATATATTTTAATAGAAATAAAAGAGTAAATAGAATTAAGGAAAATCTAAAAAAATGTAAAGAAAATTATATTGCAATTTATGATCCAGACTATCCAGAACTTAAAGAGTGTTTTGATAAAAAGTTTGAAAAAAATATAATAGATATTAGACAACAATATACTGAAAAAGAAGCTAAAATGATAGCAAAAGAAATTGTGAAAACTAAAGTAAATTTAGTAATATTTAACTCTTATTCAAAAGGATGGAATTACATTATTCAAGAGTTAAAGAAATTAAAACCAGAAATAAAAATAAAAAATATAGTATATTATAATAATATTTTATTAAGCGATGGTTATTATTCTGAAGTGAATAAAAATATATTAGATATGTATTTTAAAGAATATATTGATGAATTAGGATTTATAGAACAAGAATTATATGAATTTTATAAAAATAAAGGCTATAATGCAAAATTGCTTTATTTAAATAAAACAAATATAGAAAATGAAAAAAAAGAAGTTGAAAACAAAAAAGTAAATTTCGAAAACTTAAGAATTGGATTGTATTTTAAATATGATAGGCAAATAGAGAATATATATAATCAATTAAGTGCAGTGAGTTTATTTGAAAATTCTAAATTAGATTGTACACCTTTGAACTACAGAATTTCAGACTTAGCAAAAAAATATAATCTAACTTTATCAGGCCTAACAAACTGGAATACCAAATATGAAATTGTAGAAAGAATGAAAGAAAATGACATAAATTTGAACATAACACATTCAAATATAGTACCTAATATTATTTTAGAAAGTTTTGAAAATGGAATTCCATGCCTAGTAGGAAAAAATAGCAATTTATTTATAAATACAGAATTAGAACAATATATAGTTGTAAATAATTCTAATGATATTATGGAAATATACGAAAAAATAAAAAAGACATTGGAAAATAAAGAATTAGTTATGAAATTATATAGTAATTGGAAAGAACAATATATTACTGAATCTAATAAAAGAATAGAAGAATTTATAAATAACTAATTAAGAAGGGAAGTTAAATGAAAAATAAAAAAGAAAGAAAAAACAAAATTGAAAAAATAGATTTTATTATATTTTTTATGATTTTAATTGTTTTTGGAATTGCATTATTAGGATTCTATCCTGCCATAATGACATCTGATTGTGTTGATCAAATGGGACAGGCAGAAACTGGAAATTATAGAGCTTCTCATCCAATATTTCATACAGCTATAATAGGAAATATTGCAAAAATATTTGGTACAGTATCAGCTTCTGCAATATTCCAAATTATTGTTTTTGCAATAATTTGGACTTGGGGATGTAAAATTCTTAGAAGTGAAAACAGTACATTTAAATATAAATTAATTCAATGTATTGTAACATTTATTGTTGTTATAATTCCTTTAAACTTTATGTATGCAATTACATTGTGGAAAGATATATTATATACATACTCTTTTTTAGCACTAATAATATGTGTATATAATTTTATAAGAAAAGATTATAAAGTTAATATATTAGATATTATATTAACGTCATTAGCACTTGTATGTATTGCTAAGTTTAGATACAATGGACCAGCAGTAAGTTTTGTAATGTTTGCTTTAATACTTATAATAAATTTTATAAAACAAAGAAGAATAAAAATTAGTTTATTGTTTATTATTTCGTTTTTAATTATGTATATATTAGCAGGGATTCCTGGAAAAGTTTTAGTAAAATCAAATTCATCATCTGGAACAAATGTGTTTGGGGCGTTTAATGGTACAATGTATCATGCTATGGGAGCTATATTAAATACTGATGTTGAGATTGATGAAGAAGACAAGGAATTTTTAAACTCTATATTAGAATTAAATGAATGGAAGGAATGCTATAATGCTTATACTGCAGCTAATATACATTATAATCCAGACATTCATTATGATGTATGTTCAACTAAGGAAAATTTGGATAAGTTCAAAAGTATATTTATAAAGTATGCAAAAAAAGAACCAAAAGCAGTTGTTATGCATTTCATAAAATTAAATTCAATAAATTGGAGTATAAAAGAATATGCTCCTATGAATAATGTGGTTGTTACAAATGCTTGGATAAGTGAAATGTCGAATGGAAAATACGATACAAAACCTGTATCAAAAACAATAAATAATATATTAAGGAATTATATAAATTATACATGGGGAAATAGAATACTATATGAAATAATATATAGACCAGCAGTACCATTATATGCATCTATAATTTTAATAATAATTTTAGTTGTTAAAAACAAAAAAATTGATTATGCTTTAATAGAATTACCAATGTTGTTGAATTTGGGAACATATATATTTATATTTGTATCACAAGATCAAAGATATTTTTATCCAAATTTTATAACTTTATATTTTGTAATATTATTGTATTTTCAAATAAAAACCAAAAATAAAAGAATTATAAATTTAAAGGACAGTAAATACGAAAAAACTATAGTTATGATAGCTGTTAACAATGAAGAAGATGATATAAATAATTTTATAGAAAATACTAATTCTAATTATGATTATTTAATTATAAATAATACAGGAAACAATGAATTTTTAAGAAATATTAGTAAGAATAATATAAAAGTTATAAACTTAATTAATAAACTAAAACAAGAAAGTGCTTATCAACTTGGATATAAATATTCATTAGAAAATGGATATGATATAGCAGTTCAATTAAATATTAATTCAAAAGTTAATGTGGAAAAACTTATAAATAATATTAAAAGTAAAAAAGCAAATATGGCTGTTATATCAAAAGAAAATAATAAAAAAGTAAGAAATAAATTATATAGATTAAAAGCAAAAATAGCTACAAATTACAATTTTAAAAGTCCAGAATCAAATGAAAAAGTATTAGATAGAAATTTAATTGAAATATTTTCAAAAAATAATTACAATGAATATGAAAAAACTATAATTGCATATAATTGCTCTAATGTTTTAGAAATATGTGAATAATTTAGAAAGGAAAACAGTATGAGAGAGTTAGTTCTTATTGGAATAATATTATTTATTATAATTATTCAAAAATTGTACAGAAATAGAAAATTAGAAAAAAATATGTTTTATGTATGGGAAAGTGTTGGAATTATAGTACTATTATTTGCTATATTTCCAAACTTAATAACAAAAATTGCTCAATTATTGGGAATATATTTTCCACATACACTTGTAGTTCTTGCTGGATTATTAATAATAGGAATATATGTGTTGTATTTATCTATATTAGTATCTAAACAAAGTAAAGTGATTACAAATTTAACAGAGGAACTATCAATATTAAAAGATAATATAAAAAAATAGGAGAGAAGATTATGGATGAAGTTGCAGTATTAATACCTTGTTATAATGAGGAAAAAACAATAGAAAAAGTAGTAAAAGATTTCAAAAAAAGTTTGCCAGAAGCAAAAATATATGTGTATGATAATAATTCTAAAGATAAAACAGCTGAAATTGCGGAAAAAGCAGGAGCTATAGTAAGAAAAGAAACTAAACAAGGAAAAGGAAACGTAATAAGAACAATGTTTAGAGAAATTAATGCTAAATGTTATATTATGGTTGATGGAGATGATACATATCCAGCAGATGATGCGCCTAAGTTTGTAAAAGCAGTTTTGGAAGATAATATAGATATGGTAATTGGAGATAGATTATCATCAACGTATTTTACAGAAAATAAAAGATTATTTCACAATTTTGGAAATGTATTAGTTAGAGCATTAATTAACAGAATATACAATAGTAATATTAGAGATGTTATGACTGGATATAGAGCTTTTAGTTATAAGTTTGTAAAAACATTTCCTGTTTTATCTAAAGGATTCGAATTAGAAACTGAAATGACTATTCATACATTAGATAAAAATTTAAAGTCAGAAAATATAATAATTGAATATAGAGATAGACCAAATGGAAGTGTATCAAAATTAAATACAATTTCAGATGGAATAAGAGTTTTAAAAACAATTTTAGGATTTTATAAGAATTATAAACCTTTTGGCTTCTTTAACATATTAGCAGTTATTTCTTTAATAATTGGACTTGCTATGTTTATACCAGTTGTAGTAACTTTTTCTCATACTGGACTTGTAAATAGAATGCCAACATTAATAGTATCTGTTTTATTTTTCTTAGGAGCCTTGCAATTATTTATATCAGGGTTAATATTAGATAATATAAATAAAACTACAAAACAAAATTTTGAGATGAGATTAATTGACTGTGAATTAAAAGAAAAACAAGGAGAATAATTATGGAAGAGTATAAAGTTTCAATAGTTGTACCAATATATAATCTAGAAAAATATGTTCCAAGATGTATGGAAGCATTAGTAAATCAAACACTTGAAAATATAGAAATAATATGTGTTGATGATGGTTCAACAGATTCTGCACCAAAAATTATTGAAAGTTATAAAGAAAAATATCCTGACAAGGTTAAGGTTTTTCATAAAGAAAATGGTGGAGAATGGTCAGCGAGAAATTATGGACTAAAAAAGGCAACAGGAAAATATGTAGGATTTATAGATAGCGATGACATTCCAGAAATAACTTGGGCTGAAAAGTTATATAATGCTGCAGAAAAAAATAATGCAGATATAGCGTTTTCTGGTTATGATAGAATTGATTTAGAAACAGGCAAACAAGTAAATGTTGAAATGACTCAATATGGAACAATGACTAAAAAAGTAGATTATAATGACGATTTTATAGTATATATAAATCCTTCTTTATGGAATAAAATTTATAAAAGAGAAAAGGTAAAAGATATAGAGTTTTTGCCTTTTAGAGGATGCAACGATACATTATTTTTAATAAATGCTTTATTTGATAAAATAGAAACATTAACTTTTATACCAGATGTTTTATATCATTATTATTTAAGACAAAGTTCACAAATACATAATATTGGACCAAAAGATATAGAAAATTTAAAAAAATATTTATTAGTAACAAAAGAAAATCTAATAAATAAAGGAAAATATGAAGAATGTAAATATTTAATGGATGAAATGGCTTTTTTACATTTGGGGATATCTTGGATGTATATGGTTTCATATGATAAAAACGTAAAAATGACGGAAATGTTAAAAGAAACAAAGAAATACTTAAATGAGAACTTTCCAACATGGAAGAAAAATAAATTTTTAAGTTTTTCTCATAATGTAAAAAAAGGAATAAAGTTTATTGCTATTTGGTTTGTACAAAGATTATATAGAATGAATTTAGCTATTATATATGTAAAATTATATAGATTTGTAGTAGATGTATTGAAGATAGATATAAAATGGTAAATGGAGGAAAAATGAGAGAAAAAATAAAAGCAATAGTTCCTATATTGTTAGTATTATGTATTTTTACTTTTATTGGAATTAAAAATCACTTGATTATGAAATATGGAATTATTTATTTTACTATATGGTTTGGAGCATTATTTTACGCAAATGTTTTTAAAAAGAAAATAGAACAAACAATTGTTACTTCGTTTTTAACAATAATGTTAGTTATGTATATTTTTGGATTAATAGGTAAACTAAAACTGGGTATTTATTTCATTGTATTATTGTTTAATTTACTTGGTATAATTTCTTCTATAATATATATTAAGAAAAGAAAATGGAATGATATTATAAATAAAATATATTCATCAGGAAATATATTTTTTACAATTTTATATATAGTATTTGCAATAACTACGTTTAACAAGGCGTTTTCAATTTGGGATGAATTCATAAATTGGAGTATGGTTAATAAAAATATGGTCTACTTAAATGACTTTATAACTAATCCAAACTCAACAGCAATGTTTAGCTCTCCAAGTGGACTATATCCACCATTTCCAACTATTTTACAATATTTTTTCTGCAAAATTCTAGGTGTTTATAGTCAAGGAATTGAACTATTTGCAATTAATATGCTTGGCTTTTCTTTTATGTTAAACATATTTAAAAATTTAAATACAAAAAAGGCAACAGTTTTAGCTTCAATAATTTTTATAATTATGGCAATACCAGCTATTTTTTGTGATTCATTATTTTACTTAAGTGTATATGTGGACACATTAATAGGAATGAAAATTGCGTTTATATTTTTTGAATTTTTTTCAATGGATGTAAAGGATAAATTTAAATGGCTTGAACTAATACTTGCTTCAGTTGCCTTGGCATTTACAAAATCAACAGGAATATTTATATTAGTTATTTTGTGCTTTACTTTACTAATATATGTGCTTATAAGTAATATTAAGGATAAAAAAAGAACTAAAGAATATTTTATTAGTTTTATAAAAGATAAAAATTTATATTTAATAATTTCAATGTTATTAGTTTCTATTGTATTTTGTGGAAGCTGGCAAATATATACAAGGTACAAAATAAATTTAAATAAAAGTATACCAAATGACAGTATAGAAGAATCAGAACCATATATAGGATATGATGGGAATCCTATTACGTATATTTTTAAAGTTTTTTTCGGAGCTTTTTTTAATGGCAAATCAAAATATGAGAATATGAATATGGATATGCAATCAGTAGGAAATATGGCAAGAGATATTTTGGATAAGAATTATTATTCAAGTAAACCATTTAATATGCCTGCATCAACTTGGATGGGAATTTCTCTTATATTTTTAATTGTTATATATAAATTAATTAATGATAAGGAAGAGAAAATAAGGTTTAAGAAATTTTCAGTTTGTGTTGCAATAGGAGAAATGATATATATAGCATTTTTACAAACAGCATATATTATTGTATTTCATAATTTAGAAGGAATATCACATTCATCTCTACAAAGGTACTTAGGTTCATATCTGATGGCAGTTGTTATTTTTGAAATATATATATTTATTGATTATATGAATAGAAATAAAATTAAATTTTCGCAAACTTATTTTATTATACTAACAACAATTGTTTTTATATTTACACCAATGCAAGTTATTTCTAATGCTACAATTTCTGCTGGAGTTTATAATCAAGCAGAACAAAAGAAGGTTTTAAATGATAGATGGGTTTCTGATAATGTAAAAAGACTTGTTAAAGACACAGATAAAATTTATCCTGTTCATCAAACTGGAGCAAAAGACTCATTTGGATTAAGATTTAGATATTTTATGACACCTATAAAAACAGCGAATATAGAGACTTTTTCAGAAGAAAATAAAAGATTTACATTTGATAAATGGAAGAAAATTCTTTATAATGATTATGATTATGTTTTTGTAATACAGCCAGATGAATATTTTATGGATAATTATAAAACTTTATTTGAAAATGAAGAAGTTACTGGTTGGTCTTTGTATAAAATAGAAAAAGAAAATGGAATAGATAACTTAAAGTTAATAAAAATTGAATTTTAGGAGAAAAAAATGGATTGTAAAAATAAAGTTGTAATACTTTTGTCAACATACAATGGAGAAAAATATTTAAATGAACAATTAGATAGTTTATTAAACCAAACTTATAAAAATATTGACATATATATTAGAGATGATGGGTCAAAAGATGAAACAGTGAATATTATAAAGAAGTACCAGAACGAACACGATAATATTCACTTAGAAGAAGGAAAAAATTTAGGTTTTATAAAAAGCTTTTTTGAATTACTTAAAAACAGTGATGAAAATGTAGATATTTATTCTTATTGTGATCAAGATGATATATGGGAAGAAGATAAAATAGAAAGAGCTGTAAAATTTATAAATAAGGAAGAAAAAAATATTCCAATACTTTATTTTTGCAATTCAGACTATTATGATATAAATATGAATTTTATTGGGCATGCTGAAAAAAATAAAGTTTATAATTTTAGAAATTCACTTGTAGAATGTGTAACGCAAGGAATGACTATGTGTATAAATAAAAAAACTAGAGATTTAATTGTGAATAACATACCGGAAAATACATTATTTCATGATTGGTGGACATATATGATATGCAGTGGCTTAGGAAAAGTAATATATGATGAAAAATCATGTGTTAAATATAGAAGACACAATAAAAGTGTTACTGTTGAGGGAAAAAACTTTGTGGAATTGCAGATATGGAGAATTAAAAAATTCTTAATTGGAGATTCTTTAAAGACTATAAAAAAACAAATTATTGAATATAGCAAATTATATAAAGAAAAGTTAAATGATGAAAACAAAAAAATAATAAGTTTATTTGATAATGAAAAATATAGTTTTAAATTAGCTATAAAAAAATTATTTTACCCAAAAAGATTTAGAAGAAAATTATCAGATGAATGTATGCTAAGAATATTATTTTTGTTAGGTAAATTATAGAAAAAAGGTGAATGTTTATGGAAAAAAATATAAAAATATATGTTGCAGCTCATAAAGAAGCAGAATTTCCGAAAGAAAAAATATATATACCTATCCAAGTAGGGGCAGAAGGTAAAAAAGATTTAGGTTATATTAAAGATGATGCAGGAGAAAATATATCAAAAAAGAATCCAAATTATTGCGAGCTCACAGGTACTTATTGGATATGGAAAAATGATGATTCCGATATTGTAGGTTTAACACATTATAGAAGATACTTCTTTAATAAGAATTCAAATAAATTAGAAAATGTATTAAATAAAAAAGAAATTGAACAATTATTAAATAACTATGATATAATTGTACCAGAAAAAACAAGAATAATACAATATACTATAAAAGAAGCATATTGTAAATTACATAAAGAAAAAGACTTAGACGAGTGCAGAAAAATAGTAAATGAGTTATATCCAGATTATATACATTCATTTGATGAAGTAATGAGTAAACATAGTTTTTATGCATGCAATATGTTTATAACTTCTAAAAAAATATTTGATGAATATTATAAGTGGTGCTTTGATATTCTATTTGAATTAGAAAAAAGAACAGATATATCTGATTATGATAACTACAACAAAAGAATATATGGATTTATGTCAGAGAGATTATTTAATGTGTGGTTAAATTACCATAAAGAATTGAAGAAAAAAGAAATGCCTGTATATAATACAGATAAAAAAGTATTACCTCAAATTATAGATGATAAAATAAAAAGTTTAATAATAAGAAAGTGAGTTTTTTAAGTGGAAAAAAAAAGCATAGTAAAAAATTATATATATAATTTAATATATCAAATGCTGACTATTGTATTACCATTGGTAACAACCCCATACCTTTCAAGAGTTTTAGGGGCAGGTCCAATTGGAATATATGGATATACATTATCTATAGTTACATATTTTATATTATTCGGATCTCTAGGAATTGCTATGTATGGTCAGCGAGAAATTGCATATGTGCAAGAGAAAAAGGAAGAACAAAGCAAAACTTTTTGGGAAATAGTGATATTTAGAGTAATTACAATGACTGTAGCCCTTATAATTTTCTATCTTACATTCTGCTTAAAAGGAGAATATTCTTTATATTATAAAATATTAATATTAGAGCTTGTAGCAAATGCTATAGATATTAGCTGGTATTTTCAAGGAGTAGAAGATTTTGGTAAAACAGTTGTAAGAAATATTATTGTTAAGTCTTTAAGTTTGGTTTGTATATTTATATTTATAAAATCACCAGAAGATTTATGGAAATATTTTTTAATATACACAGTAGCAAATGTTTTTGGTAATTTAACAATGTGGATGTATATTCCTGAAATTCTTCCAAAAGTAAGATTAAAAGATTTAAATTTAATAAAGCATATAAAGCCAACACTAGCGTTATTTGTACCACAAATTGCAACACAAATTTATGTTGTTTTAGATAAAACAATGGTTGGAAATATAACTGGAAATATGTCTGAGGTTGGATATTATGAGCAAGCACAAAAAATTGTAAAAGCCCTAATGCTTGTAGTTACAGCATTAGGAACTGTAATGAGCTCTAGAATTGCAAATACATATGCAACTAAAAGTTATGAAGAAGTAAAAGAATATCTAAGAAAATCATTTAAAATTGTATGGTTTTTGGGAATGCCTATAATGTTGGGATTAATAGCTATTACACCTAATATGGTTCCATGGTTTTATGGAGAAGGGTTCGAAGCTGTTATTCCATTATTAATAGCAACAAGTCCTATAATTTTAGCAATAGGATTAAATAATGTAACAGGTATACAGTATTTAATACAAACAGGAAAACAAAACATATTCACAATCTCAGTAACAGTAGGTGCAGTGATAAATGTTATATTTAATTTTGTTTTAATAAAAATAATAGGAACAGTGGGAGCTTCAATATCTTCAGTTCTTGCCGAAGTAATTATATTATTTGTACAATTATATTATTTAAAAGAAGAAATAACAATAAAAGATGTTATAGAGGATTCTTTTAAATATATTATAAGTGGAATTATTATGGCAATTATAGTATATGGAATTTCATTAAAAATGAATATAGGTATAATAAGTACATTAATACAAATTATAATAGGTGGCATTATATATGTATTAGTATTAATAATTTTAAAAGATGAATTGATAAAAGTAATAATTTCACAAATTGCAACTAAAATAAAAGTAGGTGATTAATTAAATGTTTTTAAAAGAGGTTTTAAAGAAAAATAAAAAATGTGTTAATGTATTTATTAAAGCTTGTAAATACAAAAACAAAACAAATAATATAAAAAAAACTTTAATATATGCAGTAAAAATTGCAATATTTTATTATTTCCCAAACACTAAAAAAAGTAAAGGCGAGCAAATAAAAAATCTATTTGGTAAATTAAAAGTGCATGTAGATGATAATTCTAAATTTTTATATGTATTAAATGAATATAAAGGATTGTATGCAGAAAACAAAGTTATAGATAATAATACAATGGATTATAATATTATATTAGAAAAATCATTAGATGAATTTGAATTACAAAATAACCAAATGTCTAATTCACAGTATAAGGATGAACAAAAAAGATTATTAGAAGCTATAAATCTCTTAATAAAAAAAGAAATAAAAGCAGTTGAAAAAAGCAAGAATATAAATAAAAATAATATAATAGAAAACTTGAAAAATATAAAAAATGGTAAAACAAAATCTTTTGAAGAAGCATTACAAAGAATATTATTCTATAATCAACTTTTATGGCAAACAGGACACGAATTAAATGGTTTAGGAAGATTAGATAAAATCTTATGTAAATATTATGAAAGCGATATTAAAAATAACGTAATAACTAAAGATGAAGCAAAAAATCTGATTAAAGAATTCTTGACAACATTACATAATAATTATGTATTTAAAAGTAGCTCTTTATTAGGAGATACAGGACAGATAATTATATTAGGTGGAAAAGAACAAAATGAAGAGTATTTTGAAAATGAACTAACATATATTTTTATAGAAGAGGTAAAAAAACTTCAAATCCCTGAACCAAAAATATTATTAAGAATTTCTGAAAAAACATCAAGAAAACTTATGAAATTATCCTTAGATTGTATAAAAACTGGCATAGGTTGTCCATTGTTTTCAAATGATGATATTGTTATACCAAAACTTATAGAATATGGATATGAAATAAAGGATGCATATAATTATGTTACAGCTGCATGCTGGGAACCGTATATATGTGGAAAATCATTAGATCAAAATAATTTGAAAACTATAGTTGTAATAAAACCATTTGTAGAAATGATTAATACAGAAGATATTAATAAAATAAATAATATAAATGAATTAATGAGCTTGTATAAAAAATATTTGTATAAATATTTAGACGAATTTTTAGATGAAATAAATAAAATTTCATTTGAAAAAGATCCATTAATATCAATGCTTAATTATGAATGTAATGAAAAAGAAAAAGATATTTCAAAAGGTGGAGCAAAATATAATAATTATGGATTTACTTCGGTTTCATTAGCTAATACAGTTAATTCAATTTTAAATATAAATAAATTTGTTTTTGAAGAGAAGAAATATTCATTTGAGGAATTAAATGAAGAAAGGAAAAATAACTTTAATGATGAGAAAATTCTAAATGAATTAAAGTTTCAATCTTTAAGATATGGAAAAGATGAGAAAGAAGTAATACAACTTACTAATTTAATAATAACTTGGATTGGAGAATATTTAAAAGATAAAAATAATAAATATGATGGAAAATATAAATTTGGATTAAGTGCACCTTCTTATATTGATGAATCACGAGAATTTGAAGCTACATTTGATGGAAGAAGAATAGGAGAACCATTTATTGTTCATATATCTTCAGATATTACATCAAATCCATATACTGAACTTATTCAGTTTGCGTCAAAATTAGATTATAACAAAGCGAGTTTTAACGGAAATGTAATAGATTTTATGGTTACACCAAGCTTTATTGAAAGCAATAAAGAAAAATTTCTTGATTTTTTAATTCTTAGCACAAAAGTAGGTTTTTTTCAAATGCAAATGAATGTTGTTAGCAGTGAAATTTTGATAAAGGCAAAGAAAAATCCGAAAGAATTTCCGGATCTAATTGTAAGAGTATGGGGATTTAGTGCATACTTTAATGATTTACCAGAAGAATATAAGAATTTATTAATAGAAAGAGCACTAAAGAGTGAAGGAATTGATTATTAAATAAGAGTGAGAGGGTATGCAATGAAAGAAAAAATCTTAATTTCTAATATTCAAAGATTTTCATTACAAGATGGTCCAGGAATAAGGACAACCTTATTCTTAAAAGGTTGTAATTTAAGGTGTCCATGGTGTGCAAATCCTGAAAATTTAGAAAACAATATAAAAAAAATCGTAAAAGACAATAGAGAATATATTTTTGGATATTATATGGAAGTAGAAAAATTAAAAGAAGAGTTGATAAAGGACAAAAGTTATTATGAATTAAATAATGGAGGAGTAACATTTTCAGGAGGAGAACCATTATTACAGTTTAAAAAATTAGAAAAACTATTAATTGAATTAAAAAGTGAAAATATTAATATGTGTATAGAAACATCATTGTTTGCACCAAAAGAAATGCTAGAAATTGCAATAAAATATATAGATGAATTTATTGTAGATGTTAAAATTTTAGACAAAAATATTTGTAAAAAAGTTTTAGGTGGAAATATTAATAATTTTTATCAAAATCTGGATGAATTGTTTAGTAAGAAAAAGAATATTACCATAAGAATACCTGTTACAAGAGAATTTACATTTAATGAAAAAGAAGACATAATTAACTTACTAAAAAAATATAGTCCAAAAAAAGTGGAAATCTTTAAAATTCATAATTTGGCTGAAAAAAAATATGATATACTTGGAATGAAAATAAATAAATTTCACAATATAACCAATGATGAACTGGAATCGTTTAGGAGAGAATTGAAAGATATTGGATGTAATGTTGAAATTTGTAAATTATAATAGAATGGAGAAAAAATATGAAAAAAATTGTAGCAGTTGTTGTAACTTATAACAGAAAAAAGTTACTAAAAGAAAATTTAAATGCATTATTAAATCAAAGTTATAAAGATTTTGATATATTATTAATAGATAATGCAAGCACAGATGGAACAAAGGAATATGTAAAAGAAGAATTAGAAAATGAAAAAATTACATACATAAATACGGGAGCAAATTTAGGTGGTGCTGGAGGATTCAATTTTGGTGTAAGGGAAGCTATTGAAAGAGGCTATGATTATGCGTGGCTTATGGATGATGATACAATTCCTACAGAAACGGCATTAGAATCTTTGGCAAATAAAACAGAATTGCTTAAGGGAGATTTTTCATTTTTAAGTAGTTTATGCAAATGGACGGATGGAAATATAGCTACAATGAATAAACAAATAATTACTTATGAATATATTTTTGAATATGAAAAAATATATAATAACCTATTATTAGTTGAAAGAGCATCTTTTGTTTCTTTCTATGTAAATCTTTCTGTTGCGAAAAAAGTTGGATTACCTTATAAAGAATTCTTTATATATGGCGATGATTGGGAATATTGCTTAAGATTGAATAATGAGAAAAAAGGATATTTGGATTTAGATAGCGTAGTTATACATAAAATGGCATCAAATGTTGGAGCAGATATATATAATGTTGGTAAAGATAGAATAAAACGTAACTACTTTAATTACAGAAACTTAACATTTACATATAGAAAAAGATCTAAAAGGGAATTATTTAAGTTTTTGCTTGAGTGTTTATATCAGTTTGTTCAAGTTCCATTTAAAGCAAAAAATCATAGATTGAAAAGAATGTGGACTATAATGAAAGGCAATATAGTAGGATTAGTTTTCAATCCAAAAATTGAATATGCAGAAGTAAAAAATAAATAATAAAGGGGGATTTTTTATGAAAAAATATGATTATTTAATAGTAGGAGCAGGTTTATTTGGAGCAACATTTGCTTATGAGGCAAGTAAAAAAGGAAAGAAATGTTTAGTAATAGACAGAAGAAATCACATTGGTGGAAATATTTATTGTGAAAAAATAAACGGAATTAATGTGCATAAATATGGGGCACACATATTCCATACAAGTGATAAAGAGATATGGGAATATGTTAATCAATTTTGTGAATTTAACAACTATGTAAATTCTCCAATTGCAAATTATAAAGGCGAATTATATAATATGCCATTTAACATGAATACTTTTTCAAAATTATGGGGAATTGTAACTCCAGATGAAGCAAAAGCAAAAATTGAAGAACAAAAAGAAAAATATGGAACAGAAAATCCACAAAATTTAGAAGAACAAGCAATTTCTTTAGTTGGAAAAGATATATACGAAAAACTTGTAAAAGAATATACAGAAAAACAATGGGGAAGAGATTGCAAAGAATTACCAGCATTTATAATAAAAAGATTACCAGTTAGATTTACATTTAACAATAATTACTTTAATGATAGATACCAAGGAATCCCAATTGGTGGATATAATGTAATAATAGAAAAAATGTTAGAAAATTGTGATGTTAAAACAGGTGTTGATTACTTAAAAGAAAAAGAAAAATATAATGAGCTAGCTGAGAAAATTTTATATACAGGAATGATAGATGAATATTTTGATTATAAACTTGGAAACTTAGAATATCGTTCATTAAAATTTGAAAATGAAATTTTACCAGATGTAGA
The DNA here is from genome assembly GCA_902461935.1 of uncultured Clostridium sp. GTDB lineage: Bacteria > Bacillota > Clostridia > TANB77 > CAG-508 > Merdicola. The sequence continues at coordinate 2,201 of CABPZP010000012.1, read as the reverse complement.
TAATTATCAAGGAGTTGCTGTTGTAAATTATACAAGCCATAATGAAAAATATACAAGAATGATAGAACATAAACATTTTGAATTTAATGATTGTAAAGGAACTGTTATTACAAAAGAATACCCTATGACATGGAAATTAGGAGACGAAGCATATTATCCTGTAAATGACGAAAAAAATACTGCTTTATTTGAAAAATATAAAGAACTTGCTGATAAAGAAGAAAACGTAATATTTGGAGGAAGACTTGGAAATTACAAATATTATGATATGGATAAAGTAATAAAAGTTGCATTAGAAACAGCAAAAGAAAATTTATAATACGGAGATAAATAATGGAAAAAAAGGAAAGAATATTTTATTTAGATTTTATTAGAGCATTATCTGTTATAATGATTGTAACTTTCCATTTTAATTGCTCTCTTGGTACTGTTGGAATTTCGGGATTTAATAAAATATTTGCAAATTTTACAAATGGAGATTGGGGAGCAACTGGAGTAATATTGTTTTTTATAATATCTGGAGTAGGTCTAATGCATTCTAATAAAGAAAAAATAGAACTAAAAAAATATTATGAAAAAAGATTTTTAAGAATATATCCAATGTTCTGGATAGCATATACAACTTTATTTTTATATAATTTTTACTGTAATAAACATATACCATATTTAAATAATTTTAAATTAATAATTTCATATTTGGGTATGGATGGATATTTATCATATTTAATTCCTAATTTTTACATAATTGGTGAATGGTTCTTAGGAGCAATAATATTAATTTACATACTATTTCCAGTATTAAGATATTTAAGTAATAGATATCCTAGAACATATATAATATTATTAACAATACTAACTATATTAATATGTTTCTTTAATCCATTTAAAATACATCCTTTAAGAAATATTATAGTATGTATTTTTAGTTTTTCTTTAGGAATGTATTATGAAAAATATATAAAAGATATAAAAGTTTATCAATTTTTGATTGCAGTAATTATTACAATAGTTATTTATTTTATTAAAATTGAATTTTTAAATTTTAGCATATTAATGAATATATTTGGAAGTTCTTTGTTTATTGCTTTAGTTTACATATCTAAATTTATTAATATTCAATTTTTTAAAGATATATGCATATATATTGGAAAATATTCATATGCAATATTTTTATTACATCACTACATAATAGGATATATATTAGATAAATTTAGAGGAACTTATCTATCAATATTTGAAACATGCTGTTTATATTTATTATGTTTTACTATTATATTGTTATGGTCAAAATTGCTAATTTATATTACAAATCAAGTTATAAATAAAATTTTTAAATACAAAAAGGAAGATTTTTACATTGCATTACCAAGTAAAAAAATATAATATATAAAAAGAATAAGTTAAGAAGGAAGAATAATAATGAAAAGATTTTTTAGTATACTTATAGTTATTATAATAGTTATAAATTTTGGTTCTCCAATTATATTTGCAGTTAATGAGAATGAAAATACTAATATAACAGAAAGTCAAGAAGATAAAAATAAACAAAATACAACTAACAATACAGAGAGTCAAATAAAAGAAAGTGCTTATGATAAAAATAATGAAAAAAATAATATTATAGAAGAAAAAGTAGATAAAGAAGAAGTAAATAATAATGCACAAGTTTTTTCTAATGAAATTGAAATTACAAAGGAAAAATCACAAGCAAGAATGTGGATAGATGAACCGACATCAAATTATATTAGCGGAAAAAATGTAAATGTAGCAGGTTGGTTTTTATCAAATAATAAAAATGCAATTTTAAAAATATATATAGATGGAAAAGATACAAATACAATAATTGCAAGAATAGAAAGAGAAGATGTATTAAATGCAATACCAGGATATGGGGGAAAAGCATCAAATCCAAAACCAGGATTTGCAGCAACATTAGATTTAAGTAAAATATCATATGGAAACCATACAATAAAATATGCAGTACTAGATGAAAAAGGAATAGAATTACAAAAAGTAGAAAAAAATATTAATATAGACAATAGAACACAAGCAAGGATGTATTTAGATACACCAACAGGAAATTACATAGATGGAAAAAGTGCAGACGTATCTGGGTGGTTTTTATGTAGTGATGCTAGTGCGACATTAAAAATATATATAGATGGAAAAGATACAAATGCAGTAATTACAAGAGTAGAAAG
>CABPZP010000011.1:0-51155 GCA_902461935.1 uncultured Clostridium sp. | reverse complement strand
ATTTGTAGAGGAGGAATATGTATGCAATTAATAATATATCCGTTTATTGTTTGTGTGGGAATTTTTTTGATACAACTTTTTTTCATAATAAGAAAAAACAAAATAGTATATAATGATATTCAAAAAAAAGATAAAAAACATTGGAAATTAGTTATAAAAATATTAGTAGCATTGATAATATCAATAATTGTAGGAGTTTTATCCTTTTACATATTAGGCATATATGTTTTAATAGGCTTAAATGCAGGACGCTAAAAGATTTATACAAATTACAATTTTTAGAGCAGATAGTTATTTGATAATTATCTGCTTTTGTGATATAAAGAAAAAACATTTTAATATATAATTAAAGAAAAGAATTTATTATTATTGGAAGAGGGAGAAAATGGAGAAAGTAAAGAATGAAAAAATAAATATATAAAAGAGCATAATGCTTCATAAAAATACACAATTCGACAAATAGCCTCATATAATAAAGTAGCCTACTATTTATTATATGAGGTGATTTTTATGAAAAAAATAAAAAAAGGAGATATAGTAGCAAGAAAATCGCATGGTAAGGACATATTATTTTTTGTTGAAGATATATTAGAGTCTGATAATAATAATTTTGCAATACTTAGTGGAGTAACTATTAGAATACTAGCAGATGCACCTTTAAACGATTTAGAAATAGCTCCTAAAAAAATGGTTGAACATGAAAGGTTAAAGTTAGATAATAAATTAGAAAGAAGAATTGAAAAATATTCAAGAAAGAAATCTTCCAAAAGATTTCGAAGTAAAAAATTGGTTTACACTGGTAAAATTCTTCATTTAGATGGAGATAGAAAATATACAGATAAATCCTACAAATATTATAGAAAAATGGGCTTAGATGCTGTTGTTAAGTATATACCTGAAAACAAACAACCTGTATTTATAAAACAATTACTAGAAAAATATAAGCCAGATATATTGGTTATAACACGGGCACGATGGAATGATTAGAAATGAAAGAGGTTATAACGATATATATAATTATAGAAATTCTAGATATTTTATAGAAACAATAAAGAAAGCACGAAAGTGGGAGAGAGATAGAAAACTTGTAATATTTGCTGGAGCATGTCAAAGTTATTTTGAAGCTTTAATTTCAGCAGGTGCAAATTTTGCTTCATCTCCTGCACGAATATTAATAGACTTTGCAGACCCATTAATTGTTGCAGAAAACGTTGCTACAACAGATAGTCATAGATACCTTACAATAGATGATTTTGCATATGAGTTAAGAGATGGAAAAAAAGGAATAGATGGCATTCGGAGCGAATGGAAAAAGGCAAATTATACTTGTATAACAATAATGTTACAAAATTGTAATACAACTGTAATATAACGAAATGAAATAAATGTAAGCATTGTAACAAGCTGGTTTTACAGATTATACAACAAAACTTTAATTTTGACTTTTTTCGCACTGAGTGATATAATTTGCTCATCAAAACAAAGAGGGTGATTCAATGATTTGTAGCGACGATATTGCAAATTTAAAGACTGATATAGGTCACAAAATTGGACAAAAGATAATAGTAAAAGGTACACTTGGAAGAAATAAAACATATGAAAAGGAAGCTACAATAGAGAATGCATATCCAAATATTTTCGTTGTAAAATATGAGGAGAACGAAAGAAATGTAACATACAGTTATACAGATGTATTAACTAGAAATGTTGAAGTTCAAGTTTTTGATGGTGAAGAATATAGTCCACTAATTCCACCAGTTCAAGAAGAATTAAAAATAAATTTATAAACTAAAGATAATAAAATTCCTGATTTCAGGAATTTTTTTTTGCCTTTCATAATATATATTACTAAAAAAGTTTTGGGAGGTATAAAATGATAGTAGATACAGAAAAAGAAAATATTTGTGTAAATAAAATAGTGCAAGAAAAAACAGAAAATGCTGTTATAGAAGGAGATTCAATAGTTCCAGATGTAAAGCCAGATGTTATTTCTGTAATAAAAACTTGTGGAAATGTATGTATTTATAAAAAAGAAATAATGGATGGAAAAGTAAGAATAGATGGAAGTATAGATACATATGTAATGTATATTACAGAATCAGAAACAGGAATGGTAAGGGGGTTAAATACATCTATAGATTTTACACATACAATAGAAATGGACAGATGTACAAACGATATGAATTTAGAACTTTGTTGTGATTTAAAAAGTATAGATACAAAGGTTTTAAATGGAAGAAAAATAAATATAAAAGCAAATGTGGAATTTTCAGCTAGAGTATATCAAAACAAAGATGAACAAGTAATAAAAGAAATTGTAGGAGTTACAGGAATACAAAAGCAAAACAAAATTTTACAAATAAATTCTTTAGTAGGAAGAGGAAATACAAAAATAAATTGTAAAGACAATATTGCAATTAATGAAAATGACAATTTTGCAGAAATTTTACAAGCAAATTGTTACGTATTAAATAAAGAATTCAAAACAAGTTACAACAAAATATTAGTAAAGGCAGAATCTGTTGTAAAAATAATGTATTTAACAGAAGAAAACACAATAAATAATGTTGAAGCAAATATTCCTGTAATGGGATTTATAGATATACCAAATGTTTCAGAAGATAATATGTGCGATATTCAATATAATTTAAAAAATATGCTTATAAAACCACAAAGTATAGATGAACACTCAATAGGAATAGAACTTGAATTTGATGTTGATGGAAGTGCATACACTACAAAAGACATAGAAATTGTAGAAGACTTATATAATCCAAATTATAATATAAAATACACAACAAAAAATTTAGAAACAATATCAGATAAGAACAAATGTAAACAATCTGTGTATTTAGATGAAGCCGTTAATATGTTAGACACAGGATGTGAAAATATTTACAATGTTGAAGTAACACCAACTATAACGAACGTAAATACAATAAACGAAAAGTTAATATATGAGGGAGAGGTAAATGTAAATATTATATTTCAAACCAATAATGTAACAGGTATAGATACAAAGAATGTAATAATACCATTTAATGCAGAAATACCAATAGGAAAAATGAATGATAATTCAAAAGTTAATACAAGTGTTGAAGTAAAAAACAAGCAAGAAAATTTTAGCAATGGAAATATGGACTTAAAAATGGAACTAGAGCTTTTTGCAGACACATATAAACCAGTTAATTTAGAACTAATAGACTCATTAGAGATGGAAGAGTATGAAGACAAATCAAAATATGGAATGAGTATATATTTTGTAAAAAAAGGAGACACACTATGGAAAATAGCAAAAAGATTTAGAACAACTGTAGATGAATTAGTAAGTGCAAATAATATAGAAGATCCAAACAGAATTAATGTAGGAGAACAATTATTTATTCCAAAAACTAATTCTAATAAAAGAGAGAAGTTAGCCTAAATGGATATAATTTATTCAAGAAAAAGAATAAAAATACCTAAAATGGATGACAAGCACAAAAAGCGATTACAAAAGGTAGTAAAAATAGCTATTATATTAATTATAGCTATTTTTACCTGTACATATACAATACAATCCATAGAACCAATATTAAATACAATATGTAAATCAGAAGCAAAAGCAATAGCAACAAAAATATCGAATATTAGAGCTACAGAAGTAATGAGTAATTATAGCTATTCAGACATTGTAAAAATCTCGAGAGATAGCCAGCAAAATATTAAAAGTGTAGAGTTAGACATAATAAAAGTAAATGAAATAGTATCTGATGTTGCTCTAAAAATACAAGAAGATTTAGACGATATAGGTTCACAAGAATTAGGAATAGCAATGGGAACCTTTACAGGAAGTAAATTATTATCTGGAAGAGGACCGAAAATTTATTATAGAATAATTAGTATAGGAGATGTAGAAACAGACTACAGGAGTGAATTTAAACAGGCAGGAATAAATCAAACACAACATAGAGTTTATTTACAAGTGGATTGCAATGTAGCAATACTAACTCCGTTTAATACAATAGAAGAAAAAATAAGCAATCAGGTGGTACTTGCCGAAAACGTAATTGTAGGAAATATACCATCTACTTATTATAATTTTAATGGAATGGAAAATGATGACCAAATTTTAGAAACAATTAATTAAGGCGACCATAATATAAAAAATATAATAAAATTATGTCAAACGATGTAGGGGTCGGCGTCCTTAGGGCGACCACTAATATTGAAAAAATTGCGTCAAACGTTGTAGGGGTCGGCGTCCTCGACGACCCATAATATTAAAAAATTGTGTCAAACGTTGTAGCGGCGGTCAGTGACCGCCATATAGAAAAATATGTTTTTATCTTAAAAGGTGATGGGAAATGGCTTATTCTGAAAGGGAATTACTTGCAAGAATTGTGCAATGCGAAGCGGGAGGAGAAGGCGACAATGGTATGAAAGCAGTTGCAACAGTTATTTTGAATAGAACAACCACACCAATAGGTGAATATGCACGAATATCAAATGGTGGAGATATTAGAAGCATAATATTCCAACAAGGTCAATTCGACTGCACAAGAGAAACAATAAGAAATTCATATAATCCACAAAATATATACAATATGAATCCAACAAATATACATTATGAAATAGCGGACTGGGCATTGGCAGGAAACAAAATAGCGCAAGCAGGGGAATGTTTATGGTTCTTAAATCCATATACAGAAAATTGCCCGGGAATATTTCCGTATAATGGTTCAGGTAGCTTTTTTACACGAATAAACGATCATTGTTTTTACGAACCAACAGAGTTATATGCAAACACATAAAAAAAAGGAGGTATAAATGGAAACAAATCAACAAGAAAATAGAGAAATTACAAAAGAAACAAGGCGAACAACAGAGCCAGAAGTTTTTACAAATAATATGTATACGCCAGCATTCTTAAGGAGCCAAATAGGAAAATTGGTAAGAGTAGAATTTTTAATAGGAACAAACAACATAACAGATAGAATAGGAATTTTGGAAGATGTAGGAATAAGCTACATATTACTAAGGTCAATAGAAAGTGGAAACATATTATATTGCGATATATATTCAATAAAATTTGTAGCCATTTCAGAATACTTCAAAGTTCCAGATAAAGACTTTCAAATATAAAAAGAAGACATTGACAACTTTGTAAGAAGAAATGATTAATATTACTAATAAATAAACTCGGAGGTAATTACCTTCGAGCGTTTTTTGTAGTATAGAAAATTTCTATTGTTGATGTATGAAAAATACATTAAGTATGCCAGCGTGGCTTTTTATATTATGGAAAAATTATATTTATCTTGTAGTAAAAAAATAATAAATACTTAAAAAATTCTGAAATTGAAAAAAAGCTTAATTTGTGGTAAGATTTTTGTAGAAATTTAAAAGATATATATTAGTTATGGAGGACACAATGAATTTAGAAAATAGAAGAATAGCAGAAAGTTTAAAACCAACATTTGAGAATGTTTCAAGAGAATTTATAGTCCATAGTATGGATGAATTATTATTTAGCGATGAGATTCCTAATATATATTTTGATTTTAAAGAAAATGAAGCAATTAAATTTATTGAAAATGTTATGAATGATTTTGCATATAATAGTGATTTTTTTCAGAAAAAATCAAAGAAAATAATTAAGAATATTAAAAATAAAGAATATAAAGATAATAATCCAGTGATGATAATAAGTAATTATAAAAAATTTTTTGAATTATTAAGACAAATTTATGAAGAAGATATAAATCTTTTTTTTCGAAGAACAGATAGCCGAATTTTTCCTGTATATGAAAAAGATAATTTGTTTAAAGAAATATGGCTAAGAATGACACCAGAAGACTTTAATAATCCAGAAGAATTTTTGGAAAAACAAGCTCTAATGATAAAAGATAAAACTTTTTGTAAATTTGATAATGAAGCAAACTTAGGAAAATTAAATTTTTTAGATAATAATATAATTTGTGCTAAAAATGAAATAGCTAGAACATGGGATGAAAATTTTAGAGAGTTTAAATTTATAATATATAATAAAGAATATTATTATAATGATGAATTATGGAATAGGCCACATTATACATTGCCAGTAATAAGATATGGAATTTATGAAAGCAATGGCAAAAAAATTTGTAGGATAGGTTCAATTCAAAATAAAAATTCAGAATACGATGAGGATAATAAAATAAAGAAAAGAGTAAATAGAGAAAAATATAAAGTAAACAAGGAAGTAAATGAAGCAGAATTGCTGAAAGTAGAACCTAATAGCATATTAGCTATAAGCTTATTTATAAATATATTACATCAAGAAGAAATCACAGATATTGAAATTCCAGGAATGTATGTTTTGGATTATGCATATCACGAAAAGAGAAATAAAATAATATTAGATAAATTTGAAAAAAGATGGAATAATGAAAAAGAAAAAGAAAGATTTCCTGAATTATATAAACAAGATCTTGAATATATGAATAAAAATTATAAAAAACAAAATTTAATTAGTGAGATAAAAACGGAAAGATTTATAAGAATTTTTCAAAGAATATTATACCATTTTCCAAAAGGAAAAATAAATAGTTATCCCGGAGACGCTGATAATTTATTGCATATAAATATACCTGTTGTAAAAAATAAGGACGATATAAATGGAGATATACTTAAAGAATTTTATAGTCTAATAGAAAGTAGAAATAATGAAAATGAAAGATAATAAAAATATGAAAATTATAGGTTTTAGATAAAATATAGTTTGCATAAAAAGAAATATAAATTTAGAAATATAATTATAAAGTATAATTGAAAAATAAAGACGTTTATGGTAAAATATGAAAGATTGTTAAAAACAAGGATATAGGAATAGGAGGAATGAATATGGGAGAAATAATTAGTTTTTCCAATTATTATGAAAAAAGTATCTATTCAGAAATTACAAATGAATTGAAGGATGCAAAAACAAAAAAGTATAAATTTTCAACTATAACTGAGTATGCTAATCGGATACTAAGTGTAAATGAAAGAAAAAGTTATACTTTAATTTTTACTATTACAAATAAATTTGGAATTAAATTGTATAGTAAAAAAATGAAATCAAATATATATGGGTGCATAAAAATAAATGGAGATACAAAGCAAGAATATGGATATGAAAAAGTTATTCTAGTAAATAATATTATAAATGATGAATATATCCAAAGAGTAATAGTAGCACATTTATTAGCCTACTATTTATTTGATTATTTAGGTAGTAAAAATCAACGTAATGATGAATGCTATTATGCAGAATATATGAACCAGAATTATCAAATCGAAGAGGTTGCAAATAGATTCAAACTTGATATATTAATGCCTAAAAAAATATTTATAAATCAATGTAGTGTTGCACATAGGGGAGCAAAAGAATTTGGATATGAAGGTGTATACGAAAGTCTATTTATAGAAAGGTATTTATCGAAATTTTTTAAAGTTCCAAATAATATGGTTATGGCAAGAATAAACGATTTATTAAAAAGATAGAAAGAAAAAACTTGGAGGTTATTACCTCTGAGTTTTTTCTTTTTATCTTTTTACTTACAAATTATAAAAAATGTTTGCTTGATTTTTATTTCTTTGTATAGTACAATTGTTTGTATAGAGAATGACAACAAGCAGATGTGGTTTTGCCACCTGAATTTTACGAAATATCGTAGGAGAGGTGGTGATGTTTATGATTAAAGTGATACTATTTTTGATATTATCCTTAATGTTTTCTTTAATTAACATTAAACGTTGGCTTGACAGCAGTTCTGCATAAGAACTGGGTTGACAAGCAACTACATAAATAAAAAAAGCTCACATCTATAACTTTGGCGAGTTAGGTGTGAGTTTTTTCAAACTTAATTCGGCAAAACCACGTTTGTGGATTTGTCATTTCCTATATTTATTATAAGCTATTTAAAGATAAAAAGTCAAGAAAAATATAAAGTTATAATAAATAAATAGTAAGTTGTAGGGGAGATTTATGTATGGAAAAGTGGTTAAAATGGGCAATAGAAATTCAAAGTTTAGCACAAGCAGGACTTACATATACAGATAATGTATATGATATAGAAAGATATGAAAGATTAAGAGAAATAGCAGCAGAAATAATAGAAGAAAAAAGTAATATAAGTTTGGAAAAAGTAAAAGATTTATTTTGCAACGAAAATGGTTATCAAACACCTAAAATAGATACAAGAGCCGCCATATTTAAAGATGATAAAATTTTACTAACTCACGAAAATAATGGAACTTGGTCATTGCCTGGTGGCTGGTGTGATGTTTTAGAATCTGTTGCAAGTAATACAATAAAGGAAGTAAAAGAAGAAACTGGATTAGATGTAGAAACAATTAAAATAATTGCAGTCCAAGATAGAAACAAACATAATAAACCTATATATGCTTATGGTGTGTGCAAAATATTTGTATTATGTAATGTTATTGGTGGAGAATTTATTGAAAATATTGAAACGACAGAAATTAAATATTTTTCATTAGATGAGATACCCAATAATTTAGCAGAAGAAAAAACAAATAATGAACAAATTGAGATGTGTTTTAAAGCATATAAAGATGAAAAGTGGCAAACACAATTTGATTAAAAAATTACAATTAATAGGAGTGCTATATGATAAGAAAGTTTGAAAAAAATGATATAAATGCAGTAATGGAAATATGGGTAAATGAAAATATAAGAACTCATAATTTTATTGCAAAAGAGTATTGGAAAGATAATTATGAATATGTCAAAGATATTTTACCAAAAGCAGATATATATGTTTATATCTTAGATGAACAGGTTGTTGGATTTGTAGGTGTAAATGATAATTATGTTGAAGGAATTTTTGTGGATATAAATAATCAGCATAGTGGAATAGGAACATCTTTACTAGATAGAATAAAAGAAAATAAAGATAACCTAACAGTAAATGTATATAAGAAAAATGCAAATGCTATTAAGTTTTATAAAAAAAACAATTTTATAATTACAAGCGAAAATATAGATAAGGATACAAATGAAATAGAATATACAATGACTTGGAGTAAGTAACAAATTACAATTTTGATAATAAAGAAAAAGGAGATTATGTATTATGAAAAGAGAAAGATATTCAATAATTTATAGTAGTAAAACAGGAAATACAAAAAAACTTGCAGAGGCAATCTATAATACTTTACCTCAAAATAAGTGTGATTATTATGGTACAGTGGATAAAATTGATGATGTATTAAGTAATGTGATTTATATTGGTTTTTGGACAGAAAAAGGAAATGCTGATCATCTAACAATAGACTTTTTAAATAAATTAAAAAACAAAAAAATATTTTTATTTGGGACAGCAGGATATGGCGAAAGTGAAAAATATTTTGAGGGTATTATTAATAATGTAAAAAAGAATATTGATAGTAGCAATACAATAATAGGTACTTTTATGTGTCAAGGTAAAATGCCATTATCAGTTAGAGAAAGATATGAAAAAATGAGAGAACAAAATAATATTTCACTTAACATTGATAAATTAATTGATAACTTTGATAAAGCATTATCACATCCAAATAAAGATGATTTAAAAACATTAGAACAAATTGTAATATTATACGAGGAGAAATAAAAATTATTCAAATCTACTATGTGATGATGGAATACACCCAAATGAAAAAGGACACAAAATTATTGCAGGAGCTATAAAGGAACATATAGAAAAAAGAACAATAAAATTAATAGGTTAACTACAACTTACAATCTATTTAAATAACAATTTGTTGTATTAAAAAATACAAAGCTAATTATGCCAAAAATAATAATGAGGCATAGTTAGTTTTTGTGCGTTTTAGATAAATTAATGACTATAGAAAATAAATTTGTATATTACTAGCATATTACCTGTATATTACAAATTTAAATGGCGAACAAATATAAAAATACAAGCATTGATATTTCAATGCTTGCAGACGTTTGATAGTAAAAATTACCGAACAATAACAAAAAACCTCGGAAGCCTTGAAACTTCTGAGGTTTGATATTCTTTGCACAAAAGCATATTATCTCTTTGAGAATTGTGGTGCTTTTCTTGCTTTTTTAAGACCGTATTTTTTTCTTTCTTTCATACGTGGATCTCTTGTTAAGTATCCATTAGCTTTTAATGTTGGTCTGTATTCAGCATTTGCTTCTAATAAAGCTCTAGCAATTCCATGTCTTATAGCTCCAGCTTGACCCGTGAATCCTCCACCTTGAACTTTACAAATTACATCATATTTTTCTAATGTATTTGTAGCTGTTAATGGTTGTTTTACTATAACTTTTAAAGTTTCAATTCCGAAATATTCATCCATACTTCTTCCGTTGATTGTAATATTTCCTTTACCTTCTACTAGTCTTACTCTAGCAATTGCATTTTTTCTTCTACCTGTTCCGTAGAACATTATTTTATCTGCCATTTATAACTTCCTCCTTAAAATTCCCATTTTTCTGGTTTTTGAGCGATATTTTCATGTTCGCTACCTGCATAAATTCTTACTTTTTTAAGCATTTGTCTTCCTAATGAATTATGAGGAAGCATTCCTTTTACAGCAAGCATCATAGCTTTTTCTGGATTTTTATCCATCATAACTCTTGCAGGTGTTTCTTTCATTCCACCAATGTATCCAGAGTGATGTCTATAAATTTTTTGATCTAATTTTTTTCCTGTTAAAATAACATCTTTACAGTTTAATATTATTACGTGGTCACCATTATCCATATTTGGTGTATAAGTTGGTTTGTGTTTTCCTCTTAATAATTTAGCAGCTTCTGTAGCAACTCTACCAAGTGGTTTGTTAGCTGCATCAATAATGTACCATTTTCTTTCGATTTCATTTTTCTTTAAAGAATATGTTGTATTATTCATGGTATATTAATCCTCCATTCAAAATTTGTTTTTATTATTTATATATGAAACTTTTTTCTTAAACCTACCGGGGAGAAGATTTAAAAATAAAGTAACATTTCAATATAAGCATAACAATTTTAATACATTACATAAAAAAAGTCAAGAAAAACTTAAAAAAAGATATACAAAGTTGACATAAAAACAACGAAAATGATATAATGTAGATGTTTCGTTTTAAAAATATAAAAACTTTTAATAATTTTATAATACACACAAGATAAAAGTAATAAAACACAAAACTTAAGAAAAAATAAATAAGAGATTAATTTAAGGGATGTGTATAGTATGAAATTATCAAAAAAAAAGGCTGTTATTATAATTATGTTTGTAGTTATAGTTTTTATAGAAGGATATTCTATAGCTTCATATCAAACAAATACATTAATAGAAAATAAAAATAATATAGTTGAAGCAAATTTAACAAAGGAAGAACAAGAGGTTTTGGACTTAGTTAATAAAAATAGAGAGGAAAAAGGAATTAAAACGTTAAAAACATATTCAAAACTGCAGCAAATTGCTAAATTAAAAGCAGTAGATATAGTAACAAATAATTATTTTTCACATAATTCACCAACTCTAGGAACTCCATTTGAAATGCTTAAAGCATACGGTATAGATTATAAAATATCGGGTGAAAATTTAGCAGGTAATATTAATTCGGAAAGAGCAGTTAATGCATGGATGAATTCAGAATCTCATAGAGAAAATATATTAGAAGAAGAATATGAGTTTACAGGAATTTGTGTATTAAACAGTAAAACTTACGGAAAAGTATATGTACAATTATTTGTAGGATTAAAATAATGAAGTATTACAAGTCAAATGACTTGTTTTTTTATTGGAAGAAGTCGAAAAAACAAAGCAAACTTAATTTAAAAGGTAATAAAAAATATACAATATAAAATAATTAGAAAAATGCTTACGGAAATGCATAAAGAATAAAAAATAAAATAATCACTGAAAAATTTGTTATAATAATTTAATATAAATTTAATAAAAGATAAAATTAGACCTAAAACTACAAAATCCGTAAAATAAGAGAAAAATCTATACCTTAAAGGCGTGTTTGATGTCTTTTTTTTTTATTATTATAATGAAAATTAATAATAGAGAAAAGGAGGTCATAGCAAAAGTGGATAAAAAAAGAACTAAAGTGAAATTTGCAATAATTATGCTTATTATTATAGCTATAATTATTAATATAAATATATTTGCTATGGCTTCAGAGGTTATAGTAAAAACACCAAATGAAAATCAATTTTTGGAATTAAGAGGTGTTGAAGTAAAAGAGGTAGAAGGACAGAACAAGCAGTTAACAATGGAATTATGGACAAATAGTGTTGAATTTGAACGGTTTTGCAGTTAGATTTTCATATGATAGTTCTAAAATAGAACCTTCAAATATAGTTACAAATGAAATAACAGATGATGAAACAGAGTATTTCAAATTTGTTGGAGAGTTTGAGAATACATTAGAGCTATTTACAATTCCTTATGATGGAACAGGGGAGGGAATAAATGCTGTAGTATCTTTCCAGCCACCTGTAACTGAAAGTGAACATATAATGCAAGTAGGAACAAGTGGAGGAAGAGTAATAAATACAGAAAATGGAGTTTTGTTAGGAAAAATGAGCTTTCAGATGAAAGCAGATGAATTCGATAAGTCATGGCTTTCTTTGCAAACAAGCACAGAAAGTTCACCTAAAACAGGAATAAGTATAAATATAGATGGCAGTAGTAAATATGAAGAACAATCAACCTTTAGATTTACAGATAAAACAGCATCTAAAAATGTGAATTTGAGTAATTTAGTGTTAAGTTCTGGTACAAAAGATGAAGAACCATCTAACTATAAAGAATATAGTTTAACACCAAAGTTTGAAAAAGATACCTTAGACTATCAATACGAATTACTAGAATATATAGATAATATGGATATAACGGCAGTTTTGGAGGACTCAAAAGCTACATTAAAACTAAAAATACCAAAAAGAGATGAAAATAATAATTTAGTATATGAAAGTGATGGAAGTTCTATTTCATATGAAGAAATTAAAATTAATGACAATACTCCAAGTAAAGTTACATTAAATAAAATTGGAGAACCAGACACTAAGCTTAAAATAATTGTTACAGCAGAAGATGGAAAAACAAGCAAAGAATATACAATAACAATTAAAAGGCCATATGGAACAATAAAAGGAAAAATATTTACAGAACCTACAAGTTTTACAACAGAGAAACATATAGCTGAAGTTTTAGCATATTTGGAATCAGATGTAGAAGAAAAAGTAAATTGGGAATCAGCAATAAATAATACAAAAAATGGTAAATCAGATGATTTAAATACAGTATTTAGAGGAGACAAAGAGAATTCTATAATAGGTATTGAAGAAAAAAATAAAATGAATACAAAAGATGACGGAACTTTTGAAATATATTTAATACCTGGAAAATACACTTTACTAATAGATAAAAAAGGATATTTAGATCAGTACTATATAAATGTAAATGTAGCAGATAAAGATGAAATAGATTTATCTTCATATGAGACATCGAGTGTAATTACTTTAATACCAGGCGATATAAATAAGGATGGAGCAATAGGAATTCTAGATAAAACAATTATGACAAAACAAAATGGAAAAACTCAAACCGATTTAGAATTTAATCCATCAGCAGATTTGAATGATGATGATTTAATAAATATTACTGATAAAACAATACTTACAAAGAATAATAATTTAGTTAGGAAAATAATAAATCTTGAAGGAGGAAACTAATGTTAAAGAAAGAGAATATAAACAGAATCAGATTGAAGATAGTTGTAAGTTTAATTTTAATAATAATGTTTATTCAATATTTAGCACCATTGGGAAATATATCAAATGCTGCAAATACAGAAAATTTAGCAACTATGGACAAGTATTTAGTTATGGTAGTAGATAATTCAGAAGATGCCCAATATGATTATGAAGACTATGGAATTGCACATATATCTCTAGTATTAAGAGGTAATTTGAATTTTAGTGGATTTGATGTTGCATTTAAATATGATTCAAGTGTTATGCAACCAACATATAATGCAGGAACTAAAAGAAAACCAAATTATCAAGTAGCAACCACTATGGATGATTGGGATCCTACAATTTCAGCATGGGGATCTTCTATTAGTGAAAATAATACCTGGTTATTTGCAAATGAAAATAAATTTAGAATAGAAGGATCAACAGCTGTAGATAAGAATCCTTCAATATTAGGAGAAGATGTTGTTATAGCAGATATGTACTTCTTATTAGAAGATGGTTATGATCTAACTAATATTCCAAGTACAGTTCTTGTACCACAAGCTGGAAACGGGTTAGAAACAGGAATTGCATTAGTGTATGATACATATTATCTATTAACAAATGTAGGATATTATGGAACAGAAGGAACTGCACAAGCAGAAAAAGAAGTAGATACAATAAGTGTAAAAAATAATCCAACAAAAACAAATTATGAACATGGAGATACTATAGATTTAACAGGAGGTATGATAACTGTAAATTATACAGATGGTACATATGAAGATATAAATATGACAGATCCAAAAGTTGGAATTACAACAGGGAATACAGCTGATGTTAATACAAATTATGTAGGAATAAGTTATGGTGGAAAACAAACATCATTTAATATAACTGTAACAGACCCAGTAGATACCTTAGTTATAGATACACCAATGACAAAAACAGAATATAGTCATGGAGAAAACATAGACTTTTCTGGTTTAAAATTAAAAGCCACAAAAAGAAGCGGAGCAACAGAAGTACTAACCTCATCAAGCAGTGATCTTAGTATAAGTGAAAATACAGCAGATATAAATTCTAGTAAATTTACTGCTTTTCCAGATGATGGGACAGGAATAAAAAAAGGAACACAAAAAATAACATTTTCATATAAGGGAAAAAGTATAGATGGAACAATAGTAGTAAATGATACAGTAGATACAGTTGAATTAACAAATCAACCAACAAAACAAGTTTACAAATATGGAGAAAACTTAGATTTAACAGGAGCAAAATTGAAAATTAGCTTTGGAAGCGGGAATACAAGCATAATAAATCTTCCAGATGGAAATGTTGCAGTGTCAGCATATTCTAGCACAACAATAGGAACTGAACAAAACTTAACAGTAACATATGGAGGAAAAACAGCAGTAAAAACAATAGATGTAGAAGTTTACAATTATATAGATTCTGCAAGTATTACTCCACCAAATAAAGTAGAATATAGTTACAATACAGATTTAGACCTAACTGGTGCAAGTATGCAATTAATATGGAAAAACTCAAATGTAACAAGTGTAGCTATTACAGATTCTATGATAAGTGGATATAATAAAACATCTGAAGGAAAACAAACAATAACTGTAACTTATAATGTAGAATATGTACTTTCAGATGGAAATAAAATTTCAGATACAATTATAAAAATATTTAAAGTAGATGTTGTAAATAATATATCTAAAATAGATATAACAGCACCAACAAAAACAAAATACAATCATGGTGATAGTTTAGATTTAACAGGCGGAATAATTAAAATTACATATGAAAATGGTGCAGAAGAAACAAGAACAATGACAACTGCCATGATTACAGAAACTGATGGTTCAACTGTTAATATGAGCTCAACTAACTATGATAATACAAATAAAGTAAGTAAAACTTTGAAAATTGAATATACAGAAGATGGAAAAACAGGAACAGTAAATTATCCAATAGAAATTATAAATTCATTAAAGTCTATAAGCTTAAACGGAACACCAAAAACAAGTTACAATGTAAATGAAAGTTTGGAAACAGGCTTATCAATAACAGTTAATAGAGAAGATGGAAATATTGAAACAATATCAGTTACACCTGATATGATAAGCGGATTTGATACTACAACAGAAGGAAGTAAAACAGCTACCATTTCATATACAGAAAATGGAGTTACAAAAACAACTAACTTAAATTACACAGTTGCTGATAGTGTAACAGGAATAACCTTAAAAACAAAACCAAGTAAAACAGAATACAAATATCAAGAACCACTAGATATAACAGGAGGAAAGATAACAGTAAGTAAGGGAAGCGGAACACAAGATATAGAAATAGCAGAAGGAATGGTAAGTGGATATGATAAGACAACATTAGGAAAACAAACACTAACTATAACATATGGAGGGCAAACAGTAACTTATGAAGTAACGGTAAAAGACTACGTAACAGGAATTACTGTAACTCCAAGTGTTGTAACAGGAAAGTATAATGATGAATTATCAAAATTGATAAATGATAATAATATTACATATGCTGTAACATATGCAAAAGCAGGAGCAAAAACCCCAGTTGTTCTAGCAGAAAGCATGGTAACAGGATATAGTAAAACAAGTGTAGCAGAACAAAACTTAACAATAACATATACAGATAATGATATAGATAGTGCAACAAATGGACAAATATTTACAGTACCACTAAAAATAACATTAAATAATGAAACAATATCAATAAGTATGAAGCAACAACCAAGTAAAACAGAATATGGATATGGAGATACAATAGACTTAAGTGGAGGAAAAATAACAGTAACAAAAGAAAACGGAGATATAGAAGAAAAAGCACTAACAGATAGCGGAGTAACAATAACAGAAACAGATGGAAGTGCGATAGACTTAAGTAAAGTAACATTTGGAGATGACAATACAGCAACAAAAGACATAAAAGTAATTTATGATGGAAAAGATACCATCTTTACAATAAAAGTAATAAATAAAGTTACAAAAATAAATATGCATACAACACCAAAAACAAATTATAATGTAAAAGATGTATTAGACTTAACAACAGATGGAACAACACCAGGAGAAATATTAGTAACAAGACAAACAGGTGTAGCAGAAGTTGTAAAATTAACAGACTCAAGAGTAAATGTAACAGGATTTGATTCTAGTGTAGAACATACAAACTTACCATTAACAGTAACATTTACAGAAAATGGAGTAAATCAAAAAGCAACATATAATGTAAATGTAAAAGATACTGTAACAGCAGTTAGATTAAAAGTAATACCAAATAAAACAGACTATAAATATAATGAAGAGCTAGATGTAACAGGAGGAAAAATAGAAATAACAAAAGGAAGTGGAACAACCACAATAAATTTAGAATCTTCAATGGTAAGTGGATATGATAAGACAACATTAGGAAAACAAACACTAACTATAACATATGGAGGACAAACAACAACTTACAAAGTAAATGTAAAAGACTACGTAACAGACATAAGTGTAAGTCCAACAAGTGTAACAGGAAAATATAATGATGAATTATCAAAAATAATAACTGATAATAATATTACATACACTGTAACATATGCAAAAGCAGGAGCAAAAACTCCAGTTGTTCTAGCAGAAAGCATGGTAACAGGATATAGTAAAACAAGTGTAGCAGAACAAAACTTAACAATAACATATACAGATAATGATATAGATAGTGCAACAAATGGACAAAGCTTTACAGCAACACTAGATGTAACATTATCAAATGAAATAACAGGAATAACAATAACAGCTCCAACAACAAATAAATACAATCATGGAAATAGCTTAAATTTAGCGGGTGGAAAAATTGAATTAACATATGCAGATGGAACAACAGGAACAGAACCAATAACCTCAGCTACAATAACAGAAGCAGATGGAAGCACATTGAATATGAGTCCAAATGCATCAGAATATGGAGCAGACTATACATTAAGTAAAACCTTAAAAATAGAATATACAAAAGATGGTGTAACAGGAACAGTTAATTATCCAATAACAATAGTAAATGATGTAAAATCAATTACTATACATACAATGCCAACAAAAGTATCATATAATGTAAATGAAACATTAGATGTTACAGCTGGAGAGATAAAAGTAACAAGAGCAACAGGAACACCAGAAATAATACCAATGACAAACTCAATGGTAACAAACTTTGATAGCACAAAAGAAAATACTGCATTAAAATTAAATGTAGAATACACTGAAAATGGAGTAACAAAAACAGCAGATTATACAGTAACTGTAAAAGATAGTGTAAAGAAAATAACATTAAAAACAACACCAAAAACAGACTACAAATATAATGATGAAATAGATATAAGTACAGGAGTAATAACAGTAGAAAGTGGAAGTGGAACAAAAGATATACAAGTTACAGAAAGCATGATAACAGGATATGATAAAACACAACTAGGAGAACAAGAGATTACAATATCATATGGAGGACAAACAGTAACATATAAAGTAACTGTTAAAGACTATGTAACAGACATAAGTGTAAGTCCAACAAGTGTAACAGGAAAATATAATGATGAATTATCAAAAATAATAACTGATAATAATATTACATACACTGTAACATATGCAAAAGCAGGAGCAAAAACTCCAGTTGTTCTAGCAGAAAGCATGGTAGCAGGATACAATAAAACAAATATAGCAGAACAAAATTTAACAGTAACATATACAGATAATGATTCAGACAGTGCAACAAATGGAAAAGCTTTCACAGCAACATTAAAAATAACACTAAGTGATGATATTGAATCAATGGAAATATCATCTACACCAAAACAAAATTATAAATATGGAGAACCATTAGATATAACAGGTGGCACAATAGAAATTGTAAAAAGTAGTGGAACTAAAACTATACCAATTACAGAAAGTATGGTAAAAGAATTAGATAGTTCTGAATTTGATAGTACAAAATTAGGAACAAGAAATCTAAATGTAACTTATGGAGGAATAACTAAAACATATGAAGTTACAGTTTCAGACTATGTTGTGGGAATAACACTAACACCACCAACAAAAACAAAATATCAATATGGAGAAAGTTTAAATTTAACAGGAGGAACTGTACAAAAAATAATGGCAAGTAATGCCGTAACTACAGCTGTAGCATTAACAAGTAGTAGTGTAAATATAAGTACATTTAATCCTAGCCAATTAGGTACACAAGTAATAAATGTTACATATGAAGGATTTACAAAGAACTTTGGAGTTATAGTTGAAGATAGTATTCAATCTATTGAAATAAAAACTAAACCAAAAGTAAGCTATAAATATGGTGAAGAATTATATGTAACAGGTGGAGAAATAAACGTAATTCGCTCAAGTGGTGTAACCACAGTAGCAATTACAAAAAGTATGGTAAGTGGATACAATCCAGAAACTTTAGGAAATCAAGAATTAACAGTAACATACGAGGGAAAACAAGCAAAATATACAGTTGATGTTCAAGATTTTATTAAAGATATAGTTATGGTAAAACCAAATAAATTAATTTATAAGCTAAATGAAACAAAAGACTTAACAGGAGGTCAGGTACAGGCTATAATGGCAAGTGGTACAGCTACATCCCCAGTAGCAATGACCGATAGTCAAGTAGTTGTTACAGGATATGATACAACAAGTGTAGGAGTTAAAACTATAACAGTACAATATAAAGGATTTACAAAAAACTTTGGAATAACTGTTGAAGATAACTTAAGCGGAATGATTATAAAAACCTTACCAACAAAATTAGATTACAAATATGGAGAAAGTTTAGATTTAACTGGTGGAACAATAGAAATTACTAAAGAAAGTGGAGTAAAAGAAATAATAAATATGACTCCAAGTATGGTTTCAGGTTATAATTCAAAAAAAATCGGAAATCAAACATTAACAGTAACATACGAAGGAATTACTCAACAATTTAGTGTTAATGTAAAAGACTATATTAGTAAAATAAAAGTTATACCACCAACAAAAACAAAATATAAATATGGTGAAGATATAGACTTAACAGAAGGAAAGGTATCATTAGTTACAGCAAGTGGAAAGATAGAAGAAACAGTTGATTTAACAGCATCTATGATATCAGGATTTGAAAGCAAAAAAGAAGGAACACAAACGATAAAAGTATCATATAAAGGACTTGAATCAAGCTTTAATGTAAATATAAAAGATACTATAAAAGCAATTTCTATGGCAAGTATGCCAAATAAAACAAGTTATAAATATGGCGAAGACATAGATATAACTGGAACTACAATAAATGTAGTAAAAACAAGTGGAGTTTACACAATAAATGTAACAAAAGATATGATTTCAGGATATTCCCCAAACACACCTGGAAATCAATCTATAACAGTTACATATGCAGGCTTAAAAACAAACTTTATTGTGTATGTTGAAGAAAAAGTTATATCAAAATATATAAAGGATACAATTCCACAAAAATCAACAAAAACAAGTATTGGAAATACAAAAGCTGAAAATGAACCAGTAATAGAACAAGAGAGTACACCACAAACAGAACCAGAACAAATGCCAGAACAACCAAAAAATGAAGAACCAGAAGAAAGACCTACAGTAACCTTGGGAGTTAAAGATGAAAAACAAGATGAAACAAAACCAGATAATATAGTAGGAATACTTATTGGAGTATTAGGACTATTACTAATATTACTAGCTCTAGCATTTAAACATAATGTAAAAGTATATGAGGAAGAAGATGGCGAGTTTCTATTATGTGGTTTAGATATAATAAGTAAGAAAAATCTAAAACTTAATATAGATAAATACCTTGATAATGAAACGAAAAATAATAATATAAAGATAGTATTGAGCAAATCAATTACTAAGAGATTAAAAGACAAAGAATTACAGATTACATACAATAAAAATATTATTAAATACATAATAAAAGCAAAAGATAAAAAAGAAGAAATAATCCTTAAAGGATAACATAAAGTACAGATGAGAATTAATTATAAAGCATTTTTATAAAAATATATAATAAAGTTACCAGTGTGCATGCAAAGCCTCTTAAATCTGATTTTAGGCACACAAAATTAGAACAAAGAGGTTTTGTAGGTAACATATAAATATTATTAAAAGAAAAAATCCTAATTCACAGGTTTTATTAACTATGTTTAAAAATTAAAAAAAACCCTAATTTTGGGGTTTATTTGTCGTGTTAAAATTATAATACTAAGAATCTTTACAAATAATCATTAGAATGCTAAAATTAATTTGTAATTAACAAAAGAAAAGGATGGATTAAATGAAAGTAAATAGAAAAGCTGCAAAAATATTAAAAAAGATTTTTAATTTGTATAATTTGGCTATGATATTGTGTATTATAGTTATTTTATTTTCTTTGTATATTATAATAAAACCACATATTAACTTTAGTTCAATTAGTAAAGAGCAGACTAATGTACAAGAAGATGAAGGGAAAAAAGAAATAAGTGAAGATAAAGCAAGAAAAATTGCACAAAAAAAGTTTAAGGAACTAGGAGAGAAAAAGGTAAATAAAGATTCTTTGAAAGTAACTTTAATTCAAAGAGATAGTGAATTATACTATTATGTATGTTCTTTAGATAATACAGTAGAGGTAAGCCAGAAAACTGGAAAAATAATACGTATAAATAGTGCTAATGTAGAATAAAAATGTAAAGGCAACCGTTGGTTGTTTTTTTTATTCTAGTAAATTCAAATATTGATGTAAAAATAGTGTTTCCGTACAAAAAACGTGAATATTAAAAGAAATTGTAATTAAAATTTAAAGAAAAAGATAAAAAAGATATATAAGTATTAAGGTACCTATATCCGTAGCAAAAATTTAATATAGTTTTTATAAATGTATTAAAAGTATACTTGAAAAAAAATATAAAAAATATATAAAATTATATATATATTATTAAAAATTATAAGGAGAGATACTTTTGAAACTAAGTCGTAAATACAAAGAAACTGTAAAGAAAAAAGTGTTATTAATATTTGCATGTATTGCATTAGTTACATTAACGTTAGCTGGAGTTAAGCTAGTGGGAATTTCTATGCCTGAAAAAATAAATAATGCTATAAGCTATGTGAAATTAAATTTTGAAGAAACTAATGATGAGAATTCTGAAACAGAAAATACAGATCCAAGTACGGCATTTATACGCGGAGTAAAAATAAATAACAAAGAATATCTATTTGAGGATAATAAAATAAATTATGATTTAATGTTAGAGTATAATATCGAAGATGTATTGACAATAGAGTATTTAAAAGCAAATGAGAATCAAACAGTTAAAGGAGATACAAAAGTTGTATTAACAAAAAATAGTAAAACGATTAGTTTTAATGTATTATCTGAGGATAAAACCAATAAAAATACATATACTTTAAATTTAACAAGAACACACAGTGCATATTTAAAAAATATAGAAATAAATTCTTTTGCATTAAGCCCAGAGTTTCAAGATAAAACAACAGAATACACAGTTGACATTTTAGATAATATAACATCACTAAAGGTTTATGCAATAGCATATGATAAAGAATCAACAATAACAATAAAAGGTAATGAAAATATAAACATAGGAAGTGTAATTACAATAACAGTTACAAATCCATATGTTACTGAACCAATGGTATATTCAATAACTTGCGAAAAAGCTTTAGAAGAAAACAATTATAGTTATTCAGGAGGATATCAAGAATTTACTGTTCCATATACAGGTACGTATAAATTTGAATGTTGGGGAGCACGAGGAGGAAAATCTAGAATTAATGGTTCATTAGGAGGAATACCAGGAAAGGGAGGATATGCTAAAGGTGAAATTCTTTTAAAAAAAGGTGAAAAGTATTATGTTTACATTGGACAACAAGGAACAGATGCAGTTGTAAGTAAAGATTCAGAAGCAACTTGGAATGGTGGAGGACTTGGAACATGGGATCATTCTGATAATGAAACATCAGGAGCTGGCGGAGGTGCAACAGATATACGTTTAGTAAGTGGAAATTGGAATAATTCTGAAAGTTTAGCATCTAGAATAATGGTTGCTGGTGGAGGCGGTGGAGCCTCTTTTACATATAAAGGAGGAGCAGGAGGAGGAATTTCAGGAGCTAATGGAGTAAAAGCAAAAAGTGGAACACAAACTACTGGATATTCGTTTGGAATAGGACAAAATGCTTCCGGAACAGCTGATAGTGATGGAGTAGGCGGTGGCCGGAGGTGGCTACTGGGGTGGATACATGAGCAATAGCTCATGTGCTTCTAGTGGAGCTGGTGGCTCAGGTTATGTATCTGGACATGCAGGTTGTATTGCTATTAATTCTCAAAGTGATATTACTCCAAGAGTTCAAACATATACTAGTTTAGAAGATTCATATCATTACTCTGGAAAGGTATTTACTAATACTGAACTAACAGCAGGTGCTACAGATACCAGCAAAGCAACTATTACTCCTTTGAGTATGACTGCTGAAGAATATCCAATATTAGATATAAATGTTGATATTGGAAAAATGTGCAGAAAATTTAACCCTGCTGAAAATGATTATTATATTGAATTAGATAAAGAACAAGCATATCCAACTATTAAAATAACACCATCAAGTGATAATGTAGAAGTAGAAGGTGGATTAGTACAACAAATAGAAACAATAGCAGGAGAAACTAAAAAACAAATAAAAGTAAAAACAGCAGAAGGAATAGAATTTGTATATAATCTATATTTTTATAGAAAACCATCTTCAAATAGTTATTTGAAAAATATTAAGGTAGCAGGAAAAGATATAGAAAATTATAAGGAAGAAACTTTAAGATATGAAATAGAATTACCATATAATGTAGAAGAAAATACAATTATAGAAGCTATAAAGAAATTTCCAGGACAAACTATTGTAGGAGACGGAGAAGTAGAAACCAAAAATTCTACTACAATACACACAATACAAGTTACATCGGAAGATGGAACAAGTACAACAGAATATAATTTAATTTTAAATAAACAGCCAAATACAAAATTGAAATTTTTAGATATAAAAAATCAAGAATTTTCACAATTCTTTGAAAGTGAAAAATATAATTATGAATATAAAGTAACCTCTGGAATAGTTTCACTTAATATTATAGCAATTCCTTATGATGACAATGCGAAAGTAGTTGTAAAAGGTGCAGGTTATATTAAAGAAGGAAAAAACACTGTAACAGTAACTGTTTCTAGAGAAGGAATAGAAGATACAGTATATACAATAACGGTAATAAAAGGAGAGAACTTAGGAGAGCAAATGTATGATTTCCCATATATAGGAGAAGAATATCAAACCTTTGTAGCACCAGCAGCAGGGTTTTATAAATTTGAAGCTTGGGGAGCAAGAGGAGGAAAATCAAGAATTAATGGAAGTTTAAAAGGAATTCCTGGAAATGGAGGATATACAGCAGGTACTGTTAGACTAAATGAGGGAGATACTATTTATGTATATGTAGGAGGAAAAGGAACAGATGCTGTTGTAAGACAAAATTCACAAGGAGGCTGGAATGGTGGAGGCCTTGGAACATGGGATAATTCAGATGATGAATCCAGCGGTGGTGGAGGCGGAGCCACAGACTTTAGGTTAACAAGTGGATTATGGAATGATACTAATAGTTTATACTCTAGAATAATGGTAGCAGGAGCAGGAGGCGGAGCCTCTTATACATATAAAGGAGGAGCAGGAGGTGGACTAGAAGGTATATCATATTATCCAAAAAGTCCAGCAGGAACTCAAACTTCTGGATATGCATTAGGAATAGGAAAAGATGCATGGGGACAAGCAGATAGTGATGGTGTTGGAGGCGGTGGCTCAGGATACTATGGAGGAATGACAAACAATATTAGCCGTGCTTCAGAAGGATCTGGAGGATCATCATATATATCAGGACATGAAGGATGTAAATCAACAGATGAAAATGGAAACTCAATAGAAGATTGTATACATACTTCAGAATTTAAATTTAAAGATACTGTTATGATAGATGGAGAAGGATATGAATGGACCACTACAAGACAAGATTTAGTACAAATGAAAAATCCACAAGGAAATTATGTAACAGGTAATGATTCAGATGGATATGCAAGAATAACTTTACTTGAAGATCCATCACAAAATAATTTATTAAAAGAAATACAAATAAATAAAGGAACAATAACTCCAGAAGTTAGTTATGATGACACAGAATATACTGTAACTTTAAATCCAGAAGATACAGAACTTACAATTTACGGTGTTGTTGATGATATAAAAGCAACAGTAGAAGGAAATGGAACTTATGATATTGCAGCAGGAGAAAATATTATAAATCTAAAAGTAACAGCAGAAAATGGTGAAGAAAGAGTATATACAATAAAAGCTATAAGAGATGCATCTAATAATTCTAAGCCAACTAATATTACAATAGACGGATTAATTGAATCAATTATAAATGTAAATCCTATTTATGGAGTCCTTAATCCAGAAGAATTCAACCCAGAAGTACATGAATATTCTATGACTGTTCCAAGTAGAATAAAGAAATTAACCTTTAATGTTGAAAAAGGACATAAATATCAAACTGTAACAGGGGATGGAACAATAGAATTAAAAGCTGGGGAAAATGAAATAAAAATAAATGTTACTTCAGAAGATGGCAGTTCGGTAGATACTTATACATATCACATTACAAGAGATATGAGTGGAAACTGTTTGTTAGAAAGCCTAAGTATAGATAATGTAGAAACAGACATGGTATTTGATCAAGATGTTTTAGAGTATTTTGTAGAAGTAGATAATGAGGTAACATCATTAGATATTACTGCAATACCAGAAATGAAAGAAATAACTCCTGTAATAGAAGGAAATAAGAACTTAAAAGTTGGACTGAACGATATTTATATAATTGTAAATGCACCAAATGGTGAACAATTAGTTTATATTATACATGCATATAGAAAACAAAGTGGAAATGTATTTTTATCATCTTTAAAAGTAAAAAAAGAAGATGAAGAACTAGCTCAAAATCCAACATTTAATAAAGTATTAGATACATATACAGTTACAGTTCCAAATGAAGTTGAAAGCGTTACATTAGAAGCTGAAGCAGAAGCAACAACATCAAGCGTTTCAGGAACTGGTAAAAAAACATTAAAAACAGGGACAAATACATATAAAATACAAGTTGAAGCTGAAGATGGTTCTATTGGTACATACAATGTTAATATTAATAGAAGTCAATCAAGTAATAATTATTTAAAAGAATTAATAACAACAATGGGTAATTTTAATGTTGAATTTGATAAATTAATTACAGAATATGAAATAACAGTTCCATCAGATACAAAAACATTACCGCTTGTTGTACAAACAGAAGATAAATCTGCAACATATAAAATTTTGCAAAACAATAATTTCTTTACAGGAACAAATTATGTAATAATAAGAGTAACAGCAGAAAATGGAGAGCAAAGAGATTATAAAATTAAAGTAATAAAAGAAGCTTCAAGTAATAATTATTTAACTAATATTATTACAAGCAGTGGAAAATTAAATCCTACATTTAATAAAGAAACATTAAAATATACTGTAGAAGTTGAAAATGAAGTAGATAATATAAAAGTAACAGCTAAAAAGGAAGATTCAGCAAGTACTGTAATAGGAGAAGGAGTATATGCACTAGAACAGGGAGAAAATAATATAACATTAACAGTAGAAGCGGAAAATGGGGATATAAGGACTTACGAATTAAATGTTATAAGAAAACAAAACTCTAATACAAATTTATTAAGAATAGATAATGATAAAAATCAAATTGTTGATAAAGTAGATGCTAGTACCTATGAAATAAATGTAAGAAATGAAATAGATGAAATTACAATTACTGCTATTCCAGAAAAGACAACAACAAAGGTAGTTGGAAATGGAAAATATAGTTTAGAAATAGGAAAAAATATTATTACTATTGTTGCAACAGCAGAAGATGGTACAAACAAAGAATATGAAATAATAGTAAATAGAGCAAAATCTGATAATGCATATTTAAAAAAAGTATTTGCAAAAGAGGGAGAACTGTACGAGAATTTTGAAAAAACAACTACTGAATATCATATGAAAGTACAAAATAATGTAGAAAGCCTAAGTCTAGAAATAGAAACAGAAGATAAAGATGCAACATATAAAGTAATTGGAAATAGTGATTTTGTTTATGGGGAAAATAAAGTTACTATAGAGGTTACAGCATCAGATGGATTAACTAAAAAAGATTATACAATAATAATTTATAGACAACCGGATTTAAATCAACGCTGTGATTTAGTAGAACTAACAGTAGATAAAGGAACTTTATCACCAAATTTTGAAGCAAATACATTAGTTTATGAGGTTAATTTACCTTATGAAGAAGATAAAATTAATGTTGAGGCCAAAGCCTTAGATAATACAGCAATAATAAAAGGAACAGGAGAACATGAATTAAATGTTGGATTAAATGTTATAACTGTAAAAGTTACATCTATTTCAGGAGATGAAAAGGTTTATCAAATAAAAGTAAATAGAGCAAAATCAACAAATACAAATTTATCAAGTTTAGTTATACAAAATCATAGCATTTTACCTGTATTTAATAAAGAAACAACATTATATACTGTTGAAACAAAACTAAGTGAACTAGAAATAAATGCGACAACAGAACAAGAAGATGCAACATATGAGATAATTGGTAATAAAAACTTAGAAAGAGGAACAAACCTGGTTATAATAAAAGTAACAGCACCAGATGGTGTAACTACAAAGAATTATTCACTAAAAGTTACAAAAACTGGATCAGATAATGATAACCTAGCATTTTTATCTGTTAATGGATATGACTTAAGTCCAGAATTTAACAAAAGCACACTTTTATATAATGTAAATGTTCCAAATAATATTGAAACTGTTTATATAGATGCAATTGCAGATGATGAGAATGCAACAGTAAATGGTATAGGTATTGTTAAATTAGAAGAAGGAAAAAATACATTTGAAGTAAATGTAATTTCAGAGTCAGGAAAAGTTAAAACATATACAATAGTTATAAATAAAGGATTATCAGAAAATGCATATTTATCAGATTTAAATATATCTGAAGGAACATTAGAACCAAGCTTTGATAAATTAGTAAATAGTTATAAGGTATATGTAGATTATGATGTAGAAAGTATTAATTTGTTAGGATATACAGAAGATAGTAATGCAACAATAACTGGAAACGGAAACTATAATTTAGTAGTTGGAACAAATACAATAGAATTAATAGTAACGGCTCCAAATGGAAATAAAAATATTTATACTGTTAATGTTATAAGAAAAGCACCAATAAGTGCAAAATTGTCAAAATTAGAAGTGGAAAATTATGAAATTGTACCAAAATTTAATGAAAATACAAATTCATATACAGTAAATGTTGATAATGAAATAACAAGCTTAGATATGATAATAGAAACTTTAGATCCAAATGCAACATATACAGTAACAGGAAATAAGGATTTTGTAGTAGAAAATAATGAGGTGATTATAGAAGTTACTTCAAGTGATGGATTACAAAAAGAAACTTATACAATACAAGTAAATAGAAATATGTCTAGTAATAACTATTTAAGCTATATATTACCATCAAAAGGAGCTTTATCACCTGCATTTACAAAAACAAACAATAATTATACTTTAACAGTTGAAAATGATATTACTCAAATTAATATAGATGCAGAACCAGAAGATAGTAATGCAACAATGTTAGGTAATGGAGATTATACCTTAGAAGTTGGGGAAAATAAGATAGAAATCAAAGTTACATCAAGCCTTGGAATAACAAGAACATATACTGTTACAATAATTAGAAAGAAAAATAGTAATAATTATTTGAAAAATTTAGTAGTAAAAGCTAATTCAGAAACAATAGAATTATTACCAATTTTTAATAAGGAAAATATGAGCTATGAGGTAACAGTACCTGTAGGAACAACCAAAGTACAACTTCTTGGAGAAGCGGAAAATAGTTTATCATCAGTTTCAGGATTAGGATATGCTTCTGTAAAAGCAGGAGAAAATAATTATGAAATAAAAGTTACAGCAGAAAATGGAGATGTACGAACATATAAAATATTAATAAATAGAATAAAATCGACAGTAAATGATCTAACAGATTTAATTCCAAGTGTTGGTACATTAGATCCAAGCTTTGTATATGGAACATTAGAATATAATTTAACATTAGGAAATGCAGATTCTTTATTATCTTTTGAAGTAGCAACAGAAGATAGATTTGCAACAGTAACAGGTAATGAAGAACAAACAGTTCCAGATGGAGAAAGTACAAGAAAAATAAAAGTTACAGCAGAAAACGGAGATATAAAAACTTATACAATAAATATAAATAGAATTAGAACAGATGATGCAAGACTTAAGAGTTTAGAAATTAAATCATATACATTAGAGCAAGAATTTAATAGTGATGTTTATGAATATACATTAACTGTTCCAAATGACAAATTTGTATTTACAGAAAATGAAATCATAGCAACACCGTTATATGAAGACACAAAAGTATATCCAACAAGTAGTATAGAATTATCGGTATTAAAATTAAATAAATATGAGATAAAAACAATAGCACCAGATGGATATACAACACAAACATATATTATTAATATAATAAGATTAAAGAGTAGTAACTCTACATTATCTAAACTTGCAGTATCAGGTTGTAAAATGGAACCCGAATTTGATAGCAATACATTAGAATATACAGTTTATGTTCCAAAAGGTACTACAACTTTAAAAAGTGAAGATGTTATAGCTGTTCCTACAGATGAATATGCAACAGTAGTAAAATCAAGTGATTTAGACTTAACTTCAGGAGAAAATGTCTTTGATATTGATGTTACAAGTCATAATGGAGAAACACATACAACATATAAAATAAAGGTTATAGAAGAAAAATCTAATAATAATTATTTAGAAAGTATAACAACTAATGTTGGAACTCTATCACCAAGTTTTGATACAAATATTACACAATATAAATTACATTTAACACAAAGACAAAATAAATTAAAAATAGATGCCAAAACTCAAGATGAAACTGCAACAATAGAAAGTGGTACAGGAACTTATAATATTACAGAAGATACAAAAATTTTAATTAAAGTAAGAGCAGAAGATGAGACTTTAAGAATATATATTATAGATGTAGAAAAAGATCCATTAACAGGTGGAACAATATTAGGGAAAATAACAACTGAAAATTCAGTAGGAAAATATAAATCAACAGTAACATTATATAGAACAAATGACACGAAAAGTGAAAATGATAAGGATAATCCAAGAGAAGTTATTGAACAACAAGAAACACAAGAAGATGGAACATTCTCATTTGATACTGAAGATACACAAAAATATGATATTGTTGTAAAGAAAGAAGGATACTTAGAATATAGAGTAACTGATATAGAAGTAAAACTTGGGGAAGAAACACAATTAGATACATATCATTTATTAGCTGGAGATGTTATAAAAACGGGCGAAATTGAACTAGATGATTTAGTTGCAATTAATAATAATTATGGGGAAATTATTAATGAAGAAAATAAACAAAATCTTATGAAGTTTGATTTTAATGAAGATAACAAAGTTGATGAATTAGATAGAAGTATTTTAAAGAAAAACTATGGAAGAAAAAATGAAACTGTTAAATGGAAAACTACAAGTGAAGCAGATATTTCTACTACATGCTTAGAATATAATGAAGTAAAAGCTTTAGATAAGGAAGAAATACAACCAATAGAAGAAAAGCAAGATTTTATAATGCCATTAAATTGCGAATATACTGTAACGTCTAAATATGGAGAAAGAATTCATCCAACAACAGGAGAGGTAAAAAAACATACTGGTATAGATTTAAGTGGAACACATCATACAGAAATACTAGCAGTAGCAAGTGGAGAAGTAACCTTTGCAGGAGTGCAAAATGAATTTGGTAACTGTGTAGAAATTAAACACATTGTTAATGGGGAAACAATATATAGTTTCTATGCTCATTTATCAAAAATTAACGTAAAAGCAGGCGAGACTGTGAAACAAGGACAAGTAATAGGACTAGAGGGAGGAGATCCGGAATCTGACCCTAATCCAGGAAACTCAACAGGACATCACTTACACTTTGAAATTAGAAATGCTAGTGGATATGGTAATGATGTAGACCCAACAAACTATATAAAATTTTAAAAATAAAAGACAACCGTTAAAGTGAAGTTTCTTTTATAGTTACTTTGCAACGGTTGGCTTTTTTATGAAAGATTCTATTTTAGATATATGGAAGTATAACTCTGTCTGCCAAAATTTAGAAAAATAATATGTATTTATAATACAATTATATTTTTAAAAATATTAGACAAAAAATATAAAAAAGGTTGACATTTCAATATAAATATTGTAAAATACTAAAAGCTTAAGAAGAAGTTATCCACTTCCACCTTTTCTATTTTAATAGAAGGGTAAAACATATTTAAGACTTTAAGTCTTGTGTTTTGTGGATTAGCTTATATTTAGCTAATCAATTTTTTTGCGAAAATTGATATTTCAATAAATAAATTAAAAAATAATTTATTTGAATTTTGGAGGTGTTTTTTATAAAACAAGATTTACCAATTAATCAAAACATTAGAGCAAGAGAAGTTAATTTAATTGATGAACAAGGACAAAAACTTGGAACAATGGAATTAAGAAAAGCTCAAGAAATTGCAGATGAAAAAAAATTAGATTTAGTGCTTGT
This sequence comes from uncultured Clostridium sp., assembly GCA_902461935.1. GTDB lineage: Bacteria > Bacillota > Clostridia > TANB77 > CAG-508 > Merdicola. The sequence continues at coordinate 19,552 of CABPZP010000011.1, read as the reverse complement.
TGCACCAAATGGAAAACCACCAGTTTGTAAAATAATGAACTATGGAAAATACAAATTTGAACAAGCAAAAAAAGAGAAAGAAGCAAGAAAAAAACAAAAAACATTTGAATTAAAAGAAATAAGAGTTACACCAAACATCGAAGAGCACGACTTTGGATTCAAATCTAAAAATGCAAGAAAATTTTTAGAAGATGGAAGTAAAGTTAAAATAACAGTTAGATTTAGAGGTAGAGAAATAAATAACTCAAAACTTGGTGAAGCAGTTCTTAATAAATTCATAGAAGAACTAGAAGATGTAGCTCAAGTTGAAAAGAAACCTTTATTAGAAGGTAGAAACATGTTTATAATTTTATCTAAAAAAGCATAAACTTTTTTAGAATTTATAATAAATTATAAGGTATAAAATACCAAAATAAACTATATATAGAAGGGAGCAAACTATTATGCCAAAAATGAAAACAAACAAGGCTGCAGCAAAAAGATACAAATATACAGCAAAAGGAAAAGTAAAAAGAACAACAGCTAATGGTAGACATAGATTAGCTACAAAAACAGCTAGACAAAAAATGTCTAGAAAAGTAAACACTTATGCAGATAAAACATGCGAAGGTGGAATTAAAAAATTATTACCATATGGTAACTAATAGTTAAGAAATATAGAAATTTAAGGAGGGAATATAAATGGCAAGAGTTAAAACAGCAAGAATTACTCGTAAAAAACATAAAAAAGTATTAAAACAAGCAAAAGGTTATTTTGGAGCAAAAAATTACAGATTCAGAATGGCTAAACAAGCAGTTATGAAATCTGGAATGTATGCATATGTAGGAAGAAAAGATAAAAAGAGTGATTTTAGAAAATTATGGATAGCTAGAATAAATGCAGCAGCAAGAATGAATGGAACAACATATAGCAAATTAATAGCTGGACTAAAAAAAGCTAATGTAACAATAAACAGAAAAATGTTAGCAGAATTAGCTGTAACAGATCCAAAAGCATTTACAGAAATAGCTGAAGTAGCTAAAAAAGCATAAAAAAAGATTGCAGTCGCAATCTTTTTTTATTGCTTTTTCATTTTTGGTTTTGAAATTAAAGATGCAATATAACCGAAAAATACTGCAGCTGCAATTCCGCCAGCACTTGCTTTAACTCCACCGGTAAAAGCACCAATTATACCATTTTCTTTTACTGCTTCTATAGCACCTTTAGATAAATTATAACCAAATCCAGTTAAAGGAACAGTTGCACCAGCTCCTGCAAAATCTACTAAATATTTATAAATACCAAGTCCACCTAAAATTGCACCAGTAGTTACAAAAATAACTAAAATTCTTGCAGGTGTAAGTTTTGTTTTATCTATTAAAATTTGACCTACAACACAAATCAATCCTCCAACAATAAAGGCTCTTAAAATTTGCATCCAATCTAAATTTTGTAAAAAATCCATTTCAGACCTCCATTAAAATTTTTAATTAACAAATGACAAATAAATTGTTTTTTATACCTTGGTGTCGCAATCTTCGAAATTGAAAATGGTCTGTTGACCATTTAGTATGCAATTAATTTTTTATAAAATTAATTTATATATTCACATTAATTATGGTATAAATTAATAAAATGAAGATTGCTCCAACTCGCACTCGCAGAAAATCTGCTCGTTTGGTCGCTTACGCGGTATTTCAAAACAAATATATTTGTCATTTTATTATATATAACTAATGTTAAATGTCGTAGGGGGTTGACACCAAAATTAGGGCCGACTACCTATAAAGTATTTTCAATTGAAACGGCGTGTGCGATTCCTGGAATTGATTCACCTTGCTGATTTGTTGTAGAGTTTGTTAAAGCTCCAGTTGCAATTAATAAAACCTTATTTATTTCTTTATTTCTTAATTTGTTAAACACATATCCAGAAAAAACACTACCACAACATGCACAACCGCTACCGCCTGAATGTGTATCTTGATTTTCTTTATCAAAAATTAAAACTCCGCAGTCATTATAATTTGCATTAATGTTATAACCATTTTTTTGAGATAAATCTTTCATTATTTCTTTTCCAATATGGCCTAAATCTCCTGTCAAAATTAGATCATAATAACTTGGTTTTCTGCCTGTATCCTTAAAATGAGTTAATAATGTATCTAATGCTGCAGGTGCCATTGCAGCTCCCATATTATTTGCATCTTTTATTCCCATATCTACAATTTTTCCTGGTGTAAAATGAGTAACAAAAGGGCCGTTTCCGTTTTTTGAAAGAATTGCACAACCAGCACCTGTTACAGTCCATTGTGCTGTAGGTGGTCTTTGATTTCCAAGTTCTAAAGGAAATCTAAATTGCTTTTCTGCACTACAAAAATGACTTGATGCAGCACATAAAGCATTTGTAGCAGCTCCACCATCTATAAAACTTGCAGCCATTCCCATTCCTTCTACATAAGTTGAACAAGCACCAAATATTCCAAAAAAAGGGATATTACTATAACGTAATCCAAAACTTGAAGATATACATTGATTTAAAAGATCTCCAGCAAAACAAAAATCTATTGTATCTGAAGCAAGTTTGGATTTTGTAAGAGCAGTGTTTACTGTTTCCTTTATTATTTTGCTTTCAGCTTTTTCCCAAGATTTTTCTCCCCAAAATTCATCATCTAAGCATTGGTCAAAATATTTAGCTAAAGGACCGTCAGCTTCTTTTGGGCCTACAATACAAGCTGTATCTAAAATTGTAGGAGGATTATCAAATTTTATTGTTTGTGAACCTATTTTTTGCAAAAAATCATCTCCCTTAATAATATAAATTTCAATGATATTTGTATTAAATTTTATGTCAGACATTGTAGGGGTCGGCGTCCTCGACGACCCGAAAAAATAAAATATAACTAAAAATAAGAAATTATATTATATGTTTAAACTAGGGTCATTCCTGTAGTGTTAAAAATTAAATAAACTATTCCAACAATAATGGATGTTGAAATTCCGAAAACAAGAACAGGACCAGCAACGGTAAACATTTTTCCTCCTACACCCATTACATAACCTTCACTTTTATATTCCATAGCAGGAGCTACAATAGAGTTGGCAAAACCTGTAATTGGAACTAAAGAACCTGCTCCAGCAAATTTACCTATCCTATTAAAAAGATTTAAACCAGTTAAAAAGGCACTAATTGCGATTAGCAAAATAGAAACAACAGTACCAGAAATTTCTGTACTAAGGCCTCTAGCCTTACATAGGCTCATTATAATTTGTCCTATAGCACAAATTAATCCTCCTACCCAAAAGGCATTAAAGCAATTTTTAAAAATGGGTGAATTAGGAGACTTTTGGTCAACATAGTTTTGATAATTTTTAACAGTTTCTGTAGGATTGTTACTCATAACTATTTCCTCCTTAATTATCTCTATTTCTATCTATTAAAAATGCTAAATCCAAGCTTACGAAATACTCAGAAATTTTGTCATCATCAACTTTAGCTTTTTGTTCTAAAATTGTAATTTCAGAAATATAGTCTAAAGTTTCAGCCGCTTCTGCTACAGTTTTTACAATAGCGTCCTTCCATGAAACTTTTGAACTTCCTGTAACTTTAATGTGTTTTTCTACGTTCATAAAATCAACCTCCGAAAATTATTCTAAAGATATAATTTCCAACAAATGCAAAAATATGCGTTTAAAATTGATTTTTTATTAATTTTAAATTAAAATATTAATTGAAAAAAATAATGTCAGACACTGTAGGGGCGGACGCCTCTGTCCGCCCGAAAATAATAAAAAATAAAAGAATGGAGAGAAAAATGGATTATCCAAGAAAATTAGCTTTAGAAGCTTTATATAAAATAGATAATGAAGAGGCATATTCTAATATAGTTTTAGACGAATTATTAAACAAAAATAGAAATGCACTTTCAAATAAAGACATAAATTTTATTTCTGAACTTCTTTATGGTGTTACAACGTGGAAATTGACACTAGATACAATAATACAGAAATATTCTAAAATAAAAATAAAAAAAATTTCACCATGGGTTATAAATATATTAAGAATGGGAGCATACCAAATTGTATTTTTAGATAAAGTGCCAAAATCTGCTGCTGTAAATGAAAGTGTGAATTTATGCAAAAAATATGGAGTGAAATCTGTTGGATTCGTGAATGCTATTCTAAGAAAAATAGAAAAAAAAGATTACTTAGAATTATTTGAAATTAAAGATGAAATAGAAAAAATATCTAAAACAAATTCAATGCCACAGTGGATTGTAAAAGAACTTGCAAAAGAGTTTGACACAGAAAAAGTAAATGAAATATGTGAAAATTCAAATTTAAAACCAAAAATAACAATAAGAGTTAATAATTTAAAAACCACAAAAAGTGAATTAATAAAAAAATTACAGAGTAAAAAAATAGAGGTTGAAGAAGGGAGTTTAGAAGATTTTCTATATTTAAAAAATGTAAAAAATATAACAAAATTAGAAGAATACAAACAAGGCTTATTTACAATGCAAGATGAATCTGCTGGCTTAACAGCTCTTGTATTAAATCCAAAAGAAGGCGAAAATATATTAGATTGTTGTAGTGCACCAGGTGGAAAAACAACTTATATTGCTGAAATAATGAATAATAATGGAAATATAATTGCATGGGATTTACATAAAAAAAGGCTTGAAAAAGTAAAGGAAAATAGCAAAAGATTAGGAATAAATATAATAAAAACAGAAGTAAATGATGCAACAATTTTAAAAGAAGAATATATTGAAAAATTTGATAAAATTTTAATAGATGCACCATGTTTAGGATTAGGAGTAATTAAAAGGAAACCAGATATAAAATGGCAAAGAAAATTCGAAGATATAATAGAAATATCAAAAATTCAAGAAAAAATTTTAAATATATGTTCAAAGTATTTAAAAAGAGGTGGAATTTTAGTATATTCAACATGTAGTATAATTCAGGCAGAAAACGACATAATAATACAAAATTTTATTAATGATAGTATATTTGATTTAGAAGAAATTAATAACATAAATATAAGTAAAATAGAAAACAAAATTGAGAGAAAAGGTGTAAAAAAGCTATATCCAAATGAAAAAATGGATGGTTTTTTTATAGCAAAATTAATAAAAAAATAATATTACATTTACATTACGAAAATAATACATTTTTATTACAATTAAGAAAAATATTGACTTTTTTAGATAAAAAAAAGATAATATACAAAGAAAAAATGAGCTTATTATGTAAAAATTACAAGTATTATAAATTACAAAAAAATTAATAATATACATATGAAAAGGAGAGAAAAATGCCAAGCTGTTTAGGTTTGTATATTGAGAAGAATATAATTAAATATGCAAAAGTTTCTAAAGACCATGAACTTATTAAAGTAGATTCTTATGGTGTTAAATTTTATGACAAAATTAGTGAGGCAATTTCTCAAATCATTGCTGAAACTTATAGTTATAAAACACCAATTAGTATTAATTTATCAAATGAAATGTATAATTACTTTGATATTTTTAGTTTATTAAATAAAGGAGATATTCCAAAAGCAATAGATACAGAATTTGAAAGTATTTGCGATGAAAAGGAATATAATAAAAATGCATTAGAAACAAGATATATTATGTCTTCTAATATAGAAAATAGAGAAAAACTAAGGGTTGTGCATGTATCTGTTAACAAAAGCGAAATAAGCAATAAAGTGCAAATACTAGAAGGAAACAAAGTTGGAGCAATAATACCAATTTCAATAAGTATACCAAACCTTATAGATACAAAATTAAAAGAAAATGTGCTAATTGTTAACATAGAAGAAAAAACAACTGTTACATCTATAATAGATAATAATGTATACAATGTTCAAATATTGGAAGAAGGCTCAAAACAAATATTAGATAACATTAATATTAAAGAAAATTCATATCAAAAGGCATATGATATATGTAAAAATACAACAATATATACATCTGGTAGTCAAGAATTACAAATGGATGGTAACGATTATTTAGATGATATAATGCCAACTTTATATAATATTGTAAGTAAAGTAAAAAATATAGTTGAAAATAGTCCACAGGAAATAGAAAAAGTATATATAACAGGAACTGCTTCTGTAATATCTAATATAGATTTATATTTTAGCGAATATTTAAATAGTACAAAATGTGAAATTCTAAAACCATATTTTATAAGTACAGGGTTAAAAAGTATAAATATAAAAGATTTTATAGAAGTGAATTCAGCAATATCGCTAGCACTTAATTATTTAGGTGTAGGAATTGAAGGAATGAATTTTAGAAAAGTTCCTCTTTCAGAAAAAATAAACGAAATAATGAATATTCAAGTTGGTGGAGCGAAAAAATTAAAAAATAAATCAGAAAGCAAAGAGAAAAAAGAAAGAAAAATAAAAAAGCCTAATTTAGATTTTAATTTTGATTTAACAGGAGAATTAGACGGAATAGAAAAAATAATATTAAGAATAGCGGGAGTACTTTTAGGAACTATTATTATCTTCATTATTTTATCTGGTATATTAACAAATAATATGAAAAATAAAGAAGAGGATGTAGATAGTTTAATCTCAGATACAAAGCAACAAATATCTAAAATTTCAAGTGATAACGATAAAGTTAATTCAAAAACTTCATCATATCAAGAATTAATAGATAAGCTAAATAAAGTAAATGAAGCTTTAGCAGAAAAATATTCATTAAAAGATGCAATTCCAAATTTATTAAATGAAATTATGTATGTAATTCCAAAAGATGTACAAGTTACATCTATACAAAATACTACAAATAAACATGTAAAAATAGAAGCACAATCAGAAAAATATGAGCAACTAGGATATTTTAAAGGTCAAATAAAAAATGAAGGATTACTATTAAATGTGATTTCGGATCAAGGTGTAAAAAATGGGGATATTGTAAAAATTACAATAGAAGGAGATTTACCATGATAAGAAAAATTTTAATGAGTGTACTTACTATATTATTAGCTGTTTTAACATATTTTACAATATCAAATGGAGTATCAATTGGTTCCTTTAAAGCACTTGGTTTAAAAGGCTTAAAAGAACAAGATAGCCAAATACAAAGTAAAGTAGAAACAGCCAGTTCTCTTACTAGCAGTGAGTACCCATCTAAATTAAGTGAGTTAAACCAAAATGCAAAAAATCTATTAAGTAAAAAAGAAGAATATACAGATTTAACAACATATAGTACTGACGATCAAATTCAGGCTGCAAATGAATTACAAGAATATGAAGTAGAATATTTGTGGGCAGAAGTCGGAAAATATGCAACAAAAGAAGGAATAAAGATAAAAATGGACATAAGCACAGCTTCTTCTGGAGGCCAATCTGCAGATGGTAGAAAAATGTATGATTTAAACTTCACAGCAGAAGGTGCGTATATAGGAATAGCACTATTTTTATCTGATTTACAAGATGATTCTTTTTTAGAATTTAAAATAGAAAATTTTGCTTTAGCAAAAGGAGAAAGCACAGAAAATTTAAAAGCAACATTTGTAGTAAAAGATGTTCCAATAAAAATAGATAACTTATCTGCAAATACATCAACAGATTCAGACACAACGGGAACTGCAACAAATACAACAAACAATACAACCAATAATACAACAAATAATAATGTAAACAATACAGCTAGATAATAAGTGAGATAATGGAAAAAATATACAGAAAATTCGACAAAATATTCATTGACAAACTTTAAAAAATAATTTATGATAAAGGAGAAGCGAGTATGAAAAAAGCAAAAGCAAAGTCAATTATAAAAGAAATTTTCATATTAACTTTAATATTAATTGCAATAGCTCTAATACTAGCGATAATTTTATATAATTATTCACCAAGTAAAAAAGCATTACCGAATAAAGTAGAATACTCAACACCAGATAATATAAGTCAAGAAATAGGGAGTATGGATGATATAGAAGGAACAACGCCAGTAACAATAACATACGAACTAGACGAAACAAATATAAAAAATTCTAAAAAAAGTGGAAGCTATAATTCTGGTAAACAAAATCCATTTGCAGACGTAGAAAAACCAGAAGAAAATACAAAAGATGGAGAAAGTGGAAATACAAAAGATACAAACACAAGCACAAATAGCACTACTTCAACATCAAACAGTTCTAGTAAAGAAAACAGTAGTAATAGTACTACTAACAATACAACAAGCTACTTACCACAAACTGGAACTAAATAAATTTCGGTTATATTTAATAATAAATATAATATATAAAAATTTATAAAAGAAAGGAGTGTTTTTTATGTTAAAAGAAAACAAAGGTGTAACTTTAGTTGCTTTAGTTATCACTATTATAGTATTATTAATATTGGCAGGTGTAACATTGTCAATGGTAATGGGAGATAGTGGAATATTTTCAAAAGCTAACGAGGCATCAATTAAAACTTCTGTTTCAGGAGCACAAGATGCTGTTAGATTAGCTTTACTTGAAGTAACTACAAATCAATATGATTCAACAACTGGTTCTTCAGATGGATCTGTTACAAAAGAAACAGCTAATACAAAAGTTGCAGAGCAAATGGCCATAACAGGTGAATATATTCTAGATACAGATGGATATGTAACAGCAAAAGGTTCAGATAAAAAACTAACAAAAGCAACATTTGACCAAAAAACTGGAAGCACAGCAGTTACAGTTACATTTTCTGAAAATGCAACAAAATAATTTTATAATATAAAACGTTTTAAGGCATATGTATGTATGCCTTATATTTTTGTATAAATATTGTAGCGGCGGTCAGTGACCGCCATAAAAGTTATAAAATTATAATAAAATGATGTCAAACGATGTAGGGGTCGGCGTCCCCGACGACCCGAATTTTTAAATTTTAAAAATATACAAATACAAAATAATAAAAATAGTTGTAATTTTATTACCAATGTTATATAAATAAAACATATTGTAAAATAATTTACAATATGTTTATTTTTTCAAACAAATTTATTTCAAGGCGATTTTTGTTCTTAAAAAATCCAAATGAAAACAAATCTAAACGAAGGGAGGCAAATAAAAAACTGAGATTATAGATAAAAATAAATATAGTATAATAAAGGAGATGAATTATTAATGATAAAAATATATCTAGATAATTGTTGCTATAATAGACATTTTGATGATTTGTCACAAGAAAAGAATTATATGGAGGCAAGTGCAATAGAAATTATATTGAACAAATATATAAACAGGAAAATAGAGATATTTGGAAGTATGGCAATAGAATTTGAAATTTTGAAAATAAGTAATGGAAATAAAAAGAGACAAGTAGAGGATTTATATGATGTATTAGAATTGCAAGAAATAGAATATTCTGATAAAATAATAAATAGAGCAAAAGAATTAAGAAAATATAATATAAAAGAAATGGATGCATTGCATATTGCATTTGTTGAGTGCGGAAATGTAGACTATATGATTACAACAGATAAAAAATTAATTAATGCTTCAAAAAAGTCAAATGCAAAAATAAAAATATTTAATCCTGTAAAATTTATTATGGAGGTGAATAAAAAATGGCAGTACCAATAAATGATTTAGAAAAAATTAGAGAAGAAGGTTTGAAGGCTTTAAAAGAAAGACTTGGAACCGAAGGTATGATTAAATTTATACAAATGTATAGTAATGGCAATGGAGATTACACAAAAGAAAGACAAGAAAAACTTAAAAATATAAACATTGAGGATTTTGAAAAATATATAAAAGATGAAAAATAGATAAAAAAATATATAGGTATGTATTTTTTTTGGTATTATAGAAAATTTATATTTTAGGTGTAGGGGCGGACGCCTCTGTACGCCTGAATATAAAAAATATATGTTAAATAATAAAACAAACCAATGTCAAACGCTGTAGGTGTCGGCGTACCTAAAGGTATAACGGATTTGTAATCTCACATACGTTCGAACAACTCCGAAATGCTCGACGACCCGAATTTTTAAATTTTAAAAATATACAAATACAAAATAATAAAAATAGTTGTAATTTTATTACCAATGTTATATAAATAAAACATATTGTAAAATAATTTACAATATGTTTATTTTTTCAAACAAATTTATTTCAAGGCGATTTTTGTTCTTAAAAAATCCAAATGAAAACAAATCTAAACGAAGGGAGGAAAAACAAAAATATTTCAGTAAAAAAATATAACAAAATCTTGAATAAGAAAATACAAATTGTTATAATGAAGAAAGGAATTTATTGAGATTAAAAAGAAAAAGTATTAGATTAAAAGATTATGATTATTCAAAAGAAGGATGTTATTATATAACAATATGCATAAAAAATAGAAAAGAGATATTATCGAAAATTGAAACTTATAATACAAAATTGAAATCAAACGATGTAGGGGTCGGCGTCCCCGACGACCCGAAAAAAATACATATTAAATTAACAACATATGGAGAAATTATAGAAAAACAAATAAAAGACATAAATAAAATTTATAATGATATAAGAATAGAGAATTATATAATAATGCCAAATCATGTGCATATGATTATAGAATTAACAAGACAAGAAAACGGGTCGTCGAGGACGCCGACCCCTACAAATGCCAAGATACCACTTATTGTTTCTACGTTAAAAAGACTAACAAATAAGGAAATAGAAAACAAAATCTGGCAAAGAAATTACTATGAACACATAATAAGAAATGAAAAGGAATATTACGAGATAATAAAATATATGCAAAATAATCCAGTAAGATGGATTCAAGGAGAGTGAAGGAAAAAATGGCAGAAAACGAAGAATTAAAAGAAGCCAAAGAGAAGCTAGATAAGATAACAGAAGATGAGAGAATGCAACAATTAGCATGGTGGAGAGAAAAAGCAATATATGAAGAAAATACAAGAATAAATAGTTCTTATAAGAGAGGAATAAGAGATACTGCAAAGAAAATGAAAGAAAAGAACATTTCAATAGAAACAATAGTTGAAATAACAGGATTAACAAAAGAAGAAATAGAAAAATTATAGTATGTATAAATAAAAGCAGGTTTAACCTGCTTTTTTTGTATTATAGGAAATTCCTATTTTGAATGTAGGGGTCGGCGTCCCCGACGACCCGCGTGGCGAAGCCACTTTTTTGTAACAAAAATGTAATATAAAATTAGCTAAATTATGATATAATACAAAAAATGCGCTATATACTATTGAATAGCCAATATATAAAGGAGAAATTTTTTATGATAACAGCAATTTTATACATATTAATTTTTATTATGGGAGCATATTTTGGAAGCTTTTATACACTTGCAGTTTATAGAATACCACTTGGATTAGATATAACACATGAACATTCTTTTTGCCCTAATTGCAAGCATAAATTAGGATTTTTAGATTTGTTTCCTGTGTTTAGCTATATATTTTTAAGAGGAAAATGTAGATATTGTGGAATGAAAATAAAGCCACGTTATTGTATTTTAGAGGTGCTTTCAGGTCTTACATTTGTTGCGTTTACATATTCGCTAAATATAAATCTATATAATTTAGAAAAAGAAAAACTAATTTTACTTGCATTTTCAGCATTATATTTCGCAGGAATATTTATAATTGCCGGAATAGACAAAGAAAAAATAAAAATACAAAAACAAGTTTTGTTATATACAATAACAATTGTTGCAATATATATGAGTTATATGTATATTACAACTAATTTAGATATTATAAGATATGTAGGATATTTAGTATTTATATTATTATTGGTAATATTAGATACAATAAAAATACGTAAAAAAGGTGAAGAAAGCTATACACTAAATGTATTAATGCTTGCAATTACAATGTGTATGTTTACAGGAGAAACAGTATTTTTACTTACAGCAATTTATACAGGTTTAGCATGTGCATTATATGTTATATTAAAAAAAATAATTAATAGAAAGAAATATGTGAAAAAAGAAAAAAAGAAAATAAAATTACCAGTAGCATTTTTTATGTGTATATGCAACGTTATAACATATATAATATCTAATTTTATTATTAACTACATTTTATTATAATTATTTAACAAAGGAGTTTAGGATGAAAAACTTAAAAAAAAATAGTGGATTTACTCAAGTTGATATTGTAATTTCTATAACTATATTGGTGTTATTTACAAGCTTAATTTCAGCATTATTTTACAATTCTTATATATCATCAACAATAAGTAAAAGACATTCAGAGGCAACAACATATTTAAGTAAAATTTTTGAATCTATGGAACTTATAAGCTACGATAATTTAGAAAACGAAATAATAGATGTAATAAATAAAATAGATTCAGATAAATTATCTGGAACAATTGTGGGAAACGGGAATGCACAAACAAATTTATCCACACCTTACAAAGCAGAAGTGAAAATTGCAAAATATAATGAAATGGATGGAAATACAGATAAAGAAGATTTAGTAAAGCAAATAACAGTAACAATAAAATATAATTCTAGAAAAGGTAAAGAAGAAACAGTTACAGGTGAAAGACTAAAAACAAAAGAAACAATTTATAAAGATAGCTTAGAAATTATTCCAAACCTATATGAGGGAATGATTCCTATAAGTTCAGAAACACAAGCAACAAATAAATATGCAACTAATTGGTTCGACTATTCTAAAGAAAAAGTAGCTAAAATAATGTTGCAAGATGGAAACTATGATACAGATACAGGAAAAATAACAAACGAGGGAAGTTCATTTGTGTATGTGCCAAGATTTGCATACAAAATAAATTCCGATGAAAGTGTAGATATAAAATTCTTAAATACAGATAATACCTGTAAAGATGGAAGTTCAACTCAAATAAATAATGAAAGTGATAATATAGAAAATGACAAATATTATTTACCAAGTTGTTTTTCTCAAAATAATATTCAAGTTGCAGGAATTTGGATTGGAGAATATTTAAGCAAACAAAATACAGAAGGAAATAATGGAGAACAAGTATATATAGGTGAAAAAAATGAAGCAAATAACTATAAATATTGGACAAATTTAACAGACGAAGAAAAACAAGAAAAATGCAATTATCTAATAAGCAATGGAGCAAATTATGGATTAAAAGGAGACGAAACAGCAAAAGTTGCAGACACAAGTATAAATAATATGTTAGATATATTAAAAAAATCTAATTATAAATTTATAGCAGAAGAAATAAAAGAAAATGAACAGGATTATGCAGGATCATTTAGAATAATTATATATTAGTTGCAATTTATTAAATTATGTCTTAGAATAGTTTAAGCAAAAAATAATTATTTTTGAAGGGAGAAAATATGGCAGATAAATTAATAATTGTGGAATCACCTGCAAAGGCAAATACAATTAAGAAGTTTTTAGGAGGTAGTACAAAGGTTGTAGCATCTATGGGACATATACGAGATTTACCAAAATCTAAATTGGGTGTAGATGAAAAAACTTTTGAACCACAATATATAAATATTAGGGGAAAAGGAGATTTAATAAAGTCTTTAAAAAAAGAAGCTAAATCAGCCAAAAAAGTATTTCTCGCAACTGACCCTGACCGTGAAGGAGAAGCAATAGCATGGCATTTAGCACATATTTTAGATATACCAGAAGATGCGCCAAATAGAGTTACATTTAACGAAATAACAAAACCAGCTGTACAAAAGGCTATTAAAGAACCACGTACAATAGACTTAAATTTAGTAGATGCTCAACAAGCAAGACGTGTTTTAGATAGAATAGTTGGTTATAAAATGAGCCCTGTATTATGGAAAAAAGTAAGAAGAGGGTTATCTGCAGGTAGAGTTCAATCTGTAGCCGTTAAGTTAATTGTAGATAGAGAAAATGAAATAGAAAAGTTTATTCCAGAAGAATACTGGAATATTTATGCAAATTTATTAGATAAAGAATCTAAGAAAAGATTTGTAGCAAAATTCTATGGGAAAAATGGAAAAAAGTTAGAATTACACAAACAACAAGAAGTAGATGAAATATTAAAAACAATTGAAAATGCTAAATTTATTGTAGAAGAAGTAAAAAAAGGAGAAAGAAGACGTACACCAGCTCCACCATTTACAACCAGTACAATGCAACAAGAGGCCTCAAGAAAATTAGGATTCACATTAAAGAAAACAATGGCTGTAGCACAAGGATTATACGAGGGAGTAAAAATTCCAGAAAGAGGAACAGTAGGTTTAATTACATACATGAGAACAGATTCTACAAGAATTTCTGAGGAAGCAAGAAAAGTAGCAAAACAAGAAATTGTAAAACAATATGGAGAAGAATATTACGAAAACAGATACTATAAAACAAAAGCAGATTCACAAGATGCACACGAAGCAATAAGACCAACATATATAGATGTAAATCCAGAAGATATAAAAGAATCTTTAAATAAAGATCAATACAAACTATACAAGCTAATTTACAATAGATTTTTAGCAAGCCAAATGGCACCAGCAATTTTTAATACTATATCTGCAACAATAGATGCTAATAATTATACTTTTAAAGCAAATGGTCAATCTATAAAATTTAAAGGCTTTATGGCATTATATGTAGAAGGTGTAGACGATGAAAGTAAAGAAGAAAACTCAAATGTTCCAGATTTAAAAAAAGGACAAGAAGTAAAAAAAGAAAGCATAGAAGGAAAACAAAGCTTTACAGAACCGCCACCAAGATATACAGAAGCAAGTTTAGTAAAAGTTCTAGAAGAAAAGGGAATAGGTAGACCAAGTACATATTCACCAACAATAACAACAATTTTAGAAAGAAGATATATAGAAAAAGAAAAGAAACAATTATACCCTACAGAACTAGGAAAAATTGTAAATAAACTTCTAATAGAAAATTTTTCAGATGTTGTAAACGAAGAATTCACAATAAAAATTGAAAATGAATTTGACGAAATTGCAGATGGAAAAGAAGAATGGAAAAAAATGATAGAAGAATTTTATGGACCATTTATGAAAGAAGTAGAAGAGGTAGAAAAAAACTTAGAACACGTTGAACTTGAAGAAGAAGTAACAGACATACCTTGTGAAAAATGTGGAAGAATGATGGTTGTAAAATATGGAAGATATGGTAAATTTTTAGCTTGTCCTGGATATCCAGAATGTAAAAATGCAAAACCATATGTAGTAACAATAGAAGAACCATGTCCAAAATGCGGAGGAAAAGTACAAATAAGAAAAACCAAAAAAAGAAGAACATTTTATATATGTGAAAACAATCCAACAAGTTGTGACTATATATCTTGGAATAAGCCAAAAAAAGGAGAAAAATACAATCCAGAAGACGCAAAAGAAATAAAAGCAGAAACAGAAAAAAAGAAAACAAGAAAAAAGAAAAAATAAATTAATAATAACACTTGAAAATTTTATACAAATAATATATAAAATAACCATATTGTAAATAAGAAATTTACAATATGGTTATTTTTTTCAAAAACATTTATTTCAGAAGATTTTTTATTCTCAAAAAATCCAAATGAAAAACAAATCTAAAAGAAAGGAGGTAAAACAGAAACAAACAGGTAAAAATTATAACAAAATCTTGAATAAGAAAATACAAATTGTTATAATAAAGAAAGGAAATTTTTGAAATTAAAAAGAAAAAACATTAGATTAAAAAATTATGATTATTCAAAAGAAGGATATTATTACATAACAATATGCATAAAAAATAGAAAAGAAATGATATATCTAACAGGAGATGAAGAAATAAGAAGATTACAAATGGCAGTTACTAATTACAATTAGTAATTGCTTATTTTTTAACATTTTTGTAACAATTCTGTAATAAAAATGCAATATAACATTGACTTTTTTCGTAATTTCATATATTATATGTAAGAAATATTGTACGAATCCATAAAGGGAGGAATTTTAATGGGAGAAGTTATAGTTATTACATCCGGAAAAGGTGGAGTAGGAAAAACAACAACAACAGCTAATTTAGGTTCAGCACTTGCATTAGAAGGAAAAAAAGTTGTATTAGTAGATACAGATATTGGACTTCGTAATTTAGACGTTGTTATGGGGTTAGAAAATAGAATTGTATATGACATTGTAGATGTTGTAGAAGGCAAATGTAAATTAAGACAAGCCCTTATAAAAGACAAAAGATTTAAAGAATTATTCTTACTTCCAGCTGCCCAAACAAGAGATAAAAGTGCAATAGATGAAGAACAAATGAAAGACCTTGTTGGAAAATTAAAAGAGGAGTTTGACTATATTTTAATAGATTGCCCTGCTGGAATTGAGCAAGGATTTAAAAATGCAATAGTTGGAGCAGATAGAGCTATAGTTGTAACAATGGCTGAAATATCTGCAATAAGGGATGCAGATAGAATAATAGGATTGTTAGAGTCTTCACAAATAAAAAATCCAGAGTTAATTATAAATCGTTTAAGACCAGAAATGGTTAGAAAAGGAAAAATGATGGACGTTGATGATATAGTAGATTTATTATCAATAGAATTAATAGGTGTTGTTCCAGATGACGAATACATTATTACTCAAACAAATAAAGGAGAACCAGTTATATCAAATAAAAAAGCACCATCTGGAAAAGCATATATGGAAACTGCAAAAAGAATTTTAGGAGAAAAAATAGAAGTTTCAGTACCAGGAAGAGAAAAAGGCTTTCTAGCAGCAATAAAAAGAATTTTTAAAGTAAAATAGGTAGCAAAAATATGGAGGGTGAATAATGTTCGAAAATGTAAGTAATTTTTTTAAGAAAGTTTTTAAAAAAGAAATGCAAAAAGAAAGTGATTCTGGTAAAGAGGCAAAAGAAAGACTTCATTTAGTTTTAATGCAAGATAGAGCAAATGTCTCTGCAGACTTTTTAGAAATGATGAAACAAGAAATAATAGAGGTAATAAAAAAGTATATAGATGTAGACGAAAATTCAATAGATGTTCGTTTAACAAACCAAACAAATGAAAATGGAACAAACGGAGCACCTGCATTATATGCAAATATACCAATTATAAGTATTAAAGAAGAAAAGAAAAATGTAGAAGAAACAAATACAGAAGAAAAAGAAGAAATAAATAATCAAACAGAAGAACAAGAAAATAAAGAAGATAGTGAAAGCAATAGTGAAATTCAAGAAGAAGGAAAACATAGTTTAATAGAAAATAATGAAAATAGCACAGAAGAAAAAGAAAAGCAACAAGAAGAATCTAAATAATAAGTTTGAGGTAGAAAATGAGAAAAAGAATTTTTAAAAATATAGATTGGGGAATTTTTATATGTGCTATCATTTTAACAGCTATTGGAATGATAGCATTATTTTCTGCAACACATGATAGTGGATATGAGAGCTTGCAAAAGCAAGCAATATGGTTTGTTATATGTATACCTATAGTATTTGCTTTAATTTTAATAGATTACGAGGCTATAGCCAAGGCAGCACCTGTGTTTTATCGGGCTAAGTTTAATTTTATTAATTGCAGTTTTATTTACAACTCCAGTAAATGGTGCAAGTAGTTGGTTTAATTTTAAAGCATTTACTTTTCAACCATCAGAATTTGCAAAAATATTTGTAATTCTAACATTAGCATCTTTAATATATAAAATACAAGAAAGAGGACAAAATGAAATAAATAAACCAGCTAAACTATTATTAAGCTTAACAGTTGTTGCAGTGCCTGTATTTTTAATTATTTTACAACCAGATTATGGAACAGCTATGGCGTTTTTAATTGCAACGGCATTAATGTTATTTGTTGCAGGAATAGATAAAAAATACATAATAGCAATATGTGCAATTGTAATAATTGCAGCACCATTAGTTTATAATTTTGTATTACCAGAACATGCTAAAGCTAGAATACAGGTATATTTAAATCCAGAAACAGATGCAAGAGGAGCTGGTTATAATATAATTCAATCTAAACTTGCAATAGGTGCAGGAAAGTTATTTGGAATGGGAGTTTTAAAAGGTAACCAAACACAATTAGGCTTTCTATATCCAAAAACAACAGATTTTATATTTTCTGTTATAAGTGAGGAAATGGGATTTGTTGTAGCAGGTAGTGTAATAATTATATATGTAATAATGATAACTAAATCTATTTTTATTGCAAGAACAGCAAAAGATGATTTAGGTAGTTATATAGCAATAGGTATTGCCGGAATTTTTATATTCCATATGATAGAAAATATAGGAATGACAATGGGACTTTTACCAATAACTGGTGTACCATTACCTTTTGTTAGTTATGGTGGAAGTTCATTAGTTACAAATTACATTTTACTTGCAATATTAATGAATATAAGTGGTAGAAGACAAAGAACAATTTTTGCAGAATAAAATAGGAGATAAAAATGTATTTAAAACCATTAAAAATAGGAAATGTAGAAATAAAAAATAATTTAATATTAGCTCCAATGGCAGGAATAACAGACCTGCCATTTAGAATTTTGTGTAAAGAGCAAGGAGCAGGACTTGCAACTACAGAAATGGTAAGTAGTAAGGCTCTATTTCATAATGATGAAAAAACCACTAAATTATTAAACACAACAAATGAACCAAAACCAATATCAGTTCAAATATTTGGCAGTGACATAGAAACTATGGTATATGGAGCGAAATATGTTGAAAAAATTGCAGATATAATAGATATAAATATGGGATGTCCAGCCCCAAAAGTTGTAAAAAATGGAGATGGAAGTAAACTATTATTAAATTTAGAATTAGCAGGAAAAATTGTTTCAGAGGTAGTAAAAGCAGTAAAAAAACCTGTAACAGTAAAATTCAGAAAAGGCTGGAATAATGAAAATGTAGTGGCAGTAGAGGCAGCAAAAATATTTGAAAGAGCAGGAGCTTCTGCAATTACAATTCATGGAAGAACAAGAGCAGACTCTTATTCAGGAATAGCAGATTTAGATATAATAAAAAAAGTTAAAGAAGCGGTAAGCATACCAGTTATAGGTAACGGAGATATAGTAGACGAAGAAAGTGCTAAAAAAATGTTTGAATACACAGGAGTTGATGGAATAGCAATAGGAAGAGCAACTTTTGGAAATCCATGGATTTTTAGAGAAATAGAATACTATTTAAAAACAGGAAAAAAACTAGAAAAACCTAATTTAGAAGAAAAATTAAAAACAATAAAAAGACATTTAGAAATGGAAATAGAAGAAAAAGGTGAATACACTGGAATACGAGAAATGAGAAAACAACTAAGCTGGTATATAAAAGGATTAGAAGATTCAAGTAAAATGAGAGAGAAAATAAACAAACTTGAAAGCAAAAACGAAATTGTACAAACTATAACAGAATATTTTAATAAAATACAGAATACAAATAAAGAAGAATAGATTTATCTATTCTTCTTTATTTTACTACAAAATTAAAATAAAGATAAAAATATTATAATGCTACAAAAATTAATGTCAAACGTTGTAGGGGTCGGCGTACCTAAAGGTATAACGGATTTGTAATCTCACATACGTTCGAACAACTCCGAAATGCTCGACGACCCGATAATAACATATGACAAATAAATTGTTTTTTATACCTTGGTGTCGCAATCTTCGAAATTGAAAAT
>CABPZP010000010.1:0-53166 GCA_902461935.1 uncultured Clostridium sp. | reverse complement strand
GAGCGCTCGGCTGTTAACCGATAGGTCGTTGGTTCGAGTCCAACAAGAGGAGCCATAGTAAAGAAGCTAGTTTGGTTATATAAACTAGCTTCTTTTTTGATATAAAAAAACAAAAATCTCTAAGAAATTTATAAGTATTTATGATGATTCTCGAAACCATGAAATTGCTTATTTAAATTTATAATTTTTATAAATTTATTTTCCTCAAATAGCGAATCTTCGTGAATATAAACTAAAAAATATTAAAAAATCTTGACTTTTAAAAAAAATCATCATATAATAAAATTGCTTGTAAGCGATTTTGCTTATTTAAGTTACCAGTATCTGATTTTATAGATGTGGAATAAAGGAAAGTAGATATTAATTAGTTAAGTGCATTATTATATATATTAAAATAAATTTAAACATTCCTTATTCTTGTTTTATAAAACAGAAATATGAAAGGAGTGTTTTTTTATGGTAATTTTAAAATTTCAAGCTAAGAGCTTTAAAAAAATGGAGGATCCAACATCAAGAGAAAGCGAAAGAACAAAATATGTTTGCTATGCTCAAGCTAAAACTATACCACTTCAGTTGAATGAGTGGATGCAAACTAATCCAAGAGAACAAAAGATGACAACTAATGTAGCTAAAAACATTAGAGAAAGTTTAAAGGAAAATGAAAATTTTCATGAATTAAATAGAGGAATTGTATTATCTGTAGAAAAAGTTAATTATGATAACAAAACAGGAATTGTAGAAATTCAATTAGATGATCCACAAGTACATGGAAATATTGATGGAGGGCATACATTAAGGGCAATTTTCGAATTGAATGAAAAACAAATAATGGATGAAGAAAGATATGTTTTTATGGAGATTTTTACTGGAATAGAATCACCTGTTGAATTAGCTTCTGCTAGGAATACATCTGTTCAGGTGGATTTAAAATCAATAGAAGAATTACAGAAGAGTTTTGAAACATTAAAAGATATAATGAAGGACTTAAAATTTAGTAATAGGATAGCGTATAAAATGAATGAACACTATAATGAGGATATAAATCCAATAGATGTTAGAGAAATTTTAGCTTTAATAACGATGTTCAGTCAAACATTATATCCTTATAAAAATATAGATGGAACACTTAATGACCAACAACCAATTCAATGCTATACAGGAAAAGAAGCAACTTTAAAAAGATTTGTGAATCTAGATAAAATAGATAGAGATAAAATGCTTAATAATATGAGGAGAATTATTCCAGATATATTTAGAATATGGGAATACATTGAAACCCAATATGCAGAACTATCAGTTAAGGCTGGAAAAAGATATACTAGTAGAAAATATTCTAAATATAATGAAAGAGAAATAGTATCTAGATCTAGTTTTGAAGAAAAACCAATGCATTATATCGTACCGAAAGGAATGATATATCCGATTGTAGGAGCTTTCAGAGCACTGATAAAAATAGATCCAGAAACTAATGAATATGGTTGGACAAAAAATATAGATTTAATCTTAGATAAAATGTCTTCTAAACTAGTGGGTATTGTTTTAGATGAAAAAACAGATAATCCTGACGTAATAGGAAAAAATGCAAATTTATGGAGCAATTTATTTAAAGAAATTTATATTGAAGGATATTTAATATAAAAATATTGAAAGAAGAGGAGAAAAAATGAGTGTACCAGAATTTCAAAGTTTTATGCTTCCAATTTTAAAATTATTTGAGAATAAAAAAATACACACAATAAAAGAATGTAAAGAAATCGTAATTAAACATTTTTCTTTAAATGAGGAAGATATAAAAAAATTAGTACCAAGTGGTAAACAAACATTAGTTGAAAATAGAGTATATTGGTCTTTAACATATTTAAAAAAGTCTGTATTAATAGAAAGCATTAATAGAGGAGAATATAGGATAACAGATAGAGGTTTAAAGTTATTAAATACTAAACCTGAAAGAATAGATAAAAAATTATTGTCTCAATATAGAGAATACAGAATTTTTAGTAATCAAGATGAAAAAGAAGAAACATTTATAAAAACTAATGAATTACAAGTTAGTGAAGTTATTACACCAGAAGAAAATATTGACCAAATATATAAGAAGATAAATGATCAATTAGCAGAAGATTTATTAGAAATAATTCTTGAAAAAGATGGTTATTATTTTGAAAGATTAGTTATGGATGTACTTATAAAAATGGGATATGGCAATTTTAGAAACGAAGCAAAAGAAATTACAAAAAAATCAAATGATGGTGGTATCGATGGAATAATAAATCAAGATAAACTTGGATTAGATAAAATTTATATACAAGCGAAAAGATGGAAAGATGGGGTTGTTGGCAGACCAGAACTTCAAAAATTTGTTGGTGCACTATCTGAAAGACAAGCAATAAAAGGTATATTCATAACTACATCAGATTTTACAAAAGAAGCGAAAGAGTATGTAGAAAAAGTATCTCAAAATATTATTTTAATAAATGGAAATATGTTATCAAAACTTATGATCGAATATAATGTAGGAGTACAGATAAATTATACATATGAAATAAAGAAAATAGATAATGACTATTTTGAAATGATCTAATGTTAAAAACAATAATAATATATTGGTTAAACAGATTAAAATATGATATGGTTGTTATTGAGAATTGGAGGAGCAAAATGGAGTTAATAAGACCTTTTGTAAAATGGGCTGGTGGAAAAGGCGGATTGATCCCACAGTTAAAGAACTTTTACCCATTTGATTTAGAAAACGGAATTATAGAAAGATATGTAGAACCATTTATAGGTGGTGGTGCAGTTTTAATAGACATATTACAAAAATATGATGTAAAAGAAGCATATGCATTTGATATAAATAAAGATTTAATAAACTGTTATAATGTAATAAAAAGCAATGTAGAAGATTTAATTGAAGAATTAGATAAAAAAGAAAAAGAATTTTTAAAATTAGAAACAGATGATAGAACAGCTTATTTTTATGATATAAGAAATAAATACAATTCTTATAAATTAGAAAAAGTAATTGATGTAAAAAGAGCTTCTGAATTTATATTCTTGAATAGGACGTGTTTTAACGGTTTATATAGAGTTAATAAAAGTGGAAAATTTAATGTACCTTGTGGTAAATATAAAAATCCTACAATATGTGATTTTAAAAATTTAAGAAACTTGTCTAAACTAATTCAAAATGTAATATTTGAATATGGTGATTACAAAAAGAGCAGTGAATATGTTGATGATAAAACATTTGTATATTTTGATCCACCATATAGACCTTTATCTATTACATCTGGATTTACTTCATATACAAAAGAAGACTTTAATGATGAAAATCAAAAAGAGCTTGCTAAATATTATTGCGAATTAAATAATAAAAAAGCAAAATTAATGCTAAGTAATTCAAATCCTAAAAATACAAACGAAGAAGATACATTTTTTGAAGATATTTACAAAGGATTTAATATAAATGAAGTTTCAGCAAAGAGAATGATAAATGCAAACAGTAAAGGAAGAGGAGAAATTTCAGAATTACTTATAACAAATTATGAGGAGACAATAGAATGTACAGAGGAAAATTCTATTATGAAGATGGTAGCTTCAAATTAATTGATAGTGACACATTTAAAGCACTGAAAAAATTTGAAGCTAAAACTTTTGATATGATTTTTGCTGATCCACCATATTTTTTATCAAGTAATGGAATTACTTGTAGTGGTGGAAAAATGGTTAGTGTAAATAAAGGGAAATGGGACAAAAGTTTAAGTATATCTGAAAAACATAAATTTAATAGAAATTGGATTAAAGAGTGTTATAGAATATTAAAAGATAATGGAACAATATGGATTAGTGGAACTCTACACAATATTTATTCGATAGGAATGGCTCTTGAAGAAGAAGGATTTAAAATTATAAACAATATAACTTGGCAAAAGACTAATCCTCCACCTAATTTAGCTTGTAAAACTTTTACACATTCAACAGAAACAATTTTATGGGCAAGAAAAGATTTGAAGGATGTAAAATATACATTTAATTATGATTTAATGAAACAACTGAATGGTAATAAACAAATGAAAGATGTTTGGAAAACTTCGCTAACAAAGCCATCAGAAAAGAAACAAGGAAAACATCCAACACAAAAACCTTTGGAAATTTTAGAAAGAATAATTTTAGCATCAACGAATGAAAATGATTTAATTTTAGATCCTTTTTGTGGTAGTAGTACAACAGGAATAGCGGCAAATAAATTAAATAGAAGGTACATAGGTATAGATAATTCAAAAGCATATTTGGATTTATCGATAAGAAGATATAATAAATAGATGGAGAAAATAAATGGAAGAAATTATAAGTTTTTTAAATGGAATTTTAACTGATTTAAATATAAAAAATATAGATAGCATAACAATAGAAGAAGGAAGAAATATAGTAAAGAATTTAAATGAGTTTCTTTATACTAATTATGATGGTATAGGAAAAACATTTGAATTAGATTCAGAAAGAGATTATATTTCAGATTATCATAAATTTTGGGAAAAAAATTGTGAAAAAATCTTATCACCAAGTATAAATAAAACCAAATGTGAAGAAGTTGCAGATGTATTTCATGAAATATATATAAATAATAAAGAGGCTTTTTATTCTTTATATAGTAAAGAAGGATTAAATGATGAAGAAGTTTGTAAAATAAGATTTTATACAGCTTCGCAAGATTTTAACGGTTCAAGAAAATTTTCAGAGTATGCAGAAATATATAAGGAAGATCCAAGTATTTTTGACAAAGAGTATATAAATAGTAAACCTGAAAGTTTTATAAGTGATTTGAAATTTTCTAAGTTGTCTCAAACGGATAAAAGAATACAATTTGCAAAAAAATCTGCCGAAATGTTATTACAATTTAAATGTGAGCCATTTGAGTTATTAAAAAAATTTAATGGTGATTTACTAGAGATTAAGAATCAATTAATAAAGAACCAAGGAATGGGGTTTGGAAATAAAAAAGCAGATATGTTTATAAGAGATATGGTAGTATTAAGTATATGGAAGGACTATAAAAATTTTGAACAGATAGATGTAGCATCAGATAGAAATACAATGAAAGTGGCATTAAGAACAGGAATTTTAAAAACAGAGATACCATTAGTATCAAGTTTTTTAGATATATTTTGTTACCAATATTCTTTAATAGATCAATGGTGTGCTAAAGCTTGGAGAGAAGTATGGAATATATGGAATAAAAAATATCCAAAAGAATGCATAGAAGGACCCTCATTATTAGATTATTTAGTTTATAGAATTATTGGTATTGAATTTTGTAATGAAAAACTTGCCATTTTTAATGGAAAAAATTGTGGACATGTATTTAAATGGCATTCATCAAAAAATAGAAAATGCCAAGTATGTGCAAAAAACAAAATATATTCAGAAGCTAAATTGATTAATAAGGTTTTACCATGTCAAGATGAAGAAGGATATATATACATCGAAAAAAATAAATACGTTAGTGGGAAAGAAGCGGTATTACATGGATATAAAGAATGTCCATTAATAAACATATGTAATCCAATGAGTAATAATTTTATAAAATATAATGGACCAAAGTCAATCAGCATTTTGGGAAGAACTGGTTGGAGTAGCACATATACTAAAAGAAATGAAGGTGGCGGAGGTTTAATGTCATAAGAAGGAGAATAGTAAAGATGAAAAGAAACTTTGCAGAGTGGTTATTAACATTTACAGATAGTATTGCTAATTATAAATATTACATAGATTTTGAAACGATATATAAGAATGCTGAAATATATAAAATAGAACTAAATATGTTAAATTCTTTAATCGGGAGTAAAAATATAGAAAAAGAATTTGAAGATTTAGTAAAAAAATATCCTGAAGTTTTAAAATGTATACCTATATTATTAGCAGTCAGACAGTATGAAATAATTGTTTTAGATGATGATGGAAATAAATTTGAATATAATTTTAAAAAAATGAATTATGATGTAGAGCAATATAAAGTGTTTATGAGAGAAACAGGTCTATTTGAGTTATTAGAAAAACATCTAGTTAATTATTTATATGATTATGTTTTAGGTGTTGAATCTGGACTAAATTCTAATGCTAGAAAAAATCGTGGCGGACATTTAATGGAAGAGTTAGTGGAAAAATTTATTCAAAAAGCAGGTTTTAAGAAAAATGAAACATATTTTAAAGAGATGTACTTACAGGATATAGAAAATAAATGGAAATTAGATATGTCTTTTATAAGTAATAAAAATCAAGCAACTAAGCGATTTGATTATGTAATAAAAACTGATAATTGTATTTATGGAATAGAAACTAACTTTTATGCTACTGGTGGTTCAAAACTTAATGAAACAGCGAGAAGTTATAAAATGATAGCAGAAGAGGCAGAAAAAGTTGTAGGATTTGAATTTGTATGGTTTACAGATGGAATGGGATGGATCTCAGCTAGAAATAACTTAAGAGAAACATTTGATAGTATGGATAATATTTATAATATTCATGATATGAAGAATGGAATAATGAAAGAAATATTTAAATAGGAGAAAATAAAATGGTAACAAGATTTGAAAGAATATATAAGGAAATAAAAAAAGATATAGAATATATAGTAGAGGAATATTATCCAGATAATGTTTCATCGGCATTTGGTCATTTTATCTTAAAAATGAAATTTGGCTTAAGTGATGATGAAGCATATGAATGCATAACAGATGGATATGATGATAATGGGATTGACGCAATTTATGTTGAAAATAATAAAACTGTTAATTTTTTTCAATTTAAATTTCCAAAAGATGAAAAAGGGATATCAAATGGAATAAGGGAAGAAGAAGTATTGAAATTGATTACAGGATTTCAAACTTTTGTAGCACCAAAAGAAGAATTTTTTAAATTGACGTGGAATGATTTATTATTAGAGAAAAGAGAAGAATATGAAAAATTAGATATATATGAATATAAATTATGGATTATAAGATTCTCAAATCAACCTATAAATGAAAAAATTATAAATAAAATGGATGCTATTTTGAATAGATATATTCAAAATACAGGAAATATAGTAGAAAAATGTTTATGGAAAGCTGATAATTGCGTTACTTTATATGAAAATAATATAAAAAGTATTTGGCCAGATTTTAAGTTAAGATATAAAAAAACATTGAGTCCTTTTTCAGATGAAAAATCTATAATTAATAGTTCTTTCGTTTCTTTATTAGATATATATAATACCTTTTGTGACATACAAGACAAAATATATGAAGGTAATGTAAGATATTTAAATCCAAATTCGAAAATTAATGAAGGGATAAAAGATACTATATTAGAGAACTATCAGAATTTTCATTTATTAAATAATGGAATTACAATCGTTTGCAAAATGTGCAACGATAATACTGCTCAAACATATTTAGATATAAAAAATGGAACAATAATAAATGGAGCTCAAACAGTAGGTACAATAATAAATACACTTAAAGAAATTTCTAAAGAAGAAAGAGAAATTTTTTCTAATTCTTTTGTATTTGTAAAAATAATTTCATGTATAGAAGATGAACAAATAATTAATGATATGGTATATACATTGAATACGCAAAATCAAATGAGGAGTTCATATACAATTTCTAATGATACTATAGTAAAGAAGGTTCAAGAAAAAATAAATAGAGAGACAGAATTTTTTCTAGAAATTAAGAATAATGAATTTTATTTTGAAAAAGAAAAAAATTCTGAATTTAATAAATTGGCTAAGAATAAAATAGATATAGAAACCTTTATTCAAGTGTATGTTTCTTTTTATAATATTGAAAATTTGGCATATGTAGCTAAAAATAATAAATCAAGTTTATTTGAAACAAATAATATTCAAAAAATAATAAATGAATTAGATTTTGAAAAGAGTATGAAAGCGTATAAAATATATATTAAATTGATGGATATTATAAAGGAATATAGAGCTTATAGAAAAAATAATGAAAAAGATGACATTTTAAAAAGATTAAATATTTCTGAAAATGAAATAGAAGAATATAAATTCTTAAATACTGGTAACATAATAGTAATTTATGCAATAGGACTAGCTTATATACAAAAATCTGTAAAACCTGAAGATAATATAATTAATATAATAAATTATATAAAAGAGTATTTTAAAAACAAAGTTAATATTTCTAATGCAACAAAAATAAAAGAATCTTTTGATGATATAAAAGAATTAATGAAAAGTTTTGAGATAAAATAAGGTAAAAATATTGAAATAATATAGAATTTATGCTATATTATAACCATAGAATCAAATATAAAATACGATTATAAATACAGGCTCGTATTTTTCGCAAACGGAAGTGTCAAACGAGCCAAAAAATAGATAACCATTATAAAATGGTTATCTATTTTTTTATTTCTTTTGTATAAATCAAATTAAAGCTAATAGAGGTTAACAGCCGGCTGTTAACTGCTGAAAAAGATAAAAATCATTCAGTGAATGATTTTTACTTTTGAAGGCGTATAAACTAAAAATTCAAATAGTTATTTATAATGACTATTTGGATTTTTTATAGTTTAGAGCCGTGTGGTCGTTAAAAGAAAATTTATAAAAACATAAGCATGAACTGTAATTACAGACTTTGCGAAGACAAAGAATGTAATTACTAGTTCGATGCTAGGAGTCGTTGGAAAATAAAGCTAAATAATAATAAAATAACTAGATAAACTATTAGCATATTATAAAACAGCAAGTTCTATATATACTGGTACTTTGCCAGCAGGTAATAATAATAGCAATAATGCAAAATATACAACAACTGCAACACGTAGTATATTAAAAGCAGGGGTAAAAAATGTTATACTAATTTCAGCTTTATTAGCTATAGTATGTGGAATTATATTTGCAATAAAAAATGTAAAATATAGAGATATAAAATAACATATGTCAAAATATGTCGAAAAGTAAAGTACGAAAATGCTTTACTTTTTTTTCTTTTTGTAGTAAAGTTAAAAACATAAAATTGCAATTTTTTAAATCGTAAATTTTTATATATGTTTATAATTTTATAAGCATATCAATTTTTTTTATTCAAATTTTTAAGTTTAATTCTTAAAATTCCAAGAAAAAATAAATTAAATAATAAGGAGGCAATAGAATATGAATGATTAACGCAAGTAGTCTGCACATTAATTTTGTAAGCTTAATAATTACATTATTAATATTTAATGTGTTTGTATATGCTAAGGAAAACATTAATTTAGAAATACCCAAAAAAGAGATTTCAGTTAAAATAACAAATAATATAGAAGAAACTGAAGAGAAAAACTTAAATAAAGAAACGGAAGATGAAATTAAAGAAGAAAAAACAACAGAACAAATACCTTATGAATGGGGAATATATATACCAAAAATTAATTTAAATGCACAAATAAGTGAAGGAACAACCAAAGAAGTAATGGATAAATATGTTGGTCATTTTATAGATACAGGTGTAATAAAAGGTAATATTTGCCTTGGTGCTCATAATAGAGGATATCCTGTAAATTATTTTGAAAATATAAAAAGCTTAAATAATAATGATTTAATATATTACAAAAAAGAAAATAAAACATACTGTTTTAAAGTAGAAATTGTAACAGTAATAAGAGATACAGATTGGACATATTTAGAAGAAACAGAAGATAATAGAATAACATTAATAACTTGTGTAGAAAATGAACCTGATTATAGAAGATGTATTCAGGCGGTAGAAGTAAAAGGAGGAATTTAAGTGAAAAAAATAAATATAAAATTAATAGTAAGTTTAGCAATAGTAATAATATTAGGAAATTTTATTAGTATATTTAGTTTTGCAAGTTTTAATATGGATAGTGCAAATTTATACTCAAAAGGAGATTGTGGAAGATTAATAAAAAAAGACGGTGTTGGAGTAAAAACAAGTTTTGTAGTATATTTAAAAGATGGAAAAGAATATCCTGCGTATTGTTTAGATAAAACAAAGCACGGTGTAGATGAAGCAGGAGGATATAATGTAAGTATAAATTCAACTTTAAATAATGTTATGGTATGGAAAACAATAATAAATGGATATCCATATAAAACACCAGAAGAACTTGGATGTACAAATGCTGAAGAAGCTTTCATGGCAACTAAAATGGCGGTATATACAATATTATATGATTATCAAATAAGTCAATTCGAAGGAATTAATGAAGCAGGTTACAGAGTTGTAAACGCAATAAATACTATAGTTACATCTGCAAAAAATTCAAATAGTACGAAAATATCTTCAGATTTAAATTTAACAAGCGATAATAATATATTAGAATTAGATAATATTAATTCTAAATATATATCTAAAACTTATAAAGTAACTGCCAATGGACCAATGAAAGATTATAATGTAAGTTTAAATGGAAATGTTCCAGAAGGCACGATTGTAACAGATATAGATAATAATCCAAAAAATAATTTTAAAGCTAATGAAAAATTTAAAGTTTTGGTACCTATTGTAACTTTAGGACAAGGTGGTGAATTTAATATAAAAGTTAAATCTGGAGTGCAAACTAAACCAATATTTTACGGTATAGCTCCAAATTCTACAAATCAAGATTATGCAATAACTGGAGATACATATGAAGATGGAGAAGGTGAAACAACTATAACATACAGTAAAAATGAAACAAAATTAAAAATATTTAAACAAGATGCAGAAACAAGAGAAGTATTAGCTGGAGCAAAATTTGATTTATTAGATAGTGAAAAAAATGTACTATATACAAATTTAACATCTGATGAAAATGGAATAATACTTATAAATAATTTAATGCCAGGAAAATATTATTTAAAAGAAACAAAAGCTCCAAATAATTATTTAGTTTATGAAGATTATATAAAATTAGAAGTAGGTTTCAACGAAGAAATATCAATAATAGTAAACAATAATAAAGGAGAGAAACCAACAATTGAAGTAACAAAAAATAAAGTAACAGTAAAGCAAAAAATCATAGAAAATAAATTGCCTAAAACAGGTATGTAAGAAAAAAAGATTTGAATTATTTTTTAATTCAAATCTTTTTTGGGAAAAATAACTTTTAAATTAAAAAAATATATGGTATTATAATAAAGCAAAAAGAAAGAAAGAGGAAAAATAAAAATGATAAAAAATATTACAGGGATAATAGTATCATATATATTTGTATTTGTAGTAATAATATCTGCAAAACTAGTAGAAAAAAAAGGAAAAGAAGCAAGCAGAAAATACATACATATAACACTTTCATTTTGGTGGGTAATTGCACTAGTATTTTTCAATAATATATGGTTTGCTATAATACCACCAATAACATTTGTTATATTAAATTATATATCCGTAAAAAAAGATTTAATAAAAGTAATGGAAAGAGAAGAAGAAAAAAAAGATGGTTATGGAACAGTATACTATGCACTATCTTTATTAATTTTGGTAATAGTAACATTTATAATAAATAAAACGGAATTAGGATTAGTTGGTGTATTTACAATGGGCTTCGGAGATGGCTTTGCTGCAATAATTGGAAAAAAAATAAAAAGCAAGCAATATAAAATTGGAAATACCACAAAGACAATAGCAGGTTCATTAACAATGTTTATAATTACATTAATAATAACAGCAATTTTTATGGCATTTTACGGCGTAAATATGTGGCTTATAAAATCAATATTAATAGCGATAATAATGACAATTATAGAAGCAATTTCAATAAAAGGAACAGACAACATAACAGTGCCACTAATTTCATTTTTATTAACATATTTGTGTATGTAAATTACAATTTATTAAAAGATGTATGTAAAATTATAATATTGTTACAACCGATGAAAATGCAATAATAATAAAGTCAAACAATGTAGGGGAGGAGGCCTAAGGCGACCCGAAAAAAATACATATTAATTTAACAATATATGGAAAAATTATAAAAGAACAAATAAAAAAAATAAAATTTATAATGATATAAGAATAAAAAATTATATAATAATGCAAAATCATGTGCATATGATTATAGAATTAGCAAGACAAGAAAGCGGGTCGTCGAGGACGCCGACCCCTACAAATGCCAAGATACCAATTATTATTTTTAGATTTAAAACTATGAAAATAGATTAATAAAGAGAAGGAGCAAAATGAAAGAAATTATAGACAATATAAACAATACAAAAGATTTAAAAAAGCTAAATTATAATAAAAAATATCAATTAAGCGATGAAATAAGAAAATACATTATAGAAGTTGTATCTGAAAATGGTGGCCATTTAGCTTCTAACCTAGGAGTAGTGGAACTTACAATAGCTTTGCATAGTGTGTTTAATTTACCAAAAGATAAAATTGTTTGGGATGTAGGTCATCAAACTTATGTGCATAAAATTTTAACAGGAAGAAAAGAAGCGTTAAAAACTTTAAGACAATTAAATGGTATAGCAGGTTTTCCAAAAGTTGAAGAAAACGAAGCAGATTGTTTTAACACAGGACATAGTAGTACATCTATTTCTGTTGCACTTGGAATGGCAAAAGCACGAGATATAAAAAACGAAAAATATTCATGTATTGCAGTAATAGGTGATGGAGCTTTAACTGGAGGAATGGCACTAGAAGCCTTAAATGATGCAGGAAGTTCAAAAACAAATTTAATAGTAATATTAAATGATAATGAAATGAGTATTTCTAAAAATGTTGGTGGAATATCAATGTTTTTAAATAGAGTAAGAACAAGAAAATTCTATACAAAATCTAATAATTATATAAAAAAAGTAGTTCAAAAAATACCATATATAGGAAACAAAATAATACATATTGTTAGAAAAATTAAATATAGTTTAAAACAATTATTAATACCTAATATGATGTTTGAAGATATGGGATTTAGATATATTGGACCTATTAATGGACATGATATAGAAAAAATGGAAAGCATATTAAAAATTGCTAAAAACTTAGAGGGACCAATATTAATACACGTTGTAACTAAGAAAGGAAAAGGTTATAAACCAGCTGAAGAAAATCCAGATAAATTTCATGCAACATCAAGTTTTAATATAAAAGATGGAACAGCTAAAAAAGAAAAAACAAAAGATTATTCAAAAGTTTTTGGAAATAAATTAATTGAACTAGCAAAGAAAAATGAAAGAATAGTTGCAATTACAGCATCAATGAAAGATGGAACAGGACTTGCAGAATTTAGTAAGGTATTTCCAGAAAGATTTTTTGATGCAGGAATTGCAGAACAACATGCAATTGCAATGGCAGCCGGAATGGCAAAAAACGGACTAATTCCATTTGTTCCAATATATTCTACATTTTACCAAAGAGCATATGACCAAGTAATTCATGATGTATGTTTGCAAAAATTACCAGTTATAATGTGTGTAGATAGAGCAGGAATAGTAGGAAATGATGGAGAAACGCATCAGGGAATATATGATTTATCTTTCTTTAATATTGTTCCAAATTTAGAAATATTAGCACCAAAAGATTTTAAAGAATTAGAAAAAATGATGGAATATGCAGTTAAAGCGCAAAAACCAATTTTAATAAGATACCCTAGAGGCGGAGAAGCTAAAATTAAATTTGATGAACCAAAAGATATAAGAACAGGAAAAGCAGAGATAATAAAAAATGGAGAAAATATAGCTATAATAGCTATTGGAAAAATGGTAGCAAGAGCAGTGGAAGTAGCTGATATTCTTAA
The DNA here is from genome assembly GCA_902461935.1 of uncultured Clostridium sp. Taxonomy (GTDB): domain Bacteria; phylum Bacillota; class Clostridia; order TANB77; family CAG-508; genus Merdicola. The sequence continues at coordinate 39,432 of CABPZP010000010.1, read as the reverse complement.
AGAAGAAGGAATTAATGCAGAAGTAATAAATGCAAGATTTCTAAAACCATTGGATGAAGAAACAATAACCAATTCAATAACTAAAACAAAAGTTGTAATAACAATAGAAGATAATATTATAGAAGGTGCTTTAGGAACAAAAATTGAAGAATTAATAGTGGAAAAAAATATACAGGCTAAAATAAGAAAATTTGGTTATCCAGATAAATTTATAAAGCATGGAACACCACAAGAGTTAGAAAAAATATATGGGTTAGATGCAGAAAATATTGCAAAGAATTGTGCTAAAATATTAGAAAAAAATTTATATGTATAGGGTGATAAATGAATAAGCAGGAATTATTAAAAAAATATAATGAAGAAGAAAAATTGTTAATTTCTAAAGTACTAGATAAAATAAAATTTGTAAAAGAAAAAAATAGAATAGAAACAACAGATTTTTTTAATATGTATGAACAAAAAATAATAAAAGAAATAATAAATAAAATAAAAGAAGAAAACTATATTTTATATGGTGGATTTGAAACCGCAGAAAGAAAATTAATATTGTTTTATCCTGAAAAATTAGAAAGTGTATTTAAAGAAAAAATTCCAGATTTCAATCAGTATATAGAAGTTGCAAGGATTGAATTGCCAAATGAAATGAATGGAAAGTATATACACAAAAACTATTTAAGTGGTTTAATGAAACTCGGAGTAAAAAGAGAAAAAATAGGCGATATAGTTGTAGCAGATGATGGTGCAGATATATTAGTAAAGCCAGATATTTTAAAATTTTTACTCCAAAATTTACCAGAACTAAAAAGATTTTCAAAAAGCAAAATAAAACAAATTGAAATAGAAAACTTAAGAAAACCAAATATACAAAAAGAAGAAATAACAATAATAGTGCAAACTTTAAGACTAGATAGTATAGTAGCAGAAATTGCTAATATATCGAGAAATAAAGCAAATACATTTATAACATCGGAAAGAGTTCTAGTAAATTATATGGTAGAAACGAAAATTTCAAAAGAAATAAAAATAGAAGATACAATAACAATAAGAGGAAAAGGTAGATTTGTAGTAAAAGCACAAGAGGGTACATCAAAAAAAGGAAAAAAAATAATCACAGTTGAGAAATTTAAATAATACTAAAAATAAAATGTTTGGAGGGAAACTTATGATAAAAAAATTAAAAAATATTAACAAAAAAAGAATATTTATAATTTTAGGAATAATTGTTATAGTTTTAATATTTATAATTATTTTTCTTAGAATTAATAAAAATATTGTCAAGTTAAATGAAGAGGCACGCACCGAGGCTGAAAGTGATGAAATTAATTTAAAAATTGATATAAAAGAAAGCACTACTGATAATTATAAATGTCTATTAACTTTTTCTTCAAATAATGAAGTAAATAACATAAAACAAATAGAATATCCGGAAGAAGAAGGAAAGGATAAATATATTGTAAATATTGCTAATGAAAATGGCAAAGAAAAAGTTGCTATTGATTATTCTTTTAATATAAATGATATAGATAAAACCTTTGTAGTTGTGACTAAAAATGGAGATAGAATAAGTAAGAAAACAGCATATGAGATTAATTTTGAAAAAAATGGTGGAATAAATGAAAAAATTACAAAGCAATATGGATTTGTCGGAAACTATACTACATTAACATCGGAATATCCTGTAGACGAATCGAAGGTTTTTTTAGGTTGGTCAAGCAAAAAAGAATCTAATCATATTGATTATGTAGAGGGTGATAAATATATATCAGACAAAGAAAGCTCAACATTATATGCAGTTTATGAAACTAGCGGTGGAATAGTAAAATATATTTCAACAGATGAGGTAAATAAAAGTGGAGATTATTCCATAGAAAGAAGCGGAGTAACTTATAATTTTGATGTATTATATTTAACTCCTGAAAATATTAATGAATATGGAAGTTACGATACTAATACAAACACATATAAAATAGAAAAAAATATAAATCTTGGAAATGCAAGTGAAAAGAAAATGGCTGTTCTTAAATGTGATGGTAATTTAACAGTAAATTCCGAAGTAACAATAACAACATCAACTTATGAAGAAACAAGTGCCTCAGGTGTAAAAGGGAATGTTACTAAAGAAAAAGGAATGTATATATATTGTTCAGGTACACTTACTAATAATGGAATAATATCGCAAACTGCAAGAGGAACGTACGAGAGTGAAGGCGAAAATGTATATTTATGGTCTGAAAAAAGTAAATATGGAAGTTTTTATGTTCCAAAGGTAGGTGCGAATGGAGGTGCAAGAAAGAAAGATAGCGAGCGGAAATAATAATATTGGTACTCCACATGGAAATGCAGGAAGTAATGGATCTGATAGAAAAACAGGTGGTGGAGGACGGCGGAAGTTGTCTATATTATAGTGGAGAAGGAATTGCTATAGGTCGGAGCTGGAAGTTATGGAACATCGTATGCTGGTGGATCTGGTGGAGGTTCTGCGATGTTAGCAAAATCTGGACATAGATATACTGCAAAAGATGGTATTCCAGGAGGATATGGAGGAGATGCTGTATCATATAATTCTAATGCAGGCGGTGGAACTGGTGTATTAGGAGGAAAAGGAATAGGAAGTCAAGGTACTAACGGAAATAATGGTACTGGTGGTTTAATAATCATATATAGTAATTCTATTATTAATAATGGAGAAATAGAATCAAAAGGTATGGAACCTCAAGCTACTTACGGAACAGTTGGAGGTGCTTCTGGAGGAGGAAGCATAAATATATTTTATACAGATGTATATAGTGGAAATAATGCAGTAGCAACAGGTGGAAAAAGAATAAAATCGATTGATTATAATAGATATGGTGGAAAAGGACGGAGATGGTTCTGTTTCTTATGATAAAATTAACCTGTAAAATTTTTTTAAAACTATACTACAAATAAAATTTTTGTAGTATAATACATAAGAAATAAAAATTAGGAGGAAATTATGGAAGAAAACAAAAAACAAAAGATTTATAAAATTATAATGCTTATATTTGTTACAGCTCTTGTAACAGCATTAATTACATCTGTAGTTGTTTACAATTATGCAATAAATGGAAATTCAATGAAAATAACAAGTTCATCAACTGCAACAGATTTAGAAAAATCAATATCTAAATTTAAGAAAATAATTGATGAATACTATCTTGGAGATGTAGATGAAGAAAAGCTAAAAGAAGGAGCTTTAAAAGGATACATAGAAGCTATAGGAGACGAATACACAGAATATTACACTAAAGAGGAAATGGACAGTTTTGAAGAAGATACCTTAGGTAACTTCACAGGAATTGGAATTTACATGGTAAAAGATACAGAAAATAATGTAATAAAAGTATTAACACCAATAGATGGAACACCAGCTTATAATGCGGGAATACAACCAGGAGATATAATTTCTAAAGTTGATGGAGTTGAATATACAGGAGAGCAAATGACAGAAGCAGCCAACAAAATAAAAGGAGAAGTTGGAACAACTGTTAAATTAGGAATTATAAGAGGAACAGAGAACTTAGAATTAGAAATAAAAAGAGAAAATATAAAAATAAATCATGTAGAAGGCAAAACACTTGATAATAACATTGGATATTTAAAACTTTCAACATTTGATGAAGGTTGTGCAGATGAATTCAAACAAAAATATGATGAATTAAATGCAAATAAAAATATAAAAGCCTTGGTAGTAGATTTACGTAATAACGGTGGAGGATTAGTTGAAGAAGCTCTTAATATTGCAGATTATTTTACAGATAAAGATTCTAAACTACTAATAACAGTAGATAAAAAAGAAAAAGAAGAAATAAGAAAAGCAAAACAAAGCAAATATATAAATGTACCAGTAGTAGTTTTAATAAATGAAAATACAGCCAGTGCTTCAGAAATATTAGCAGGAGCATTACGAGATAATGGAATAGCAAAAATAGTTGGAACAAAATCTTATGGAAAAGGTGTAATACAAGAAGTATTAACCTTGCAAGATGGAACAGGAATAAAAATTACAACAAATGAATACTTCACACCAAATAAAACTAAAATAAATAAAGTGGGAATAGAACCAGATGAAACTGTAAACTTACCAGAAACAGTAAAAAATGTTCTAACAGTTGAAGAAAAAGATGATACACAATTACAAAAAGCGGAAGAAATTTTAAAATAAAAATAATTAGAAGTTAATAACTATTGACAAAAATGCAAAAAGCTAGTATACTCTTATAGTGACAATTAAAATAGATAAAATTAAAAATAGATATAAACACATATCTTAGCAGAGGAGGGAATATAAATGGCACAACCAAAAAGAAGATGGTCAAAACAAAGAACACATACAAGAAGATCAACATGGAAAAAAGAAACACCAAACGTTTCAGAATGTCCACAATGCCACGAACCAATAATGGCACATAGAGCATGTTCAAAATGCGGATATTACAATGGTAGAAAAGCAGTAGCAGTTAAAGTTGCTGAAGAAAACTAATTAAATAAAAAGAAAAACCTATTTAGAATTATCTAAATAGGTTTTTTGTTTGTAAAGAGAAGTTATAAGTTTATACTACATCTGATTAACTTCTTCAAACCAAATTGAATTAAATTCTCCATCTAATTCTTTCAATGTGTAATTAGTTTGCCAACCAAGGTCCATTTCCTGTAGAACTTCATAAACTTTTCCATTTACAAGATTTGTTGGAGAATCACACCCTTTATAAGATACTTTCTCTCCATTGTACCGTACTAATTTTGTCATAACTTTTTCCTCCTAAAAATAATTTTAATTTGGATTCGGCAGTAGATAGCCGAATAATAACACTAACAACATATATTATACTAAATATTATGTAAAATAGCAAATTTTTGAATTTAAATCCTTGTAATTTAAACGGTTTTCCTATATAATAATGTAAATTAATTTTTAGAGAGGTAAGTAATGGGAAAACCAGTAGTAGCAATAGTAGGAAAACCGAATGTAGGAAAATCTACATTTTTTAATTATATAGTTGGAAGTAAAATATCTATTGTAGAAGATACACCGGGGGTTACAAGAGATAGAGTATATGCAGAAGCAAATTGGAGAGGAAGAAATTTTACAGTAATAGATACAGGTGGTATAGAACCAGAATCTGAAGATATTATTCTTTCACAAATGAGAGAACAAGCAAATATAGCAATAGAAATTGCAGATGTAATAATATTTTTAACAGATATAAAACAAGGAGTAACAGCAGCAGACCAAGACATAGCAGTAATGTTAAGAAAATCTAAAAAACCTGTAATTCTTGCATGCAATAAAGCAGATGAATTTGGAACTGAACCAGACAGTAATATATATGAATTTTATAACTTAGGGCTAGGAGATCCATATGCAATATCTGCAGCAAATGCAAAAGGAATAGGTGACTTATTAGATGCAGTATATGAGTCTTTTCCAGAAAAAGACCCGAGTGAAGATGAAACAGGAATTACAAAGGTTGCAATTATAGGAAAACCAAATGTAGGAAAATCTTCATTAGTAAATAAAATACTTGGAGAAAACAGAGTAATAGTAAGTAATATAGCAGGAACTACAAGAGATGCCATAGACTCTGAATTTGAAAATGAATTTGGAAAATATGTTTTAATAGATACAGCTGGAATTAGAAAGAAAAGCAAGGTTGAAGAAAGAATAGAAAAATTCAGTGTTATGAGAACAATGCTTGCAATAGAAAGAGCAGATGTGTGTTTAATGATGATAGATGCAAATGAAGGTGTTACAGATCAAGATGCTAAAATAGCAGGAGAAGCACACGAAGCAGGAAAAGGAATAATAATTGTTGTAAATAAATGGGATGAATATGAAAAAGAAACAGGAACATTAGAAAAATACACAAAAGAAGTATATACTAAACTTGCATATTTATCTTATGCACCAATAATATTTATTTCAGCTAAAACAGGTCAAAGAGTAAATAAACTATTTGAAATGATAAATACAGTTGCAGATAACAATGCATTAAGAGTATCAACAGCAATGCTAAATCAAGTGTTAAACGAAGCAATTGCTCTAGTTCAACCACCAACAGATAAAGGAAGAAGACTTAAAGTTTTATACATAACACAAGCAAGCATAAAACCGCCAACATTTGTTATATTCGTAAATAGCAAAAAATTATTCCACTTTTCATACCAAAGATATTTGGTAAATCAAATAAGAAAAGAATTTGGATTAGAGGGAACACCGGTTAGAATTATTGTTAGAGAAAAAGAAGATAAATAAAACCGATTGAAAAATTGTAAAAATTAAATCTAATATTGTAGGAGCGGATGCCTAAAAAAAGAGAGAATAATGTCAAACGTTGTAGGGGTCGGCGTCCCCGACGACCCGAAATTGAAAATATAAAATAAAAAATGAAAATAAGTATAATTATTTTTAAAATTATAAATAAAAATATAATCAAAGGAGAAATAAAAATGGTACCATATATTTTAATTGCGATTATTGCATATGCAATAGGAAGTATAAATTTTTCAGTAATATTTAGTAGAAAATTTGCTGGATTTGATGTAAGAGAAAAAGGAAGTGGAAACGCAGGAAGCACAAATATGCTTAGAAGTGTAGGAAAAAAAGCTGCAGCGCTTACTCTTGTATGTGATATTTTAAAAGGTATTGTAGCAATAGTTATTGCATTAATTATGGGAAATGTAATAAAAGAATTTAATGGGCAAAGCTATTTAGTACAAATTGCAGCTGTTACAGTTGTTATAGGACATACATTTCCAATATTTTTCGAATTTAGAGGAGGAAAAGGTGTGGCAACATCTTTGGGTGTTCTAATAATGATAAATTGGCAAATAGGTTTAATTTGTTTAATATTTGCACTAGCACTAATGGCCGTTACAAAAATGGTTTCACTAGGTTCAATTTCAGCAGCAATTCTATTTCCAGTATTAACCTTATTCATACATTCACATTATATCGTTGAAGGAAATGGATATTTTATATTTAGTATTATTTTAGCAGCAATAGTATGCTTTAATCATAGAGCAAACATTAAGAGAATAATGAATGGAACAGAGAATAAATTATCGTTTGGAAAAAAATAAAAATATATAAGGTAATGCCTAAACGAAAGGATAAAACTATGAATAATATAGCTATTATAGGAAGCGGAAGCTGGGGAGTAGCCTTAGCAATTTACCTTGCAAAACAAGGGAAAAAGGTAAAAATATGGTCATTTGCGAAAGAAGAAGCAGACCTAATAAATAATGAAAAAAAGTGTAAGTTTTTACCTAATATAACATTACCAGAAGGAATAGAATGTACATTAAGTTATGAAGAGGCAATAAAAAATTCTGAAATAATTTTGCATGTTACACCTTCAAAATTTACAAGAAGTATTGTAAAAGAATACAAAAAATTTGTTACAAATCAACCAATTATCATATGTTCAAAGGGATTTGAAAAAGATTCTTTAAAAACATTAGATGAAGTAATTGAAGAAGAAATGCCAGAGGCAAAAATTGGAGTCCTATCAGGACCAAGTCATGCAGAAGAAGTTTCAATAGGTGTTCCAACAGTTCTTGTTGTAGCTTCAAAAAATGAAGACGTATTAGAAATGGTACAAAAAGACTTTATGAGTAAAGATTTAAGAATTTATACAAGTAAAGATGTAAAAGGCGTAGAACTTGGAGGAGCATTAAAAAATATTATAGCATTTTGTGCAGGAACAGCGGCAGGAATTGGCCTTGGAGATAATTCGTTCGCAGCGTTAATTACAAGAGGACTAACAGAAATTTCAAGATTAGGAATTGCTTTAGGAGGAGAAAAAGATACTTTTTACGGTTTAAGTGGCTTAGGAGATTTAATAGTAACTTGCTTAAGCGAACACAGTAGAAATAGAAAAGCAGGAAAATTAATAGGTCAAGGAAAAACTTTAGAAGAAACCAAAAAAGAAGTAGGAATGACAATAGAAAGTATAGATAATATAGAGGTAGCATATGAACTTGCAAAAATAAACAACATAGAAATGCCAATAGTACAGATGGTTTATGATGTTTTATATAATAAATTAGATCCTAAAAAAGCAGTTGAAATTTTAATGACAAGAGAAAGAAAAAGTGAATAAAAATTAAATTGACAAAAAAATATCTAAGTGTTAATATGAAACTGGAAATTTGAATAAATATTTCCAGTTTATTTATAATATATATAAATAGGAGGAAAAGAGTATGGATTTTTTTGATAAATTAGGAAAAAAGGCAAGTGAAACTTATAAAGGAGCAGCTGAAAAAACAAGCAAAATTGCCAAAGAAACAAAATTAAAAATGGCTATAAATGAAAATAAATCTAAAATAAATGATTTATATGAAGAAATTGGTAAAAAAATATATGAAAATCATGTTAGAGAAGAAAAAGAAAATTTAGATGAATTCTTAAAAGAAGAATGTACTAAAATAGATGTATTAGCAGACGAAATAGAAGATTACAGAAAAGATATTTTAGAATTAAAAGACAAAAAACAATGTCCAAGTTGTAATAAAGAAATAGAGGCAAATGTTAAATTTTGCCCAAATTGTGGGGCAGAACAACCAAAAATAGAAGAACCTAAAAAAGAGGAAATAAAAGAAGAAGATATAGAAATAAAATAATAAAATAATAGAATAATAGGATAATAATTTTAGTAGGGGCGGACGCCTTAAGTCCGCCCGAAGATAGTAAAGAAAGGCATAAAGATGTTAATAAAACCAGAACAATTAGAAAAAGAAATTAAACAAAATAATCCAGAAACAATATTTTTATTATTTGGCGAAGAAACATATTTATTGGAAAATTCATTAAAAAGAATTAAGAAAAATTTTGGAGAAACAATAAGTGGTATAAATTTTGTAACCTTGTATGAAAACAATGTAGAAAATTTGATTCAAGAAATTGAAACACCTGCATTTGGTTATGAAAAGAAATTAATAATTATTAGAGATTCAAAAATTTTTCAAAGAGGTGGAAAAGGAAAAAGCAAAGAAAAAGAACAAACTATAGAAAAAATAAATAATTATATAAAAGAAAATTATAATGATATTGTAAAAGACTGTGTGATTATATTTGTAGAAGAAAGTGTAGAAAAAAACAAGTTATATAACACACTTGAAAAGTTAGGAACGGTTTGTAATTTTGAAGCCTTAAAAATAAATCAATTAAATGCAAAATTATCATCAATTTGCAGGGCATATAAAGTAGAAATAGCAAGCAATGATATAAATTACTTGATAGAAAATAGTGGCACAAATATGCAAGATTTAATAAACGAAATCCGTAAACTTATTGAATATGCAGGAGAGGGTGGAACAATAAAAAGAGAGGACATAGATGCTCTTTGTACAAAACAAATTCAAGCTGTTATATTTGATTTAACAGATAATTTAGGAAAAAAAGAAATAACCAAATCATTACAAATATTAGATAATTTATTATATTCAAAAGAACCAATGCAAAAAATATTAATTACTTTATATAATCATTTTAAAAAACTATATATAACAACAATTGCATTAGAAGAAAATAAAAATATAGCAGTTAGTTTAAATTTAAAACCAAACCAGATGTTTTTAACTACAAAATATAAAATGCAAGCAGGTTATTTTAAAAAGGAAGAATTACGAAATATAGTACAAAAATTAATAGATTTAGATGCTGAGTATAAACAAGGAATAATAGATTTAGATATAGGATTACGTACAATTCTTTGTGAATTCTGTTCAAAATAAAAGATGGTAAAAAGGTACATATACAAAAATTATATATATAATAAAAATGAAACGATTTTTTATCGTTTCATTTTTATTATTTTAAATTATATTTATGTTATTTTTTTATATCTAATTGAATGTGAACATCTCTTAATTGCTCTCTTGTAACATTTCCTGGTGCACCCATCATTAAATCTTGAGCTTTACTATTCATAGGGAAAGCAATAACATCTCTTATTGTTTCACTTTCTGTTAAAAGCATTAACATTCTATCAAATCCAGGAGCTATACCTGCATGTGGTGGAGCACCATATTGGAATGCATTGAATAATGCTGGGAATTTTTCTTCAATATGTTCTTTAGAGTAACCAGCAAGTTCAAAAGCTTTTATCATTATTTCTGGATCATGGTTTCTAACAGCTCCAGAAGAAAGCTCTATACCATTACAAACTATGTCATATTGATATGCAACTATGTCTAAAGGATTTTGAGTATTTAAAGCTTCTAAACCTCCTTGAGGCATTGAAAATGGATTATGGTTAAATGCAATATTTCCTCTTTCATCTAATTCATACATTGGAAAATCTACAATCCAACAGAATTTAAATTCGTCGTTATTAATTAAGTTTAATCTATTTCCAAGCTCTGTTCTTATTTGCCCTGCAAGTTCTGTTGCTCTAGCTTCTTTATCAGCAATAAAGAAAATTGTATCTTCTACTTCTAAATCTGCTAATTTTAATAATTCCTTCTTTAAATCATCTGGAATAAATTTATCAATAGGTCCTTTAAAGCTTAAATCTTCTTGAACTTCTAAGTAGCCAAGACCACCCATACCAATAGATGTAGCAAAACTTAACATTTTTTCATGGAAGCCTTTAGATAAGTGTCCTTTAACTTTAATTGCACGAACTGTTCTACCAATAAATGGTTTGAAAGTACATTTATTAAAGAAATCGGATAAATCAATAATAACTAAAGGATTTCTTAAATCTGGTTTATCACTACCATATTTTAGCATTGCATCTTTGTAAGTAATTCTAGGGAATGGATATTCTGCAATTTTTTTAGTAGAGAATTTCTTAAATGTGTTATACATAACAGGTTCTATAACACTAAAAACATCTTCTTGAGTTGCATAAGCCATTTCCATATCTACTTGATAAAATTCACCAGGAGCACGGTCTGCTCTTGCATCTTCATCTCTAAAACAAGGTGCAATTTGGAAATATTTATCAATACCAGAAACCATTAAAAGTTGTTTGAATTGTTGAGGTGCTTGAGGAAGTGCATAAAACTTACCAGCATGAACTCTACTAGGAACTAAATAATCTCTAGCTCCTTCTGGAGAAGAACTTGTAAGTATAGGTGTTTGAACCTCTAAGAATCCTTGTTCAATCATTTGGTTTCTTAAAAATTGTAAAACTTGTGCACGTAAAATAAGATTATTTTTATATTTATCGTTTCTTAAATCTAAAAATCTATATTGTAAACGCAAATCTTCTCTAATTTCTTGATTAGTATTAACTTCAAAAGGTAAATCCTTAGTTCTTTTTCCTAAAATTTTAATATCTTCAATAACAATTTCAACTAAACCAGTTTTTAGTTTCTCGTTAACTGTTTCAGGATCTCTTTTTTTAACAGTACCAGAAACACAAACAGTAGATTCAATAGGAATATGAGAAGCAAAATCAACATCGCTACTATCAGCAGAAGTAACAACTTGAGTAACTCCATACATATCTCTAATATCTAAAAAAACAAGACCTCCAAAATCTCTAATAGTTTGAACGAAACCAGAAATTCTAACTTTTTTACCAACATCATCTAAACTAATTTCGTTACAATTATGTGTTCTAAAAATGTTCTCTTTCATAAAAATAAAACCTCCTAAAAACCCATAAAGGGAAATAAAAATATATTAATTTACAAAATGTAAAAATAAGCAAACAAAAAGCCCTACATTATAAATTAATATAATGTAGGGACGAAATAACAATTCCGCGGTGCCACCCTAACTTGAAAGCAAAGCTTTCCACTTTATTAAAAACTGCTCCAATATGTTTCGCTTAAAATAGCTTTAACTAAAAGGGCTTACAGCCTAGGACCCTTATTCTCTAATAGCAAACACTAAAAGCTTTTATTGTACAAACACAGTATAATATACTTATTATGCTAACTATTCTAGCATTTTATACCAATATTTGTCAAGAAAGAATTAAGAAATAAATGAAATTGCAAATTAAATGTGAAGTAAAAAAGAATAATTAAAATTAAATATAAATGTTAAAGGTGTGAAACAAAAGATAAAACAATAATTTTGTAGAGGAGCACACTGTGCTCCATAAATAAAACAAAAAAATAAGTAATGGAGCACACTGTGCTCCTCTACGAATAATAAAAAAAGATGGAAAAGATAGGTTAGAAAGTCAAATATTACTAAATTGTAACCTTTTACAATTGGAAAATCACAAAAAATATTGTAAAAATACAAAAAATAATGTAATATATTATAAAAGCAATTCGAAAGGATTATACTATTAATTATTTAGATTTAATGAAATTTTGGTTTGAAAGTTCAGATAATGATTATGAAACTATGAATGTACTATATCAAAATAGAAAAAATACTTAGTGCTTGTTTATAGGACATTTAGTAATCGAAAAATTATTAAAAGGTTTATATGCAAAAAGTAACTTTGAAAATCCAATCCCACCCAAAACACACAATTTAATATTGTTAGCTAAGAAATCTAATTTGAATATTCCAAAAGAGATAAGGGAAAAGATACAAGTTATAAATACCTTTAATATAAGTGCTAGATATGATGATTATAAAAAAAGCTTTGATAAAAAATGTACAGATGAATATACTAAATTACAAATACAAAGTATTAAGGAGGTTCGAGAATGGCTAAAGAAACAATAAATAAAGATATTATAAATATTGTAAATAAATATAAAGAAGAAATAAAAAAGAAGTATAATATTACAGAAATTATATTGTTTGGGTCATATGCCAAAGGAACAGAGAATGAAGATAGTGACATAGATATTGCTATTGTTTCAGATGATTTTGATGATATTTATGAGTGTATGGCTGTTTTAATGGGAATGACATGGGATATAGATGCAAGAATAGAACCACATCCTATTTTAAAAGAGGATTATGAGAATATTTCGAATCCTTTCGTTAAAGAAATTATAGAAACTGGAATAAAGGTAGCATAGATATATAATTGTGTATATTCAATAAAAGTAAAAAACAAGTCAATTAAAGACTTGTTTTTTTATTTATTTGAGTATATAATGTAGCAGATATTGTTTTAAGGAGATGATTTAATGCAAGTAAGTAAAGAAGAGTTATTGCATATAGCAAAACTTGCTAACTTAAATTTGAAAGATGATGAATTAGATAATTATTTAGCTAATTTGCAAGATATTTTGAATTTTGCAAATGTTGTTAACAATGCTCCAGTAGATGGTTTAGATATTACTATTGGTGCTAATGAGGCTAAAAATGTTTTTAGAAAAGATGAGATTAAGGTATTTGAAGACAACAGTGCATTACTTCAAAATTGTAAAGAAGTAGAGCAAAATATGTTTAAAATACCAAAGGTTATAAATTAGAAGTTAGAAGTTGAAAAATAATGAAATATTTAAACCTCTAACACTAGAATAAAGGAGGAGAATAGATGAATATTACAGATTTAACTGTTCATGAGTTACAAGAAAAGTTAAAAAATAAAGAACTTACAATTACAGAAATAACTCAAGCTTACGTAGATAGAATAAACGAAAAAGAAAAAGATGTTGAAGCTTTTGTTACAACATTAAAAGATGAAGCTTTAGCACAAGCAAAAGATATACAAGCTAAAGTTGAAAGAGGAGAAATTAAAGGAGAATTAGCAGGTATTCCAATTGGTATAAAAGATAATTTATGTACAAAAGGAATTCGTACAACTTGTTCTTCAAGAATGTTAGAAGATTTTATTGCTCCATATAATGCAACAATAGTTGAAAAAGTAAACAATGAAAATATGATAAATTTAGGAAAATTAAATATGGATGAATTTGCTATGGGAAGTTCAACAGAAACATCATATTTTAAGAAAACAAAAAATCCATGGAATTTAAATAAGGTTCCAGGAGGATCTTCAGGTGGTAGTGCAGCAGCTGTTGCAGCAAATTTAGTACCATGGGCACTTGGAAGTGACACAGGTGGTTCAATTCGTCAACCAGCAAGCTTATGCGGTGTTGTAGGTTTAAAACCAACATATGGATTAGTTTCAAGATTTGGACTTGTTGCTTTTGCATCATCATTAGACCAAATAGGTCCAATTACAAAAGATGTAACAGATAGTGCAATACTTTTAAATTTAATAGCTGGACACGATGAAAGAGATACAACATCAGTAAATAAAGAAAAAGAAGATTATACAGAAGCTTTAAAAAATGATGTAAAAGGAATGAAAATAGCAGTTCCAAAGGAATTCTTCGGAGAAGGAATAAATGAAGAAGTAAAAGCATCATTAGAAAAGGCTATAGAAAAATATAAAGAAATGGGAGCAACTGTTGAAGAAGTTTCATTAGACGTTGCAGAATATGCACTAGCAGCATATTACATAATTGCTTGTGCAGAGGCTAGCTCAAACTTAGGAAGATTTGATGGAATACGTTATGGATATAGAACTAAAAATTACACAAATTTAAAAGAATTATTCAAAAACTCTAGAAGTGAAGGTTTCGGAGCAGAAGTAAAAAGAAGAATTATATTAGGAACATATGTGCTTTCATCTGGATATTATGATGCATACTACAAAAAAGCACAACAAGTTAGAACTTTAGTATCTAAAAAATTTGAAGAAGTATTTGAAAAATATGATGTTATACTAACACCAACATCACCTATAACAGCCTTCAATATAGGAGAAAAATCAGACAACCCACTAGAAATGTACTTAGCAGATATATGTACAGTATCTATAAATATTGCCGGAGTACCAGCAATATCAATACCATGTGGAGTAAATAGTGAAGGAATGCCAATAGGAATGCAATTAATAGGAAACAAATTCCAAGAAAAGAAAATACTAAATGCAGCCTATGCATACGAACAAGAAACAAAATTCAGAGAAAACCACAAACCACAATTCATTAAATAGCAGATATTCTATTGTAATTGCAACATAAAATAATTTTATTTTCAAATTCCGTTCTCCAAACGTTTTAAGACAGATAAAATATTCAAACTTTTGAGCCACGGTCTCTAATTATATGTAATAGTCGGGTCGAACTCATTTTCAAATATAAATTATTTTATGTTGTAAAATTAATAAAAAAGAAATTATATAGTAATTTCTGTAAAAAACTCAACTAAAATTATAGGAGGAAAATAAATGTCAAGAGAATCATATGAAACAGTTATAGGTCTTGAAGTTCATGCAGAATTATCAACAAAAACAAAAATATTCTGTAGTTGTCCAACAGAATTTGGTGGAGCACCAAACACACATACATGTCCAATATGTATGGCAATGCCAGGAACTTTACCAGTATTAAATGAAAAAGTAGTTGAATATGCTGTAAAAGCAGGATTAGCAACGAATTGTGAAATTTCAAGAAATAGTAAAAACGATAGAAAAAACTATTTTTATCCAGATTTACCAAAATCTTATCAAATATCTCAATTTGATAAACCATTATGCGAACATGGATACATAGAAATTGAAGATGAAGAAGGAAATAAAAAGAAAATAAGATTACTTAGAATTCACATTGAAGAAGATGCAGGAAAATTAAATCATGACGATTTTTCAGGAGAAAGTTTAGTAGACTTAAACAGAGCTGGAGTACCTTTAATAGAAATGGTATCAGAACCAGATTTAAGATCAGCTTATGAAGTAGAACAATATTTAAGAAAATTAAAATCAATACTAGAATATATAGAAGTATCAGACTGTAAAATGCAAGAAGGATCATTAAGAGCAGATGTTAACGTTTCAGTTAGAAAAAAAGGAGCAACAGAATTTGGAACACGTACTGAAATGAAAAATATGAACTCTTTTAGAAGTATAACAAGAGCCATTGAATATGAAGTAGATAGACAAATAGATTTAATAGAAGATGGAGGAAAAGTAGAACAAGAAACATTAAGATGGGACGATGTATCTGGAAAAACATTTTCTATGAGAGATAAAGAAGATGCACAAGATTACAGATATTTCCCAGACCCAGACTTAGTTGCAATTAAACTTTCAGATGAATATATAGAAAACATAAAAAATAATTTACCAGAATTACCAGAAAGCAGAAAACAAAGATATTTAGAACAATATAATTTAAGTGAAAAAGATGCAAACATAATAACAGGTTCAAAATATTTATCTAACTTATTTGAAGGAGCAATAAAAGTTTGCAACAATCCAAAAGCCGTAAATAACTGGATTATTTCAGATATATCAAGAATATTAAATGAAACAGAAATGGAACCAATAGAAATTCCTTTTGATGCAGAACAATTAGGAAAATTAATTACTTTAATAGATAAAGGAACAATAAGTTCTAGCATTGCTAAAAAAGTTTTAGAAGAATTATTTGAAAATCCAAAAGACCCAGAAGAAATTGTAAAAGAAAAAGGATGGATTCAAATATCTGATGAAGGAGCTATAAAAGAAGTAGTTCTAAAAGTATTAGAAAGCAATCCACAATCTGTCGCAGATTATAAAGCAGGAAAAGAAAAAGCATTAGGATTTTTAGTAGGTCAAGCAATGAAAGAAACAAAAGGAAAAGCAAACCCTCAAATGTTAAATAAAATGTTTAAAGAAAATATGTAACACAAAAATAGAATGGCATTGCCATTCTATTTTTGTGTGTTATAGGAAATTTTTGTGCTTCTTGTGTAGGGACGCCTCTGTCTGCCAGCATAGGGAGGTTAACGTGTGATTTTAAAACACCCTACGAACTTATCGTACCAATTACTTGGCCACGAAACGTTTTCACCAGTCAAAAACTGATGACAGCCTCTTTTTTCTGACCAACCAATGTTTGGATCATATCGGAGAAATTTATAATCTCCTATTGAATGATCAGCAAACTCCTGAACGAACATAACAAGAAGATGTTCATTTTCTTTAAGTTTTAATTGAGAAGCATAATCAAAAATTTCTTTTTTCCCGACGAGATCCAAAGATTCATATTTTAAGTCTAAAGCTTCCAAATCTGCTAAAAACAGATTTTTTACTTCCTCCACAGAATAAAAATCCTGTGTTTTTTCTTTTAGCCCAGAAATTCGTCCTGGTCGATACAAGGTTCGGTCAGCAGTCACCGGTGAGCCAATTGCAAGAGCAAAGCTATTAGTGTTTTCTCTGGTGCAAGATGATTTAAAATCATCAAAGTTGAGTGGCTGATGAACAGCCTTTTTAATTCTTTCGACAGTTTCTATACTCATAGAAAACCTCACTTTCGTGCCAAAACAACAGTTAACATAACAATATTGTAACACATAAAAAGAGAAAATGCAAAAATAAAAATTATAGAAAAAGTATTTGATAGATATAAAATAGGAGTAGGTAATTTTTCCTCAAAAAAAGCGACAAGTAGTCGCTCTAGATTTCCCTTTGTAAATTTCCATTTGTATAAATTTTTCCTTCTAACTTTTTGCGAGATTTCACAGTATTTATAATATTATTTATTTCTTCAATAGATTCATCTAAAATATCTATTCGTAAAGAAGAAACATTAAATTCATCTGTAGTAATAGAAGTAATTTTACTATTATAAATTGTAGTTATAGTGTCTATATTATCTGGTATAACTCTAAAATTAATGTTCATTCTGTCATTTAAATAATACTTATTATTAGAATTGCATGTATGTTTGCAATTTGAATAACATTTATTAGAAGTTCCAAATAGACAATAGTTTATGTTCATTAAAGGTAAATTTCCATATACAATTAATTCAGAATTTAAGGTTGAATTGCATAAAGAAATCAAACCTTCTTTATCTAATTCAGGTGATAGTGTAACTGTTGTAATTCCTCTTTTTTGCAATTGGTAAGCAGAATGAAAATTATAAACATTTAAAGTATAATTGCTAACAAATTCAAAATTTTTATTATATTTTTCTGACAATTTTTTTAATATAGATAATCCAGAAATATTAGAAACAACAAAGCCGTGTATATCAAAATTAGTAATAATATTTTCTAAATTATTTGCAAATAGTTTATTGTAATTATTTCTCATAACAGTAGGCAAATAAACATACAAATTAGCTTTAGTTGATAAGCTTTTTATATTATCAGAGTAACTTTTATTTATAAAGTATTTTAAAGGAATATAAAGTTTATCAATTTTTTGCAGATTATCACAATTTTCTAAATTCAAATTATTTAATAGCAAGGCAATTTTTAGTGTAGAGGTTGACATCTCTGGTGAAGAGCTGATTCTCGAAGGTAAATCATTATTTTTAAAATTTCTACTAATATTTGAAATTGCAAAATCTTTTACTTTAGATAAGATTTCTCTTTTTAGCTCATTTAAAACACTGTTAGGTAAAAACAAATTATCTTCAAGTTCAATATTAAATTCACAAAATTCATAAGGTGTATTGTTTGTTTTCGAAAATTGTTTTATTATATTTTCCTTTGAAAGCCCACTATTCTTAGCCTGTTCAGGACATTTGTCGGAAATAATATTAATATTTAGATTTTCATAAACATCTACATTGGAATTTGATCGAATATTAAGTTCGATAGGCTTGTTCAAAGCAAATTTACTATTGCAGATTAATTGTATTTTTCTATTTTCAGAGTTTTCGCTAAAGGTATTTCTAATTTCAGAAGTAATAATAGAATCAGAAATTTTATAAAGTTTATTGCCAACTTTAATATTTCCTTTCATTCTACCAATAGTAACAACATCTCCACATTTGCTTTCCTTAATATTTGTATTTTTAAGCATAAGTTCAGAAATTTTATAGCTACCTTGTTCATTTTGAGTAGCAATAGAGTCTCCAATATGTAAGTTTTCAGCACATTTAAAGGTTATTAATCCTTTTTTGGTATTATACTTTTCAATAGTACCTAAAAACAAACCACAATTATTTTGTTTTTCTTTAAAAACAAGATTTTTATTATAATCTTTAGAGAAATGACCATTAGAAAAACCACCTCTATTAAAAGCAAGAGCTAATAATTTTCTGTCTGAATCTTCTACTACATAAGGCTCATTTGAATATGCTAAATCTATATATTTTCTATAAATTCTAGTAACAGTTGCAACATATTCAGGAGACTTCATTCTACCTTCAATTTTCAAAGAAGAAACACCAGCCTTTATCAAATTAGGTATAAAATCCAAGCCACATAAATCTCTTGTACTTAGTAAATAACCACTATCTAATTTGTTATTCTTTTCATCAATTAAAGAAAAAGGAAGTCTACAAGGCTGAGCACATTTTCCTCTATTACCAGAACGACCACCAACCATACTAGAAAATAGGCATTGACCAGAATAAGAAATGCACAATGCACCATGTATAAAAGTTTCGATTTCAACATTAGAATTTTTAGTAATATATTCAATTTCTTCCAAAGTAAGCTCACGAGAAAGAACCACTCTTTTAAAGCCCATATCTTGCAAAGCCAAAACACCATCTAAATTATGAGCAGTAAGTTGAGTGCTAGCATGAATAGAAATCTTAGGAAAACTATTAATTAACAAATTAGCTAAACCAAGATCCTGAACAATAATAGCATCAATACCATAATTATAAGCCATTTTAGCAACAGAAAAAGCATTCTCGAACTCATCATTCTTAATTAAAGTATTCAAAGTTAAATGAGTATGAACACCCCTAAGCTTAGCATACTCAATAGCACATTTTAAATCATCACCATCAAAATTAGAAGCAAAAGCACGTGCGCTAAAACCACTTCCAAAATAAACCGCATCAGCACCATTTTGAACAGCGGCACGCATACAATCCATATTACCAACAGGTGATAAAAGTTCAATTTTTTTCATAAAAAACTCCTCTTTAAAATACATTATATTTTTTTGTTTAGGTATAATCGGGGAGCCTTATGTATGTAATATTATATTCTAATAATGTAGTGGTGGCGTCCTAAGGCAACCCGTAAATTAATTGTAACACAAAAAAACAAAATTGCATAACATATTATATAAAAATAAAAAGGAGGTACCTTTAAATGGAAGAAAACAGAAACTGCGGAAACTGTGGTTGCAACAACGGAGGACTATTCAACGGACTATTTGGAGGATGTGGATGCGGAGACGACAGCACAATATTATTCTTCATAATAATATTCCTACTACTATTCACAAACTTTGGATGTTGCGGATGTGGAAGATAAAATGTAACTTTGGGTCTGTCCCAAAGTTACATTTTTTGCTCTTTTTGGGACAGGTTTGTATATTTTTTTGTGCTTTTGAAAGAATAGTTTTAGGGAGATGATTTTTTGAAAATTTCTTGTATTAAGTATGCAAAAGATGCAAATAGTTTTAAAATTTTGGAGAATTTTGGAGCTAAAGTGGTTAAGCTGGATAATCCTGATGATGTTGATAGTGAAATTAAAAATTTGTATTCTAATAATTATAAAACAATTATTTTAAGCAATGAGATTGCTAGTTTTTCAGAGGATATTATAAAGAAATATAATTCTACTGAAAATATAAGTATAATAATTGCTCCTAAAAAATAGTATATTTGTAAAAAGGAGTGGTTATGAATTTAAGTAAGAGTGTTATAGATATTATACGAAGGAATAATTATTTTGAAAAAGAGTTTTGTTTTCTTTGCGTTGGTACTGATAAAGTTGTGGGAGATGCAGTTGGTCCTTTGGTGGGAAGTAACTTAAAGAAATATATTGATAAAAATAGTATTAAAAATATAAATATTATAGGAAACTTGGACAATCCGCTAACTAATAATAATATTGAGAATTTTAATAATTTAAAAAGTGTAAAAATTCTTATAGATTCTGCAATTTCTAGTTCATATAATGTGGGAGATATTATTGTAGAAGAGAAATCTAATAAATTAAATAGTGCTTTTTTTGAAGAAAAGGCTATAAATTATGATATTTCTATTAAAGCTGTAGTTGCAAATAATAAATTTAATAGTGTTTTAAATTTAATTAGTCTGCAAAGTGTAAGTATAAAAACAATAATAAATATGTCTGAAAAAATAACAAAAGAAATGTGTAAAGTAATAGATGAAAATTGTATAAACCTTTCTAAAGTGGAAAAAATTTAAATATAAAGTTTGAGGAGGGATTATATGGAAGGGTTAAAAAATATGATTGTAGTAAAAAACATACCTTCGAACATTGTTGAAGAGGCTTTTATTATTGTTAAGGAAAATTTAAAGATAGAGAAATTAGATATTGATAAAAAGAATGAAAATAAACTTATAATAAAAGAGGCAGAAGATATAATTCAAAGTTGTGAGAGCCTTATAGAAAAAAACGAAGAGAACAATAAAATAAAAAAAATAGAAAAAAAGTGTAAAAGGTTAAAAATGTTAACCGGAATGTTAGGTGTTTTAGCTATTCTAGGAACATTTATAAATTTCTTTTAGTCATAAAATTTTCATTTACGCATATAGTTTAGAAAAACACTAAGGAAGAGGTGTGTAAATGGAAAGAATAATGAATTCAGATGAAAGAATACGAAGAGCAGAAGAAATTTATAATAGAAGGAGAAATCAAAATTTAGGTTCTTCATATAGAAGTACACATATATATGGTAATGAAAAAAAACGTAATAGACCTTTAAGAAAATTAATAATGCAAATTATTTTCTGTGTAATTATTTATGTATCAATTCTAGTTGTAAAAAATTGCGATTATATTTTTACTCAAGAATTTTTAAATAATGTAAAAAGTATTTTAAATTATAATGTAGAATTGGAAAAATATTATAATAAAGCAACAAATTTTTTTAATGGTACAGATGTAGAAAATAATCAAGAAACAATTACAAATACAATAGAAAATGAAAATCAAATAAATACTCAAGAAACAGAAAATATAGGTGGAGCTAATGAAGAAAAACAAGCAGAAGAAGTGCAGAATTTATCTCAAATGGAAATTGATGCCAATAATATAAAAGGTACATATAATTTAATAAAGCCTTTGGAAGGTACAATAACTTCAAGATTTGGACAAAGAGACCCAACGACACCAAGTGTGCCAAAGAATCATACAGGAATAGATATAGCTGCAAAGACAGGAACAGATATAATTGCAGCATTAGATGGAATAGTTGAGGTAGCTTCAAGTGAAGGGGATTATGGAAAACATTTTAAAATAAAAAAAGATGATGTATGCTTAGTATATGCTCATTGTAGTGAATTATTAAAGAAACAAGGTGATACAGTAAAACAAGGAGAGGTAATAGCAAAAGTTGGTGCAACAGGAAATGTAACAGGTCCACACTTACATTTTGAGATACGAAAAGAAGATAGATTTGTAAACCCAGATTTAGTACTTCAATTTTAATTCATAGAATTCTCTATAAAATAATATAATTAAAAAAAGAAAAGGGAATGGAGAATTTATGGAATTAAAAATAGATTTAAAGATAATTTTTTTTGCTCTAATTTTTTTCTTTACAGGTCAAATAGAAATATATTGCTTGTGTTTATTATTTGCCTTAATTCACGAGCTAGGGCATATTATTGTAGCACGTTTCTTAGGGTATAAACTACTAAAATTTAAAGTTATGCCATTAGGATTTTCTATATTTTTGCAAACAAATATAGAAGATTACAATAAAAAAATAAAAAAGGGAAATACGTATGTTTTAAAAAATTTAATAATTTCAATGGCAGGACCAATAACAAATATAATATTATTTATAATAGCATTATTTTTACCAATAGAATTAATGCTAAAAGAAAAAATAATATACTTAAATGCAATAATTGCAATATTTAATTTAATACCAATGTATCCGTTAGATGGAAGTAAAGTATTGCAAAATATACTAAAATTACTTTGTAGTAACAAAGAATCTTATAAATATACAAACATGGTTGCAAATGCAACATTAATTATATTTACAATATTCTGTAGTATATTTATTTTATACGCTAAAAACATAGCTATAGTAGCAATATTGATATATTTATGGTATATAAATATAAAAGAAAATGAAAGACAAAAAATAAGAAATATAATTTTAGAAAAAATTAAAACAGTATAAACTTGCAAAACCAGCTATATTATATTAAAATATAGTTGGTTTTTATTTTATAGGAGAAATTACAAATGATTATAAAAAATGAAAAAGGTATAACTTTAACAACACTTATTCTAACAATAGTGCTAATTTTAATAATAGGTGGAATGATGGGATATTATTCTACGAGTGGATTAAATCTTAAAAGAATTAATAATATGTATAGCGATATAGAGCAAATTCAAACAGAAGTAGATACATATTATTTAAAAAATAATGAATTACCTATATTAAATGTAAATGTAAGTTTTTCTAAGTATTCAAATCCAAATGATAATTCAGAATATTATGTTATAGATTTATCTAAGCTCGGAAATTTAAAACTTAATTATGGAAAAAAATTTGAAAATATAAAATCAAGGAATAACTTAGAAAATTATACGGATGTATATATAATTAATAAACAAAGTCAAACAATATACTATTTAAAAGGAATTGAATTTGAAGATAACACTTATTATACAAAGCCAATAGAGTATAAGGAAATAAAAGATTAAAAGGAGAAGATTATGGAAAACAGAGTTGAACCACGTACATTAGCTGGTTTTATGGAATTATTACCAGAAAAACAAATTGAATTTAATAGAATGAAAGACATAATAAGAAAAAATTATGAGAAATATGGTTTTTTACCACTAAATACACCTAATGTAGAACTTGCAGAAGTTCTTTTAGCAAAAGCTGGTGGAGAAACAGAAAAGCAAATTTACGAGTTTAAAAAAGGAGATAAAAATTTAGCTTTAAGATTTGACTTAACAGTTCCACTAGCAAAATATGTAGCGAAAAATATGGGAAATTTAACATTTCCATTTAAAAGATATCAAATAGGAAAAGTATATAGAGGAGAGAGAGCACAAAGAGGAAGATTTCGTGAATTTTATCAATGTGATATAGATGTAATTGGAGATGAAACTCTAAACATTATGCACGAAGCGGAACTACCAAGTGTTATATACAACATATTTAAGGAACTAGAT
This sequence comes from uncultured Clostridium sp., assembly GCA_902461935.1. Classification (GTDB taxonomy): domain Bacteria; phylum Bacillota; class Clostridia; order TANB77; family CAG-508; genus Merdicola. Next base: position 15,446 of record CABPZP010000010.1, on the reverse strand, counting down.
TTTGGTGATTTTGAAATAAATATAAATAACAGAAAAATATTAAGTGGATTATTTGAAGAATTAGATTTATCTGAAATAACAGTAGAAATAATGAGAATAATAGATAAAATAGACAAAATAGGAAAAGAAAATGTTATAAAAGAGTTTGAAGATTTAGGAATAGAAAAAAGTAAAATAGAAACAATTATTAATTTTATAACATATGATGGAACAAATTCAGAAAAATTAGAAATGCTAAATAGCTTAAATTATAATAGTGAAACCTATAAAAATGGAGTACAAGAACTTGAACAAGTTGTAAAAAATATTTATATTCTAGGTGTTCCAGAAAATAATTTAAAAATAAATTTAACAATTTCAAGAGGTTTAGACTATTACACAGGAACAGTATATGAAACTTTCTTAAAAAATCATAGGGAAATAGGAAGTATATGTTCAGGTGGAAGATATGAAAATTTAGCAGATTTCTATACAAATAAAAAGTTACCTGGAGTTGGAATCTCTATTGGGCTAACACGTTTATTTGACCAACTAGATAATTTAGGATTATTAAAAGATGAAGAAAAATCTATAACAAAAGTTTTAGTTGTTTCTATGGATGAAGATGTAAGCAAATGCTTTGAAATAGCTACAATATTAAGAAATAACAACATAAATACAGAAGTATATTTAGAAAATAAAAAAATAAAAGCAAAATTCAAATATGCAGATAAACTAAAAATTCCATATGTAATTGTAATAGGAGAAGAAGAAATAAAAAATAATGTAGTAACATTAAAGAATATGATAACAGGAGAGCAAAATACAATAAAAATAGAAGAAGCTATAGAAAAGATAAAAGCCTAGGGAGAAAGATTCTCCCCAGGCTTTTTATGCCTTAAAAATCACTGTGAAAATTTTTTGTATTAATATTGTCATGTTCTTAAAATTAATGATAAAACAAATTACAAAGATAGAAAGAAACAACAATATTAAAATAAAAAGTGTTTCCTGTACTTTGTTTAAGTACAAAGGATTAGTATTTTTTTTACTTATGTGATTCTCATAAATCACGAAAATCACAAAAAGTAATATTGCCAGTAACAGGGAAATTATTCCCACAACTACAACTAATGATGTCCGCATAAGCAGTTCCTCCTAAAATTTGATAAAGCAATTATATCATATTTTACATAAAATAACAACAGAATTCACAAATTAAACACAAAAACTATTTATAATTTATAATATTTGTGATATAAATAGTATAATTTAAGGAAAAGTAGGTAGAAGTATGAGTAATATTTTAGTTGTTGATGATGAATCTAGAATGAGAAAACTAATTAAAGATTTTCTTATAAAAGATAATTATAATGTATTAGAAGCAGAAGATGGAGAAAAAGCGTTAGAATTATTTGAAAATGAAAAAGATAAAATAGACTTAATTATATTAGATGTTATGATGCCAAAGCAAGATGGTTGGTCTGTGCTTAGAAAAATTAGGCAAAGTTCACAACTGCCAGTAATAATGCTAACAGCAAGGGGAGAAGAACAAGATGAGTTATTTGGTTTTGAACTAGGTGCTGATGAATACATATCCAAGCCATTTAGCCCTAAAATATTAGTTGCAAGAGTTGAAGCTATACTAAAAAGAACAGTTCAAACAGAAAATACAAATAAAGATTTTGGTGGAATAGTAATAGATGAACAAGGAAGAACTGTTACTGTAGACGGAAAAATTGTGGAAATGAGTCTAAGAGAATATGAACTATTAAAGTATTTAGTGGATAATGAAAACATAGCACTTTCAAGAGATAAAATTCTTAATAATGTATGGAATTATGATTATTATGGAGACTCAAGAACAATAGATAGTCATATAAAAAAAATAAGGCATAAACTAGGAAAACGTGGTAAATATATAAAAACTATGAGAGGAATAGGATATAAATTTGAAGTTAAATAGTATAAAATATAAAACGAAATCTATTAGAATACGCTTATTTTTAATATTATCTATAACAGTACTTACTATAATTGTTGCACTAATTTTAATGAATAATATTATATTAAAATCTTTCTTTCTATATTCAAAGGAACAAACTTTATTAGATGTGTATAATCAAATAAATGAATTTTATAAAAATCCAGAAGACTCTGAAAAAATGAAAAATGATTTGCAAAAAATTGCTGTAAATAATAATTTCGATATTTTAATTCAAAAAGAAAATTATATTAATGTATATACATCTAACAGAGAATTTGGACTTTCAAATATAGAAATTAATAAGATACTAGAAGAAAGCAATAAAGAAAACGAAGTATTGTATAATAAAGAAAATGTAAATATAAAAAAAGTTGCAGATAGTAAAAACAACATGAAATATATATTGCTTTCAGCAAGGCTAGATAATGGATATTATTTATATATAAAATTACCGTTGCAGTTTATATATGATAGCGTAAAAATTTCAAATACCTTTTTATATTTAATAGGAGGAGCAACAGTTATAATCTCTGGAATAGTAACAATGTTTATTGCTAGAAGATTTACAGAGCCAATACTGGAATTAAACGATATAGCTAAAAGAATGGCAAAATTAGACTTTTCAAAAAAATATCAAGAAAATGGAGCAGAAGATGAAATAAACAATCTTGGAAAAAGCATAAACGAAATGTCTAGAAAGCTAGAAACAACAATTAAACAATTACGAACATCTAATACAGAACTAGAAAGAGATATAGAAGAAAAGTCTAAAATAGATGAAATGAGAAAAACGTTTATTTCAGATGTATCACATGAACTAAAAACACCAATAGCATTAATACAAGGATATTCAGAAGGATTAATAGAAAATGTAAATTCAGATGAAGAAAACAGAAAATTTTATGCAGAAGTTATTCAAGATGAAGCAAATAAAATGGACAAATTGGTTAAAGAATTGCTAGAGCTTATGAAACTTGAATATGGTGGTAGAAAGTTTAATAATACTAATTTTAATATAGTTGAATTAGTAAATGAAGTTATAAGAAAAAGTAAAGTAATGTTAGAAGAAAATAAAATAAAAGTAAAATTTGAAAATGAAGACGAACATTATGTGTATGCAGACGAATTTTATATGGAGCAAATTCTAACAAATTACTTTACAAATGCTATAAAAAATGTAGATGAAGTCGAAAAAGAAAAATACATAGAAATAAAAATAGAAGAAAAAGAAAATACAGTAAGAATATCTGTATTTAATACAGGTAAAAATATAAGCGAAGAAAATTTAAACAAAATTTGGAAAAGATTTTACAAAGAAGATAGTTCAAGAAATAGAGAAGCGGGAGGATCTGGAATAGGTTTATCTTTGGTAAAAGCAATAATGGATAACTACAAAAACGAATACGGAGTAATAAACAAATACAATGGTGTGGAATTTTATTTTGAACTTAATAAAATCTAAAACTTTAATATATAAAAGACAAAATAATAATTTTAAATTTTATTTTGTCTTTTTATTTACATAAGGTTAATTTTTTATAAATTCATTTTTATATTATTGTTTAAATTTTCTGACTGCATTAATTGTGTGAATTCTTCTTGTTTTAAAAATCTATCTAGATTTCTTTCAGATATACCTGTGTTTATACTAATATCTTCAACTGTACTTGCGGTATGAGTTGATAAATAGCTTTTTAGTTGTTGCATTTCAAAGTTTTCTTTTGGTTCACATTTTGGACATACATTTTGGTCAGTTACAAAAAAGCATCCACAACGTTCACATTTATTAAAATTCATAAAAGTTTCCTCCTTGGTAATTACAAAGTTTTACAAATTGTATCATATATTTCAAAAAAATAAAATAAAAAAACAAAAAATACTTGAAAAAATTTTTTTATATGTTATAATATTTTTCACATAGAAAATTTGTTTGTAAAGAAGTGATTAAATGTTTTCATATATAAAAGGAAATTTAGAAGTAAAAAGCAATGGCTTTATTGTAATAGATGTAAATGGAATTGGATTTAAAATTTTTATGTCTGAAAATGCGATAAATAAATTAGAAGATATAGGAAAAGCTGTTAAAGTTTATACATATATGAATGTAAGAGAAGATGACATTAGTTTATATGGCTTTAATACTAACGAAGAATTGAGAATGTTTGAATTATTAATTGGAGTAAGTGGAATTGGAGCAAAGTCAGCAGTTGCAATACTTTCAAATATAGAACCATCAACCTTTGCTCTTGCTGTTATTTCAGATGATGTAGAAAGATTAACAAAACTACCAGGAATTGGAAAGAAATCAGCACAAAGAATTATTTTAGAACTTAAAGATAAGTTAAAAAATGAAAATGTAGATGTTAAGGTTGAAGCTGAAACAATAAAAACAGAAATTGAAGACAGCCAAAATAAAAATGAAGCTATTGCAGCTCTTAAAGTTTTAGGATATAGAAATGCAGAAATAGAAAAAGCTTTTGAAAAAATAAATGTAAATGATTTATCTGTAGAAGATATTATTAGAAAAGCATTAGTTGCTTTGGCATAGTAAAAAGAAAGGATAAAAAATGGATTTAAATAAGCCTTTGGCATATAGAATGAGACCAAATACTCTTGAAGAATATGTAGGACAAGAACATCTATTAGGAAAAAATAAAATTTTATATAGAACAATAAAAGCAGATAGATTATCAAGCATTATTTTATTTGGACCTCCTGGATGTGGAAAAACCTCATTAGCAAGAGTTATAAGCAGAACAACAAATTACAAATTTTATCAAATAAATGCAACAACAGCTGGAGTATCAGATATAAAAAGAGTTGTAGAAGAAACACAAAACTTTATGATGAATCCAAAAGGAAAAAGCATTTTATTTATAGATGAAATTCATAGATTTAATAAATTGCAACAAGATGCACTTTTGCCATATGTAGAAAATGGAACTATTATATTAATTGGAGCTACAACAGAAAATCCATATTTTGAAGTAAATAAAGCTTTAATATCAAGGTCAATGGTATTTAAATTAGAACCGTTAACTGAAAAAGACATATTAAAAGTTTTGAAATTATCATTAAAAAAAGAAGAAGGTTTAAAAAGCTATAATATAAAAATTAAAGAAGAAACTTTAGAAAAAATTGCTATTGCATCAAATGGAGACGTAAGGACTGCTTTAAATGGATTAGAAGTTGCAGTTCTTACAACAGAACTTTCTTCAGATGGTTGTATACATATAACTGATGAAGATGTTGCACAGAGTATGCAGAATAGAAAAGCTATATTCGATAAAAATGGAGATAGTCATTATGATAATATAAGTGCTTTTATAAAATCTTTGAGAGGCAGCGATGCAGATGCAGCAGTGTTCTACTTAGCAAGAGCTTTAAATGCTGGAGAAGATCCAATGTTTTTAGCACGCAGAATTGTTATTTCATCATCAGAAGATGTTGGAATGGCAAATCCAAATGCATTAGTAATAGCAAATTCAGCAATGCAAGCAGTTAATATGGTTGGAATGCCAGAAGCAAGAATTATATTAGCAGAAGCAGCAGTATATGTTGCTAATTCACCAAAATCAAATGCATCGTATTTAGCAATAAATAAAGCTCTAGAAGATGTAAAAACTAAAAATACAGGAGAAGTTCCTATGCATATAAGAAATGCACCAATGGAAGGGATGAGAGACTTAGGCTATAATGAAGGATATTTATATCCACACGATTTTCCAGGTCATTATGTAGAACAACAGTATTTACCAGATGAAATGAAAGATGTAAAATATTATATAGAAGATGAAAACTGCAAAAAGATAAAATAAATGTAACACTAAAATTTTGTACTAATAATTGTCAAATGATGTAGGGGTCGGCGTCATCGACGACCCACTAAAATAAAAATATTTTTTTACAAAATAATTCAACCAATAAGTAAAGATAAAACTGAAAAGAGGTGAATAAAAATGAAATTAGAAAAAATAATAAGAGAAAACGACAAATTTGAATTTGAATTACAAAAATTATTAGATATAGCTTCAAATATACAAAATGAAGATTTACGTATAAGATTAATTACTCAATTTATAAAATGTCAAGAAATTATTTTAAATCAAAATAAAGAATAAAATATGTAATATTTGAAAAAATATTTGTATGATGAAAAGAGTTTTTTTAGGTATTATTTCAGGATTAATTTGTGGTCTATTTGCATCTGGTGGTGGCTTAATTTTAGTTCCAGCTTATGTGTATATTTTACATATGGACGATGTAAAAGCTAGAGCTACTTCAGTTTTTTCTATTTTACCCATGGTTACAGTTGGTGGATTAGTATATTATAAAGAAAGATTGATTGATTTTAAATTAGGAATATTGTGCGCAATTGGAGGTATTGTGGGGGGCATAATAGGAGCAAAACTTCTAAAAAAGACACCAACTAAATATTTGAAAGTTTTTTATGCAATATTTTTAATGTATGCTTCAATAAAAATGATTTTTTTCTAAAAAATTTAAGAAGGTGAAGAAATGTTACAAATTCTTGTAGGTGCAATTTCAGGTATAGTTAGTCGGATTAGGTATGGGTGGAGGAACCATATTAATTTTAATACTAACTTTATTTGGAAATATAGAACAACATATAGCACAAGCTACAAACTTAATATTTTTTATACCAACATCAATTGCTGCTATATGTATAAATTTAAAAAACAAAACTATAGATAAAAAAGTAGGAGTTATAGTAGGTGGAACAGGAACAATAGGAGCAATTATAGGTGCACTTGTTTCATATAAATTAAATACACAAGTTTTAAGAAAATGTTTTGGAGTTTTTTTGGCAATAATAGCCTTACATGAAATATATGTAATTATAAAGTCGAATAAAAAACAGAAAAAACACACATAATAAAAATAATCTTATAATGAAAGGAAATGATTAAAATGAAATTTATGAAAGGTGTAATGGTTGGAACACTTATATCTGCAGGCGCAGTTATGATATATATGGATGCAAACAATATGAACAAAAAGAAAATTGTAAAAAAAGGAAAACAAATGGCAAAGAAATTAGGTATTTTATATTAAGATTATTTAAAAATAGCTCCACGAGTGTGAAGTATCATTATTTCGTAATCGCGCAGAAAGAATAATACTTTACACTGCAGAAGGGAGCAAAATAATTAATACTCCTCAATTTTTACATAAATTCTTTCCACTGTACCATATTTTTTTTCAACATCCAATTTTGTTATTTGATTATCATCTTTAAAAGCAATTTTATTTAAAGCATCTAAGATAATCTTTACTATATTGTCTATATCAGGTTTTTTTGTTGGACTTATTTCATTATTTAACATTTTTTCTGTATTTGTTCTGCTAGTATTTTTCAAGATAGGAAAGTATGCAACAATAGTAATTTTAATTCTATTTTCTATTGGAATATATTTTGGATATTTAATAACAAAGTACTGTTTTATTAGGTTTTCATAATCCTTTGTCTGAGTTGGTGTATAAGCTCGCATGGTATAAGTGTTTACCTTTGGTCTGGCTTTTCCTGTTATTTTTCCAATAACTTCAAATTCATAAAACATAAAAAACTCCTTTTATCAAAATTTAAAATATTATAACATAAATTGAGAAAAAATGTTGAATAAAAAAATATTATAAGATATAATTCGAATAAGAAAACAAAAGGAGGAAGTTTTGATGAAATCAAAAAAAGGATTAATTGCAAGTATAGTGATTGCAATAATTGCAATATTAGTACTAGCTGGAGGGCTAATATATGTAAAAACAGATTTATTTAAACCAGCAAATATGCTATTTTATAAATACTTATTAGGAGAAAAAACAAAATTTAATTACGATGAATTTTTAGAACAAATTAAAAATGATGAAGAAAAAGAATATTCAAGTAGTGGTGAAATTAGTGCAAATATAGATTCAGAGGCTACGTCTACATATGCACGTAATAACATGAATAATATTAGTAAATTTAAAGTTGAATTTGAACAAAAAAGTAAACCACAAGAAGAAAAAATGGCTTCAAATATAAAATTAAGATATGATAACAAGGATGTTATAAGTGCAAACTTGGTAAAAAATGCAGATATTTATGCAGTACAATCAGACATAATGAATGAAAAATACATAGCTGTAGAAAATAACAATTTAAAAGACTTAGCACAAAAGTTAGGAATAGATGAAAAAAGTATACCAGATAAATTTGAACAAGTAAAAGCATATGATTTATTATATGTTAGTAAGGACGATAGAAAAGAAATAGTTGATAAGTATAAAAAAGTTATTAATAATAAAATTAGTAAAGATAAATATTCTACTGAGAAGAAGGTAGAAACAGAAATTAATGGAGAGAAAATAAAAACAAGTACATATAAACTAACAACAACAGAAAAAGAAATATATGAAACAATAAAAAGTATGCTAGAAACTGCAAAAGAAGATGAAAAGTTACAAGAATTAATAATATCAAAATATGAAATGATTAATAAAAATGGACAAGATAATGAGGAATTAACAAAAGATAACATAAAAGAAAAAATAGAAGAATTAATTTCAGATATTGATAAAAAATTAAAATCTGCAAGCGAAGATTCAGTGGACATAATTGTATATGTTAACAAAGGCAAAACTGTAAAAATAGAAGTAAAAGAAAATGAAAGCTTATATTCTATAGAATTTTTTGAAAAAGATAATAAAAATAACATTGTTGTATTAACAAATGTTGAAAATAAGGAAGATAAATTAAATATAGAATATGAAATAAAAGAAGAAAATGACTCAAAAAATGTAATTGGAACGATAACAATACTATCAGAAAATAAAGAGCAAGTAAAAATTAATTATGAGATAACACAAAAAGGAAAAAAAGGTAAGGGCAAAAATGAACTAACAGCTAAATTTAATATAGAATCAGACGGAAGCAAAATGGAATTAAATATAAAAGAAAATGTTAATTATGATGAAAAAATTACTATTGAAGATTTAGACAATGATAATATGGTTAAATTAAATGATATGTCTGAAGAAGAAATAAAAAATTTATTTACAGAAGTTTATCAAAAAGCTGTAACAGAGTTTCCAAAAATTATGGAAGAAACAGGTATAAGTGAATTATTTAATGAAACTACAAATTCTTTAAATGATGATAATGACGATGATATATATAATAATGATGACGATGAAAATGATTATACAATAAATGATGAAGAAGATAACAACAGTGACTATGAAGATGATAATTATGATGATTATGAGGAAGATAACTTGTAAATGTTATAGAAGTTCAAAATAGTTTATATTGTATGATGTAAATATAAATAATAAAATTTATTAAAGCGACCGAAAGGTCGCTGCTTTTTTATATAAATTTTTAAAATTCTACTAAAATACTTTAAAAAAAATAACAAATGTTATAAAATAAGTCAAAATGTAATTTATAGGAGAAAAGTAGATGACAAAACAATGGAAATTTTATGAGGAAAATAATGATAAAGCAGAAGAAATACAAAGAAAATTTAAGATTGGAAAATTAGTAGCCAATATAATTGCAAATAGAGATGTAGGAACAGATGAAGATATAAGAATATATTTAAATCCAACCAGAGAAGATTTTCATGATCCATTTTTATTTAATGATATGGAAAAGGCTGTTAATAGAATAATCAAGGCAATAGATAATAAAGAAAAAGTTTTAATTTATGGGGATTACGATGTAGATGGAATTACAAGTACAACAGTATTAAAAAAATACTTAGAAGAACGTGGACTAAATGTAGAAACATATATTCCTAATAGATTATTCGAAGGTTATGGTTTAAATAATAAAGCTTTAGATGAAATATCAAAGCAAGGTGTTAATTTAATAATAACTGTAGATTGTGGTATTTCAGGAGTTGAAGAAATTGCATATGCAAATTCTTTAGGAATAGAAACAATAATAACGGACCACCACGAAACAGGAGATATTTTACCAGAGGCAGTAGCTGTAGTAGATGCAAAAAGAAAAGATAATACATATCCCTTTAGAGGATTAGCCGGAGTAGGTGTGGTTTTTAAATTAATACAAGCTATATCAATAACATTGAAACTAAAAGAAAAAGAATACTTGAAATATTTAGATTTTGTATGTATTGGAACAATTTCAGATATAGTACCACTTGTAAATGAAAACAGAGTAATAGCAAAATTAGGACTTAAATTACTTAATCAAACAAAAAATGTGGGATTAAAAGAACTTATAAAATCTATAGGATTTAAAGAAATAAATTCAAGTGCAGTTTCATTTGGAATAGCACCACGAATAAATGCTTGTGGTAGAATGGGACATCAAGAAGAAGCTTTAGAATTATTTTTAACAAATAATATAGAAGAAGCAAAAACAATTACAGAAAAACTAAATAATTATAATTATACAAGACAAGAAATAGAAAGAAAAATTTTTAATGAGGCATTAGAAAAAATAAAAAGAGAAGGAAATACAAGAAATACCATAGTACTTTCAGGAGAAAATTGGCATCATGGTGTAATTGGAATAGTTTCTTCTAAAATAACGGAAATGTTTTTTAAACCAAGTATATTAATCTGTTTAGAAGGCGAAAATGGAAAAGGCTCTGGAAGAAGTATTCCAGGATTTGATTTACACGATGCACTAACACAATGTAAAGATAGCTTAGAAAAATTTGGTGGACATGAAATGGCCGTTGGTTTAACTTTAAAGGCGAAAGAATTTGAAAAATTCAAAGAAGAATTTGAGAATGTTGCAATAAAAGAAGAAACCTCAAAAATAGTTCCAATAATAAATGTAGATGGAACAATTATACTAAAAGATTTAAATCGTAAAACAATAGAGGAATTAAAACTATTAGAACCATTTGGAGATTCTAATAAAGAACCTCTATTTGTATATAAAAATTTAAAAATAGATTCAATAAGAGCTTTAACAGAAGGAAAACATTTAAAATTAACATTACGTGACACAAACTATAGAATTAATGCTATTGGATTTAATTTAGGACATTTAGTTGAAGAATATAAAATAGGTGATAAAATAGATATAGTAGGAACAATAGAAATTAATTCATACAATGGAGTGGAAAGCATACAATTAAACTTAAAAGATGTGATGAAATCCTTTTAAAGGAAAATGACTATAGAAGGGAATGTGATAAATATGAAAGAAAAAGAAATAACAATACAAGATATAATTGCAAAAAGAAAAGAACATTCAAGAAAAGTAGATACAAAATTAATAATGAAAGCATACAACTTAGCAGATGGAAAACACAAAAATCAATGTAGAAAATCTGGAGAACCATATATAATTCATCCAATGAATGTTGCGTATATTCTAGCAGATATAGGATTAGATGATGAAACAATATGTGCAGCACTTTTACATGATACTGTAGAAGACACAGATGTAACAAACGAAGATATAGTTAGAGAATTTGGTGAAGATATTGCAAATATGGTTGCAGGAGTAACAAAACTTAATAAGTTACAATTTACATCTATAGAAGAACAACAAGTAGAAGATTATAGAAAAATGTTCTTAGCAATGGGAAAAGATATAAGAGTTATTTTAATAAAATTAGCAGATAGACTTCATAATATGAGAACGCTAAAATATTTATCAAAAGAAAGACAAATTGCAAATGCAAAAGAAACACAAGAACTATATGCACCACTTGCAAATCGTTTAGGTGTATATAATTTAAAATGGGAACTAGAAGACTTATCTTTTAAATACTTAAATCCAGAAGAATATAAAGAAATAGTAGATGGATTAAATAAAAAAAGAGATGAACGTCTAAAATTTATTAATAAAATAATAGATGATATACACATAGAATTAAAAAGAAGAAAAATAGATGCAGAAGTAACAGGAAGGGCAAAACATTTATATTCTATTTATAGAAAAATGAAAAGAGATAATAAAACACTAGATCAAATATATGATTTATTTGCATTACGTATTTTAGTAAAAAATGTAAAAGATTGTTATGCAGCTTTAGGTGTTGTTCATGAAATGTACAACCCTATGCCTGGAAGATTTAAAGACTATATTTCAGTACCAAAACCAAACATGTATCAATCTATACATACTACTTTATTAGGTGAAAAAGGAACTCCATTTGAGGTTCAAATAAGAACTTATGAAATGCATAGAGTTGCAGAATTTGGTATAGCAGCACACTGGGCATATAAAGAAGCAAGCTATAGTAAAAAAGGAAAACAAAATGTAAAAGTAAGTGCAGACCAAGACAAATTAGCATGGCTTAGAGAAACCTTGGAATGGCAAAAAGAATTACGAGATCCAGATGAATTCTTAAAAACTTTAAAAACAGAACTTTTTGAAGATGAAGTATATGTATTTACTCCAAAGGGAAAAATAAAAGTATTACCAAGAGATGCAACACCAATAGATTTTGCATATGCAATACATGAAGAAATAGGACATCATATGTGTGGCTGTAAAATAAATAGTAAAATGATGCCAATAGTTACAAAACTAAAAAATGGAGATATTGTTGAAATATTAACAAATGACTCTCAAAAAGGTCCAAGTAGAGATTGGCTTAAATTTATAAAAACCACAAAGGCAAAAAGCAAAATACAGGGATGGTTTAAAAGAGAACAAAGAGATGAAAATATAGAAAAAGGAAAAGACTTAGTAGAAAAAGAAATAAAACGTATTGGAATGAGTTATGAAGATATTTTCAAATATGTAAATGCAGCACTAGAAAGATATAAATTTAAAAATGTAGACGATATGTATGCAACAGTAGGATTTGGAGCAATATCGGCAGGAAAAGTAATTGCAAGAATGCTTCAAGAATACAGAAAAGAACATAAAGAAGAAAACTTAGAAGAAAAAATAGAAGAACTTGCAAAGTCTAAAAAGAAAATTAAGAAAACATCAAGCAATGGTGTAATAGTAAAAGGAATAGATAACTGCTTAATAAAACTTTCTAAATGTTGTAACCCAGTTCCTGGAGACGAAATTATAGGATATATAACAAAAGGAAGAGGAGTTTCAATACATAGAAAAGATTGTACAAACATTGATGACTTAGTAAATGAAGAATCAAGAATAATAGATGTAGCTTGGGCAGATGAAAGCAGTGATTCTTACCAAGTTGATATAGAAATTTATGCTAATGATAGAAGCGGTTTATTAGCAGACATAATAAGAGTTATTGGAAATACACAAAGCAAATTAATAGCAGTAAACTCAAGAGCAAATAAAGACAAAACAGCAATAACAGAAATAACAATAGAAGTAGAAAATAAGGATGAATTAAAAAAAGTAATGAACTCATTACAAAGAGTTGATAATGTTTACGAAGTAAAAAGACGTAAATAAAAATAAAAAGAGGTTAACAAATGATATTAAAAGAATTAAAAATAAAAACAAATTTGGACGAATTAACTAATTGTTATATAGTACATGACGAAGAATCAAAAGAGACAATGGTTATAGACCCTGCTGGAGAAGCAGAAAAAATAATAGAAATGTTAAATATACTAGAAGCAAAATTAAAATATATATATTTAACACACTGCCACGGAGACCATATAGGTGCAGTGCAGGAATTAAAAGAAAAATATAATTGTAAAATATTAATACACAGAGACGATGCGGAAGGATTAAGTGATTACAAAGTAAATTTAACAAATTACATGGAAATGGGAAAAATTGAATTAGATGCAGATTCAAGAGTAGACGATGGAGATTTAATACATTTAGGAAATTTAGAACTAAGAGTAATTCACACACCAGGTCACACCAAAGGAGGAAGCTCATTATTTTGTGAAAAAGAAAAATGTTTATTTTCAGGAGATACATTATTTAGAGGAACATGGGGAAGAACAGATTTGCCAACCTCAGATAGAGAAGCAATAATGAATTCAATAGTAAAAAAACTACTAATATTACCAGACGAAACAATAGTATATCCAGGGCATGGAAAATCTACAAGAATAAAAGATGAAAAACCAATATACTTAGAGTTGAAGCCAAAATTGTATTAAAAAAACATAACCCACCTAAGTTAAGCATAAAATTAAATAGCTTAATTTAGGAGGGGTTTTTTTGTTTTTTATATTTAATAAGGAAAAAATAAGTTCATATCTTGTAGCATTTTCTACAGTTGCAGTGTTGTTTACAATGTCAATTTTTGTAAATAATAAACAAACACTTGAAGTTTCAAGCAATACAAAAGAGAATCTTCCTATATATAATGTTCAAACTGAAGAAAATGCAGTCTCTCTAACAATGAATTGCGCTTGGAATGCAGACGATATAGATTCTATTTTAGATACCTTGAATAAGTACAATATTAAAATAACATTTTTTATTGTAGGAGATTGGGCGGATAAATATCCAGAAGCGGTAAAAAAAATAAATGAAAATGGTCATGAAATAGGAAATCACTCTAATACACATCCACATATAAATAAATTAAATATAGATAAAAATTGTGAGGAAATTACAAAATGTAGCGAAAAGTTAAAAAATATTACTGGTAAAGAAGTTAACTTATATAGATGCCCATATGGGGAATATAATAATACTGTAATAAATGCTGCAAATAGTTTAAATTATTATCCAATACAATGGTCATTGGATACATTAGATTATACTGGACTTACAGGAAATGAAATGTGGAATAGATTAGATAGAAAGCTAAAAAAAGGTGATATTATTTTAATGCATAATGGCACAAAACATACTGCAGATAGCTTAGAATTGTTAATTAAAAACATACAAAGTAAAGGGTTTGAAATAAAAAAAGTTTCAGATATAATATATAAAGATAATTATAAAATTAATGAAAATGGTACACAAATACAAATAAAAGGTTTACAATAATTTCACAAATTTCCAATTTTATGTAGACAAAATAAAAAAAATAAGTTATAATAGTTATGTCGACTAAAAAATGTATTCTAAAAGATAAGCAATATGAATAAAATACATTAGATAAAATTAAATAAAGTATAGGAGGAAAAAAAGTTGATTACAAATTATTCAGATAATAACCATTTAGTATTGGTTGGTAGAATTACAAGCGACAAGAGATTCAGTCACGAAATTTATGGAGAAAAGTTTTATATTTTTGATGTTGAGGTACCACGTTTAAGTGGAAATTCAGATTTAATACCTGTAACAATCTCAGAAAGATTAGTTCCAACAGATGAACTAACTATAGGCAAAAAGATTATGGTAGAAGGACAATTTAGATCTTACAACAGTTATGAAGGAGAAAGAAACAGATTAGTTTTAACAGTATTTGTTAAAGAATTACAATTCTTAGAAGATGTTGAAATGACTGATGAAGAAGCAAAACAAGATTTAAAAGAAAATATATCAAATGAAGTTACTCTAATTGGTTATGTATGTAAAACACCAATATATAGACAAACACCATTTGGAAGAGAAATTTCAGATATATTATTAGCA
>CABPZP010000009.1:0-59620 GCA_902461935.1 uncultured Clostridium sp. | reverse complement strand
TATAGATGCAAACGGTATAGTTCACGTATCTGCAAAAGATATGGCAACAGGAAATAGCCAAAATGTTTCTATTACAGCAAGCACAAACTTAACAGATGAAGATATAGATAAAGCTGTTAAAGATGCAGAAGCACATGCCGCAGAAGATAAGAAAAAGAAAGAAGAAATAGAAGTTAAAAACAATGCAGAAAGTTTAGTATACAACAGTGAAAAAACATTACAAGAAGTTGGAGACAAAATAAGCGGAGAAGAAAAAGCAAAAGTAGAAACAGAAATAGACAATGTTAAAAAAGCATTAGAAACAAACGATACAGAAGCAATAAAAGCAGCAACAGAAAAATTAACAACAGCATTCTATGAAGTAACAGAAAAATTATACAAACAAGCAGCACCAAACGGAACAGAAGGAGCAAACCAAAATGCAGCAGGTGCACAAGAAAGTGAAACAGTTCACGATGCAGACTACGAAGTAGAATCAGACGACAAAAAAGATGAGTAAATGTAGGGGCACGGTGCTCCGTGCCCACAAACAAGAAATATTGATGTAGCGGCCGGTCATTGACCGCCATAAAATTAATTGTAAAAGGCGACCATTGGTCGCCCCTACAATATTTTGGAGGCAATAATGTCAAATAAAAGAGATTATTATGAAGTATTAGGAGTAAATAAAAATGCAACAGATGAAGAATTAAAAAAAGCATATAGAAAACTTGCAAAAAAATACCATCCAGATGCAAATCCTAATAATAAAGCAGAAGCAGAAGCAAAATTCAAAGAAGTGAATGAAGCATACGAAAATTTATCTGACCCACAGAAAAGAAGAATGTACGACCAATTTGGACATGATGGACCACAAGGATTTGGTGGAGGACAAAATGGTGGATATTACTCATATTCAACATCAGGATTTGATGGATTTGACGGTTTCGATGACATTTTTTCTTCATTTTTTGGAGGAGGATTTGGTGGAGCAAGAACTTCATCAAGACAAACTACAAGATCATATAAAGGTGAAGATATACGATTAAATATAGATTTAACTTTTGAGGAATCTTTTTTAGGAGTAAAAAAAGAAATTGCATTACATAGATACGAAAAATGTGAAAAATGTAGTGGAACAGGAGCAAAGCCCGGAACATCACCTAAAAAGTGTGGAAAATGTAACGGAACAGGAAAAATAAAACAAATGCAAAACATAATTTTTGCGCAAATTCAAACAGAGGTGCCATGTCCAGACTGTCATGGAACGGGAGAAATAATAGAAGAACCATGTATAGACTGTAAAGGAAAAGGAAAAATTCGTAAACAAGTAAAATTAGATATAGAAATTCCAGCAGGTATTGCAGATAATCAGACAATAGTGGTAAGAGGAAAAGGCAATGTTGGAGAAAAAGGTGCTCAAAATGGAGATGTATATGTAACAGTGCATGTAAAGAAAAACTCTATATATACAAGAGACGGAAAAAATGTTTATTGCGAAATTCCAATAACAATAACACAAGCTACATTAGGGGCAGAAATAGAAATTCCAATGGTAGATGGAAGCAAAGAAAGAGTGAAAGTACCAGAAGGAACACAAACTGGAACCAAATTTGCAATACGAAATAAAGGATTTAAATCATTAAACGGTAACACATATGGAGATTTTATATATAATTTAATAGTTCAAACACCAAAAAAACTAACAAAAGAACAAAGAGATTTGTTAGTTGAATTAGCAAAAACAATGAACGAACAACCACCAATAAAGAAAAAAGGAATATTTGGATAAAAATTAAAGGCAACCATTGGTTGCCTTTTTTGTATTATAGGAAATTCTTATTTTGAATGTAGGGGTCGGCGTCCCCGACGACCCGCGTGGCGAAGCCACTTTTTTGCACTATATGAAATTCTTGTTTTAGAATATATATATAATTTTCAAATAAAAATAAAATAAGAATTTGGTATAGGAACACAGTATTTTCAATAGAGAAAGAATAAGTAATGGAGTATAGGGGGATTATCTACTAATAATGAATTAAAAATGGAAAAGACATAAAAATTTGCAATTTACAAATATTTAAAGTAAAATACAAAATAAGAAAAAGGCAAAGGTAAAGAAACGGTACTTTTGTGTCCAAAAAACAAAAGAAGGAGATGTATTTGAATGAAAAAAACGCTAAAAACGTTGATCCTGTACACAGGTATTTTAAATAATAAAAATAAAAAAGAAAGTAGAGACATTTTCATAAATGCCTCAAATAGTAATGCAAATAAATATAATGTTGTAACATTTGAAAGAATAGAATTAAACGTTGTAGGGGCGGACGCCTCTGTCCGCCCGCAAATAGAAAAATACGATAGAACGGGTTGCCCTAAGGACGCACAATTTTTACAATTGCTAACAAAACCGAAATATAAAAATAATGTCAAACGCTCAAACCTCCAACATCCAACCTCTAACACAGCTATTACCTTAATCGCCTTAATAATAACAATAATCGTACTTTTAATCCTTTCCGGTGTAACTCTAAGTATGGTAATGGGAGAAAGTGGAATATTTGGAAAAGCAAATTGGACAAAATTTGTTACAGAATTTAGAAATATTGAAGAAGCAGAGCATTTATATGAGTTAAACAATCAACTTGATGAAAGCAAAGAACAAACAAAAAATAATTATGCAATAACGCAAACTACAATTGAAGCAACAGGAACATTAAAAGATACAATAATAGAAAATGAAGGAGATGAAAATCCACAATTATATATAATTGATTTAAGTAAATTGAATTTAGCGGAAATAAAAAATGAATATGTAATAAACGTAAATAGTGGAAAAATATATAGAAAAGAAGGTTTTTCTTATAATAATAAAATATATCATACACCAGATAGTGGAAGTAACGAAGAAAATGTAGAAAATAATAAAACTTTGGGATATGTAGAAGATGGACTAAAAGTTTTGTATGACGGAAAACAAAATACAAAAGATGGACACAATAATGAAAGTACTACTTGGGAGAACTTAATAGAAGATGAAGAAATAAAAAACAGTATGGATGGAAAATTACAAAATGTTAATTTTACAACAGAAAGTGGATGGACAGAAAATTCATTAATACTAGATGGAATAGATGACTGGGTAAAAATGGGATATTTTTATAAAGAAAATATGACAATAGAAATTTGTGCTAAACCTTTAGATGTTTCTATTGGAAAACAACAATATTATATTGATAATTTACAAACTGGTGGAATAAGTATAAAAAAAGATGAAAAAGATAGTTATTGTGGATATATATATACTTCAGAATACAAGAAAATATCAAATAACAAGAATATAAAATTGAATCAAATTTATTCAATGTCAACAGGTATAGACAATAAAAAAATGTATTTTAATGAAAATGAGAATTATATAAGTGTTGATAATTCAGAGAGCTTTAAAGCACCAGAAAAAACAACAATTTGTGTACTAGGAACAAATCCAAGAGGAGATGAAGAAGGCTTAGGGGATGAAGAAGCTAGAACTAATATGGAAGTATATTCAGTAAGAATATATGATAGATGTTTAACCCAAGAAGAAGTAAAACAAAATTACGAAAACGATAAAAAAAGATTTAACATACAAGAAATACCCGAAATAAAAACACCAGATTATGTAACAGATGGGCTTGTAAGTTTATTAGATGCGGAAAAGAATACGAAATATGGACATAGTAAAAGAACATCAATATGGCAAAACTTAGTAGGGACAACAAATGCAAGTTTAAAAAACGTAAATAATACATTAGCAAGTGGATGGACAGAAAATTCATTAGTATTAGACGGAAAAGATGACTGGGTAAATGTAGGATATTATCATAAGAGTAATATGTCAATAGAAATTGTTGCAGAACCCTTGAATATAGTTAATGATAAAAATCAGTATTATTTAGCAAATGTACAAAGTGGAGGAATTAGGCTTTGGAAAAAAAATAATAACATAGGCGGAATGTACATATCAGGATATAAAAACTTAAATAGTACCAATATTGTAGAAACAAATAAAATATATTCTATGTCAACAGGATTCAATGGTACAGAAATGTACTTTATGGAAAATGGTACAAAATATAAAGCTAATTATACAGGGAATATAGGAGAACCAAATTCGTCAACAGTATTTGCAATAGCAGTAGATCCTAGTGGAACAAGTGATGGTACAGGAGGTTCAGAAGCAAGATTTAATATGAAAGTATATTCAGTAAGAATATATAATAGATGCTTAACAGAAGATGAAATAAACCATAATTATGAAATAGATAAAGCAAGATTTGGAATAACTGAATAAGAGGTTGATGGAGACTTACTAAAATATTGTTTTTTGTTAACAAATGATGAAAAATGTTTTTATACATTAGTGTTGTAAGCTTCAAAAATGTAAAAATATTTACAAATTATGTATATTATGATAGAATTTAAGCCAGTAATTTATAATTATAAATTACTGGCTAATAATACCCATTAAGAGGTGATTATATTGAAATTAAAAATACTAGAACTTACAAAAGAAAATTCATCTGAATACATTGATGATGTAGCAATGCTAGAGAAAAAAGTACTAGAAACAATGGAAAAGGAGGGAAAAATAGGTCAATTATTTATTACTGGTAAGGAAGATATTTTGGAATATGTAAAATCAGAAGAAAATACTGTAATGATTGGTGTTGATGAAAAAAACAGAGTACAGTCGGCAGTGTATATTACTCAAGGTCAAAAACCATTTACATACAATGATATTACGAAATATTTTAAGGTTGGAGAAGAATATAAAAAATACATAAAATCTCAATATTCTGAGAATTCAAAATATCAAAAAGATATGTTAGAAACATATAAAAACAAAATAAAGGCCTATAAATATGCAAAAGATAGAATAATAAAAGAGCATCCAGAATATGAAAATATTGAAGAATTTTTAAAGGGTGAATTACAGGAAAATGGATTTCACGAAAAAAGCATATTAAGAGAAAAGTGGAACCAATATATGGCAGAATATATTTTAAAAAATGGAACTAAACAAGAACAAGAAAATTATGAAAAATTCTTTTGGATTAATGCAAATGATATATCAAAAGAAATGGACAGAAATATTAATGCTAATAATTTTAATAAAGACGTAGGAGAATATGAAAATTGGCTTAAAAACCAAAAAGAATATGAAAATATATTAGAAAATGCTACATTAAAAATATATGAAGAACCAACTTTTTCAGTTAAAAAATATTTTACAGCAAATACAAAAAATTCGATAGAAATAGATACTTATTTAACAAGTCCAGATAAAAGACACTCAGGAACAGCAAGAATACTTGTTTATGAGGGAATAAAGAAACATATAAATAAATTTTTTGAAAATACAGAAAATAAAGAAATATTTTTATGTTCAACACTACATAGAGAAAATTTATCTTCTAAATATGTTTCAGAATTTTTTGGATTAAAAGATAGTCTATTTGTAAATAGAAGACAAGGAAGAGATAGAGAAGTTCATATATGCAGAATTGATAAAAACGAAGCAAAACAATATTTAGATAAAACGGAAAATAAATTAGCAGTTTTATATGGATATAATCCAAGGAATAAGAATATAGCATTAGAAGAACAAATAAATATAATAAAAGAACAATTAAAATATGAAAAAGAAGAAATGAAGAGATTAAATAAAATACGACATAGCAATTGTAAATATAAAAGAAATGTAAAAGATATACAAAGTAAAGCTCAAAAAATAATAAAACTAAAAGAAAAATGTAAAGAAATACAATTAAAAGATGAAAAAGGAGAAAGATAAAATGGAAGAATATAGTTGGCCAATAGAGCCTAAATACAAGGTTGCAGAACATGATAAATATGGAATAAGAAAAAATCACTATGTATTATTTAAACAAAGACAACATTCAGGATTTGATATTACTGCAGATATAGGCACAGAAGTACACCCTATAGCAAGTGGAAAAGTTTTATTAGCAGAATTTGATGGAACAACAACAGAAGGATATGATAGTTTTAACGATGGATATGGAAATAAAGTAGAAATATTAAATGATGATGGAAGAAGAGTTGTATATGGACATTTAAGAGAATACTATGTAAAACCAGGAGATATAGTAACAAAAGATACAGTTATAGGAATTACTGGAACAAGTGGAGGTTCTAGGGTCCCACACTTACATTTAGAAATTAGAAAAAGTAATACAGAAGAAACAGGATTAGACTACACAATAAATCCATTAGAAGTGTTACCTAAAATAAATTTTGAAGAATTAACACAAGAATTTACCCAAGAGCCATATGCACAATTATGGAGAAAACTTACATCTGATAAACCTTGGAACTTTACAAAAGAAGACATTCCATATTCAGAAGATAAAAATTATATAAGATAATTTTTAATAATAATTTAATTTGCCAAAAAACAATCTTTGATATATAATATCAAGGATTGTTTTTTTATTAGGAGAAAAAATATGAATAAAATAAGAGTTATGGCTTTTGTAGGACCATCAGGAACAGGTAAAAGCTATAGAGCACAAATGGTTGCAGGAGAAAATAATATAAATTATATAATAGATGATGGGTTATTAATAAAAGGTAATGAAATTATTGCTGGAATTTCAGCAAAAAAAGCTCCAACAAAAATAGAAACAGTAAAAAATGCATTATTTTTGGAAGAAGATAAGAAAAAAGAAGTTTTAAAAGCAATAAAAAAATATAAGCCAGAAGGAATACTAATATTAGGAACATCAGATGGAATGGTAGAAAAAATTGCAGCAAATTTAGGATTACCTAAGATTGAAAAAATAGTCTATATTCAAGATTATGCAACACAAGAAGAAATGGAAGAAGCAAGAAGAATGAGAGTAACAGAAGGAAAACACGTAATTCCAGTACCAACCTTTGAATTAAAAAAAGATTTTAGTGGATATATTTTAGATCCATTACAAATTTTTAAACATAAAGGAAAAGGAGATAAACCATATGTTGCAGAAAAATCTATGATAAGGCCAACTTTTAGTTATATGGGAAAATTCACAATATCAGATACAGTTTTCAGACAAATAATAGAACATATAGCAAAAAAAGAAAAGGGAATATATAGAGTTACAAAAACAAGAGTATCTACAGAAAATCAGGTAGAAACAATTTATTTGGAAGTAATTTTAATGTATGGTTATAATATAAAAGAAACACTTACACACTTTAGAGAAAAATCTATAAGAGAGATAGAAAAATATACTGCAATGACAGTAGAAAAAATGGATATAGTTGCAAAAGGTATACAAATACCAGAAAATAATTAATAAAGGAGAAATAAAAAATGTTTATTGTTGCTATTGATGGTCCTGCAGGAACAGGAAAAGGTACTATTACAAAAATAGTTGCAGAAAAATTAGGGTTAGTTACCATAGATACAGGTGCAACTTACAGATGTATAACACTTGCTATGATTAAAAAAAATGTAAAATTAGAAGAAGAAGAAAAAATAAAAGAAATACTAGAAAAAAGCAAAATAGAGTTTAAAAGCATAAATGGAGAACAACATACATTTTTAAATGATGAAGATGTTTCAAAAGAAATAAGAAGTAATGAAGTAAATAGCATGGTATCACAAGTATCTGCATTAAAATTTGTAAGATACAAAATGGTAGACTTACAAAGAAAACTTGCAGAAGGAAAAGACGTAATAATGGAAGGCAGAGACATAGGAACATATGTATTTCCAAATGCTGATGTAAAAATATATTTAGATGCGGAGCCAGAAGAAAGAGCTAGAAGAAGACAAAAACAAAATGAAGAAGCAGGAATACAATCAACTTATGAAGAAGTTTTAGCAGGAATAATAGCAAGAGATGAAAACGACAAAAATAAAGAAATGGGAGCATTAAAAGTAGCAAAAGATGCAATAGTAGTAGATGGAACACACGGAACAATAGAAGAAAACGTACAAAAAGTAATAGACATTATAAATAAAAAAAAACAAAAAAATAATAAAATAAAAAATGTAGAGGTCGACGCCTCTGTCGACCAAAAGAAAAACAAAAATGATAAAATAAAAAATGTAGGGGTCGACGCCTCTGTCGACCCAAAAAAAACAAAACAAGAAAAAACAATAGAAAAATTAAAAGTAACCAAAAAAGAACCCCTATCAAAAATAATACAAAGAGAAATTGTAAGAAGCATACTATGGGTACTATACAAAATAGTATTTAGAGTAAAAGTAATAGGAAAAGAAAATGTTCCAAAAGATGAACCATTTATACTATGTGGAAACCATGTAGAATTTATAAAAGTTCCTATTATAGAAATATTTACAACGGGTAGAAAAAAAGTATATTTTATGGCGAAAATAGAATTGTTAAATAATGCCTTTCTAAGATGGTTTGCATATTTATTCAATGTAATTCCCGTAAAAAGAGGAAAACAAGATATGTATGCAATGAAACAATCATTGCAAGCACTCAACCAAGGAGATGCCTTAGGAATATTTCCAGAAGGAACAACAAATGGTCTTGCAAAAAAAGTAAAAGTAAAAACTGGAACAGCTTATATGGCATTAAGAACAGGATCAAAAGTATTACCAGTAGGAATTAAAACAACAAAAACAAACAGAGTTATAGTAAATATAGGAAAAACATTAAACTATAATGAACAAAAAGAAAAAAATCCAGATAAAGAAAAATTAGAAGAAACAACAAAAGAAATAATGGACACAATAATTATGTTGACAGAAACAGCAAAATAATATATAATAAAAACGTTATTTTATAATTTGATAATACTAAAATAAAGACATTAATAAATAATATGGGAAGCGGGACATACCTTAAGCTGTAAAAAGCTACCATAGATAAAAGGTGTGTCCTCTGTCTTAAGAAAAGAGAAGGAGATATAAAAATGATAAACGATAAAATAAGAAACATAGCAATAATAGCTCACGTAGACCACGGAAAAACAACTTTAGTAGATGCACTACTAAAACAAAGTCATGTTTTTAGAGAAAACGAACAAGTAGATGAAAGAATAATGGACTCAAATGACCTAGAAAAAGAAAGAGGAATAACAATTCTTTCTAAAAACACATCTGTAATGTACAATGGTGTAAAAATAAATATAGTAGATACACCAGGACATGCAGACTTTGGAGGAGAAGTTGAAAGAGTTTTAAAAACAGTTGATGGTGTTTTATTATTAGTAGATGCTTTTGAAGGACCAATGCCACAAACAAGAGAAGTTCTAAAAAAATCATTAGCATTAAACTTAAAACCAATAGTTGTAATAAACAAAATAGATAGACCAGGTTCAGAACCATTAAAAGTTGTAGATAAAGTTTTAGACTTATTTATAGAATTAGATGCAAACGAAGAACAATTAGAATTTCCAGTTATATATGCATCAGCTAAAAATGGAATTGCAAAAATGAATTTAGAAGATGAAACAGATAATGTTAACTGTATTTTTGAAACAATAATTAATGAAATTAATGCACCAAAATGTGATGAAGAAGGACCAGCACAAATGTTAGTATCTAACATAGATTATGACGATTATGTTGGAAGAATTGCAGTAGGTAGAGTAGAACGTGGAATTATGAAAGTAGGAATGCCAGTTGCAATATGTGGAAAAGAAGATAAAATAACACAAGGAAGAATTTCTAAAGTATATACACATATGGGATTAAATAAAGTAGAAGTTGAAGAAGGAAAAGCCGGAGACATAATAGAAATTGCAGGAATACCAGAAATCAACATAGGAGACACAATATGTGACTTAAACAATCCAGAAAAAATACCATTTGTAGATATAGACGAACCAACAGTTTCAATGACATTTAGTGTAAACAATGGACCACTTGCAGGAAGAGAAGGAAAATTTATTACATCAAGACACATTAGAGATAGACTATATAAAGAACTAGAAAGAAATGTAAGTTTACGTGTAAAAGATACAGATTCAGCAGACTCTTTCGAAGTATCTGGTAGAGGAGAATTACACTTATCAGTATTAATAGAAACAATGAGAAGAGAAGGATTTGAACTTTTAGTATCTCGTCCAAAAGTTATTATAAAAGAAATTGATGGTGTAAAATGTGAACCAATAGAAAACCTAGTTGTAAACGTTCCAGACGATTGTATAGGAAATGTAATAGAAAAATTAGGAATGAGAAAAGCAGAAATGAAAAACATGGAACCAGCAGAAGAAGGACATACAAAAATAGAATTTAGAATACCAGCTAGAGGATTAATTGGTTATAGAACAGAATTTTTAACAGATACAAAAGGTGAAGGAACAATGAACCACATATTTGATTGTTATGAACCATTCAAAGGTGATGTTGTAGCTCGTGTTAGAGGAACAATAGTTGCATTCGAGAGTGGAAAATCTGTAACATATGGTTTATATAATGCTCAAGATAAAGGGGAATTATTTATAGGACCTGGAGTAGAAGTATATGAAGGAATGATAGTTGGACTAAATTCAAGAGGAGAAGACTTAGCAATAAATGTATGTAAAGAAAAACATTTAACAAACACAAGAGCTTCTGGTTCAGATGATGCACTACGTTTAGTACCACCAATTCAAATGTCATTAGAAAAAGCAATAGAATTTATACAAGATGATGAACTAGTAGAAGTAACACCAAAAAATATTCGTCTAAGAAAGAAAATATTAGATTCAAAAGAAAGAGAAAGAGCAGCTAGAAATAGTGCAAAATAAAGAAGCAGGCGACCAATTTTGGTCGCCTGTTTAGGTTTGAAAGGAAATATAAAATGAACGAAGAAAAATTAAAAATAATAAAAGAAAAAGCCCTAGAAGAACACATTCCAATTATAATGGATGACACCTTAGAAGTTATAGATACATATTTAAAAGAAATGAAACCAAAGAGAATATTAGAAATTGGAACAGCAGTTGGATATTCTGCAATATGTTTTTCAAAATACCTAGCTGAAGATGGAATAATTGACACAATAGAAAGAGATGAAGAAAGAATAGCAGAAGCAAAAGAGAATATAAAAGAAATGAAATTAGATAGTAAAATAAATATATATGAAGGAGATGCAGTAGAAATATTACCTACATTAAATAACAAATATGATGCAATATTTATAGATGCAGCAAAAGGAAAATATACATTTTTCTTAGAACAAGCCTTACGAATGTTAGATGAAAAAGGAATAATTTTTGCAGACAATATTTTATATAAGGGGTATGTATTAAGTGATTATAATAAACATAAACAACGTACAGCAGTAAGAAATCTACGCGAATATATAAAACAAACAACAGAGAATATTGAATTAGAAACACAAATATTAGAAGTTGGAGATGGATTAGCCATTACACAAAAAAAGTAAAAAATACTTTACAAGATATATAGCATATATGTTATAATATTATTAAGTGAGAAAAACATAAGAAAAAAGGAGAGAATAAAATGTTTGATAAATTTGATAGTAGATATAGCAAATTTTTAACAATATTACTAATTGTTGTTATAGTAGGAATAGTGGGCTTATTAGGTTATTTAGGTTTTGACTTAATAAAAAAATTTCGTACACAAAATGAAGCAGAAAAATTTGCACAACAATTTGAAAATGATGTAAAAGATAATGATGAAAATAGTGAAAATAATAATAGTGCCGAAAATCCTTTAGATAACATAGAATCATCTGAAAGTTCTACTGGTACAAAAACATATAAATATAAGGGATTTGACGTTTCTGGAACAATAGAAATTCCAAAAACAAATATAAAATATCCAGTTCTTACGAAAGTTTCAAAAAAAGGATTAGAAACATCAGTTGCAATTCAATACGGAGTAGGTTTAAATCAAGTAGGAAATACAGTAATAGTAGGTCATAACTATAGAAATAGTTTATTTTTCTCAAACAATAAAAAACTAGCAAATGGAGATAATATATACATAACAGATAATTCTGGAACAAAGGTTAAATATGTTATATATAATAAATACGAAACAACTCCAGAAGATACAGACTATATGTTAAGAGATACAGCAGGGAAAAAAGAAATATCATTATCAACATGTACAGATGATAGTTCAAAAAGATTAATAATATGGGCAAAAGAAGAACAAGAACAATAAAATATTCTCAAATGTTGTTTAGGTGAATGTATTTAGTTTACTTAAAAAATAAATATAAGCCAAAATTACGAATCTTTCTTGAAAATTATGTCGAATTATGTTATAATAATAAAAGTTTATAGACATTTGTAGAGAAATAGACAGGAGGATTTTAACGGTATGAATAAAGAACAAAAGTTCACAATTGAAGGCAAAATTATTAAGCACAATCCAGGAGGAAAATTTTGTGTTGAAATACAAACAGAAAAAGGTCCTTATGTTATAAAGGATGCTTATGTATGTGGAAAGATAAAAATGAACAATATTCGGCTGGTTGTAGGAGATACAGTTGAGGTAGAAATCGATTGTAATGACTTAAAGGGTCGTATATTAAAAAGATTGTAGTAAATAAAACATGTAACCTGTCTATAAACATTTAAGAATACTCAAAATTTGAGTATTCTTTCTTTTTTTAGGATATACTAAATTTGGAGGTGCGTAAAAATGAATGAAAATCAAAAAATAAATTGTACAGTAGAAAGTTGTAAATACAATATAAATAGACAAAAATTATGTTCATTAGAACAAATAGTTGTAACACCAATTCCAAATTGTAATACAGGAAAATCAGACGAATCACAATGTTCAAGCTATAAAAACAAATAAAATATAAAAATTTGATTTTTATGTAGGGGCGACCAGTGGTCGCCTTTTTATATTAAAATTAAAAATTTCGTAGCAATTTCTTGATTTTTGCGTTTATCAAATATATAATGTACAAAACAAAATAAAAAGGAGATTTATGATGAAAAAACCAGAATTACTTGCACCAGCAGGTTCATTTGAAAAAGCAAAAACTGCATTTATGTATGGTGCAGATGCTATATATTGTGGAACTTCTTCACTTTCATTAAGAACAAGAGCAGAAATGGATGATAGCGATTTAGTAAAAACAATAGAATATGCTCATAAATTAGGAAAAAGAGTTCATGTTGCAATTAATATTTTTGCATGGGATGAATCTTATGAAGAAATAAAAAAACAAGCTAAAATATTAAACGATTTAAAAGTAGATGGAATAATAGTTGCCGATGGTGGCGTTGTAGACATAGTTAAAGAAGTTGCACCAGATGTTGATATACATATAAGTACACAAGCAAATACAGTTAGTTTACATTCAGCAAATTTCTGGTATAAAAATGGAGCTAAAAGAATTATTCTTGCAAGAGAGCTAAACAAAGAGCAAATAAAATATATGATAGAAAATAAGCCTAAAGATTTGGAAATAGAAATGTTTGCTCATGGAGCTATTTGCTTTGGGTATTCAGGTAGATGTTTCTTAAGTGATTTCTTAGCTTGTAGAAGTGCAAACTTAGGAGATTGTGCACAAAGTTGTAGATGGGCATATAATGTATATGTTGAAGAAAAAAATAATCCGGGAAATTTAATGCCTGTAGATGATGATAAAAATGGTACATATATTTTTTCTTCAAAAGATTTATGCTTAATTAAAGAAATTCCAGAAATAATAGAAATGGAATTAGATAGTTTGAAAATTGAAGGAAGATTAAAAACAGAATATTATCTAGCAACAGTTATAAATGCATATAGAACTGCTATTGATGATTACTTTGAAAATCCTGAACAATATGATTATAAAAAATATTTAAATGAAATAGAAAAAGTAAAAACAAGAAGTTTAACAACATTTTATTTTAATGATAGAAATAATAGAGATTTTCAAGAATACGAGGGAAAACAATACAATCCTAATTTTGAATATGGAGGAAAATTGATAGAATATGATAGTGAAAAATCTATAGTAGAAATAAAAAATAAATTAAAAGTAGGAGACTTTTTAGAAGTAATTATTCCAGGAGAAATAGAATCAAAAGAATTTGAAATAAAACAAATGTGGGATAGTGAAACAGAAGAAGCAATAGAAAGTGTAAATCCAGGAAGAGCTGGTCAAACAGTTAAAATTAACATTCCATTTAATTGCGAAAATGGATGGATTATAAGAAGAAAAAAATAGAATTGATATTGGAAAATAGAGGTTAGAAGTTGGAAAGATGTAGAAAATTTCTATAAAAAAGATTGTATATTTTTTAGTAATAGTATAAAATATTAAAAGATTATTTTAAAGTATAAGAATTCAAAGGAGGAAATAAAGTGAAAAAAACAAGTAAGAAAACAAATGTATTGAAAGTTATATTAACAATAGTAATTGTTATATTATTATGTATGGTGTCATTTTTTGGTGTGTATGTAAAGAAAAATGGAACATATTCTAATGCAGTAAAAGACTATAATTTAGCAATGGAATTAGAAGGTTCAAGACAGGTTATTTTAAAACCAGATGAATCAACTGAAAAAGTTACAAAGGATTCAGATGGAAATGTTGTAGAAAACGCAAAAGAAGATGAAATAAAAGAAAAAGGTTATACTACAGAAGAAACACCTGTAAATAGTGAAGATGTATTAAACAAAGAAAATTTTGATAAAGTAAAAAATATAATTTCTAAAAGATTAGAAGATTATAAATTTGATGAATATCAAATAAAAGAAGATACAGATAATGGAAATATAGTTTTAGAATTAGCAGAAAACGATGACACAGATACAGTTTTATCTGTTATAAATCAACAAGGAAAATTCGAAATCAAAGATAGTGAATCAAAAGAAGTTTTAATGGATAACTCAATGATAAAAGACTCTAAAGTTTTATATAATAATACAACAAGTGGAACAAGTGTATATTTAAGTATTGAGTTTACAAAAGAAGGAAAAGCAAAATTAGAACAAATTAGTAAAGATTATGCAACAGTTGAAAAGAATAGTGACAGCTCAAATAGCGATTCAACAGAAAAATCATCATCAGATGAAAATTCATCACAAAAGAAAATTGTAATGGAAATAGATGGACAAACAATGGTAACTACTTCTTTTGATGAACCGGTTACAAATGGTGAATTACAACTTACAGTTGGAAGTAGTTCAAAAGATTCAGAAACATTGCAAAAATCTATAAAACAAGCTAGGTCAACTACAACTGTTTTATCAACAGGAAAAATGCCTGTAAAATATACAGCAGATACTAATAAATATATAAAAGAAAATATATCAGATAAAGAAATAAAAATTGTTGCAATTACAACAACTATAGCAATTGTTTTAGTATCAATTGTATTAATAGTAAAATATAAATTAAAAGGATTTTTATCAGCAATTTTATCAATAGGATTTATAGCAGTATCATTATTAATTATAAGATACACAAATGTATACATTAGTATTGCTGGATTAATTGGAATTGCAACTATTGCAATAATTAATTACTTACTTCAATTCAATATTCTAAAAAATGAAAAAAAATCAGAAGAAGAAAAAGTAAGTATATGGAAAGTATATTCTAAATTTTTATTTAATATATTACCAATATTTATAATTTCATTGATATTTAGTTTTGCTACAAGTGTGTTATTAAATAGCTTTGGAATGATAGTATTCTGGGGAATATTAATTACATTTTTGTACAATATTGTTTTTACAAACAATATATTAAAAAACTAAAGAGATAACGGGAGAGTGAAAAAATGAAAAATATAAGTAAAATATTATATGTATTATGCGTATTAGTTATAATTGCTGGAATAATAGTATGGAAAAATGCTGGACTTAATTATTCAACAGAACTAGCATATGGAACAACAGTAGAAATATATTTTGATAATTCTACAGATAAAAATGAAATTGAAAACATTGCAAAAGACGCATTTGGAAAAGATATAAAAGTTAAAGACGTTGAAAGATTTAGTGATGCATTTGCAATAAAAATTAAAGGTGAAATAACAGATGAACAAAAAAATGATTTTGTTTCTAAAGTAAATGAAAAATACAGTTTAGAAAAGAAAGTAGAAGATTTAACAATAATAGAAATGCCTGCAATTCAAGGAAGAGATTTAGTTAAAAATTATATAAAACCTACAATAATTTCTGCAATTGTTATTTTATTATATTTAACAATAAGATATAGAAAAATAGGAAATATAAAATTAGCATTAGGGACTTTAATAAAAACAGCAATAATAACAGGAGCATACTTTGGATTAGTAATAATAACAAGATTACCAATAATAAGTTTATATACTATACCAGTAGGAATGTTTATAGCAATAATTACATTAATGATATTATGTTACAAAAATGAAAATAAATTAGAAGAAGAAAATCGTAAAAATAAATAAAATATTAAAATTATATGGCGACCATTGGTCGTCTTCATTTTATTATACTATTAATGTCAAATTTTGTCCTATTATCTCATATAATAAAATAGGAGATGATAGTGTGCAAAGAAATATTTTTTTTAGAAGAATTTTTTTTAATAGAGCAAATAGATATAATAATGAAATAACATATAATGATGCAAAAAAAATTATGAGAGAAGAAGCAAATTCATATTTGATAGATGTGCGCAGTAAACAAGAATATAAGGAATATCATCTACCAAATTCAATAAATATACCTGTTTATAATATTGAAAAAGATATAAACACAATTACAAATGACATAAATAGTGTAATAATTTTGTATTGTCAAATGGGTAGTAGAAGTAGAAAAGCATTAGAAAAATTAGAAAGATTAGGATATAAAAATTTGTATAATTTAAAAGGCGGACTAGAAAATTTATAAAAATTAGTATGCAATATAAAAAAATATATTTATTTTGTTTTTTAATTACAAGAATAAAAGAGGAGCCAAAAATGAAGACTACTGAAAAAGTAGTCTAAAAAAATGCTCTTCTTTTTTCATATTTTAGATGTATAAGTTGATGTACTTAGGGTGGTCAACGTAAGTAAAGTCATTTTCTTTAAAAAAATATAGAAAAATTTGTAATATAATGTATAATATTAGTAATTATTAAAATGAATAATGTTATCAATTGTTAAGTATATGTAAAAAAGTGAATAAAAAAAGGAGAAATATTAAATGAATACATATTATAATAATTTAAATAAAGAAATAAAACAATATTTTAAAGTTTTAGAACCAGACTTTCCAGAATGGCTACATGAGTATATAAATACGAAAGAATTGCTAAAGCAGAAATATATTAGTGTAACTTGTGGTACTATCTATTCTAATTTATTTGAAAGTGACTTCTTTTATTCTAGCTTGGATCACTCTGTAGCAGTAGCACTTATAATTTGGCATTTTACACATAATAAAAAACAAACATTAGCAGGATTATTTCATGATATAGCAACTCCAGTATTTAAACATTGTGTGGACTTTTTAAATGGAGATTATATGAAGCAAGAATCAACAGAAGATTTAACTACAGAAATTATAAAAACTTCGCCAGAAATTATGAAGTTACTAAAAAGAGATAATATTAATATTTATGAAGTAAATGATTATCATATATATCCGGTGGCAGATAATGAAACACCACAGCTATCAGCAGATAGATTAGAATACTCAATGTCAAATGCATTGTTTATTTATAGATTGAAAAATATTGAAGACATAAAAGAATTTTATAACGATATAGAAATTCAGCATAATGAAAAAAATGAAATAGAATTAGGATTTAAAACTAAAGAAATTGCAGAAAAGTTTGTAGATATAACAAGCAAACTATCTATAATTTATAGAGAAGATAGAACAAGGTATTCAATGCAATTAATAGCAGATATTTTAAGAGGACTAAGCAATGAGAATAAAATAACCAAAAAAGATTTATATAAATTAAAAGAAAGTGATGTAATAAAAATTATAGAAAATTCAAAATATAAAGAAATATTTGATAAATGGAGAAAAGCTAAAAATGTAAAAATATCAAAAGAAGAGCCAAAAGGAGTTTATTATGTACATCATGGTGCTAAAATAAGATATATAAATCCAATGTGTAAAGGAACAAGAATAAATGAAATAAGTAAAAACGCGAAAGAAAACATTGAAAAAAATTTGAACTACAATATGGATAACTATGTTTATTTAAATTTGGAATTACCAAAATAAAAAAAGTATAAAAGAGGAGCAAAAAATGCTTCTCTTAAAACATTATTACATATTAATTTGTTTTTGCTTAAAAATTGATAGTTATTTAGTTTTGTCGGAAATAGAGTTGCAAAGTACTAAGTCTATTGGCTCATGTTCTAATTGGTTAAATGCATAGTGCATAAGACAGTCATGACAATTATTAAAGTATGAACATCTAAATGCTACAGAACCTATAGCATCACCCGGTGCACATATATCAAATGATTCCCATTTTTTTACAATTTCAAGTGGGGTAAGTTTTCCTTTTGAATGAATGTTGTTTATTTCTTCTTCAGATAATTCTCTAATGTTGGACTTCAATTCTCTTCTAGTTATAATTTTAGTTATAAGAGAATCACATAATCCCTTAAAAGCAACTATTGCACCTCGTTTTGATATTGTATAAATAGTTTCCTCAATAAGGTATTCATTAATTTCATCTTCCTCTAGATATTTTAAAAAATAATCAATGAAGTCGTCATAACTATCGAAAATATATACAACATTGTGTTTGGCTTCTTCTATTGTATATTTCTTTTCTTTTTTTATAGTAGCACCTGTAACAAACAAGAATAACCGTATTTCAAAATCTAATTTGCTCATAATGATCCTCCTTGTCTAAATTAATATGTAATTTTCAATGTGCAAAACTCATTATATATTTAGTTTTTGAGTTTATTAATATATAAAAAAGGTATTTTTCTTGATTAATATAGCATAAATTATAAATTTTTTCAATATTGTTATATTTAAAATATTGAAAAAATGTTTGTTAGTATTGACATCTTTTTATTTCCTATGCTATATTAACTAACATAGGAAATGAGAATAAGCAGTGTGGGTGCTACCACTTTACATACACAGTTTTGTCTGTGAGAATGGAGGTGGTGCTATATGATAGAACAAGCTATGTTAATTATAATATACTTACTTTTCTACGGTTTAGTAGGAATGACTATTATAGCATTTGCCTTGATTATTGCAATAGTAGTAATTTTGAGCAAATAACAAAAGCACCACATATGCTCTGCCAAGCTTTGTGGTGTTTTAACATATAATTTATATGGTAGCACACATTTCTGTGGCTCTCATTTTCTGTCTTTATTATACAGACTTTTGTATATATTGTCAAATGTGACTTTAATTAATTGGCGTCAATAAGTTTCGAAAAATAATCTGATAATATAATAAATTTTTTAGAAACATAAGGTGAATTTATGATTAGATAGGAGAAAAGGATTATGAATAAATTAAAAGAAAATAAAAAAGTATATAATGCAACAGATTATGGATTAAATCCAAAAAATAAAGATAATTCAAAAGAGCTACAAACACTTATAAACTTAGTACACAACAATGGAGGAGGAGTAATATTTATTCCTATAGGAGTTTATATTTTTGATTCTGCAAAAAGTTCATGTGATATGACTAAGAATATAACAGCAATTTGTGAAATGAAATCTAATGTATCTTTAATTGGTGAATCTTTATCAGATACTATTTTGAAAGTCATTGGAAACACAGAAAAAGGCTCAGCTCTGTTTTGTCATAATAGTGAATATTCAAAAGAAATATTACATTCAGCAAATGCTAAAAATTTTACAATTGATATGTCTGAGGCAAGTTTAAATCAATATACACATAGAGGTAAAGCATTTTATTATAGTGGAATAAAAAACTGCGTTTTTAGAGATTTGCGTCTTATTTCAACTCCTTCAACAGCTTTAGGAATAGACATGTTAGATAATGTTGTTATTGATTCAGTGTATATTTATGAAGGAGGAAGGTCTTGGAATTATGGTGGCAATGGAGGTGCTGGAATTGGAATAGGGACTGGTTTGTGGGAAAATGAAAATTATGTTATTAGAAATTGCATCTGTGTAGCTTGTGGACATTTTGGAATATTTCTAGAAGATCAGGGAATCTTTCATAATAAAGAAAACTTTCCTAAAGGTCAAATAATTTCTAATAACATAGTTAGAGATTGTAGACATTATGCTATTGGTATTCGTGGAGGAGACACAGTTTTGGTTTCAGCTAATAATATATATAACAATAATGGCGGACTATATGTAGATCATGGGGCTAGAAATATAATATTTAATGGTAATATTATAAAAAGCTCTAAAGAAGTTGCATTTTGCATTGGAAATGAAGATGAAATTATAAATAATAATAATTTTAAAGAGTGCGAAAATATAGTTTTAACAGGTAATACATTCATTGAAAATAAAACAAATGTACTTAAAGATTCCAAACATTTTAGTTGTATAGAAAAAAATAATATATTTATTAATTAGTTAAGGAATAAGAAAGGCAGTTCTAGTAATAATTACAGAATAAAAAAATTAATTATGATATATTATCTATATTGGAGTGTTTATAGTTAAAATAAAATTTATTGAGGTTAGATGGAATATGGGACGGGGCAAAAATCACTATGAAAGATGAATTTTGACTTCGCTCTCAAATTAAGTTAAATAAAAAAGAGGATTAAATTAGTTAATAATTTCTTCCTCTTTTTTCACACTATATGGAGCCTTAACTATATACGTATGCGAAATTAGGACTATAAGATTTAATTAAATCTCTATAATAAATTCATTATATATTAGATTTAATTCTATTTCAGTGGGAGTATGGAAAAATGTTTAAATATAGTATAATTTATTTGCAGAAAAATACTATGTGTAGAGGAGAGCAATATGAAAAACATAACATTAATTTTATATTTGGATTATTAGATAGGAAGAAAGTTTCTTTGTGCTTATTTATTGAAGCTTTTTTAGATTTTATGTACTACGTTATTCCTTATTTTAATGTACATAGTATATATGTTTTTTTCAGGAACGTTGAGCGTAGTTATTTACGACTTTTTTCTCGTTTGACGATTGATGTTGGAATACATCAGGTTTAGTTAAAGTATATTACAAATTTTATCAAATGTAACTAGTTTTTTTAAAATTACAAAATATTGACTATTATGTAAATCTGTAGTATAATATTAGTGTTACATAAATTTATCAAAAAGGTAAACAAATATATTTGTTTACCAACTAAGAAAGGAGACAGAATGAAAATTTATTTTTCCAATACTGGATGTGGAATGGAATATGCCAACTACAACCGGTTATTAAAAGCAACTAATTCAACTAGAGCTCTACATTTTGTAGATGCAGATGTAATTATTGTACATTTTTGTGGAATGAGTAGTGATTCTTTCAAAGATATTATGCCATCAATGTCAATTCTTGAAGGAATGAAAGATAATTCAAAAATTGTAGGAGATGTTAAAGTTTATGTTGGCGGATGTGCAGCAGAAGTAGTAAACTTTAAGAAAATGTTTCCATTTATAGATGGAACTTTTCGTAGAGGGCATTTAATTGATGATCTATCCAAGTATTTTGGATATGATCCAGATGACTTCAGAGATATTCCTAGTTCATATGGCAATGTAATTACAATTTCCAGAGGATGCAATCGACATTGTGGGTTCTGCAAAAAAGCTTATATGAATATGTCGTTGTCAAGCAGACCGATACAACTTGTTTTGCAAGATGTGAATGAGGTAATAAGCAATGGCTACAGGAGTATAATGTTAATTGCAGAAAATTCCACTGAATATGGAATGGACTTGCCTGAACAACCTAAATTGATTGACCTACTTCAAAAAATTGAAGAAGTGGAAGAAATTCATCAAATAACATTAACTGGACTATGTATTGATGAATTGGTTTTGGATTCTGAACTTATTGAATATATAAAGAATTCAGCCAAAATATCACAAGTCCAAGTTGAAATTCAATCATTAGATCCTCTGGTTCGGCGTCAAATGAGACTTACAAGTACAACTGAACAGGTTTTATGGGTTATGAAAGAATTTTCTGGAAAATCAATAATTTCTAATATTATGATTGGTTATCCAGGAGAAACAACGGAAGGATTTAATAAAGAAATAGAAGTGATAAAGGAAAACAATCTATATTTTGTACAAGTTAATAAGTATGATGATACTCCAAGAATGTACGCCAACTCTTTAGCACAAATTCCTGAAAATCTGGTCTCAATCCGTTTGAGGGAACTTATGCTTGCTGTTCAAAAATTGAGAAAGCAACAATTCATTATGATGAAAAATCATACATATAAAGCAATTATGCAAGAAAATGGTAAGCTTTGTTTAATTAATTTTTATGCAGTTGTGGAGTGTTCAAATTCCAAAGGTATCTCTATAGATGAAATTGTTGATGTGGAAATTACAGAAATCCAAAATACTGATTTGATGGATCCTTTACAAAGTTTTCTTCTTAAAGGGAGAGTGAAAAGATGAATGAATTTGAAAAAATAGTAACAAGTGTAAATGTACCAGAAAGACCTGATAAAATGTTTGCTGGAGCCCTCGTATTTTCAGGTGAGATGAAGAAAAAAAATGAAAATAATAATGAAACATTAACATTATTATCTAAAATGGTTATAGATTTTTTTAAGTCTAAAAAAACAGAAGTATCTAGAAGTGCATTTACCAAGCCACTTAATCGCAAGCAAAGGCGAAAATTAAAAAAAAGAAAATAAATTAATCTGTTTCTTGTGGAGGGGAACTTGCTTTTTAAGTTCTCCTCATTATTTTTTAGAATATTTTAATGCTATATTTTTATTCAATATTTATTTAATTTTATTATAATTTTACATTTTAATTCTACATCTATTTTTCTATTCTTTCTTTTGTTCATTTTCTTATTCTCTTTAGGCTTAACTTTTCTAAATTCATTTGTTGCAATTTATTTATTTCATCTGTAATTTGCTATCATCTTGCTTTTCTTTAAAAGCAAGTCTGTGTTCCATATCTTTTGCTGATATTTCCGTAATTCTTTTTTCTTCAGTTGGCCATTCATTTAATTCTGCCATTAAATTATCATCTTTTAATACAAAAAAAGTGCTAAAGAGCATTTCTTTGCTAACTAACACTAAAATTTTATAATCTATTATTATAATAAACAAAAAATTGGTATTAGTTATTACTAATACCAATTTTTTTACAAATGTAGTTAACGTATATAATCATTGACGCAAAATCAAAGATTTTTCCAATGATTTATATTCACTTTTTGCTTTCGTGAACTTCAGTATTATAAATACTTTTATGTGGTTGGACGAAAACGCATTATGGAGCCATTAGGCAGAATCGAACTGCCGACCTACAGGTTACGAATCTGTTGCTCTACCAACTGAGCTATAATGGCGTTTGCTTTATAAATTATATTTTAATGTATAAATATTGTCAAGAAATTTTGACTATTTTTGATATATGTGATAAAATACCTAAGCAAATTAAAATGTTGATTAGGAGGAGAAAATGGGCTTTTTTGATAAATTAAAACAAGGGTTAAATAAAACAAAAACATCAATAGATGATAAAATAAATAACGTTTTTAGTAATTTTAGAAAAGTTGATGAAGAATTATTAGAAGAGTTGGAAGAGGCTCTTATAATGTCAGATATAGGAATGGAAACTTCAGTTCAAATTATAGATAATTTGCGTACTAGAGCTAAAAAAGAAAAAATAGAAGATGAAGAAGATATTAAAAAGGCATTAAGAGAAGAAATGAAAAGTATGCTTAGCGAATTAGACAATAGTTTAAATATTGAAACAACACCTTCTGTTATTTTAGTTGTAGGAGTAAATGGTGTTGGAAAAACAACATCAATAGGAAAAATTGCAAATAAATTGCAAAAACAAGGTAAAAAAGTTATGCTTGCAGCAGCAGATACTTTTAGAGCAGCAGCAGTTGAACAATTAGAAATTTGGGCAAATAGAGTTGGTTGTGATATAGTAAAAAAAGAGGAGGGAGCAGACCCTGCATCTGTAGTTTTTGATGCAATAAAACAGGCAAAAGCAAATAATGTAGATGTATTAATTTGCGATACTGCAGGAAGATTACATAATAAAAAGAACCTAATGGATGAGTTATCTAAAATAAATAAAATAATAGATAGAGAATTGCCAAATTCATCAAAAGAAACATTACTTGTAATAGATGGAACAACAGGACAAAACGCTATTTCACAAACAAAGGCATTTAAAGAAATAGTTAATATTACAGGAATAGTTCTTACAAAATTGGATGGAACTGCTAAAGGTGGAGTTGTTATAGGAATATCCAATGAAAATAAAATACCAGTAAAATTTATTGGTGTAGGTGAACAAATAGATGATATGGAAGAATTTAATGCAGAAGAATTTATAAAAGCAATTATATAAAAAAATGGAGGTAGTAAAGTGGAAGAAAAAAATGTTCAAGATAACAAAAAACAAGAACAAAAAGCCTCACCAAAGAAAAAAACAAGAACAAAATTGGTATTGTTGTTTTTTATATTAACAGCAATTATAGGATATATATGCTTTAGAGGGAGCTATTTAGAAACACTTGAATTAGGAGAAAATTATTTATCTGTATATTGGAATAATATTAAATATAAAACAACAATTTTTATTGTAGAATTTGTAATTTTATTTATTGCAATAATATTTGCAAATAAAAGTATAAAAAAAGGATTAAAAGCGTTTTTTGAAAATGAAAAAAAGCAAATGCCAAAATTGCCAAGTAAATCAATCGCTTTTATACTATCAAT
Organism: uncultured Clostridium sp.; assembly: GCA_902461935.1. GTDB lineage: Bacteria > Bacillota > Clostridia > TANB77 > CAG-508 > Merdicola. The sequence continues at coordinate 34,833 of CABPZP010000009.1, read as the reverse complement.
AATTACATCTGCAATTACATTTAACCCAATAAGCAAAAAAATAATGCTTATGATAAATAGTGCAAGCTTTGGTATTACAGATCCTATTTTTAAATTAGATATTGGTTATTATGTATTTCAAAAACCAGTAATAGAAATGCTAATTTTTTCATTTATAATATTAAATATTGGACTTGTAGCATATACAGTTATTTATTATTTAATAGTATTTAATAAATTTTTTGATGGTGTAGATAGACAAACTTTAAAGCAAAGTAGACTAATAAATCAGTTACTAAATTATTTAAAAATAATTATAGTAGCATTTTCTATTTTCGTTATTTTTAAAGCACAAAATATTTTATTCGAAAAATTTTTAACCTTAGATGATAAAAATTCAACAGCTTTGTATGGAGCTGGATTTACAGATGTATTTATAAAATTTGGTGGTTACGTAATATTAGCAATTGTTATGATTGTTAGTGTGTTTAAAGCAATAAAATATTTTAAACAAAAAGATACCAAAAAAGTTATAAAATCACTTGTAGTTGTTCCAGGTTACTTGGTATGTTTAGCCTTTGTAATGCTTGCAACACAGCTTATATTTGTAAAACCAAGTGAACTTGAAAAGGAAAAGAAAAATATTGCATATAATATAGAAGCAACAAAAAATGCATATGGATTAAACATATCGGAGCAAAATATAGAAGACTCAGGAACTATAAGTTTAGAACAAATAACAAATAACCAAAATGTTATAAACAATATTGCAATTGAAGACGAGAATACAACACTTACAACATTAACAGAAAAACAATCAAAGTCAAAATATTATAATTTTGCAAAAAGTAAATTAAGTAAATATACTATAAACGGTCAAGATAAATTAGTATATTTGTCAGCTAGAGAAATATCTAATGTAAATAATAATAGCTATGCAAATAAAACATATAAATATACACATGGATTTGGAACAGTTATAACATCTGCAACATCAACAGATGAAAATGGCAATATAGAATATATACAAAAAGAATTTGATTCATCAGATGAAAAAATAAAAGTTACAGAACCACGTATATACTATGGAACACAAGCAAATCAGGTTGCCATAACAAATTCAAGGAATCAAAAAGAATTTGATTACCCTATAAGCGAAACAGAAAGTGCGGAAAACACCTATGATGGTAAAGGCGGATTACAATTAGGTTTTTGGGATAGATTGGTTTTAGGAATATATACAAAAAATCCTAAAATTGCATTCTCAAGTAATGTAAATAAAGATAGCAAAATATTAATTAATAGAAATATAACTGAAAGAGCAAAAACAATATTACCAGGAATTATTTATGATGAAGAACCATATCAAGTAATTACAGATGAAGGAAAAACAGTATGGGTACTAGATGGTTATACAACGTCACAAAACTATCCATACTCTCAAACAGTTCAAATAGAAGTAAATGGAAGCAGACCAAAAATAAATTATATTAGAAACTCTGTAAAAGTAATAATAGATAGTTATGATGGAACAATGAAATTCTATATAACAGATAGAACAGACCCTATAATAATGGCATATAGAAATATTTATCCAGATTTATTTGCAGATATCGATGAAAGCATTCCATCAGACATAGCAAAACATTTAACATATTCAGAATTTTTATATAATGTACAAGCTAAACTAGTTGAAAGATATCATACAGTAAAAACAGACGTGTTATATAGAAGTAACGATGTATGGGAGCCTGCAACACACGTATCTGGAAAAACATTAACAACAGTTGGAACAGAAATAGAACCTTATTATACTATGGTAAAAACTATAGACTCTAATAAAGAAGAATTAGGACTTGTTTTACCATATACATTAGAAGGAAAACAAAGTTTATCTTCATATTTAGTTGGTACAGTTGATGAAAACGGAAATAATAAATTAAGTTTATACAGATTTGCAGATGATAGCAATGTTGTGGGAACTATGCAATTAGATACACAAATAGAACAAAACTCAGAAATCTCAAAAGAAATACAAGCACTAAATGTTAGTGGTACAAAATTAATAAGAAATATGATAGTAGTTCCAATAGACAATACTCTTTTATATGTTGAACCAATATACCAAGTAATGCTTAATGAAAGTGAAGTACCAGTTTTAAAGAAAATTATAGTTGCATCTGGAAATAAAGTTGCAATAGGAAACAACTTAACAGAAGCAGTAGAAAATTTAAGTTCACAATATGCAAGCAAAATTGAAGTTACAAACACCGATACACAAGAAGCCTTGATTCAAGAAATTATAAAAGCAAATAACAACTTAAGTAACTCAAATGCAAGCAATGATTGGGAATTAATGGGTGTTGACCTTAAAAAATTACAGGGCTTAATAAATCAATTAGAAGAACTTCAAAAGGAAGAAGAAAAAGAAAATAAAAAAAGTTCTAATACTATAGATAATACAACTACTAATAACACTATAGATACACAAAATTCAACAATTGAATAAAAATACTTTAAAAAATTAAAATTATAATATATAATGTGTTAAAAAAATACAAAGGAGGAAAGCTAAAATGAATTTAGCAAATAAATTAACAATTTTTAGAATTGTATTAGTTCCTATAATGGTAATAATACCTTTTTTAGGAATACAAGGAAGTTGGAATTATATTCCATATGAATGGATAATAATAGACATAATATTTATAATTGCTTCAATTACAGACAAATTAGATGGAAGTATTGCAAGAAAAAGAAATGAAATAACAACATTTGGGAAATTTTTAGACCCAATTGCAGATAAAATTTTAGTATTAGCGGCAATGATAATGTTAGTTGAAGAAGGAAGAATTCCAGCGTGGATACCAATAATTATATTATTTAGAGAATTTTTAGTATCTGGTTATAGATTAATAGCAGTAGAAAAAGGCGGAAAAGTAATAGCTGCATCAATTTGGGGAAAGATAAAAACCGTAACTCAAATGATAGCAATAATACTAATGTGCATAGATGTAAATGGATATTTTGGAATGTTAAAAGGACATTTAACAAAATTTGATTTAGTATTAAATATATTAACCTCAACATTTATGACAATAGCTGTAATAGCAACAATATTTTCTGGATGGAAATATATAAAAGATGAAAAAGAATTATTAAAAGACTAAAAAATAAGGAGCAATAAAAGTTGCTCCTTATTTTTGTTATAGGAAAGTTCTATTTTGAATGTAGTGGCGGACGTCTTAAGTCCGCCAGAAAATAAATTTTTTATATTATAAAAAAATAATGTCAAATGTTGTAGAAGCGGCGTCCTGACGACTTGCATGGCTCCTCTACGAATAATAAATTAAACCTGAAAAATATATAAAATTAAAATATTACTGAACGCTAATATTTTTTGCATAAAAAGGAAAATATTAATTGACAAATATATTTTTTTAATAGATAATATAGCGAGAATAAAATTAAATACAAAGGAAAAAACAAGAAAAAATCTTGTTTTAAAACTTACAAAGGAGGAAAATTTAATATGTATGTTTTTAACAGAATAACTGTTAATCCACAATTACCAAAAGAAATAAGTAAATTATCAGAAATTGCCAATAATTTATGGTGGTCTTGGAATACGGAATATCTAAGACTTTTCAAAAAAATAGATAAAGATTTATGGGAAAGTATTGGAAAAAATCCTGTAAAATTTCTAAAATTAGTTTCACAAGAAAAACTTGAAAAAGTTTCTAAAGACCAAAAGTTTTTAGAAGAATATAATGTAATAGCAAATAACTATGAGAATTATATTAATAGTAAAAACACTTGGTTTTCTAAAAATTATCCCAAAAATGAGAATAACTTAATTGCATACTTTTCAGCCGAATATGGGTTAGACGAAACTATTCCAATATATTCAGGTGGACTTGGAATACTTTCTGGAGACCATCTTAAATCTGCAAGTGATTTAGGACTTCCTTTTGTTGCAGTTGGAATGTTATATAAAGAAGGATATTTTATTCAAAAATTAAATAAATACGGAGAACAAGAAAATAACTATATTAAAGCAGATTTGAACAATTTACCAATTGAAGCAGTGAAAGATTCAGAAGGAAAAGATTTAAAAATAACAGTAGACTATCCAGAAAGAAAATTATATTTAAAAGTTTGGAAAATAAATGTTGGAAGAATTAAATTATATCTAATGGATTCAGATATAGAAGAGAACTCTGAAGAAGATAGAAAAGTTACATTACAATTATATGGTGGAGACCAAGATATGAGAATAAAACAAGAAATTGTTTTAGGAATGGGGGGAGTAAAACTTTTAAAAACACTAGGTCTTAATCCAACAGTATACCATATGAACGAAGGACATTCTTCATTTTTAACATTAGAATTAATAAAAGATTTAATGGAAGAGAAAAAAATATCTTTTGATATGGCAAAAGATATTACAACATCAAAAACAGTGTTTACAACACATACACCAGTTCCAGCTGGAAATGATATATTCCCTCTAAATTTGGTAGAAAAATATTTTAAAGATTTTTGGCCAAAATTAGGCTTAAATAGAGAAGAATTTTTAAAACTTGGAATGAAACCAACAGAAAAATTAGAAAATGGATTTAATATGGGAATTTTAGCATTAAGAAATGCTGGAAAGAAAAATGGTGTAAGTAAATTACACGGTGCAGTTTCAAGAGAATTATTTGGTGAAGTATGGCCTAATATTGCAGCAAATGAATCTCCAATAGGTTATGTAACAAATGGTATTCATACTTGTTCATGGCTTGCACAAAATTTAAAAGAATTATACAACGAATATTTAATACCTTATTGGCAAGATAATATGCACAAAGATGAAGTTTGGAAACAAATAAAAGATATTCCAAACGAAAGACTATGGGAAGAACATCAAGCCAGAAAAGAAAAAATGTTAAAAATGGTAAAACAAAATACAACAGAAAGACTAAAAAGAGCTGGAGTTTCATATGAAGAAATAAAAGAAATAACCTCAAAATTAAATCCAAATGCTTTAACAATTGGATTTGCAAGAAGATTTGCAACATATAAAAGAGCAACACTTATATTTAAAGATATAGAAAGAATTACACAAATCTTAAACGACAGTGAAAAACCAGTACAATTAATATTTGCAGGAAAAGCACATCCATTAGATAAAGCAGGTCAAGACTTAATAAAATATATAAATGAACTTGCTATGAAGCCACAATTCAAAGGTAAAATATTCGTATTAGAAAACTACAATATTGGAATGTCACGTTATTTAATAAGTGGATGTGATGTATGGCTTAATAACCCTCGTAGACCAATGGAGGCATCTGGAACAAGTGGACAAAAAGCTTCTGTAAACGGTGTTATAAACTTTAGCGTTTTAGACGGATGGTGGGCTGAAGGATATGATCAAACAAACGGCTGGACAATAGGAACAAATGCAGAATTTACATCATACGAAGAACAAGATTTAGCAGATAGCGAAAGTTTATATAATACTTTAGAAAATAAAATTGTTCCTCTATATTATGAAAACAGAAAAGATAATTTACCAGTTAATTGGATAGAAATAATGAAAAACTCTATAATAACAACAGGTGGAAAATACAGTACACAAAGAATGGTAATAGACTATACAAACAATATGTATATACCATTATGCAATTTATACAATAACTACTATTCAAAGCTAGATAATGTTGCCGAATACAGTGAATGGAAATCTGAAATAAATAAATCTTGGGATAAAATAGAAATAAAGCAACTTAACAATTTAGCTGATATTTCTATAGATGCAGGAAACAAAATTAATGTAGAATGTGAAGTAAAACTTCCAAATATAAATGTAGAAAATATTGAAGCACAAGTATATTATGGAAAAATAGCAGAAAATGGAATGGTTGACGAAATTCAAGTTATACCAATGAAATTAAAAGCAAGAAATGATACTGAAAAGATATATACCTTTGAAACAAAAATAGAGTTAACAACAGGAGGAGACTACGGATATACCTTTAGAGTAATGCCAAAACACGAAATGCTTTTAGAAAAATCAGATTTGAACTTAATAAAATGGATAACCAAATAAAAATAATTAAAACAAGATGTATGGCGGTCACTTAAAAAGACCGCTATATTTTTTGTTAAAAAATGAAATATTTTGTAAAAATATATTTACATTTGAAATAATTTTGTATAAAATAGCATAAGTTTAGATAAGAGAATAACAAAAGAAAATTTGCTTATGAAAGGAGCTAATAAAATAATGAAAATACTAATGCTTACATGGGAGTATCCACCAAGAATTGTAGGAGGAATTGCCAGGGTAGTTCATGATTTATCACATAGGTTAATTAAGGATGGCCATGAGGTTACTGTTGTAACATATAAAGAGGGAAATACACCAGATTTTGAAGATGATAAAGGTGTTAAAGTATATAGAATCGGAAATTATATGATTAACCCTAACAATTTTATAGATTGGATAATGCAAATGAATTTTAATTTAGTTGCAAAAGCTAATGAGATAATAGCAAAAGAAGGAAATTTTGATGTTATACATGCACACGATTGGTTGGTGGCATATGCAGCTAAAACTCTAAAAAATTCATATGGTACACCAATAGTAGCAACTATACATGCTACAGAAGCTGGTAGAAATTCAGGAATACACGATGAAACACAAAGATATATAAACGATACAGAATGGATGCTTACATATGAAGCCTCAGAAGTAATAGTAAATAGTAATTATATGAAAAATGAATTACAACGTTTATTTGGATTACCATTTGAAAAAATAAATGTAGTTCCAAATGGTGTAAACTTAAACTTATATAGTGGAATAGAAAGAGATTACGAATTTAGAAGACAATATGCAGCAGATAATGAAAAAATAATTCTTTTTGTCGGAAGATTAGTATATGAAAAAGGAATACAACATTTAATTGCTGCAATGCCTAAAATATTAGAAAAATATCATGATTCTAAACTTGTTATAGCAGGAAAAGGCGGAATGATAGATGAACTAAAAGCACAAGTAAATGCTATGGGAATATCAAATAAAGTATATTTCACAGGATACTTAAATTCAAAGCAAGTTGTAAAAATGTATAAATGTGCAGATGTAGCAGTATTTCCAAGTACATATGAACCATTTGGAATAGTTGCACTAGAAGGAATGCTTTCTGGTACACCTGTTGTTGTTTCAGATGTTGGAGGATTAAATGAAATAGTACAACATGGAGAAAATGGTATGAAAAGTTATGCAGGAAATCCAAATTCTTTAGCAGATTCTATAATTTCTTTATTATATGACCCTGCATTATGTATGAAAGTTGCTAAAAATGCAAAAGCTAAAGTTAAGGCAGAATATAATTGGCAAAAAATAGCACAAGATACACATTTTGCATATCAAAAAGCAATATGTGAAACTGTAGCAGAAAAACAAGCAAGAGAAATAGAACAAGAAAAAGCTCAAAAAGCAAAGAAAATGAAAAATCCAGAAAAAGAAATAACAAACTTATTAAACTTCAGAAAAAGAAATGCATATGCATAAAATTAATTTCAATTTTTGCAAAATAAAAATTAGTATATTAATTTGAAAGGAAGTAGAAAAATGAACGTATATGATACAGCGAATAAATTAGCAGAAGAAATAAAATCTAGTGAAGAATATGAAAGTTTTAAAAAAATAAAAAACGAATTAGAAAATAATATAGAATTAAAAAATAAAATAAAGGAATTTGAACAAAAAAGACAACAAATGCAAATGCTAACAATACAAGGAATAGAACCAACAGCAGAAAAAGCACAAGAGATTCAAAACATGTATACAGAACTATTAAAAGACGAAAAAGCAAAAGAATATTTTGAAACAGAAATGAAATTTAGTGTATTAATTGCTGATGTGAATAAAATTATAGGTGATGCAATAAAAGATGTTTTAAAATAAAGAAAATAAAAGGGGATAAAAATGCAATATATTATAATAATAGTTATATTAATAGCTGTATTAGCATTGTTAGCAATAGTTGCAAGTTTTGATTTAAAAAAAATAAAAAAACTAGGAAACGATAAGGTATTAGATGAACTAGTAAGAAGGTTTCCAAGTAATATTCAAATATGTCAATATATATTAAATAAACTTGGAAATAAACATACAAAAATAAAGGAAGCAAAAGATAGTCAAACAAGTTTATATCTTATTGCAAATGATACTATATCTATAGCAAATATAAATAATACATATACACGAGTACAAACAATAGCACATGAATGTTTACATTCTATGCAAAGTAAAAAAATGTTATGGTTTAATTTTATATATTCAAATATATTTATAATTGCATATTTAGCAATAATTATATTAACGCTTACAAAGATAATAAAAAATGGAATGTTATTTGTATCTATTCTATTAATTATGACAATAATATACTTTTTTACCAGAAGTATATTAGAAATAGATGCAATGCTAAATGCAAAATATTTAGCTAAAGAATATATTGAGGAAAATAAACTAACATCTAAGGGAAATATTGAAATAATAGTAAAAAAATATACAGAAATAAATGATTTAGGGATAAAAGCCACTTGCTATAGTTTATTATTAACACAAATAATAAAAATAATAATATATTGTGCAGTGTGTGCAATATTTATAGCATAGTAAAAATAAAAAAACGTACGTTGATAATACAATGTGCGTTTTTTTTGTTACTAATTTACATAAAATTTGCAAATTGACATAAAATATGGTAAAATGTTGTTAATGGTGGTGAAATATGGATATTAAGGAAAAAATTAATTTAAAAAGATTAACTAGTATACTTAAGAAAAACACCTTAACAATTATAGTAATCATAACTTTATTTATAATTGGTGGGTGTATATATTCGTTTAATTTTGTTGAACCTAAATATAAATCAAGTTCAACTATTTTATTAGTGAGTAAAAATTCAAGTGAAAAAAATTCTAAAGTTACGCAAAATGATGTAACTTTAAATAAAAGCTTACTTACTACATATGGAAATATTATAACGAGTAATAATGTATTAGAAAAAGTTAGGCAAAACTTACAGATAGAAGATACAATAGAACAATTAAGTAAAAATATAAAAGTAGATGAAGTTGAAGATACACAACTAATAAAAGTAGATGTTATAAATGAAAATGCAGACGAAGCACAAAAAATAGCTGAAGAACTTAATAATGTTTTCATACAAGAAATAAAAAATATATATAATATTGAAAATGTCACAGTTGTCGACAAACCTTCTATAGAAGATAGCCCTTATAATATCAATCATATAAGAGATATTATTTTGTTTGGATTGATAGGGATATTAGCTTCTGTAATATATATATTTATTTCTTATGTTTTAGATACTTCTATAAAAATAGAACAAGATATAGAAGATTACACTGGTTTGAATGTAATAGGAACAATGCCAAAAAGTAACGAAAAAGAAGAATTGATTGTAAATGCTAATGTAAAATCAAATATATCAGAGGCTTTTAAAACAATTAGAACAAATATAGAATTTACAAATGGTAACAAAATATCAAAGTCTATATTATTTACAAGTTGCAATTCTGGAGAAGGAAAAAGCTGGATTACATCAAACATAGCAGTTGCATATGCACAAGCAAATAAAAATGTAATAATTGTAGATAGTGATATGAGAAAAGGAAGACAACATCAAGTGTTTAGTGTAGATAACAAACTAGGATTATCTAATTGTTTAAATGAATTAGAAGAAAATAATTATAAAATACTTGAAAAATATATAAGAGAAACCAAAATTCCAAAGGTACATATTATTACAATAGGTGCAGTTCCACCAAATCCTTCTGAATTATTATTATCATCAAAAATGGAACAATTAATAAAAATGCTAAAAAACATATACGATATTGTTATTATAGATGGAACGCCATGTAATTTAGTTTCAGATAGTATACCTGTTTCAAGTATTGTAGATGAAACAATTATTGTTACAGAAAGCAAAAAAACAAAAATAGAAGATTTAAAACATATAGTAAAATTAATAAAAAATGCTAATGGAAATATTATAGGTGCAATATTAAATAAAAAAGAATTAAAAAGAAAAGAATATGGAAAAGGATACTACTATGGAAATATTGAAAATATAGAAGAAAAAATTAATATAGAACCTAAAACAGTATCTGAATTAATAGAAAATAGAAGAGAAGAAATAGAAGAAAAGCACGAAGAAAAAAATATATCAGAAAATGACACAAGATTAGAAGCTTTGAGTAAAAGAATAGAAGATTTAGAGGATTTACTTTTAGAAATACCAGATTTAACTTTAAATAATTATAATAAAATTGTAGAAGAGGTAAAAAAAGTATATGAAAATGAATTAGACAAAAATGCTTTAGCCGAAAAAATTAAAAATGATATAGTAAAAAATGAATTAATAGATGAATTAAAGAAAACAACAGGAAATACAGAAGAAATTATAAATAAAAAGCTTCAAGAACTAGATAATAAAGAGAGCATAGAGAACATAATTAATAGAATAAATGATATTGAACAATCAATAAAAAATGACGAAACACAAGAAAATATTGTAAACAAAATAGATGAAATGAAAAATGAACAGGATGAAAAACTAAAAGGCTTAGACAGTAGCAAAGTATTAAATAATTTAGTAATTCAAATGCAAAAAATAAATAATAAATATGAAGATATTGAAAACATTGAAAAACTAATAAAAAATAATAATTCTCAAGAAGTAATAATAAGAAAAATAGATGAAATAAAAACAGAACAAAATGGAAAAATAGAAAAATTAGATAAGAGCGAAGAATTAAACAATATAACAAAACAAATACAAGAACTAAACGAGAAATATAAAAACATAGAGAACCTAGAAAATATAATAACAAACGATAAAACAGAAGCCTCAATAATAGAAAAAATAAATGAAATGCAAACAGAACAAAATGGAAAAATAGAAAAATTAGATAAGAGCGAAGAATTAAACAATATAACAAAACAAATACAAGAACTAAACGAGAAATATAAAAACATAGAGAACCTAGAAAATATAATAACAAACGATAAAACAGAAGCCTCAATAATAGAGAAAATAAAAGAAATGCAAACAGAGCAAAATAGAAAAATAGAAATGTTAAATAGTAATAAGGCCTTAAATAATTTGGTAATTCAAATGCAAAGACTAAACGAAAAATATAAAAACCTAGAAAATATAGAAAATTTAATTAATAAAGACGAAACAGAAATAAGGTTAAGTGAAAGATTAAACGAATTACAAGAAGAACAAGATAGAAGAATAAGGCAACTAGATAACACAAGAGAACTAAATAATTTAATAATAGAAATGCAAAATCTAAACAGAAAATATGAAAAAGTTCAAAGTTTAGAAAAAGCAATAACAAATGATAAAACTGAAGAAAGAATAAACAAAATGATAGAAAAGATGAAAAAAGAAAATGATAAAAAACTAGAAAAAATAGATAATACTGTAGCAATAAAAGAAATTATGAAAGAACTTAAAAAGATAAATACAAAATATGATAAAATGGCAGAAAAATTATCGCAAACAACACGTCTTTCAAAAACAAGAAAAACAAAGAACAACTCAAAGAAAAATAATGTTATAGAAATAACAGAATTAAAAGACAAACTAAATAAACAAGAATTAATAATAGAATTTGGAAAAGAAATAGAATACGAACAATTACTAAATACAGCAGTAGATACCTATGAAATAAAACCAGATAAAAAATCAAAAAAGGCATAAAATAAAAAATGTAAAAGGCGACAATAGCAGTCGCCTTTTACATTTTTTACTCACAACATTTATCTGAAAAATCTCTGTCGCATGGTTTATTGCAAGGTTTGTCACATGGTTTTGTATAATTACAACATTCAATTTTAACACCTTTTAAACATTTTCCTTCACGTTTGCATCCAGCACAAATTTTATAATTTTTTACTTTGTTAGCCCATATTTGAACTTCATATTCTTTACCAGGACATAATGGTCCAAAAACAAAGCTTCCATCTTTATCTGTAAAAGTATGAGAAACAGGTAAATGTTCTTCTTTTCCGCAATGTTTAACAACTTCAATTAATTTAACAACAGCGTCACAAACTGGCTCTCTGTAACAATCTTTAATAACTCCATAAATAACATCTCTGTTATCATCTGGTAAAGTAATATCTAAATCAAATTGTTTTCCTTTCTCGATGAAACCATCAACATTAATTATAGGGCACATTTTTTTATCGCATTCCATATCCATATTATCGTTTCCTTTCAAAAATAATTTAGCTTTCGCCTAATATATTTTATGATTTCTTGAAAAAAGTGTTAATATTTGGTATTATATAAAAATATAATTAATAAGTAAAAGACGGAGGCAAAAATGGACAATAGAAAAATAGGTGTATTTGATTCAGGAGTAGGTGGACTAACAGTATTTTCTGAAATAATAAAACAACTTCCAAGTGAAGATATAATATACATAGGAGATACTAAAAGATTTCCTTTTGGAAATAAATCAAAAGAAAGTATAATATCAATATCAAAACAAATTGTAAATTACTTAATATTGCAAGATGTAAAACTAATTGTAATAGCATGTGGAACAGCAACAAGCCAAGCATTAGAAGAACTTAGAAAAATATATAAAATACCAATTATTGGAATAATAGAGCCAACGATAGAAAACTGCATAAAAGAAGATACAAAGAGAGTAGGAATAATAGCCACCAAAGGAACAATAAGAAGCGGAGAATGGGAAAAACAAATAAAACAAAAGAACAATAATATAGAAACAATATCAATAGAAACACCACTACTAGCATCAATGGCAGAAGAAGGATGGACACAAAACCAAGTAGCCAAAGCAGCAATAAAAGAATATATGAAAGAATTTAAAAATACAAAAATAGAAAAATTAATACTAGGATGTACACACTACCCATTATTTGAAAAACTAATAAAAGAAGAATTAGGAGAAAAAATAGAAACCATAAACACAGGAGTACAAATGGCAAAATACCTAGAAAAATATTTAAAAGAAAATCAACTAGAAAACCAAAAAGAACACAAAGGAAAATACCAAATAAACCTAACAGACACAGAATGCAACTTCATAAACGTAGCAGAAAAACTACTAGGACAAAAAATAACAATAAACAAAATAGAATTATAATTGAAAATTTATAATAAATAAAAGGAGTACAAGTATATTGTTTTTTATACCTTGGTGTCGCAATCTTCGGATTTTAGAATGGTCTATTGACCATTTAACATGCAATTACTTTTTTTATTAAATTAATTTATATATTTACATTACTAATATATAAATTAATAAAATGAAGATTGCTCCAAATCGCACTCGCAGAATAAATCTGCTCGTTTGGTCGCTTACGCGGTATTTTAAAACAAATATACTTGTACTCTTTTGAATTAATTATATGTTGCTATTTTTTGCGTGTTGTTGTAGAATATTTGTAGATTTTTAGATAGGAGATTTAGTTATGAGAGAAGAATTTTTAAATTTATTAAGAAGTGTTAATAGAGATGGAATGAGTGATTTATTAGATTTTATTGAAAATAAAACAGATTTTTTTAAAGCACCTGCTAGTACAAGGTTTCATGGCTCTTATGAGGGTGGTTTATTAGAACATAGTATGAAGGTTTATGAAATTTTAAAGCATAAAGTTGCAAATTGTATAGAAGATGTTGGAGCAACTGAAGATACAATTAAAATTATTGCTTTATTACACGATATTTGTAAGGTTAATTTTTATAAAGTAGATTACAGAAATGCAAAGAATGCTAGAGGAGAATGGGAAAAGGTTCCTTATTATACTGTAGATGATACAATTCCTTATGGACACGGAGAAAAATCTGTTATGATGATTACAGAATATTTAAAACTTACTCCAGAGGAAAAATATTGTATTCGTTGGCATATGGGGTTTACAGAACCAAAAGAACAATATAATACATTAGGAGCAGCTTTTAAAAAATATCCACTTGCATTATTATTACACGAAGCAGATTTAGAAGCTACATATTTGTATGATATTTAAAAAGTTGATAATATCAATAAAAAATGGTATAATAGTACGCGTGTAAAGGAGAATAATTATGGAAAAGAAAGATAGAATTGTAACTCGGAGATAGACCAACAGGAAGATTACATATAGGACATTATTTTGGGTCATTACAAAATAGAGTAAAATTACAAGATGAATACGAAACTTTTGTACTTGTTGCAGATGTACAAGCTTTAACAGATAATTTTAATAATCCAGAAAAAGTTCAAAGAAATGTTAAAGAAATTGTAATGGATAACTTAGCAGTGGGAGTAGACCCTAACAAAGCTACAATTTACTTACAATCTATGATTCCAGAAGTTGCAGAGCTTACAGTTTTTTATTCTAATTTAGTTACAGTTTCAAGATTACAAAGAAATCCAACAGTAAAAACAGAAATTGCACAAAAAAGAGAATTATTTGGAGAAAGTGTTACATATGGATTTTTAGGGTATCCAGTTAGCCAAGCTGCCGATATTACAGCATTAAACGGAACAATAGTACCAGTTGGAGAAGACCAACTTCCTCTAATTGAACAATGTAGAGAAATTGTAAGAAAATTTAATAGTATATATGGAGAAACATTATTAGAACCAAAAGCAGTTTTATCAAATGCTAAAAGAATAAAAGGATTAGACGGAAATGAAAAAATGGGGAAATCTTTAGGAAATGCTATATATTTATCAGACTCAGATGAAGAAATAGCTAGAAAAGTTATGAGTGCTGTAACAGACCCTGCAAGAATAAAAAAAGATGATCCAGGAAATCCTGATATATGTATGGTTTCATATTATCATAAGTTATTTACCAAAAATGAAGAGGAATTAAACGCAGTAATGGAAGAATGTAGAGCAGGGAAACGTGGATGTGTTGCTTGTAAAAAAGAATTAATAAAAAATATAATTGCAGAATTAGAACCAATTAGAGAAAAAAGAAGATATTATGAAGAGAGACCAGAATTAGTACGTGAAATTTTAATAGATGGAACTAAACATGCAAGAGAAATAGCAAAAGAAAATATGGCAAGAATTAAGGAGGCCATGAAGTTAAATTATTTTGATTAAGAAAGGAGAGGTATATGTTTACAGATTATGCAAAAATAACAGTAAAATCTGGTGATGGAGGAAATGGTGCAGCAACTTTTAGAAGAGAAAAATATGTTGCTGCCGGTGGACCAGACGGTGGAGATGGAGGAAAAGGCGGAAATGTATATTTTGTTGTTGATCCAGACTCAAATACCTTAGTAGATTTCAGATTTAAGAAAAAATTTAAAGCTCAAAATGGCGAAAATGGTAGTGGTTCAAATTGTTATGGAAAGAGCGGAGAAAGTATTTATATAAAGGTACCAAGAGGAACAATTATAAAAGATGCTCAAACAGGACAAGTTGTAGCAGATTTATCTGAAATAGGTCAACAAGAACTTGTATTGCCAGGAGGAAGAGGTGGAAAAGGAAATTCACACTTTGCCACAGCTACGAGACAAGCTCCTCATTTTGCACAAGGTGGAGAAAAAGGAATTGAAAAAGAACTAATTTTAGAGTTAAAACTATTAGCAGATGTAGGATTGCTAGGATTTCCAAGTGTAGGAAAATCAACACTTTTATCTGTTGTATCTTCTGCAAAACCAAAAATAGCAGCATATCACTTTACTACATTAGAACCAAATTTAGGAGTTGTAAAAACAAAACACGGAGATAGCTTTGTAATGGCAGATATTCCAGGAATTATAGAAGGCGCTAGCGAGGGAGTAGGACTTGGAATACAATTTTTAAGACATGTTGAAAGAACACGACTATTATTGCATATTATAGATGTTTCAGGAATGGAAGGAAGAAATCCAGTAGAAGATTTTTATGCTATAAATGCAGAACTTAAAAAATATAGTGAAAAATTAGCATCAAGAAAACAAATTATAGTTGCAAACAAAATAGATAGTATGCAAGATGAAAGTTTATATAAAGAATTAGAAAAATTAGCTAAAAAAGAAAACTTAGAAATATATAAAATATCAGCAGCAACAAAACAAGGTGTAGACGAATTAATGGACGTTGTTGCTAAAGAATTAAAAGAACTTCCAAAAGAAGAATTAATAGATTATGAAGATAGAAAAGTATATACTCTTGAAGAAGAAAAAGAAGGATTTGAAATAACAAGAGAAAAAGACATGTGGGTTGTAGATGGACCTTCAGTACAACGATTAATGTCAAGAGTAAACTTAGAAGACAATGAATCTATGTACTATTTCCAAAAGAATTTAGATGCATTAGGAGTAAATGCAGCACTTAAAAAAGCAGGTGTAAAAGAAGGAGACACAGTAAGAGTAGTAGACTGGGAATTAGAATGGTACGATTAAAATAAAAAATAACACTTTCCATAAAATTCGCATAATATATACTAACACCGCAAGGTGTGGTTGGAGGTGGATTTATAATGGAAGAATGCGGAAAAAGTAAAAATAAATGCAAATGCTTATCAATAGTATTTGGAGTATTAATAGCATTATTTTTAGGAGTTATAGGAACAATAATAGGAACAGTATTCGCAGAAACAATATTTTCAGCATTAGCAGCAGTAATAGTATTAGCAATAGTTCTAGGAGTACTAGCAATAATAGTAGGATTTTTAATTTTATGTTCTTGTAAAAGAAAAAATTGCTGTTATTAACAAATAAGAGCAACCAATGGTTACAAAATACAACAAATATAGAAATTGCAGAAGGCGGTCATAGACCGCTTAAATTTATATTATAGAAAATTCCTATTTTGAATGTAGTGGGCGACGCCTTAAGCCGACCTGTTAAAAAACTAATAAATTATTACATAAAATTTCATTAAAACTATTGCAATAACCAAAAGGTTAATATATAATTAAACTGTAAAATTTAATTATAGGGATGCAGAACGCTATGCCCAAAAACTAATTTATATCAAACTAATTTTATTCAAATATTTAATTCTTAAATAGCCAAGAAAACTAAAATAATAAGAAAAAGGAGCGGTGCTTATTGAATAATAAAATTAACTGTGAAATAAATACTGATGAAATTGTAGAAAAGATATATAATGATGATAATATACCAAAATTTACATTTGAAGATTTTCTAAAATATCAAGCAATATTTCATCCAGAAGATAAGATAGAATTTGAAAACAATTTTAATTTGTAGCATAGCAAATTTATATCTAGATTGTAGGGGTCGGCGTCCTCGACGACCCGTGAAGTTGTGTATTTTAAAAAATTGAAATTAAAAGAAAAAAGAAAACGAAATAGAAAAATATAAAGAAAATTACATAACAGAAAACTTAATAAATAAAGAAACAGATATAGTATACAAAATAAAAAACAAAAATGTATTTATATTAATAGAGCATCAAACAAAAATAGATTACTCAATGCCATATAGAATAATGGAATATCAATTTAAAATAACAAAGAGTGCGGTAGAAATAAAAAAATTAAAACTGAAAGAATATAAAATACCAATAGTAATTCCAATAGTGCTGTATACTGGTACAAGAAAATGGAATGTAAAAGAATACATAAAAGAAGCACAAGAAAGTTATAAACAATATAATGGAGAAGAATTAGGAAGATATAAATTAGTAGATGTAAACAATTTTACAGAAGAAGAGTTGCTAAAAGAAAAAACATTTTTATCAAAAGCAATGTTAATAGAAAGCAAGAAAGATACAGGAGAGATGGTAGAATGTTTTGAAAAAATAATAAATATTTTAAATAAAGATAAAGTTTATACAAAAGAACAAAAACATTTATTAGCAATAATGTTGAACTTAATTTTTAGAAATAAAATAAACAATGACAATATTACGGATAATTTAATAAGAAAAATAAATAGTGAGGAGGAAAAAGAAATGCTAGCAATATTAGATACAATAGCCGAAGAAAATGAAAGAATATTACAGCAAGGAATAAAAGAGGGAATTAGAAAAAATAAACTAAATAATGCACAAAAAATGAAAAAAGCAAATTTAGATATAAAATTAATAATGGAAATAACAGGATTATCTAAAAAAGAAATTGAAAATTTGTAAATTAAATTGTAGTGGCGGTCATAGACCGCCTAAATTTTTTTGCAAAAATTCCCATAAAAATATTGAAAAAAAAACACTATAATAGTATAATAGTAAAAGTGAGAAAATAGTATATAATAAGAAAAATAAAAAATAATTTAGAGAGGTAAAAAATGGAGTTTTTATATGTAATCCAACAAGCTATAATTTGGATATTAACTATATTCTGGTTATACCAAGTAATGGTAAGTGTATGTTCACTAGTAAAATTGAAAGACAAACCATTAAAAATAAAAAAAGATCATAAATTTATGGCAATTATACCAGCACATAACGAAGAAAGTGTAGTTGCAAATTTAGTAGAAAGTTTAAAAAATCAAGAATATCCAAAAGAACTATTAGATATTTATGTTATTGCAGATAACTGCACAGATAATACAGCACAAGTAGCAAAAGATGCTGGTGCTATTGTATATGAAAGATTTGATAGCGCTAGAAAAACAAAAGGATATGCTCTACAATGGTTCTTAAAACAAAAAATTGAAGAAAATGCAGATTATGATGCTTTCTTTATATTTGATGCAGACAACATTGTAGACAAAGATTTTACAAAGAATATGAATAAAAAACTATGCCAAGGTGAAGATGTAGTTCAAGGGTATAGAGATATAAAAAATCCAACAGATAACTGGATAACAGGAGGATATGCTTTATTCTATTGGATGATGCACAGATTATATCATTTATCTAGATATAATTTAGGACTTTCTGCACTATTAAATGGAACAGGATTTATGGTAAGATTCGATGTAATTAAACCAGATGGATGGAATACAGAAACTCTTACAGAAGACATAGAATTTTCTTTAAAAAGAATTATAGCAGGAAGCAAAGTTGGATGGGCAACAGATGCAATAGTATATGATGAACAACCAACAGGATTTAAACAATCTTGGTCACAACGTTCTAGATGGACAGTAGGTCATATTCAATGTATGCAAAAATATACAGGAAGTCTAATAAATGGGATAAAAGAACATAAAGATTTAAAAAGCATAGATGGATTTTTATATATAATTGGAAGTATACCAATGTTTATAACAACACTTGCATTACTTGCAATAAATATGTTTATATACTTAGCAAACCAAATGACAGGAGCAGAATTATTATTAAATTATGCAATGTATATTGTTCCAACATTTTTCTTGCCAATATTACTTGCAGTATTTATAATGAAATTAGATGGAAGACCAATAAAACCTATGATAAAACAAATATTGTGTTATCCAATATTTATGGCAACTTGGCTTGCAATAAACTTTAAATGTTTATTTAAAAGAGAAACAACTTGGGAGAAAATTGAGCATAATAGAGACATAAAAATTACAGACGTAAACAAAATTACAACTGTAGATACAGTTGAAGTTAAAGAATAAGCGAAGAAGAGGAAAAGTAAAATAAAGGTTATCAACAGAGAGAGTTGAACATAGGCTGAAATTCAACTTTGAAAAACATATTTGAAAAACTACCTTGGAGCTCTTAAGTGTATACAAACTTAGGCGTTGATTACGATATAATCTAAATTAAGTAAAAAAATAGGGTGGAACCGTGCAAACCAGCACCCCTATAAGAATAGCTTTTGTTCTTATAGGAGGCTGGTTTTATTTTGTATAAAAATGAAAACGGAATTTCATACCAAAAAGGAGGAATATATATGATTAAAATTACATTAAAAGACAATTCTATAATAGAGGTTGAAAAAGGAACAACTATTATAGAATTAGCAAAAAAAATTAGTGAAGGGCTAGCTAGAATGGCAACTTGCGGAAAAGTTAATGGAGAGGTAAAAGACTTAAGATATGAACTAAATGAAGACTGCAATGTAAGTATAGAAACATTTGAAAGCAGTTTAGAAGGAAAACAAGCTTATTGGCATACAACATCTCATATTATGGCACAAGCTGTAAAAAGACTATTTCCAGAAGTTAAATTTGCAATAGGACCAAGTATTGAAAAAGGATTTTATTA
Organism: uncultured Clostridium sp.; assembly: GCA_902461935.1. Lineage (GTDB taxonomy): Bacteria > Bacillota > Clostridia > TANB77 > CAG-508 > Merdicola. Next base: position 14,676 of record CABPZP010000009.1, on the reverse strand, counting down.
TGATTTTGATGTAGAAAAACCATTCACAGATGAAGATAAAGCAAATATTGAAGCTGAAATGAAAAAAATAATAAAAGAAGATATCGAAATAGAAAAGTTTGTACTTCCAAAAGAAGAAGCTTTAAATTTAATGGATGGACAACCTTATAAACAAGAATTAATTGAAGATTTACCAGATGGCGAAGAAATTAGTTTTTATAAACAAGGGGATTTTACAGACTTGTGTGCAGGACCTCATTTAATGAAAACAGGAAAAGTTAAAGCTATTAAAATATTATCTTCTTCAGGAGCATATTGGAGAGGCGATGAAAAAAATAAAATGCTACAAAGAATTTATGCAATTTCATTCCCTAAAACAAGTCAAGTAGAAGAATATTTAGCAGAATTAGAAGAAATAAGACAACGCGACCATAGAAAACTTGGAAAAGACTTAGAATTATTTATGACACACAAATTAGTAGGTTCAGGACTTCCAATGTATTTACCAAATGGAGCAACAGTAAGAAGATTATTAGAAAGATATATTCAAGACAAAGAAATAGAAATGGGATATAAACATGTATATACACCATCAATGGCAAATACAGAATTGTACAAAGTTTCAGGACACTGGGACCACTACAGTGAAGATATGTTCCCAAGAATGAAAATGGACAACGAAGAAATGGTATTAAGACCTATGAACTGCCCACACCATATGCTAATTTACAAAAATAAAATGCATTCATACAGAGATTTACCAATAAGAATAGGTGAACTTGCACATGACTTTAGATATGAAGATAGTGGAAGCGTTTGCGGGCTTGAAAGAGTACGTGAAATGTGCCAAAATGATGCACATCTTTTTGTTAGACCAGATCAAATAAAAGAAGAATTTGGAAAAGTTGTTGAGCTAATATTATCTGTATATAAAGATTTTGGATTTAAGGATTATGAATTTAGATTATCTTTAAGAGATAAAAACGACAAAGAAAAATACTTTGATGATGATGAAATGTGGGAGAATGCAGAAGGACAATTAAGAGAAATATTAACAGAACTTAAAGTTCCATTCTACGAGGCAGAAGGAGAAGCAGCATTTTATGGACCAAAATTAGATGTTCAATTAAAATCTGCAGTAGGACACGATGTTACAGTTTCAACATGTCAATTAGACTTTTTATTACCAGAAAAATTCAAACTAGAATATATTGGGGAAGATGGAGAAAAACATAGACCAGTAGTTATTCATAGAGCTATATTAGGAACATTAGATAGATTTATGTGTTTCTTAATAGAAGAAACAAAAGGAGCATTTCCATTATGGCTTGCACCAACACAAGTAAAAATATTACCAATTACAGATGCACAACACGAATATGCACAAGAAATAGAAGAAAAATTAAGAAAAATGAAAGTAAGAGTTGTGTTAGACGATAGAAACGAAAAAGTTGGTTATAAAATACGTGAGGCACAATTAGAAAAAGTACCATACATGATAGTTGTTGGAGCAAAAGAAGCTGAACAAAATAAAGTAGCAGTTCGTTCAAGAGAAGCAGGAGACATAGGTCAAATGACACAAGAAGAATTTCTAAATAAAATTCAAGAAGAAATAGAAAACAAAGTAAGATAAATAAAAAACGATTATAGACTACAATCTATAATCGTTTTTCATTGCTTTTTTAATTTTCATTTGAGCATCTTTTTTTGCTAAATCTTCACGTTTATCGTACAATTTTTTACCTTTACCTATACCAAGTTCAACTTTTACAAAACTTCCTTTAAAATACAAACTCATTGGAATTAAAGATAAGCCTTGTTGTTTTACTAAATTTGAAAGTTTTAAAATTTCTTTCTTAGATAGTAAAAGTTTTCTAGTTCTTAAGGGGTCTTTATTAAAAATATTTCCGTGTTCATATGGGCTTACATGCATACCATAAATAAAGCATTCTCCATTTTTTATAATAGCATAGCTGTCTTTTAAATTAACTTTTCCTTTTCTAATAGACTTAATTTCTGTACCATAAAGTACAATTCCAGCTTCCAAAGTATCTTTTATATCGTAATTATGCCTAGCATTTGGATTTTTTGAAATTAACTTTGTATTATTCATAATATATGTACCTTCTTCAATTTTTTTTAGATTATAGCATTAATAACGATAAAAATCAAACTTCTAAAATCCAATTTCTTATATCAAGCGAAATATAAAAAGAAATGATGGCCGACAGAGGCGTCGACCACTACAACAATAAAACTGATTAATAACAAATTAATAATCTCTGTTATTTTTATTTTGTGCTGTATAAAACCATACAAGAGCAACAATTGCTACTGCAACAATTGCAAGTATTAACCATATCCACATTGTATTGCTCATTCCTGTTCCAACATCAGTTGCTGTTCTTGTTGCAGAGTAATTATCTTTGTTGTTTGATGATTTTATATCTCCAGTTACGTCATTTCCAGCTTTTTCTACATCATTAGTACCTTTTCTAATAGCACCAGAAATATCCTTTGCAGTATCTTCAACTCCGTTTTCTACATCTCCAACAGCATTACGTACACCATCAGCAGCATCCATTGCACCGTTTTTCATATCATCTGTAGCAAATGAATAAGTAGATATACAAAGTGCGAATAATATAAATGTAATAGTTAAAATAATTTTCTTTGTCATGATAAGTTTAAACCTCCATAAAAAATTAAGATTAAAAAAATCCTAATATTATTATTCGAAAGATAAAAAAATTTATACTAAAAAACAAAAAAATGTGGAAAAAACCACATTTTAAAAATTTTATATTATTAATAATTATTTTAATCTTATCAAAATTGCTATAGCAAGTAATACAAGTAAAATTCCTATTACAATTAATATTATGCATAATATATTAGATAAACCTAAGTCAGAATTAGATGCATTTGAAATACTGCTAACTGTAGATACACTATTTGAAGTTGTATTATTTTTTGAAGAATTTGTATTAGTATTTGAAGAACTAGAATCTGAAGAATCATTAGAAGAGTTTGAACTACTAGAAGATGCATTTAAATCCATATCTATATCATTATCAGCAAAAACAGTAATATTAAAAGTACATAATATTGCAAAAATTAAAATTAAAAAAATACTTTTTTTTGTCATAAGTGTTACCTCCAATTTATTTTATATTAAAATTCTTTATTTATAATACACAAAAATAATTTTTTTGTCTAGTGTAAATTGAACAAAAATTAAATTATTAATAATTACAAGCAAAGTAAAAAATATTTGTTTTTGAAATACCGCGTAAGCGACCAAACGAGCAAATTTATTTTGCGAGTGCGATTTGGAGCAATCTTCTTTTTATAAATTATATTTTTGTAATGTAAATATATAAATTTATTTTTTTGTACGTGGGCGGACAGAGGCGTTCGCCCCTACAATGATTTAAATCAGTTTTTTTAATCTAAGATTGCGACTCCAAGGTATAAAAAAACAATATATTTTACTTTGCATATTAAAGAATAAATTAATTAATTTTCGTCTAATTTTTCTAATTCTTTAATTTTGTCTCTTAATTCTGCTGCTTTTTCAAATTCCATATTTGCAGCATGTTCAAGCATTTCATCTGTTAAGCGAGAAATAATAGATTTTATATCTTCGTTTTCTTTTATTTTATATTCAGCTGAAATATCTTCAACAATTGTTGCTTTAATTGTTTCACGTATTGATTTTGATATTGTTTTAGGCGTAATTCCATGTTCTTTATTATATTTTTCTTGTATACTACGTCTTCTATTAGTTTCGGTTATAGCTTTTTCCATACTTTCAGTTAGTTCATCTGCATACATAATAACAGTTCCATCTGTGTTTCTCGCAGCACGTCCAATAGTTTGAATTAATGAACGTTCAGAACGTAAAAAACCTTCTTTATCTGCATCTAAAATGGCAACTAAAGAAACTTCCGGAATGTCTAAACCTTCTCTTAAAAGGTTAATTCCAACCAAAACATCAAATTCACCTAAACGTAAATTTCTAATTATCTCCATTCTTTCAAGAGCTTTTATATCTGAATGCATATAATTTACTTTTATATCTAAGCTTTTTAAGTAAGATGTCAAATCTTCTGCCATTTTTTTAGTAAGCGTAGTTACTAAAATTCTTTCATTTTTTTCAACTCTTTTTCTAATTTGAACAATTAAATCATCAATTTGATTTGTAACAGGTTTCACTTCTATTTTAGGGTCAAGTAGACCAGTTGGCCTAATAATTTGCTCAACAACATTAGTTTTTGAATGTTCTTTTTCATAATCTGCAGGTGTTGCAGAAACAAATATAACTTGTTTTACACGTTCTTCAAATTCTTCAAATTTTAAGGGTCTATTATCATAAGCAGAAGGTAAACGGAAACCATAATTTACAAGAGAATCTTTTCTTGCTTTATCTCCGTTATACATAGCTCTAACTTGAGGAATAGTTGCATGAGATTCATCTATTAAAACTAAAAAATCATCAGGAAAATAATCAAATAAAGTATATGGGGGAGAACCAGCAGGTCTTCCACTAATATGTCGAGAATAATTTTCTATTCCTTGGCAAAATCCAGTTTCTTTCATCATTTCTATATCAAAATTTGTACGTTCTTCAATACGTTGAGCTTCTATTAATTTTCCTTTTGATTTAAAATAATCAACTCTTTCTTTCATTTCTTCTTCAATAGTAACAATAGCTTTAGCTAATTTTTCTTTACTTGTAACATATTGAGAAGCTGGTGGAATAAGTATATGTTGTCTTAATCCTATAGCTTTTCCAGTTAATGGATTTATTTCAGAAATTTTTTCAATTTCATCACCCCAGAATTCAACTCTAACAGCACTCTCACTTTGAGAAGAAGGGTATATTTCAACAATATCTCCTTTAGCTCTAAAAGTTCCTCTTTTAAAATCTACTTCATTTCTTGAATATTGCATTGTAATTAACTTTTTTAAAACTTCATCTCTACTTTTATTCATACCAGGGCGAATAGAAAGCATCATTTCTTGGTAATCAATAGGGTCACCTAAACCATAAATACAAGAAACAGAAGCAACAATTATTACATCTCTAGCTTCAAATAGAGAAAGGGTAGCAGAGTGACGAAGTTTATCTATTTCATCATTTATAGAAGCATCTTTTTCAATGTAAGTATCTGTTTGTGGCAAATAACTTTCTGGTTGATAATAATCATAGTAACTTACAAAATATTCAACATGGTTTTCTGGAAAAAACTCTTTAAATTCGCTATAAAGCTGACCTGCAAGTGTTTTGTTATGTGCTAAAACAAGAGTAGGTTTACCGAGTTTTTTGAATTATATTTGCCATTGTAAAGGTTTTTCCGTGAGCCTGTAACACCTAAAAGAGTTTGATATTTTTTTCCTTCATTAATACCTTTTACAAGATAATCTATAGCCTGAGGTTGGTCACCAGTAGGTTTATAATCTGATACTAATCTAAACATAATTTTCTCCCTATATAAATTATATTACTTATATTATCATAAAATAGAAAAATTATCAAAAATGTTAACTAAAATTGGTGCACTAACTTAAATTAAGTTAGTGCATTTTTGTATATAAAAAAATATTACATTTTTGTTACAATTGTATTATATAAAATAATTTGTGATATAATAACAAAAAAACAAAGGAAAGAAATGTAAATTATGGATGAAATTATAAATAATATTGTTGAAATAGATGATAAGGCAAAAGAAATTTTAAATAATGCTAATAATCAATTAAATAATATAGAAGAGAAAATTGAACAAGAAATTCAAATTCAAAAGAAAAATATAGATAAGGAAATAGAGGAAAAAATACAAATAAAAAAAATGCAATGTAATTTAAAAATGGAAAAAGAAGTAGAAAAAATAGAAGCGGAAAAAATGTCTAAAATAAAAGAATTAAATAACAATTACGAAAGCACTAGAAATAAAAAAATACAAGAAATAAAAGAAGAGTTAAGAGGTGCTAAAATTGGTTAATTCGTTAAAATATCCAAATTTAATAGCAAAATTAAAAGGTATGAATGCTAAAAATTTGAATAGTAAAGATTTTGAGGAATTATTAAAACAAAATAATATAGTTAGTATAAACAGTATATTAAAAACAAAAAGTTATCATTTGAAAAATTTAGATGATAATAGTAGTAGAGAAGAAATTGAAAATGAATTAGATAATATTTTAATAGATGATATAGAAAAAATCGAGAAGTATTTGTCTAACAAAGATAAAGAAATTTTATTTAATTGTGTATTAGATTACGAGATAAAAGTTTTTATGGATATCTTAAAGAAAATTAAATATGGAAAAATAGAGCAGAACAAAATAGATAATATAAATAAATGGACAAGTAAAATATTTAATAAATTGCAAGGAATTGCAAGAGCAAATAATATTAACGAAATAAAAATCTATTCAAAGAAAACAGCTTTTGAAAATATAATAAACAGTTTTTTAGATACAAATAACATTGAAGAATCGAATCTTTTTTTACTAGAAATGCAATTAGATAAGTTTTATTTCGAAAATTTATTTAATAATCTAAATACAGAAAGTTCTAAAAAATTAATTGGAACAAAAATTGATTTAGAAAATATTATATGGATTTATAGAATGAAAAAATATTATAATATGCCAGAAGAAGAAATAAAAAAATATATTATAGAGGTAGATTATAATTTAAAATGTTTAAACGAATTAATAGCTATCGATGATTACAAGCAAATTATAGAATTTTTGAAAAAAACAAAATATAAAGAAATTTTTGAAACAGAAAATGAAAATTTAGAAATATTAATTAGAAAATATATGTATAATCAATATAAAAAAACATTTAGACAAGCAAAATATGATATTTCAACAATTATTTCATATCTCGGTATGGACAAGAACCAAATAGAAAATATAATAAATATTGTTGGTGGTGTTGAATATAAAATAGATAAACAAAAAATACAAGAGAAAATAATAATTTAGGAGATGAACAAAAGTGTCTGTAGAAAGAATGAAATTATTAAGCATAACAGGTAAAAGCGACATAATGAATAATTTTATAATTGAATATATTATAAATAGCGGTTTGCAACTAGAAGACGCAATAAAAGTATATGAAAAAAGTTGGAAGCTAACCTATTTTGAATATAATACAAAACCAAGAGAAATTTTAAAAAATACTGAAAAATTAATGGAAAAACTTGGAATAGAATATTCTAAAGAGTGTACTTCAAAAATAAAAATAAAGCATAGCATTGATGAAATAGAAGAAAAAATAAATAATATAAATAATTTAATAGAAAGCATAACAAATAATGTTGTAACAAAGCAACAAGAAATAACAAAAATGGAAGAAAATCAAAAAATATTTCAAAAGTTAACAAAATTAAATATCAATTTAGAAAAGTTATATAACTTAAAATATATGAGATTTAGGTATGGAAAACTTTCTAAAGAAAATTACGAAAGTATTGAAAATGAAATATATAATATGAATTGCATAATGTATAAACTAGATGAGAATAAAGATAATGTATGGATAATATATTTTACAACAGATGAATATTCGGCAGAAGTAGATAGCTTTTTTAATGTATTAAAATTTGAAAGAATATGGATAGATAGAAATTTTTCTGGAACCCCAAAAAATATTTTAAAACAACTTGAAGATGGAATTGTAGATAATAATAATTTTATAGAAAATGATAGAAATAAATTAGAGGCAGAAATTAGAAAAAATGAACCAGTGTTATTACAAATTTATAGAGAATTACAGTTATACCTTAAAATAGAATTTGTAAAAAAATATCTAGCACACGATAAAAATGGAGATTTTTATTTAATACGGATGGATTCCAAAAGACGAGTTGGAGGCAATGCTTCCAATGCTAAAGAAAGAAAAGAAAATTAAATATATAATAAAAAATCACGATGAAGTTGCAACAAATCCCCCAACACATTTAAAAAATAATAAGCTATTTAAAAAATTCGAAACGATAGTTGAAATGTATGGGGTGCCAAACTACGAAGAATTAGATCCTACTGTATTTGTTGCAATAACAGCATTTATAATGTTTGGATTTATGTTTGGAGATGTAGGACAAGGAGCAGTAATAATGCTTATTGGTTTATGGCTATCAAAAAAGAAAAAATCTTTAGGTCCAATATTTGTTGCTGGAGGAATATCTGCAATAATATTTGGAGTTTTATATGGTAGTGTGTTTGGAAAAGAAGATATAATACCAAGTATATTAGTTAAGCCAATGGAAAATATAACAACTATGCTTATTTCTGGAATTGCATTCGGAGTTATATTAATTATATTAGCAATAATTTTAAACATAAAAAATGGCATTAATAATAAAAATGTAAAAAAAGCGGTGTTTAGCGAGAATGGAATTGCAGGATTGCTATTCTATTTAACTGTAATAGGTTCAGTTGTGTACTACTTTATTGCAGGAAAACTAATAGTATCAATGAATATTTTAATAGTAATATGCTTAATTGAGTTAACTGTAATTTTATTTAAAGATAAATTAGAAAAAATAGTTACACGAAAAAAAGAAGAAACTAAAAGCAGTGTAGCAGAGCAAATTTTTGAATTAATAGAAACACTATTATCTTTTGTAAGTAATACAATATCTTTTGTAAGACTTGCAGCATTTGCAATAAACCATGTTGGCTTATGTATGGCAGTTTATATTCTTGCAAATATGATATCTGGTGTAGGAAATATTGCAGTTGCAATTATAGGAAATGTAATTGTAATTGTTTTAGAAGGTCTAATAGTTGCAATTCAAGTTTTAAGACTTGAATATTACGAACTATTTAGTAGATTTTATAGTGGAGATGGTAAACCATATACTCCAATAAAAAAATTAATAAATGAATAATAGAAAGGAAAAAGAAAGATGAAAAAAATAATAAATATAATTGTATTAATAGGAATTTTGGTAAGTTTATGTTCAATAAACGTATATGCTGCAGATGAAAACGAGGTAAACGATAATCAAGTGGTTAAAGAAGAAACTTCAAATAATAAAGGAGTAGGATTAATTGCTGCAGCATTAGCCACAGGACTTGCATGTATAGGTTCTGGTATAGCTGTTGCAATGGTTGCTTCTAGTGCGGTTGGAGCAATTAGCGAAAATCCGAATTTATTAGGAAAAACAATTATTTTTGCTGGACTAGCAGAAGGTATTGCAATTTATGGATTAATTATATCTATAATGATTTTAAATCAAATATAAAAGGAAAAATATTATGGAAATGATTTGTATAAGTGATAATATTGAAACCGCTATAGGATTTAGATTATCGGGAATAAATACATTTGTAGCTAAAAATAAAGAAGAAATAAACGAATGCTTAGAAAATACATTAAAGAATAAAAATATAGGTATTATAGTTGTTACAGAAAAAATCTTTGAAATTTGCAAAGAAGAAATAAACAAAATACGTAATGAATATAATTTGCCACTTATAGTAAATGTACCTTAAAGAAAGGGAGAAATAAATTGAACAATTATGATGAAAAAATGCTAAAATTTAAAGATAATTGTATAAAAAATGCAAATAACGATGCATATAATATTGAAACTGAAATTAATAATAAAGTAAAAAAGAGTATATCAGATGAAATTTCAAAATATAGAAAAAATGCAGAAATAAAGCTAAAAAACAAAATAGATAAGGTAGAAAAAGAATATAATACAAAAGTATTTGAACTAGAAACAAATGCAAAAAAGGAAATATTAAAGGAAAAAGAAAAACTACAAGAAAGATTATTTGAAGAAGCTCAAAAAGAAGTAAAAGAATTTACTAATACACCACAATATGAAAGTTTTTTATTACAAAATTTAGAAAAGTATGAGATTAAACCCAATGACATTATTGGCATAACAAAAAAAGATTTTCAAAGTTATAAATTAAAAATAATGGAAAAATTACCTAATATACAATTAAAAGAAATAGAAGATGAATATATAGGTGGATTTACATTAGAAAGCATAGAAAATAAAATATATGTAGATAACACCCTACTTAATTATTTAAAAGAAAAGTTATAAAATTTGCTATAAAGAAAACGGAGATGAAAGTAGTGAACGAAAAAAAAATAATTTCTATAAATGGTCCTGTAGTTAAAGCGAAGGGAGTTTCAGACTTTGCTATGCACGATATGGTTAAAGTAGGAAATAGAAAAATATTAGGTGAAGTTATAAAATTAGAAAAAGATATTGCAACAATACAAGTATATGAAGATACAACTGGACTAAAAATTGATGAACCAGTAATAACAACAGGAAGTCAACTCTCTCTTACTTTAGGACCAGGAATTATAGGAAATATATTTGATGGAATACAAAGACCATTAGAAAGTTTGAGAAATATTTCTGGTGATTTTATAAATAGCCGGAGAAAATATACCAAGTATAAATACAGAAAAAAAATGGAAATTTATGCCTTGTGTAGAAAAAGGGAACGAGGTTGTAGAAAACTCAATTATTGGAGAAGTTGAAGAAACAAAAAGTATAGTAAACAAAATAATGGTGCCAATTGGAATACAGGGGAAAATTATTGAAATTGCAACAAAAGGTGAATATACAGTAACAGAAACAATAGCAAAAATAGAAAAAAACAATGGAGAAATTGTAGAAATAACAATGTACCAAAAATGGCCAGTTAGGAAAGGAAGACCATACAAAAAAAGATTACCAGTTAACCAATTACTAACAACAGGCCAAAGAGTTATAGATTCAGTATTCCCTATATCAAAAGGTGGAACTGCAATGATTCCAGGTGGATTTGGAACAGGCAAAACAATGTTACAACATCAACTTGCAAAATGGAGTAATGCAGATATTATAGTTTACATTGGATGTGGAGAAAGAGGAAATGAAATGACAGATGTTTTAGAGGAATTTCCTAAATTAATAGACCCACGTACAGGAAGACCATTGATGGAAAGAACAGTATTAATTGCAAATACATCTAATATGCCGGTTGCAGCAAGAGAAGCCTCAATATATACTGGGCTTACAATTGCAGAGTATTATAGAGATATGGGGTATGATGTAGCTATTATGGCAGATTCAACCTCAAGATGGGCAGAAGCATTAAGAGAAATTTCTGGAAGACTTGAAGAAATGCCTGCAGAAGAAGGATTTCCATCATATTTGCCTTCAAGATTATCAGAATTTTATGGAAGGGCAGGATTTGTAGAAAGTACAAATGGAGAAAAAGGTTCTGTTACAATAATTGGAGCTGTTTCACCACAAGGCTCAGACTTTTCAGAACCAGTTACACAAAATACAAGAAGATTTGTTCATACTTTCTGGGGCTTGAGTAGAGAACTTGCTTATTCTAGACATTATCCAGCAGTTGATTGGAACATAAGCTATAGTGAATATATAAATAATTTACAAGAATGGTACGAAACAAATGTAAATCCGGACTTTATAGAGATAAGGCAACAAATTGTTGAATTACTAGAAGAGGAAAATGAATTACTAGAAATAGCAAAAGTTGTAGGACAAGATGTACTATCAGATACAAAAAAATTGGTTTTAGAAGTAGCAAAAGCAATTAGAGTGGGTTTCTTACAACAAAGTGCATTTAACGAAATAGATACATCTGTACCATTAGAAAAACAATATGAAATGATGAATACTATATTATTAATTTATAAAAATTCATTAAAGCTAATAGAAAAAGGAATACCAATATCAAAAATTAAAGAATTAGGGATATTTGAAGAGTATATAAAAATTAAATTTATAATAAAAAACGATGAAATTAGTGAATTTAATAAATTCAACAAAAGTGTAAAAGAAAAGCTAAAAGAATTAGAAAAAACATATGAAAATCACATTTAAGAGAAGAGGGAAAAAATTGAAGATTCAATATATTGGTTTAGATGAAATTAATGGACCATTAGTATACTTAAAAACACCAGAAAACATTTCGTTTGATGAACAAGTAAAACTTGTATTAGAAAATGGAGAAGTAAGAATTGGTAATGTTATAATGTTAAATGAAGACATAACAGTAATTCAGGTATACCAAGGTACTAATGAAATGAACTTAAAGGGTGTAAAAGTAGAGTTAGAGGGTAAACCACTTCAAATTAAATTATCTAAAGAAATGCTAGGAAGAGTGTTTAATGGAAGTGGTAAACCAATAGATGGCTTAGGTGAAATAGAATCAAACATTTCAAGAAATATTTCAGGGAAAGCAATAAATCCTATAGCTAGACAATACCCAAGAAATTTTATAGAAACAGGAATTTCTGCCATAGATTGTTTAATGACATTAATAAGAGGACAAAAGTTACCAATTTTTTCAGGTAGTGGAATAAATCATAATGATTTAACAGAAAGAATAATTAGACAAGCAAATATTAAAGATGATGAAAATTTTGCGGTGGTTTTTGGACTTATGGGAGCAGAATATGAAACGGCAGAGTTTTTTAGAAAAAGCTTTGAAGAAAATGGCATACTTTCAAAGGTTGTTACTTTCCAAAACTTATCAAATGATCCTGCAGTTGAAAGAATTTTAACACCAAAGGTTGCACTTACATGTGCAGAATACTTAGCATTTGATTTAGATATGCAAGTATTGGTAGTTTTAACAGATATGACAGCATATGCAGAGTCTTTAAGAGAAGTATCAACCCTAAAGGGCGAAATTCCAAGTAGAAAAGGATATCCAGGATATTTATATAGCGATTTAGCCTCTATATATGAAAGAGCAGGAATGATAAAAGGAAGAAAAGGTTCAATTACACAAATACCAATATTAACTATGCCAAACGATGACATTTCACATCCTATACCAGATATGACAGGATATATAACCGAAGGTCAAATTGTTCTTTCAAGAGATTTATACAAAAAAGGAATAAATCCACCTATAAATATATTAGATTCATTATCAAGACTAATGAAAGATGGAATAGGAGAGGAATATACAAGAAAAGACCACAGAGAACTTTCAGACCAATTATTCTCATCATATTCAAAAGTACAAGAAGTACGAGCATTATCAAAAGTATTAGGAGAAGCAGATTTATCAGAAATAGATAAAAAATATTTAGAATTTGGAAAAGCATTTGAGGAAAAATTTATAAATCAACAAAATTCAGAAAGTAGAACAATAAACGAAACTTTAGACCTAGGTTGGGAAGTTTTAAAAATTTTACCTAAAGAAGAATGGGACAAAATAAGTGTAAATAATTAAAGAGGTACAAAAAATGGATACATCAGCATTACCAACTAAAAATAATTTAATGAAAATAAAAAGCAAGTTAAATCTATCTATGCAAGGACATGACCTATTAGAAAAAAAGAAAATAATTCTAGAAATGGAAAAAGAAAAATACGCAAAAAAAATGAAAGAAAAAAAAGAAAAACTAAATGAACTTTTTATAAATGGAATAGAAAAAATAAAAATGGCAAGTGTAGACATAGGAATGGAAGAATTAAAAAATATTACAGAAGAGATAGATTTTAATGAAAAAATAGATATAAAATATAAAACCGTTATGGGAGTTGAAATTCCATCAATAATATATGAAAAGCCACAAAAAGAATTAAAATATGGGCTTTATAATACAAGCATACAAGTGGACGAAGTAATAGAAACCTTTAATGAAATAAAAAAAGCAACAATAGAACTTGCAGAACTAGAAAATACAATACTTAGAATAAATAAAGCAGTAGAAAAAGTAAAAAAGAGATCAAATGCCTTAAAAGATATAATAATTCCAGAAGACATAGAAAAAATAAAAAAAATACAAAGCATACTAGAAGAAAGAGAAAGAGAAGAATTTTCAAGACTAAAAATAATAAAGAAAACAAAATAAAATTATACAAATGAAAGCAAAAATAAATCAAAAAAAGAACAAAATACTATTGCATATTTAAAAGGTTTAAAGTAAAATTATACCATAAAATTAAAAGTAGGGGCACAGTGCTCTGTGCCCACAACAAATAAAACAAAAGAAGGAGATGTAAGAAAATGAACAAAAACTTTAAAAACGTTGCGAGTGTAGAGAGAGAGAGAGAGAGAGAGCTATACTTTAATAAATAGAAAAGGAAAGAATAAAATAAATGAAAGAGACATTGATAAAATGCCTCAAATTGTATTGCAAAGAAAAAATGAAAAAACGGGTCGCCCTAAGGACGCACAATCCCCTACAATGCCAACGCAAGAAAATTTAAAAATTAAAAAATATTACACAAATGAATGCCCAAATGTAAAAAAGAAAAAATTCAAATCAAACATTGTAGGGGCGGACGCCTCTGTCCGCCAGCAAGATCCAAATAAATATAATCTAAAAACATTTGAAAAATTTGAATCAGACATTGTAGGGGTCGGCGTCCTCGACGACCCGAATGCAAAAAACAAACATATAAATAAAATAACGTCAATTAATCAAAAATCCAACATCAAATTTCCAACCTCAAACACTGCAATCACATTAGTAGCATTAATAATTACCATAATCGTATTATTAATTCTAGCTGGTGTAACACTAAACATGGTAATAGGAGAAAATGGAATATTTGGAAAAGCAAATAATGCAAAGAATAAAACAGAAATAGCACAATACGAAGAAGAACTAAGAATGTGTGTGTTAGAGATACAAACAGATGAAGCAACAAAAGGAACAACATT
>CABPZP010000008.1:0-61785 GCA_902461935.1 uncultured Clostridium sp. | reverse complement strand
ATGACCCTTCGGGTATGAACCGAATGCTCTAGCCAACTGAGCTACTTCGCCATATTTAGAACGATTATTATTATAAACATTTTTTTTATTTTTGTCAATACTTAAATAAAAAATAATTATAGGATTGCAAAACCACATCCTATAATTATTCTCCTATTTCTTTTTCTGTATCTCTTTGTAGGTTTATTTCATTTTCTTTTTTAGGATTTTGTATTTTTATTGTATTTTTTAATATTGTTTTTTTGCTTTTAGAACTTTTATTATCTTCTAACATATATTCTAAATTATCTATTTCTTTTTTATTTTCTTGCTTTCTTATTTCTTTTAATTCTTCATTTAATTCGTTTTCTTCATCTAATTCTTCTGTAGAAGATAATGTTTTTAGTGCTAAATATACTGAAGAAAATGCATTTTTTAAAGTGCCTACAATTAAATTATTTCTTTGTTTTACAACACTTGCCATAAAATTTTCTTAGATATACTAAGATTTTCACCTCACTTTTTCACAATTCTGTTACCATAATAACATATTCTTAGTAAAAAGTCAAATTTTTCAAGGTGTTCAGGCAATTTTGTGTTGTCTTTTTTCTACAATTATATACATTTTATTCCATATAGTCTCTTAATTTTTTACTTCTACTTGGATGACGTAGTTTTCTTAGGGCTTTTGCTTCTATTTGTCTTATTCTTTCACGTGTTACATCAAATTCTTTTCCTACTTCTTCTAATGTTCTTGCTTTTCCATCTTCCAATCCAAATCTTAATTTTAAAACTTTTGCTTCTCTAGGTGTTAATGTATTCATTACTTCTTCTAGTTGTTCTCTAAGCATAGTATATGCAGCAGAATCTTGTGGGGCTGGAGAATCATCGTCTTGTATAAAATCCCCTAAGTGACTATCATCTTCTTCTCCTATTGGTGTTTCTAAAGATACTGGATCTTGTGCTATTTTTTGAATTTCCATTACTTTTTCTACTGGAAGTTCCATTTCTTTTGCTATTTCTTCTGGCGTTGGTTCTCTACCCATTTGTTGTAATAAATGTCTTGATATACGTATTAATTTATTTATTGTTTCAACCATATGAACAGGTATTCTTATTGTACGTGCTTGGTCTGCAATAGCTCTTGTAATAGCTTGTCTTATCCACCAAGTTGCATACGTACTAAATTTAAAACCTTTTGTATAGTCAAATTTCTCAACTGCTTTTATTAACCCCATATTTCCTTCTTGAATTAAGTCTAAAAATAGCATTCCTCTGCCTACATATTTTTTAGCAATACTAACAACCAATCTTAAGTTAGACTCCGCAAGTTTCTTTTTGGCTTCATCATCGCCTTCAAGTATTCTTTTAGCTAAATCAATTTCTTCTTCATAAGTAAGAAGAGGTATTTTACCAATTTCTCTTAAATACATTCTAACAGGGTCATTTACATTAACGCCTTCAAGAGTATTTGCGTTCACATCTTCTATTTTTATTTCTTCTACTTCTTTTAAATCCTCAATGTCTGGCTCTTCATCATCAAATTCATCTTCTACTACAGCACCTGCTTCTTGAAAAGCATCAAATATTTTTTCTATATTATCTGGATTTATTTTTTCTAATTTTGTAGCAAGTTCTGCATAAGTTATCTTTCCGTTTTTTTTAGTTTCTTCTACTATCTTTTTTACCTCTTCTAATTCTTCTTTACTTAATTGGCTTTTTTCGTTTTTTTCCTTACTCATAAAATCCTCCCTATTTAATTTTAGCAAGTTCTATAATAACCTTTCCTAACTTATTTTCTAATTCTTTTGTTTTATCAATATCTTTAGTTTCTTCCATTTCTTTTACTATTTTATTTCTTTTAGAAATTAATTTATCCTTTTTGTACGTTTTAAGAATATCTTCAATTCCTTTTTCTAGCTCTGTAATACCATAGTCTTCTGCCATAATACTTGTTATATGATTTATAATTTCCTCATCCTCAAATAAAATTGTGTAATCGTATATCTCTTTTTTTCCATTTTCAAATTCATTGTATATTTTTGTTATTATATTTTTATTAATTTCTGAAATAAAATCTTCTGATTTTATTTCATCTTTTATTTTTAAATATGTATCTCTGCCTCCTGAAATTAATATAGAAATAATTGTGTTTTCTCTTCTTAATGTCGTTTCATCTACATTATTTTCTACTTTTTTTTGTAAATTATACCTTGGTGTTTTTCTTTCCAATATTTTTGTATCTGTTCTATTATTTTTGTATTGAATTTTCTGTATTTCTGAATAAATTGCATCTTTAGAAATTTTATATTCATTTGAAATTTTATCTAAATAAACTTCTCTTTCAATATTATTCGAAACCTTAGACAATGTACTTGCAATTTCATTTAAAAATTTTATTTTGTCACTTGTATTTTCTAAATTTAATTCTTGTTTATATTTTTTTATTTTAAATTCAACTAATGATATGGCTTCTTCAACATATTTATTAAACCTTCCACTTCCATACTTAGTAACAAATTCATCCGGATCTTTAGCTCCTTCTATTTGAAGAATTCGTAAGTCACATCCTAAATTATCTAAAATTTCTAGTCCTCTCATAGTAGCAGCTTGTCCTGCTCCATCTTGGTCATACCCTATAACTATTTGGTCTGCAACTCTACGTAGTAGTCTACCTTGTGCTTCAGTTAAAGCTGTTCCTAATGAGGCAACTGCAGTTTCTATCCCTCTTTGGTGTAGTGAAACAGCATCCATATATCCTTCAACAATAATTATTTTTTTATTTTGATTTGTATTAACATTGTTTAATCCATATAAATGTCTGCCCTTATTATATACAATTGTGGATGGTGAATTTAAATATTTAGGTTTAGAATCATCTAATACTCTTCCTCCAAAAGCTATTACCTTTCCTCTAATATCTTGTATTGGAAACATAAGTCTATTTTGAAAGCTATCATAAAATTTTCCACTTTTTCCTTTTTTTACTAATGCAGAAGCTAAAATCTCTTCGTCATTAAAACCTTTATCTTTTAAATATTTATACAATTCATCAAAACTACAAGAATATCCAATTAAAAATTTTTTTAAAGTGTTATTATCTAACTTTCTCTTTTTTACGTATTCTTGTGCTGGCTTTGCTGTTGGTTTATATAAATTTTCGTGATAAAATTGTGCTGTTTCTTTATTAATTTCATATACTCTAGCTTTTAAGTGTTCTGCTTTACTATCTTGACTATTATCTAAAGCTGGTAATGTAATATTAGCTTTTTGTGCTAATAGTTGAACACTTTCTCTGAAATTTATTCCTTCTATTTTAGAAATAAAATGAAACACATTTCCACCTACTCCACATCCAAAGCAATGAAAAATTTGCTTATTTGGAGATACAAAAAAAGATGGTGACTTTTCACTATGAAATGGACATAGACCTGAATAGTTACTACCTGTACGTTTTAGTCTTACATATTGTGACACAATATCTACAATATCGTTACTATTTTTTATTTCATCAATTAATTCGTCACTATACCTTAACATTATTCATCCTTTCTTCATACATATTTATTATTCGACGTTTTTTATAAAAATCCTTCTTTTATGTTTACCAAATTTATTGCACATAAAAAAACGGCCATAGGCCGCTATCTTTTTATTAAGCATTTGCACTTCCATCGAATGGAATAAATTTTTTAACTATTGTATCGCTCATTGCAGAAATATTAACATCATTATGTACTTTGTATTCTTCAAATGAATTATTAATTTTGTTTTCTACTATATCTTCAATTTCGTCTTGTGTTGCATGCTCTGTTAATACTAACTCACTAACTAATATTTGTTTTGCATTATTAAGCATTTTCTTTTCTCCTGTTGATAATCCTTTTTCTTTTTGTTTAAAGCTTAAATTTCTAACAACATCTGCAACTTCGTAGATATCTCCACTTTTCATCTTTTCCATATTATCTCTATAACGTTTATTCCAATTCATAGACATTTCTGTTTCATTTGCTTCTAATACTCCGAATACTTTTTCTGCAGCGCTTTTATCTATTATTCCTCTAACACCAACTTGTTCTGCTTTTGCTGTTGGAACCATAACTTTAACTTCTCCTGGCATTTTTAGAATATAGTATGCTTGTTTTTCTCCAAGTATATCTTTCTCCTCTATTGAATCTACAACCCCTGCTCCATGCATTGGGTATACAACTTTATCACCTATATTAAACAATTAGGTCACTCCTTTCAAAATGTCTATTTCGTTTTTCCCGATGTGTTTATTATAACACAAAAATTACCAAAAGTCAAAGCTTTTGGTAATTAAAATTACATAATATTTTTATTGGTTAGTTGAGCCAAATCCGCCTGTCCTTTCTCCTTCTGCACTATCATTATCTGCTATTAAATATTTTTGAAATATTGCTTGTCCTATACAATCACCTTTTTTTATTTCTATATCTTCATCTTTAATATTGTAAAATGCAAACATTATATGTCCATCATTATCTGGATTTCCATAATAGTCTTTATCTATTACTCCAATACTATTTGCAAGTATTAAACCTTTTTTACCAGGGTTTGAACTTCTATTTGCAAGTATTAATACTTCATCATCTGCCATATATGCTTTAATTCCTGTTTTTATTAAAGTTGGTTTATTTCCTCTTTTAAAACTTGGAATTATTATATTTTCTGCTGCTTCTACATCATACCCTGCTGAAAATTTTGTTTTTCTAACTGGTAAATTTATTGCTTTATCTTCAAATCCTTTTGCTACTTCAAATCCACGTATTTTTTCCATTTTTTATCTTCCCTTCTTATTTTTATTTCTATATTGTTGTATATTAAAAAAGTTGATTTGTCAATGTGAAACGTTTTTTTATATATTTTAAAATATGTTTCACATTTTTAATTACGAAAAATATAATTTACATTTGCGGGCGGACAGAGACGTCCGCCCCTACAACGTTTGACATTTTTATTTTTGTATTTTTTATTGCGGGTCGACAGAGGCGTCGACCCCTACTAAATCATAATCGCTATAATCTGTTATTTTTACTTTTATAAATTTTCCTATTAAGCTTGTATCGCTTGACTGAATATATACTACTCCGTCTTCGTCTGGAACATCCATATATGTTCTTCCTACTAGGTATTTTCCATCAAAGGATTTATTTTCTACTAAAACTTCATATGTTTTTCCTATTTTTTCTTTTCCTTTTCGGTCTGATATTTCTTTTTGTATTTTCATTATTTTATTGTATCTTGCTTTTTTTGTGTTTCCATGTATTTGGTTTGGCAATTTTTCTGCTGGTGTTCCATCTTCTTTTGAGTATGTAAATGCTCCCATTCTATCGAATTTTGCTATCTTTACAAATTCGCATAGTTTTTGGAAATCATCTTCTGTTTCTCCCGGGAATCCCACTATTAAAGATGTTCTTATTATTACATTTGGTATTTCTTTTCTTATTTTCTTTATTAATTCTTTTATGCTTTCTTCATTACTTTTTCTGTTCATTTTCTTTAAAACAGAATTTGAAATGTGTTGTATTGGTATATCGAAATAATTACATATTTTTTCGTTTTTTTTCACTACTTCTATTAGTTCATCTGTAATTGTTTCTGGATATGCATATAAGAAACGAATCCATTTAAATCCATCTATTTTGCATAATTTTTCTAACAATTCTGCTAAACGTGGTTTTCCATATAAATCTATTCCATATTTTGTTGTATCTTGTGCAATTACTACTAATTCTTTAACACCTTTTTTTGCAAGTTGCTCCGCTTCTTTTAAAACGTCTTCTATTTTTCTGCTTTCAAAAGGACCTCTTATTGCTGGGATAGCACAATATGTACATCTATTGCTACACCCTTCTGCTATTTTTAAATATGCCATATTTTTTCCTGTTGAAATTTCTCTTTCTAAATATTCCATATTTGTGTATTTTCCTTCTTCTGGAATATTTATTAATTTGCTTATTTCGTCCCAAGCTTTTTCATATTCTTTTATAGATAAAAATAAATCTACTTCTGGCAATAATTTTTGTAAATCCTTTTTATATCTTTCTACCAAACATCCCATAACAATTAGGTATTTGCATTTTTTATTTTTGTATTCTGACATTTCTAAAATTGTATTTATTGCTTCTTGCTTTGCTGGCTCTATAAATCCACACGTATTTATTACTATTATTTCCGCTTCTTTTGGGTTATTTACTATTTTAAAATTGTTATTTTTAAATAATCCTATCATCATTTCTGTGTCTACTAAATTCTTGCTACATCCTAATGATACAAATCCTACATTCATTTTTATATTTCCTTTCTTTGCGGGTCGACAGAGGCGTCGACCCCTACGGCGTTTGACGTTTATTTTTATAATAAAATATAAATTTATTCGTTGCTGAACATGTGCTTTCTCGTCATTTCTAATAAATTTAATTTTGTAAATTCTAATATTTGTGTTTTTGACCTATCTTTTTTTAGATTGTCCCTTAATTCTTTTATTACTTGTTTTTTGCTTTCTTCTTTTTCCATGTCTATATAGTCTATTATTATTATTCCACCTATATCTCTTAAACGTAGTTGTTTTGCTATTTCTACACTTGCTTCTTTGTTTACTTTTAGTACTGTTTGCTCACGGCTTTCTTTTCCTGTATATTTCCCTGAATTTACGTCTATTGCAACTAATGCTTCGGTTTTATCTATTGTTATAAAACCTCCACATTTTAACCATATTTTTCTATTTTCTAATTTTTCTATTTGATTTCTTATATTATGTGTATCTAATATATCTTCTTTTTCTTCTAATTCTAATTTTATTTTTGTACCTTCAAATTCTTTTAAAATTTCCTGTACTTCTTCAAATACATTTTTATCGTTTGTTGTTATTTTTGCAATTCCATTGTCTATTGTATCTATAATTATTTTTCGAATTATTCCATTATTTCTTTCTATACAATATGGTGTTTTTTCTTTATTTTTAGCATCTTTTATTCTTTCCCATCTCTTTATTAAATTGTTTATATCTTTTTGAATTTCATTTATGTTTTTATTTACTGCAGATGTTCTAATTATAACTCCAAAATTTTCTGGAAGAATTTTTGCTATTTCTTCTTTTAATCTTTTTTGTTCTTTTTCGTCTTCAATTTTTTGAGATACAGTAATAATATCTGTTTCTGGCATTAGAACTATATATCTACCAACAAGGCTCAAATGTTTAGAAACTCTTGGTCCTTTTTTATTGTTGCAGTCTCTTTTTACTTGTACTAAAATCGGATCTCCTCTTTTGATAAAATCTTTTATGTTTAAGTTTGAGTCGTCTACCTTTTCATTTTTTGTAATATCTATTTTAGGTAAAATGTCTCTTAAATGTATAAAGGTATTTTTTCCTTCTCCTATATTTACAAATGCTGCTTGCATTCCTGGTAAAATATTTTCAACTTTTCCTAAATATACATTTCCCTCTAGTCTTTCTTTCTCTTCTTTTTCTATATATTGTTCTACTAAAATTCCATTTTCAATTATTGCTATTGTTTTTGTATTTTGTTTATCTTTATTTATTATAATTTCTTGCATTTATACCTTCTCTTTCTATTTTAATTGTATTTGTTCATAGCTGTATCGATGCCATTTTTAACAACTTCTACAACTGCATCTGCTGCAATTTGGGTTGACTTGTCCAACTTTTCAAATTCTTCTTCTGGCATTTTTCCTATAACATAATTTATTGTATCGTTCTTAAATTCTGGTTTGCCTATTCCTACTCTAACGCGAGGGAAATCTGTTGAGTTTAATTCTTCTACAACAGATTTCATTCCATTGTGTGAGCCTGGTCCGCCTTTTTTTCTAAGCTTAATGGCTCCAACTTCAATATCCATATCGTCATATATAACTATAATATTTTGTATATCTACTTTATAAAAATTTGCCATTGGAGCTAAGCTTCTTCCACTTAAATTCATATATGTTTGTGGTTTTAATAAAATTACCTTTTCGCCGTATATTGAGCCTATTCCATATATTCCTTCAAATTTATTTTTATCAAATTCTATATTATATTTTTTTGCTATTTTATCTATTGTGTTAAATCCCATATTGTGTCTTGTTTTTTCGTATTTTTCTTCTGGATTTCCTAATCCTACAATTAAAAACATTTTCTTTTTCTCCCTTAATGTACTTTATATGTATCTGAAGATAATAACTCTGTACTTACTACTTCTCCATTTAACTTTAATTGTCTATATGCTTTAGATTTTATTGCCGTTTTTGTTTTGCTAATAACATTTGCCCATACATTAACTTCATATTCTGTTTCTTCTTTTAGTCCATATATTTGGAAATTACATATTCCTTTATCTACTGAGCATTGTATTTTTATTGGATAACTTCTTGTGTTTTTAAATTGAAAATCTATTGAACCATATACAACTGTTGCATCTAATCCTGCTCCTGCATATGATGGCACAAATTGGTGGTTTCTTCTTTCTACTATTTCTAAGTTTGCATATAAAATTGCATTATAAAGTGTAGTAGATACTTGGCATATTCCTCCGCCTAGTCCATCTACAACTTCTCCATTTACATATATTTTTGCTTCTTTGTATCCTGCATCTATTGTTCTTTTCCCTACAACTGTATTGTAAGAAAATACTTCTCCTGGCATTAAAACAGTTCCATTTATTTTTTCTGCTGCTAATTTTAAGTTAGTTGTTCTATCTTTTTGAGATTGACTATATTTTGTAGAAAACTCTGAAATTAAATCTGGAAAAGCTTCTGTTCCTATCATTTTTGTTGTAACTTCTGGAACTGTTACTTTTAGCGGAATTACATATTCCTCTTGTTCTTGCTCTAACATTTTCTCTGCTTCTTCCATACTAATTTTAAAGTCAACTCCATTTTCACTAGGATGTACTGTATATGGGTCTGTTGTATAGTATGCATTTACTGGTTCTTTATATAATTCTTCATGTATTTTATTTAAGTCTATTTCTTTTGGTTGTTGTTCTTCTACTTCAATATTAATTTCTTTACCTATAAAGCTTAATTTTTGAATTTCACTTTTACATATATTAAACATTTGACTTTCGCTTACAACATAGCCTTTTCTTCCTTTGGTTACAATCAAATTATTTCCATCTATATAATACGAACTTTGAATTATTGTATCTGGTAATTCTGCAGTTATTCCAGATATACGTTCTTTTAGAACATCTTCATTTATATTTAAAATTGGATCTATATTTATATTTGAAAACATTGTGTTTAATATTTGTGTACCATCTTTAAATATATTTCCTGTTTTTCCTACACTATATGCTGCATTAACTGCAGCTTCCACATCAAAAGTTGCTTCTAATTGTTCTAAACTTATTTCTGTTCTGTATTCATTATGAACAAGTACTAAACTATCATCCATATATTCTTCAAGATTTTTATTTACTTTCGTAATAGCCTCTTGCTTAGTTAGTCCTGATACATTAATATTTTTTATATATATACCTGAAATTATTCTATCGTTATTAGAATTAAAAACAACAATAGCAAGCAATATTGCAGATACCATTATAAATAATATAATAAATACAATTCCTATTATTTTATAAGCTTCTGAATCTTTTGGTTCATAAATTGGCTCTTGAAAATCATCTTGTTTAATATCGGGCATTAATAATTCTCCTTACTATTGTTTTTACTTCATTCTATTTCTATATTTATTATTTTATTATAAAACTTGCGCAATTATATCATAGTTTACATATTTGTTCAACAAAAAAATTTAAAAGACACGAGTTTTCCCCGTGTCTTTTTGCTATTTTATCTTTCTTGTTCTTTTCCTTTTTTGTTTTCTTCTAATTCTTCTTTTATTTCTTCTTTTCCTAGTGGGTCTTTTGTTAAATCTCCTAGTTTCTTTTCTCTACTATGAGTAATTGAACATGTATATCCTGTTCCAGGTTGATTTAAAGATACACTACTATTTGTATGTGCATATGATTCTGCTATAGATACTGTTAAATAGTTTGGACCTCTTCCTGAAAGATATACTGCTTTTCCTTGTGCTACTTCTGGTACAACTACTTTTGATAAATTATTTTCATCGTATGTTGTTATTCCTTCTGGTAAGTCCATTTCGTATTCTACTAATACACTATTTCCTTTTTCTGTAACATTAAATTTTACTTCTCCATCTGGATTTTGCTTTCCATGTTTTAAAGCTCCTACTGGAACGTCTTTTCCTATTTGTGGTACATATACATTAACTGAACATGGGTGTACAATATGTGTAAACGCTGAAACAAGCCATGCTGGTGCTGGTCCATCTATTCTTACTGTTTTTCCTTCTCCTGATAAATGTTTAATTTTTTCTACTGCTTTTAATAAGTTTTCTTGGTCCCATACAACTTGTTCAACCTCTCTTCCATTAGGTAGTGTTCTTTTTTGTGGTTTTATTCCTAGTTCTTCTGCTAATTTGTTTGTATTAATTGTAACAACTTCTTGATTTTCTTCCATTTATGTTACCTCCTATTTTTTAAAATATTTTTATTTATAACATAATTTATAAATATAGATAGTTTTTCATTTATTAGGTTCGAATAAGATAAAAAATTATAATCTAAAGAATCACATAAATAACCTAAATTTAATAGATTTTCGTCAAAATTTAAATCTGTTATAATTATTTCATCGTTGTTATTAAACATTCTTTTATCGATTATTTCTTCAACATTAAATTCTAGAAATTCTTTGCCTTCTATATTGTTTTTAAAAATTTCACTATTTTCTTTTACCAATATATCTGCAACATTATTATTTATATCTGAAACAATATATCTAAAATAATTAATTCCTGTTTCTTTTTTTAGATACTCAATTAATTTTTCTGTTATATATTTTTTGTTTTGATATAAAATTTTCCTTATACAATTTAATGCTTTTTTATCTTGTTCTAGTTTTAATAAAGTAACAGATTCCATTTCTAAAACCTTTTTATATGATTCAACCATTTTTTATCCTTTCTTTAAACTATCTAAACTAATTATAATGCCTTTATTCCTATCTGTAAAATTAATATTTATAATAGAAGATATTAGTTTTGCTTATAATATTGTTTTATTTTTTCTGTTAATTCAATAGTTGCTTTATTACACATATTCTTTTTTAATGTTGCAATTCCATATTCTGAAGACATATTATCTATTTTTTTAATTATTGTTATTTTATCAGCTATTTCTTTTATATTTTCAGTATTTGTAAATCCAATTCCAATATCATTTAGAACAATATTTTTCATTATTGATGAACTAGAAACTTCATATTTTGAATTTAACTGCAGATTTACATTTTTGCAATACTCATTTAAAATTTCTCTTTTTATTGATAATTCTTTTGGTAATATTAATATTGCCTCTTCTAAATCTTTACTCGTCTTTATTGAATGTTCTTTTGCATACTTTTTACTCGCAAAAAAACAATAACTAGCTTTTTTTAATGGAGTAATTTCTACATTAGAATATTTTTTGTTAGTATATGGCAAATTTAAAACAACAATATCTAATTCACCATTTGCAAGTTTTTGCATTAGCTTATCTGTTATTCCACTACTTATTGAGATTTCTATATCTGGATAGCTTTTTACAAATTCTATAAAAGGTTCCATAATTAAGGAAGCAACTAAAGAGTTTCCTCCTCCTATTCTTATTTTACCTTTTTCTAAATTAATATACTTTGAAAATATATTTTCTGCGTTGTTCATAGTTTCAATGCTATCTTTTATATATTCATATAAATTTTTCCCTTCTTCTGTTAGTTCTACTCCATTTTTATTTCTATAAAAAACTTTCCCTCCAAGTATATTTTCAAGTTTTTGTATAGACTGTGTAATTGCTGATTGTGAAATATACATATTTTCAGCGGTTTTTGAAATATTTTTATGTTTTACTACTTCACAAAACACCTTATATAATTCTAAATCTGCATTCATTTTTTTCTCCTATTTTACTTAAATAATTCAGATTCTGTATTTCCTATAATTGATTGTTTTACTACTTCTTCTTTTTTTATTTCTTTTGCTTTTACATTTTCTTTTAAATTATTTACATATTTTTCTTCTTGTTCTTGAACATTTGCTTTTATACTGTTATCTAAATACTTTTGTTTTTGCTTAATATTAGCAATTATTTTTAATAATATATTTTGTTTTTTATATTCCTGTGGCAATTTATTATTTTCTCTCTTATCCTCAAAATATCTGTTAATGTCTATTCCATCAATACCATCTACAATTTTTCCTAAATCTTTTTCTTTATTTGAGGATATACAAGTAAATCCTTTTCCTGGTTGAAAAGTAAAAACACTTTCTACATTATAACTACTACTAATAGAAGCTAATAACCATAACGGCATTCTTCCAGATAAGTATAAATTTTTAGTTTTCTTTATTTGCGGAATTTCACATTTTTCATAATCTTCTAAAGTATATTGTTCTTTATTAATATCAATATCTATAAATGCATTATTTTTATTTTCTATAATGTTAAAAGCTAAACCTTCTGTTTGTTTTATTCCTCTTTTTGTTTTTAACTCTTTTATTGGAATATATTGTTTTGAACGTATATCATAAGTACTTATGTTTTTAACACCCTTATCTTTGACAGTTTTTGCCATAGTACATAGGGCAAAATTTGCTCTTACTCCATTTATTCTTACATCATCTTTTTCTTTTACTTTTTCTTGAATAGCCTTATGTATTTTTGGAATTGCATTTTCCGCCCATCTTACTTTTTTTATTGTTATTCCATTTTCTGTTTCAATTTCTTTACCATATCCTAATTCAAATCCTAGTTCTGTGTCATCTATATATACTCCAGAAATTTTTTTATCCTCTTTTGGTTCTTTTTCTGTATATTTACTTTTTTCCACAATATCTGAAGCTAAGGCTTTTATAACAGAAGAATTCTCTAATATTTCCCCTCTTTCTAGCCCAGTTATTTTTCCTTGAAAGTATGGTTCTCTAGAATATATCTCTTCATTTCCTTCTAAGCTAGAATCTATGCACCCAATGCAATTCAATCCATTTTTTTCGCCAAATTTTAGCCATTCGCTTTTTTTCTCTTTATCGCTACTAAGTACAACAAAACTATCGCAATGTTTAAATACTTTTTCATTTTCTTTAGACATTACACCACCAACATCAACTAGCACAATCTTATTAGTTTGATTATCAATTGCATTACAAGCATTTTCTATAAATTCTTTAGTAAATTTTCCCTTTTTTCTTACTATACTTGTTTCTTGTTGATTTTTATTATTACTCCAAGTTCCTTCTCCATCTGGACAAGCTCTTATAATTGTATATGCATCTGTTGGTAATTTATCTATTAAATTTG
The DNA here is from genome assembly GCA_902461935.1 of uncultured Clostridium sp. Taxonomy (GTDB): domain Bacteria; phylum Bacillota; class Clostridia; order TANB77; family CAG-508; genus Merdicola. Next base: position 48,418 of record CABPZP010000008.1, on the reverse strand, counting down.
CAATAAATACACTTTTACCTGAATGAGGTGGACCACAAAAAACTATTTTCATTTACTATCTCCTACTTATATTATAAATATGATATAGAAAAAGCAAAAATATGTCAATGATTTTGATCTAAATATATTATATAATAAAAATTGGCCTCCGCCCCTACATTTAAACTAGAAATTTTCTATAAAAAGCAAAAAAAAAAGATACAACAAACTTCGTACCTTTTTTTACAAATATTTATGGTGAGCCAGGAGGGGTTCGAACCCCCGACCCCAGGCTTAGAAGGCCTGTGCTCTATCCAACTGAGCTACTGACCCATGTCTACCTCAAATGCAGTTTATATAATACCATTTATTTTACAATCTGTCAATAGTTTTAACTACATTTTTCCTTATATTTTTATCCAGTATTTATCCACAAAGTTTTCCACATTATCCACTATTTATTTTCTCCTTAAAATTAATGAATTTCCCTTATGAAAAAATGTTCTGTGGATTTCAAGTGACATTATTCCACATTATTCACAAATCGCAAACAGGTATTTAACTTAAAAAAATAAAATATAAATATTTAACAATTACTAATATATTTGCTTGTTACATTAATCTTATGCAAATATTAAAAGCGACCAATGGTCGCCTTTACATTATTTAATTCTATTAATATTAATTTCTATAAAATGCCTCATATGCTCTGTATGCTGTGTATAAATCAAATTTGCTTGTTACTTCGTATGGTGCATGCATAGATAACACTGGAACTCCACAGTCTATTACATCCATTCCTTTGTCTGCTAGAATATAGGCTATTGTTCCGCCTCCTCCTAGGTCTACTTTTCCTAATTCTGATATTTGATATTTTATATTGTTGGCTTCAAATATTCTTCTTACTTCTGCTACAAATTCTGCATTTGCATCTGATGCTCCAGATTTTCCTCTTGCTCCTGTGTATTTATTCATACATATTCCATGGCCTATATATGATGCATTATTTTTTTCAGAAACACTTGCATATATTGGGTCAAATCCCGCATCTACATCTGCAGATAACATTTTAGATTTTGCATATACTTTTTGTAATAAATTTGGTTTGTTTTCGTTTGTTTTATTTAATAATTCTGATACAAAATAGTCAAACATTTGAGATTCCATACCTGTGTTTCCCATACTTCCTATTTCTTCTTTATCTGCTATTAAACACACTGCTGTTTTTGTAGGATTTTCTATCTTCATTAAAGCTGTTAAAGATGCAAATACACATATTTTATCATCTTGACCATATGCTGCTACCATACTTTGGTCTAATCCCATTGTTCTTGCTTTGAATGCTGGTACTATTTCTAATTCTGAACTCATAAAATCTACTTCTGTTATTCCATATTTCATATTTAATAAATTTAAAATATTTAGTTTTACTTTTTCTGCTACTTTAGTTTCTTCATCTCCATATGGAATGCTTCCTATAAGTAGGTTTAAAGCCTCTCCTTCTATGGCATTGTTCAATTTTTTAGTCATTTGCTCTTGTGCTAAATGTGGTAATAAATCTGTTATTGTAAATATTGGATCACTTTCACTTTCTCCTATTGAAATAGTTGTTTTTTCTCCGTTTGGTTTAACAATAACTCCATGTATTGCAAGTGGAATTGTTGTCCATTGATATTTTTTTATTCCACCATAATAATGTGTTTTTAAATATGCTAGTCCACCATCTTCGTATAAAGGATTTGGTTTTAAATCTAATCTTGGAGAATCTGCATGCGCTCCTATAACATTTAAACCATTTTCTAATTTTTCTGTACCAATTATGGCTAAATACATTGCTTTTTCTCTATTTACAAAATAAACTTTATCACCTGCTTTTAATTCTTGCATTGTTTCTAAGTTTTTAAAACCATTTTTCTCTGCAATTTCTTTACTTTCTGCGACAATTTCCCTTTCTGTTTTTCCTTTGTTCAAAAAATTAATATATTCATCTGCATATTTGAATATATTATCCTTCTCCTCTTGGCTAGCTTTTACCCAACCATCTTCTCTAATATTAAAAAGTTTCTTTCTAAGTTCTTCTGCTTCGTTCATTAAATTACCTCCTTAGTTTTTTCTTAGTATATCACTAATATCCCAAATTTACTATTATTTTTAAATTTTTTTGCAGACAAATTTTTTATCTTCTTGACAACTGTTTTTTGTGTATATTTATAAATCTATAATCTCCAACTTCCAACATCTAACATCTTACATCCACAAAAAATATAAAAAGGCATAATGGTCGACAGGGGCGTCGACCACTACATTCTCATACAATATAAAATTGTCCTGAAAATTATTTTCAACCTGTCCCAGAAGTGACAAAAATTGTAACTTTGGGACAGACCCAAATGCGACAAAATGTCGGCTGGGGGTCTGTCCCCTGACCGACATTTTTTGTTTTATAGTACTTTTTTCTTTATTAGGTAAATTCCTCCGGCTAGTGTTATTGTTGCTAGTGTTCCTATTATTGTCCATATTAGTTTTTGGTTTCCGAATGGTGGTATTATTACTATGCTTCCTTCGTCTGCGTCTGGTTCCCAATATAGTGTTGTTTGTATATTGTCTTGCTTTGTTGGGTTTCCTATGTCGCCTGGAATTGTTAGTATTAAATATTTACCATTAGTATTATCTCTGTTTATTTTTTTATCTTCACTTTTTAATCTATTGCCTACTTCTGATAATAATACATTTTGTCCATTTCCTCTATCTGTTGCATTGCTTACATCATATCCTATAATTCTACTATTTTCATCATTTGGATCTTTTCTTTTTTCTTTTGTTGTGTAGTTACTATTGCTATACTGTCCTGTACTTGGAGTTGTTGTTGTGTGGTAGCTTCTTCTTCCTACACTGTTTGTTTGTTGTAGTATTTCTGTTGTATTTATGTATTGTAATTCGTTTCCAACTGTATCTGTTCTTGTTGATAGTACTTTTGATAGTGTTAGATATAGTTTTTCATTATCAACTTGTCCATATGTTTCTCCTGGGGTTAATGCTTTAAATTTAATATTATCTTGAGTTGTTAGTTTTACACTTGCTTCTTTATCGTAATATTTTTGAGTGTCAATATCTAACATGTTTCTTTCTGTTTCAGTTGCATCTACCCAGTAATAATTGTTTTTTGTATTAGAATCGTTTTCAGGGTCAGCTAGTCCTTCTGGATTGTATTTTATTCCGTTGTCTGCAAAGTCTATTATCTTCTCTGGTGTACTTGTTACCATTAATTCCTTTTGTGTATTATTTACATCTCCTCCATAGTCGTAATATTCTCTGTTTGTATTTTTTACTATTCCATTTTCGTCATATGTTACTTCTCCTGTTGATACATAGTCTTTTTCTCCTGTGTTTGTTATAAAGTATCTAAAGGTTACTTGTAGTGTTGATCCATATATTAGGTTTTCGTCTATTATTGGTTGTACGTATCTATCGAACCATGTTGTGCTATTTGCTGTTCCTTTGCTTCCATCTATTAATACTCTACCATCTGATGTTGTTATGTTTATGTGGTCTATTATTTTATTTATTGTTAATTCTGAACGTGGTCTTTCTGCTAGTCCTAAGTTCATGTTATTTATAGTATATGTTTCATTATCTGTTCCTTTATTTCCATTTTGTCTTATTGGTGCATAGAATTTTGCTGTGCTTGCTGTATTCTTATATCTATCTATACTATCTATTGGTTGTGCTGTTTCTAATTTTAATGCTGTCTCATTTGTTAATGTTAGCGAATCCTTCATTTTTGTATCATCATCTTTTGCTATAGATTTATTTTGCACCTTACTCATTGAGTACCAATAATTCTCTGGTCCATCAGGAGAATTTCCATTGGCATCATCTTTGGTTTGTGTATAATTTTGACCTGTTGTATCTATTGTTGATTTGTAGTCTTGTGCATTATATATACTGGTATTTCCATCTCCATATGTGAACTGAATTTGATAGCTTCTACTTGGTATAAATCCTTCTATCGTATATTTTCCATCTTGATCAGTTTTTCTATCTTCTGAATTTTTCCATACCTTATTTGTTGCATCCCATACTTTAACTACTTCTCCATTATCTGTAAAATGAACTGTTGCTCCTTTTATTCCTTTATCTTTAGTTTGTTCTTTATATGTTCCATCTCCAAATCTAGTATTGTTCATAGCATCATGAGTTGTTTCATCTTCAAATACTATGCCTGTTAATTCTCTTTGTTTACCATTTGGTAAAGTAAGTAATTTTATTCCTAAAGAACGTCTGCAGTCATCTTCTTTGTTGAACATTGTTAGTATTTCTTTTGCATCTGTACTTTTTCTTACTTGTTTATACTTATCTAAATTGAAGTTTCCTGCGTTAGAGTCTTCGTCTATTTTTCCTGCATTTGGATTACCTATACCATGTCCATTTCCAAATATGTCTCCACCATATTTTGTACTATACTTTCCTATTTCTGCAACTGTTTCTAGTGTTTTAAATACATTATTCTCTTCTCCTTCAATAACATCTTTTATTGTTTGTCTACTTAAATGTAATCTTATTTTTATTTCTTGTGTTCCTTTATCTGCTGAATTGTCTATTTCTTTTCCGCTATTTATTTCTATTGGTATTTTTCCAATAAAATTACCAGTTGGGTTTGAACTTAAATCATTAATATTCATAATTTGTTTTTCACCATCATATGCTTCAAGTTTATCAAATCTATCATCACAGTAGAAGTCTAATTGTTTTAATATTCCTATAAAATTATCTGTAGATTCATTTTTTACTGTTATTGTATAATTTACCCAAACACTTAATTCTTTAGTTTCATCATTTCCAATTGGACTGTCTCCCTCAGCAGCTACTGCGTAATAATCTGCTTCTTGGAAATATACATCATGATTTATATCAGACAAATTCAAATCTGCATCTTCTATTGTTTTTGTTATAACGCCTCCATTGAAGCTTGTAAACTGCTGACTTACACCATTTATAGACACATCCATAGAATCTAATCTATTTTCTAGTCTTAAGTCAAATTCTCTTTTTACAAGTCCTAAGTTTAAATATTCTTTATATTCTGTATTTGCTGATACTGTTCTATTATTATCATTTCCAGAATATGAATCTATTCTAAACTCTTTCATTGCACATGGGTTTGTATTTGTATATCCTTCTACTTGTACAGCTTTATTATCTTCATCCATTAAACTGTATTCTTCACTACTGCCTTTTCCTATTTCTGGAAATTTTTTATTAAATTCATATCTGCTTAAAGATTCTCCAAAATTTTGATTAAGTTCTGTTGCATATGAAGCTTGATTACTGTTGTCTTTTGCATATTGTATATTTTCATATTCTTGACCATTGTATGTAAATCGTACACGATATTTATTCAAATCATTTACATTTCCATTTATAGAACCATCTGGGCTATTTATAGTAATTTTCGCAACTCTTAAATATGGAAATTTATATTCACCTTTTTCATCTGTATATACCACTGAAGGGTACTTTTCTCCTGTTCCAGAATTTTCATAGTATCCACCTGGAATTGGTGAACCATCTTCATTTAATAGTTCTACTTTTACTCCTTGTACAAGTTTATCTGCATTATCGTATATTGCATTTCTATCTTTTGTTACTTTTCCACTTGCATCCAAATTGTCTATAAACACTTTTCCTTTTATTTCATATCCTACTGGTGTAGGTATTTCATTATTTTTTGCACTATTATTTACTAATGGTACATATTTCATTTGATTATTTGTTTGAGAAAGTATACTATCTTTAGCAGTTTTTACTTTAAATTTCAAATAAACATCATAATAAGGTATATTTCCTACTCTTCCACCAGTTATCTGTATTCCATCTAATATTTCATTTAATGAACCTATTGTTATTTTTGAGCCATTTATTTCTACATTAATTGCTTTTCCATCTTGCGTTTGTGCAGATTCAAATTCTAGCCCTACGCCGAAATTTATCTATTGCCTTGTAGTTTAATTCTGTTTTGTTTAGTGCTGTTGAATAATATCTCATACAATATGTTAAAGTATCTCCATCCATAACTGTTACATCTGGGGTATTTGCATTTATTATTATTCTATTATCTTCTCCAACTTTTTTACTAGTATCAACTTCAACTTCAGGTTCCTTATCAAATACTGTTTCTACATCATTTCCATCTTTATCTTTGGTTGTAACAGATTTCAAAAATTTTACTGTTGCATCTTCTCTTTGGGCAGTTAAACCATTATTTTTTATTTTGAAACTAGCTTGTTCATCTCCTGTTACCTTGAAATCTATCTGCATTACACCTGACCATCTATTAATATCATCGCTTGCTTTTTCGTATGATTCTATTGTATCACTTGGTCTAGACTTTTTAACTTTTAAATTTGTAGCTTTTGCTTTATAAGCGCCTTCGCTGCTATCCCATTCCCAATATTTGTTGTCATTTATATTCTCATTTACAAAATCTAAATGATCTTCTGGATAATCATATACATATCCATTTTTATAAATTATATTATCACCGTTCCAATTAACAGATTCCAAACTTTCATCTGTTAAATCTGCATCATCATTCCCAACATTATATACTCTAATATTATATGTAATAACATCTCCTGCAGTAATGTTAAAGTTTCTAGCATTTTGTTTTGTTAATTCATATCTTCCACTTTCTGTTACACCTTTGTTTGTATTTACTTTCACAATTGGTTTTAAGTTTTCTACTTCCCATTCATTTGGATTCCAAGAATCTGTAACATTATATAATTCTTTTCCATTTGCTGATGTTATTTTCTTTATGTATTTTGTTGTAACTAGACGAGGTTGGGCAACTATTATTTCTTTACTTGTATCGTGTTTTTTATTTCCATCTTCTTTTTCTACATATACACCCACTAAATGTTGATCATTTTTCGAACCCTTCCCTTCAGTGTATGTAACAAATTTTCCAGAATATTTGTCTGCGACATTATAAGTAGCATATAGTTTTATTTTTTTATATGAATCTAATTCTTTTTTCTTTATTTTAATATATCTTATATCACCACTAGTAATTGCTCCTTTAGTTGTACATGATTTATTAGTATAAATTTCAAACTCGCAATTTATTTTATTTCCATCTCCATCTTTTATACCTATAGTTACATTACTGTTAGTTCCTCCACCTGAAAACTTTAATTTAAATGCTATTCTATAATAATCATCATCAATAGATTCCACCTTTTTTGAAACATAATCATTCTTAAATTCTATTGTGGGATTATCTGGATTAGTCCAAGATGTACCCGCAGTTGCAGTTGTACTTATTTTATAATCCCATAATATTCCTTGCCAATCGTTTGGAGCTGGGTTACATACATATTTTGTTCCCTCTAATTTAACAGGAGTTTTCTTATTCCCATTAAAAAGTCTTTTTGCATAAGCTGCTGTCATATTTTGAAAACCGCCATCTCTTGTAAATTCATGTTTTCCTCTTCCTAGTTTTTTACCATGTTCATTACAATAAACATATACATTATGTCCAGCTGAAGAATAATGTTCAAAAGGTCTATCCCAATCATCTTCTTCATCTAAATCAAGTACAAGAACTCCATACGCTTTGCTTCCAAAAAGAAATATACAAATAATTAATAATACACTTATCAAAATACTTTTTAATTTCATATTTTTCCCTCCTTTCCTTAAAATTTTAATACCCTTTTATTTATTTCGTATGCTGCTACACATATTAAAGCCATTATGCTTAATGTTAATGTTATATATGTTACTGGTCCACCTGTTTTTAGTCCTAGTATTACATTTGCAGAAGATTGATCATCCTCTCCTTCTTTATTGTTTCCTGGAGTTGAATCGCTATCTGCTTGTCCATATTCGTTGTAGTCTTCTGCTATTTCTGCAGTGTTACAATATATACCATTTCCATTTTCATTCATATTCTTTGTTAATATTAATGTTATTGTTTGGCTTTCTCCTGGGTTTATTATTGTATCTGCTAGTGCTCTTGTTTCTATATTTTTGTTTGATGTATACCAGTCTTTATTTAATTCTGTTGAAAAATCAAATCCCTCTGGCAAATAATCCACTATTTTACTTGCATATCCTGGTATGTCTCCTTCATTTGTTACTGTTATTTCGTATTCTATAGCTACTTTTGTGTTATTTATGTATTTATAATCTAAATCTATTTTTGCAAGTTGTGTATTATAGTTTGTTGTTTTTGTTTTTTTAGTGTTTGCCATTGATATTTGTTTTACTTTTTTGCTAAGGCTTAAGTCGAAATTACTTCCTTCTATTAATCCTATATTTATGTTTGCTATGCTTCTATCTGAAATTTCTATAGTATTAGTTGTTGCTACTGTTTTACCACTGTATGTACCTTTTATAACATTAGAATTTATAGAGTCTGCAATTCCTTCTTTTTGGTATGTTGTTAACATATATTTAGATGAATCATATTCAAATATAACTATATATTTGCCTTTTGTTAGTCCTTCTAATGTATATGTTCCATTTTCCTTAGTTGTTGTTGTTGCTTTTTCATTTCCATTTTCATCTATTGCTTTTACAGTTATTCCCTGTAATTTTGTTTCGCTATCATCTAAACTTCCGCTTTTATCTGAATCTAGCCATGCTGTTCCTGTTATTTTATAGTTTTTATTTTCTGAAGAATTATTTGAATCATCTGAATTACTTGGGTTATTTGGATCATTTGGATTTACAGGATTATCTGGCTCATCTGGGTCTGGATCTGGGTCTGGATCCTCTTCTTCGTCTTTTGTCTTTTCAATTTTGTATGAAAATTGCTTTTCATATCTAAATTTATCAATACTTATTTTTGAAGTTATGTTTGTATCCTCGTTATATTTTTCATTTATATTTACAATTGTAGTAATTAAGAAGTTTGCTTCTTCTCCTTTTTTTATTGTTATCTTAATCATTAGCTGATTTTTTTCTGTATCATATATTATATTATCATCTGTATTATTAAGTGCAGAATGAATTTGCTCTTCATTTTTTATAGTTTCTATATAAGATGTATCCTTTGCAAAATCAATTTTCATCCATACATTTTCTATATCTTTTTCACCAGTATTTTTTATGCTAATATTATAATTCAATTTATCATTTCTTTTTAAATATGTATTATCATCAATTGATGTTTTTACTTGTAAATCATATTTTAAGTCATACAAATTAAATTTTAATTTTTGTTCTCCAATTTTCTTAATTCCAACATATGCACTTGCTTTTATGTACGTTTCTTCTTTTATATCATTTATTTTTACATTTAAATAAATTCTTGTTGAACTTGTAGAGTCCTTCTTATCATGTATACTTAATTTTTCGAAATTTATTGTTAGCTTTCTAGTTGTTTCATCGAAATTATATTCAATTTTCTCATTCTCATTAAATACATTAGTTACTTCTACATTATCTGGTATATCTAACACAACTTTAGCATTATTTATTTCTGATTTACTATAATTTTTAAGTACTATGCCAACATTTACCTCGTCATCTACTGTGTATTCTTTTTTATCAACATATGATGAATCATTTATTTCAAATTCTACATTTGCATCATTATCTTGTATAGCATCTTCTATAGTATTTGATTTGACTCCTAAATCAACATTGTTTAATAGAATTTTTCCATAAACATTTGTTTTTCCAGTACTATTGTATTTAATTGTAAAATCTTTAGTACTTACACTTCCAACATCAATATTTCCATAATCAATTATCATTTTATCTGATTCAACTTTTTTTTCTTCATACCCATCTAAGTAATATTTCTCGTTTTCAATTCCATCAGGCATTTCTATTTGTACTTTGACATTTTCAGCTTGACTAGTTCCTTTGTTTTTTACTTTTAAGGTATATGATACTTCTTGTCCTAAGTATATTCTATTATCTACAACAGAATTTTCTAATGTTGCTTCTAACACTGGTCCATTTCCTGTTGCTAGTGTTACTGGTGTTGCTTCTTTGTTTAAATCTTGTGCTTGTGTATTGTATTCTACATTGTATGTAGATACTAAGCTTTCTCCATATTCTAGGTTTTCTGGTACTTCTGCTTCGTATCCAAAGTTTAGTTCTTCTCCTTGTGCTATTTCTTTATTTACTACTATTAAATATGATTTTGAATCTTGTGTTGCTTCTGTTTTCCATTCATTTTCACTATTTTCTATATCGCTATTTGCATCTGCTTTTTCACTATAGTATACAGTGCTATCTACATTTTGTGCATTTCCTATTTCTGTTGTTAATTTTGCATTTATTGTTGATCCTAGGTTATCTCCTTGAGTTCCTATTCTTCCTAGTATTTTCATTCCATTTATTGTTTCGTTTTCGTTGTTTATTACTGTTTGTGTGTATTTTGCTGTTGCTGATTTTGTGTTTCTTTCTAGTTTTATTTCTTCTTTTTCACTTCCTAATGATGTTGCTGTTTCTCCTGTTGTTTCATTTGTTACAGTATTTAATGCAATTAGCCCTACTGGTGCCACTATATTTACTGGTGCTACTGTTGTTCCTCCGTTTTCTAAGTTTATTGCTTTTTGGTTACTATAGTTCATAGTTACTTGTGTTTCTTTTGTTGTTGCTGTTTTGTTTACTGTTATATCTGTATTTATTATTATTGTTATTCCTTGGTTGTTGTTTGTTACATATTGTGTTTGGTTTCCTTCTAGACTTAAGTTTATTATTCTTCCATTTTCTATGTTTATTGTTGCTACTTTTAATTCATCGTTAAATAATACGTTTACAGATTTTATATTTATTTTTTCTATGTCTTCTGGCATTTCTATTCTTATTGTTGGGTTTTGATATAAGTCATCTGTTATATCTTCTGTTTTTAGTATTGCTCTTAATTCTACATTTTCATTTGTTACTACTGTAGATAAGTCTGTTTTACTTATTGTTACTTGTGCTTTGCTTGTTGTTTCTTCTAAGTTTGTTATTGCATTTTTTGTTTGTGCCTCTTGGTTTGCACTTGTTCCTATAAGTGTTGCTTCTATATTTCTTATTTGTTTTTGTGTTTCATAACTATATGTATTTGTTGCTGTTAATGCTTTGTTGTTTGTTATTGTTATTATTCCTTCTTCTACTGGTTTTGTTGTTTCTATTCTTATATTGTTGTAGTTTTCTTGGTAGTTATATATTATGTTTCCGTTTTCGTCTGCTTGTGCATTGTTATCTATTGTTGTTATTAGATTTTCTCCATTATATATGTTTATTTTTCCTTCTTGTCCTAATATTTTTTCAAAGTTTGCTTTGTTTATTACTGTGTTTTTGTAGCATGTATTTGCTTGTAGTTTTTTGTTGTTTTCTAAGTTATATGCTTCATTGTCTTTTGTGAATATTAGTCCTTCTGTTGCATCTTTATATGATATATTTGCAGATATTGTTTCTGTATATGGTGTTTCGTATACAGAATTTGCATATATATATCCTTTGTTTGTTTTTTCTGTTGCAGTAATATTGTAGTCTATATAGTTTCCTCCCATTACTACAGATTGCACATTGTTTGCACTATTTTCTACTGTATTTTCTGTGTATGTTGTTATTGTGCTTTGTGCATTTAATTCTATTTGGTTTGTTGTTTCTATTGTATTGTATATGTATGTTACTATATATTCATCGTTTCCTGTTTTCCATGCTATTTTTCCTTCATCGTTTGCTTGGTTTTCTACATTTATTGTTATTTCTCCTGTTTCTTTGTTGTAGTTCCAATTTTCTTGTGTAAAGCTTTCTTTAGCTTTTCCATTTGTTCCTATTGTAGAATTTGCATGTATTCTAACTTCTTCTGGTAAACTTTCTTCTATTTTTGGTGCTGTTATTTTTATATTTGTATTTTTTATTGGTAAAACATTTTCGTTTAGTGTTGATATTACGTTTGTTTCTATTATTGTTTTGTCTCCATATTGCATATATTTTGTTACATTTGTTTCTATATTTGAACTTATTTCTGCAGCCCATGTTATTGCAACATTTATTCCTGCATTTATTTGTTTTGTTACACCTTTTATATTTGTATAGTTACTTGTAAATGCTATTGCTGTTTCTTTTGAACAGTAATTTGCCTCTACATATTCTTCTCGGTGCATTTTTATTTTTGCTGTTATTATTACTTTGCTGTTGCTATTTATTTGGTTTAATTCTATTTTATTTGCTGTTGAATTTTTTACTATTCCTTCTACATTTTGTTGCTCTATACTTTCTATTTCAAAATTTGCATTGTTTAATTCTATGGCACTTTCTTTTAAGTATCCATTTTGAATGTTTATTTCGAAATTTATATATGCTTCGTTTTTAGCATCTAGTGTTACACTATGTATTTCACTTTCTCCCACAACAAAGTATGAATCGAAGCTTACATTTTTATCACTTGATTCTTTCTTTTGTTCTTCTAGGTTTTCAAATGCTGCATATGTTTCTGTTCCTATTAGCATTAAATTTCCTGATGTTAATAGAAATATTATTAAAATCACAATAAAATTATTTAGTAGTTGTTTTACCATTTTTCTCCTCCTAAATCTATTTCCACTTATATATAATTAAGTATAAATGGTTTGAATTTTTCTTTCAATATGCAGTTTTTGGAAAAAGTTAAAACTCTTTACGGAAGCTATTTTTCGGCATTTTATTACTTTTTTATTACATTTTTGTGTTATTACCTTTTTACATTTTGTTTTTTTACATTCTATTTACAGTTTTCTTTTATTTCCGTAGGTTTTTTTATATTTTTTATTTTGCTTTTCATTCACCTTTTTAAGTTTTTTTCATATAATGTTATAGTTATTATTTTTTGTATATTGCATAAAATGTAATATAGATTGTTTGGAGGTTTGTATTATGAATAATTCTAATAACTTAGATATGAATCAGCTTATGGGTATGCTTTCTAAAATGAACAAAAAAGATTTGCAGTATAGTATTCAAAAGGCTAATGAAATTATGAAGTCTGAAAATAGAGATGAAATTATAAATGAGTTAAAAAAGAATTTAAATAAGTAATTTTTGGGACGGAGTTAAGGCGTCCGCCCCTACATCTAAATAAGAAATTTCCTGTAAGACAAAAAATGTTTTACCACGCGGGTCGCCCTAAGGACGTTGACCACTACAATATAAATTAATGTAAAGGGGTGTTTGTATGAATGATGATATTTCCGATTTAATGGCTAAAATAAATAGTATGCTTGGTTCAGATTCTGATAATAATTTAAAGGATTTAATTAATAATGCTTCTTCTAATAGTTCTAATAATAATTCTTCTAACAACAATTCTGCTAATACCTCTAATTTTGAAGATTCCTCAGAGGATAATGGTTTCAATATAGATTTTAATACTATTATGAAAATGAAATCTATTATGGAGGCTATGAATAGTAAGAAAAATGATCCAAGAGCAAAACTTTTAATGTCTTTAAAACCATATTTAAAAGATAGTAGAAAACAAAAATTAGACCAATACGTACAATTACTTAATATGAGCAGCATTTTTGAACTTTTCAAAGAAAATGGTGGTGATTTCAATAGCCCTTCAAAATAATTTCGGTCCATTTTCTAAAGGCATTAGACCTACATATTTAAATAAATTTGGAAATGTTCCTTTTAACCATATTTATAGCCAAAATTATGGAAACACTTCAACAAAAACTACACCCATGCCAACTCGGACAAACAGAAAACTTACCCTATACAAGCCAGCAAGAAGATAAAAAAACATCAAAAGAATACAATACCGATAGAAATAAAGAAGAAAGAGAATACTTTGAAATATTCGGAATAAAACTATACTTTGACGACATCTTAATACTCTGCTTACTCTACTTCTTATACAAAGAAGAAGTACACGACGAAATGCTATATTTAGCCTTAATTCTTCTACTAATCTCTTAAAATGTCGGCTGTGGGACAGTCCCAAAGTTACACTTTTTGTTCTTTTTGGGTCTGTCCCAAAGTTACAATTTTTGTTCTTTTTGGGACAGGTTGAAAATAATTTTCTAGAATAACCAAAAAGCAGGAGATTATTTTTCTCCTGCTTTTTGGTTATTCTAATTCTATTTTGTCTCCTTTTACAGATGCAAATGTGTATTTTACACTGTATTCGTCGTCTTCTTTTCGTATACTTTTTACTATGTTTGATATTCTAAGTTGTGGTGTTTCTATTTTTTCTGCTGCTATTATTGCTTTTTTGTTTCCTTTTGCTCCAGCATGTGCTAGTCCCATTAGTCTTCCTAGTATTATTATGTTTTCTCCAGCTATTACTTCTGCTCCTGAGTTTAGGTCTCCTATTATTACTATGCTTCCTTCGTTTTCTATTTTTTGTCCCGATCTTATTGAGCCTTTATGGTATATTGTAGTAGATGCTCCAATATCTTGGTTATATGCTTTTTTTATACCATATAGTCCTAGCACTTTTGGACTGTCGAATTCTATTTCTACATTTATTTCGCTTTTTATTATATTTTTTATTTCTTCTATTTCTTTGTTTTTTAGTACTTTTCCTGTTACAAATATTGGAGTTTTATCTTCTTTGTATAGTTTTTTTAGCTCTGGAATTTTTTTCTTAAGTGCCTTTTGTATTTCTTTGTATTCACATTTTTCGTTTAGTGTTATTATTAATTCGTCTTTTCTTAGTCTTATTTCTACTACTTGTGCCATTTTCTACATCCTTTCTATCTAAAGCTTTCTGTATATGGAATTGAGCTTACGTCTTCTTGTACCTGTTCTATATTCATTCCAAAGTATTGCTCTATTATTTCTTTAACTGCCTCCGCAGTGTAATATCCATGCCCTCCGTTTTCTACCAATACTACAACTGCTATTTGTGGGTCTTCAAATGGTGCAAATCCAACGAACCACGCATTTACTTTTCCTGTTGATGTTTCAGCTGAACCTGTTTTTCCTCCAACGCTTATTGCAAAGTTTTTGAATATGCTATATGCTGTTCCTCCTTGGTCGTCTGTAACTGATTCCATTCCTTGTAATACTGCTTTTAAATTTTCTTGTGATATTGATATTTCTTCTTGGTCTTCTTGTTTTATTCCTGCCTTTTCGTTTATTAGATTTTGTATTTCTTCTTTTGGCACTTCTGTTCCGTCTGAGTTTATTATTTTTTCTACAATTGTTGGTTGTATTTTATTTCCACCATTTGCTAACATACTTATGTATTTAGCTATTTGTACTAATGAGAATGAATTATAACTTTGACCTATAGCTGCTGATAACGTTTCTCCTGCATACCATTTTTCGTGGTATAGGTTTTCTTTGGTTTCTTTTGATGCTAAGGTTCCTGACGTTTCGTTTGGCAATTCTATTCCTGTTTTTGTTCCTAGCCCAAAATATTTCGCATATTTTGCTAAAGTATCAATTCCCATTCTATCTGCTGTTTCGTAGAAGAAATAGTTACATGAATGTTGTATTGCTCCTGAAACGTTTAATCTTCCATGACCTCTATGATAGTCTGTGTATATCCAACATTTTGGATTTGTATATTTTGGATACACTCCTGTATCGTTTATTGTTTCTTTGGTTGAAATTGCTCCTGATTCTAGTCCCGCTATTGCTGTAACCATTTTAAATATTGATCCTGGTGCATATGCTGTTTGCATTGTTTTGTTTACTTGTGGTGTATCTTCTGTATTGTATTTTTCCCAGTTTTCTGCACTTATTCCGCCTACAAAGTCTTGAGGGTTAAAATCTGGGTAACTTGCCATTGAAAGTACTTCTCCTGTTTTTACGTTCATTACTATTGCTGCACCAGAGTTGGTTGAATATTTCTTTCCAAATCCCCCACTATTTATTTTCTTTATGTTATTTGCTAATGCTTCCTCCGTAACTTTTTGTAAATTTGCATCTATTGTTAATACTACATCGCTTCCTTCTACAGCCTCTTGTGTAACATATTCTTCTGTGTTTGTTCCATCTACAGACATATCTATTTGTTTTGTTCCGTCTTGTCCTTTTAAATATTTTTCGAATAGATATTCTATTCCTGTTTTTCCTATGTAATCGTTTGTATTGTAGCCTTCTTTTACTTCTGAGATTTTCCCTATTGTTCCTACAACATGTGAAGCTAAATTACCAGATGAGTATTGTCTTGTTGGTTCTACTGAAACACTTATTCCTGGAAAACTTTCGCTTCTTTCATTAAATTCTAATGCACTTTCTCTACTTATGCTATTTGCTATTGTTATAGATTTTGTTGTACTATATCCATCTTGTAGTATTTGATATCTTATTGCTAGTATTTTTCTTATTTGATTTATATCTTCGTATTGTATTTCGTATTTTTCTTTTAATGCTTGCATACATTGCTCTGGTGTATATGATTCATTCAATTTCATTTTTTTCTTCCAATTTATGGCTTTTTCATCTGTATCAAAGTCGAAATATAGATTTCCATCTTCATCTAACCTTATTGGAAATGAATCTTTATAGCTATCTCCATTTTTTTCTAATACTTCTATCATAGTTAATATAGTTGTATTTAGCGTTTGATTGTCGTTCTTACTTTTGTATAATTCTAAGCTAAATCCCATTCCATTTCCTACTATTTCATTTCCGTTTCTATCTAGTATAGAGCCTCTTGCTGCTACATCTGTACTTTCTCTTGTAAGTCTCGTGTTTGATTGTTCTCTATATTCTTCTCCATGTATTATTTGAAGATTAAAAAGTTGCAGTAGTAATATTATTCCTAAAATATAAATTATTGTTGTTAATGAGTTAAATCTTAATTTTATATTTGGTTTTCCTTTCAAATCTTCACTTCCTTCTTTTTTTTATTTTTAATAATATCTTGTTAGTATTTTATTTTCTTTAAACATATCTTGCACACTAAATCCTACTTTTTGAATTGTTGGATATAATATAATTGTTAGTATTGAGTTATATATTATTTCTATTATTAATTTTACAATAAATGTTAGCATTTCCCATGTGTATGAGAAAATCATTGCATTTGTTATATATGAGGCAAGTTCAAATAAAAACGTTGATATTATTACCATTCCTACTATTGTTACCTTGCTATCTTTTGAAAAATTTCGGTCTAGTATTCCTCCAAAAATTCCAATTGCTCCATACATTATTGCAGATAGTCCTATTTTTTTACTTATAAAAATATCTATTAATAATCCAAATATTACTCCAAATGTTAGTCCATATATCCTACCTGCAAATAGCCCTATAAATAATACTAGCATTACTACTAAATTAGGTTTTACTCCTGCAATTGTAAACCAGGTAAAAAAGTTAGTTTGCAATATGTATATTAAAATAAATGCTAAAAATGCAACTATTCCTAATAAAGCCTTTTTCATTTTTAGTTTCACGCTCCTTTTCTTTTATTTATAGGGATTTTTTATTTTTGGTGTATTATTTTATATCTATAACAAATTCTTTTATTGCATTACTACTAGTACTGTATCTAATTTTTTGAAATCTACTGCACTTTCTACAATTGCATATCTATCTGTTATGTTGTTTGTATTTACAACTTTTTTTATAGTTCCTACATATATTCCTTTTGGATATATTCCTCCAAGTCCTGAGGTTTCTATACTGTCGTTTTCTACTAAGTTAGCATCTGTTGGTATATATGTTGCTTTTAGTCCGTTGGTTTCATCTAGTGTTCCTTTTGCTATTATGCTATCTTTTGAACTTGTTAGTGTGCAACTTACAGAGCTTGCTGGATCTACTATTGTTTGAACTTTTGATGAATTTTTGTTAACAGATATTACATGTCCTACAAGTCCTTTATCTGATATTACTGTCATATTAACTTGTACTCCATCTTCTGAACCTATATTTATTACTATATCGCTACTATAGTTGCTTATGTCTTTATCTATAACATATGCTGGTTTTGTTTGATATTCTGTATACTTTTCAGATAAATTTAGTTCTTCTTTTAATGTTTCGTTTTCTGCTTTTATCATTTCTAGTTCTCTTAATGATTCATCTAGTTCACTATTTTTCTTTTTTAGCTCTTCATTTTCTTGTTTTAAATTGCTTATGTTTGTAAAAAATGCATCATTTCCTGACATTTTGTTTTTTAAGTATGTTAGTCCATTTTGTATTGGCACTACTAATGAGCTTACAGCATTTCCTATGTATGAAAATTTTTCTATTTTTATATTTGAAACAAATACTAAAATTATTAATATAACAATTGTTATTATTATTCCAAATACACTGGTTTTATTATTTCTTTGCATTTTTTACCTTCCTTCTTTTTTATATTCTTTTTCTTGAGTTTATTAATACTCTTTTTAAATTTTCTAAGTTTTCTAAGGTTTTTCCTGTTCCTCTAACAACTGAATCTAGTGGATCTTCGGCAATATATACAGGCATATCTGTTTTTTCACTTAATAACTTGTCTAAGTTCTTTATTAATGCTCCTCCACCTGCAAGTACAATTCCCTTTTCTGCTATATCTGATGCTAATTCTGGTGGTGTTTTTTCTAAAGTATTTTTTACTATTTCTACTATGTCGTTTATTGAATATTTTATTGCCTCTTCAACTTGTGTAGAATTTATTGTAATATTTTTTGGAAGTCCTGTATTTAGATCTCTTCCTTTAACTTCCATTTCTTCTACTGTTATTAGTGGTATTGCACAACCTATTTGTTTTTTTATTTGTTCTGCTGTTGTTTCTCCTATTGCTAGGTTGTATTCTCTTTTTACATAGTTAACTATATCGTCGTCTAGTTCGTCTCCTGCAACTCTTAGTGAATTGCTTACTACTATTCCTCCTAAGGATATTACTGCTACTTCTGTTGTTCCTCCGCCTATATCTACTACTATGTTTCCACATGGTTCTTCTACATTTAGGTTTGCACCTATTGCTGCTGCCATTGGTTCTTCTATTAAATATACTTCTTTTGCTCCAGCTTGCATTACTGCTTCTTCAACAGCTCTTTCTTCTACTTCCGTTATTCCGGATGGAACTCCTACTACTACTCTTGGTCTTCCTGAGTTGTATTTTTCATTTACTTTTTTTAATAGGTTTTTTAGCAATAATTCTGTAGCTGTAAAATCTGCTATTACTCCATCTTTCATAGGTCTAACGGCTTTTATTCCATCTGGTGTTCTTCCAAGCATTTCTTTTGCTTCGTTTCCTGTTGCAAGTATTCCTCCTGTGGCTCTATCTATGGCTACAACAGATGGTTCATTTAAAACTATTCCCTTTCCTTTTACTGTTACTAAGATATTTGCTGTTCCCAAATCTATTCCAATATCTTTTGATGTCAAGTTAAAAAATTTAAACATTTTTATCTTCCTTTCTTCTATTTTTTAGCATTTCTGAAAAAATACTTGTATATTTTCCATCTCCTATTACTACATGATCTAGTAGCTGTATTCCAAACATTTCTGCAGAATTATATATTTTCTCTGTAGCTTTAAAATCGTTTTGACTTGGTGTTGGATCTCCAGACGGATGATTATGCACCAGTAATATTTTTGGTGCTCCCATTTTTATCGCATCTACTAATACTTCTTTTGGCTCTATAAGTGCATAATTTGCACCCCCGTATGATATGTTTTTTATTTTTATTGTTTCGTTTTTATTATTTAGTATTAATATTTTTGCAATCTCTCTTTTTTCGTATTTCATTTCTTCCATTAATAAATTTGCAACATCATCCGAATTAGTTATTTTTACATTTATTTTTTCAATCGGTCTACTCATTCTTTTAGCAAGTTCGCAAACAGCTTTTAGTTGAATTGCTTTTATTTTTCCTATTCCTTTAATTTTTGTAAATTCTTCTATTGAAAGTTCTTGCAAAAATCTTAGTGAACTTTCATTTTTATTTTTTTCTAAGTTTAATATTTTTTGTGCTAATTCTACAGATGTACTTTCTTTTGTACCCGTTTTTATTATTATTGCTAATAGTTCTGCATTGGATAAATAAGTTTCTCCATACATTTCTAATTTTTCGTACGGTCTTTCAGATGTTGGTAATTCTTTTATTTTCATATAAGGTCCTTTCCGCTCCCTATTTACCCCCCTTATATTTTACATTACTTTTTTATATATAAATATTGCAAGAAACATTCCTATTATACTTGCTATGTTTATTTTTATCATTAATGCAAATGTAACTGTTAATACACTTAAATTTAATACAAATGGATTTTGAAGTCCAAATTCTTGTCCATATCCTAACCACCATAGTCCATTTATATTTTTAGTAAGTTCTCCTATTAATCCTCCTAAAACTAATCCTGCAAATATAAATAATATTAGTATCCATATACTTTTATCTTTGGTTGCCATATTTTTCCTCCTCTTTTCCTTACGGAAATATGTTTTTTGTGTTTTTTTGCTTTCAATATTATATATGCTATGGTAGTTTTTTTCAAGGAATTTTTCAATTATTTATAAAATTATATTTATTTTTTATTTTTATTGTGTTATATTTCTTTTACACATTTTTTTACTCTTACATATTATATATAAATTACCATAAATTATATGTTTATTATTTTGTTTTTTTAATGTATAATGTTTATAAGAGTTTTAGGAGGTTTGATGCAAAATGAAATTTGAAAAACTAAGTGAAAATAAACTAAGAATAACTTTAAATATTCGAGATTTAACAGATAATGATATAGATTACCAGTCTTTTATGGCAAATTCCGATAATACTCAAAAATTATTTTTAGATATGTTAGATAAAGCTGAACGAGAAGTCGGTTTTGTTACAAAGAACTATAAAATTATGATTGAAGCGCTTGTTACTTCTACAGGTGAATTTGTTGTAACTGTAACTCGTTCACTTCCAGATGAATTACATGCTTCTCAAAAAAAGAGAACCTTTAAAACTAAAAGAAAGTCTGTAAATTCCTTAAATAATAAAATAATATATTCTTTTAATTCTTTTGATGATTTTTGCTTATTTTGTAACTCTTTAGATAAAAATATAGTTAAGAACCTTAATAAAATTTCTAAGGAGATTACTTTACATTTCTTTAAAAATACATATTATTTATTAATTGAAAATTCAAACACAAATTATGTTTATACAAAATCTTTAATTAATTATCTTGCAGAGTTTGGAACATATTCATATAATTCTCATATATTAAGTTATGAATTAAGTGAGTATGGTAAATTAATTTTTAAGAATAATGCTATTAAATTGTGTTTAAAATATTTTAGTTAAAACTTTATAACAAAAAAACGACCAGTGGTCGTTTTTTTAATATAAATATTTTTGTGGGTTTACACTTGAACCGTTAACCCTTATTTCTAAGTGTAAGTGTGATCCTGTTGAATTTCCTGTTGATCCCATTTTTGCTATTACTTGTCCTTGTGATACTGTTTGTCCAACGCTAACATCTAAACTACTACAGTGTCCATAGTATGTTTGTACACCGTTTCCATGTGATATTATTACCATTCTTCCATATGAACCTTTTGTTCCTGCAAATACTACTGTTCCTGAGGCTGCTGCTTTTATTGGTGTTCCTGTTGAATTTGCTATATCTAGTCCAGTATGTGCACTTGAACGTATGCTACTTTTTTCTCCATATCTAGAGGTTAATTTTCCAGATACTGGTTGTGCTAAATTTACTCCAAGATTTGGCGCAGCATTTGATATTTTAGTTGATGTACTTATTTTTTCGCTACTTCTTGTTGTAACTGATGTATTTGTTTTTGCTGCTACCTCAGTTGTTTTTTTAACTTTTTCTTTATATAAGCTTGCAACTGCTTGTTCCGTAGAAACAAAGTCTCTCAATTTTGTTTCATATTTTTGTTCTATTGATATTGAATCTTTATTTTCACTATTTTTTTCTACTAATTGATTTAGTACATTTTGTGCATCTTCTAGTTTAGAGATATAAGCTTTTTCTTCTCCATTTTCAACTATTGCATAGTATGTATAATAGTTTGTTCCAGATGCTGCTACTTTTGCAAATATTTCATCATCGTTTGTTGTTATCCCTCTTTTTAATAAGCATAGTTTATATTGTGGTAATTGTTCTATATCAACAAATTCTGAGTTTTCTCCGTCTCCATTATCCATATAATTATTTATCTTTGTTTGCAATTTTGCTTTACTATTGCTATACCCTATAAGTTCTCCATTTAAATATACACTATATATCGGATGATATATGTATGTTACAATTCCTGTAATTATTATTCCCGCAAGGAAAATAATTGATATTAATTTTACCGAGTTTCTAAAATGTATTAGAAGTTTTTTTATTGAACTAATAATTTTAATACACCCTCTCTTTCGTTTTTTGGTATTTTATATTAATATTATTTTTTATTCAATTTATATATTTGCTTATATATTCAATTTTGTTTTAATATTTTTTCGTTTCTCTCGTTTTCTTTCTGTTTTTCTCTCTTTTTCTTTTTTTACTTAGGGAATGTTGGCCACTCGGGTCGACAGAGGCGTCGACCCCTACAATATATCATAATTAGTAGTTGGAGGTTAGATGTTTGAGGTTGGATACAAAAGCAATGCTTCGAAGAAATTACCCTAAATCCCAACTTCTAATTTCTAACATCTTACATCAAATTGAAATATATTAAAAAATTTTGGTCGACAGAAGCGTCGACCCTCTACAATGCAAAAAAAAGCAACCTTTCGTAAGGTTGCTTTTTTGTTATTGTTGTAAATCATTTTTTACTGTTTGTATTTCTGTGTATGTTGCTTTTGCTGCTGGTTTATAATAGCCTTTGTTTTGTGCTATTTTGAATAGTTCGTATTGAAATGTTTCGTCGTTATTACGTATTTGTTGAAATGCTTGTCTTAGTGACATATCTTCACATTCTGTTATTGCTGTTTGATATGCTGTTAAGTCTGATTTAACAGATGCTAAAATGTCGTTTACCATTGTTTTTTCGTCCATAATTTCTTTCCTCCTTTTATTGTTCTAAGAATTCCATTAATTTTTGTTTTGTGTTTAATGCATCTTGTGCTGATTTAGCAAATATTTGCTTTATTTCTGGATCCACTGCTTGTGATGAAAATGTATTTAGTTTTTGGTATGCAGTTTCATGTGCTCCAATTAAATGTCTTAAATTTTGTAATTCACTTTGATTTAATGTTGCCATATTTTTCATCCCTTTCACAAAAATTTCTAAATATATTATGAACGAAAAATTTTATTTTATTCAATTATTTCTAATCCTGCATATTTTGCCATTAATCGTTTTGTTCCTACTTTTGCAAAATTAATTTCTACTTTTATATCGTCTCCTTCTGGTTCTAATTTTGTTATTATTCCTTCTCCGAATTTTTTGTGGTAAACACTTTGTCCTGTTTTATATTTACTTAAATCTACATTTGTTTTATTTTGTTTTAGGCTATTTAAAAATGTTTCTGCAGATTTGAATTTATAATTGTTATT
The DNA here is from genome assembly GCA_902461935.1 of uncultured Clostridium sp. Taxonomy (GTDB): domain Bacteria; phylum Bacillota; class Clostridia; order TANB77; family CAG-508; genus Merdicola. The sequence continues at coordinate 25,039 of CABPZP010000008.1, read as the reverse complement.
TTGCTCTTTTGTTGCTCGAGTAGAACTTTTATCATAATATGATGTTACTGTTCCATTAGAGTTTCCGCCATATTTCCATGTAAATGGTGAATCTTCGAAATTCGGTCTACTATTTTCTTTTATTTCTTCGTAGCCCATTAACATATCTTCTGGTATTTCTTTTAAAAATCTTGATACTGGATTACAACTTGTTGAACCAAACATTGTACGTTGTTTGCTACATGTTAAAAATAGTTGTTTCTTTGCCCTTGTTATTCCTACATAGCATAAACGTCTTTCTTCTTCTAGTTCTTTTGGTTCTGCCATAGATTTATGTCCTGGGAATATTCCTTCCTCCATTCCAACTAAAAATACTACTGGGAATTCTAGTCCTTTTGCACTGTGTAGAGTCATAAGTGTTACTGTTTCTTGCTCTTCATCCATTCCATCTATATCACTTGTAAGTGTAATTCCTTCTAAAAAGTTATTTAAGTTTTGGTCTGCTTCTTGTTCCTCAAATTCAACTGCTACTGTTAAAAATTCTTCTAAGTTGGCTATTCTGTTTTCCGCTTCTATTGTATTTTCTGTTTCTAGTGCTTTTGTGTAACCTGTTTTGTTTAATGTTAATTTTATTAATTCAGAAATTTTTGTTTCATCTTTTATGCTTCTTAATTCTTCTATAACATTTATAAAATTTTGTGCATTTGCATATACTCTGTTTAATCCATATGTTGTAGCATCTTTTATGATTTCGTACATAGAAATTCCTGTTTCATCTGATATATTTTGTATTTTATCTAAACTTGTTTTTCCTATTCCTCTTTTTGGTTCATTTATTATTCTCTTTAATGCAATATTATCTGAAGGATTATTTATTAATCTAAGATATGAAATTATATCTTTAATTTCTTTTCTTTCGTAGAATTTTAGTCCTCCTATAATTTTGTATGGTACATCCTCTCTTCTAAGAATATCTTCTATTGCACGTGATTGTGTATTCATTCTATATAAAATAGCAAAGTCTGAATATTTATAATATTCTTCTCTTTTTAGGTGTTCTATTTGTTCTACTATATATCTGCCTTCATCATATTCATCTCTTGCAGAATATACTATTGGAAGTCCACCTTCTTCATTTTCTGTCCATAAACTTTTTTTGTATTTTACTTCATTATTTTTTATTACTGCATTTGCTGCATTTAAAATATTTTGTGTACATCTATAATTTTGCTCTAGTTTTATTATTTTAGTACCTGGAAAGTCTCTTTCAAAGTTTAAAATATTGCTTATATCTGCACCTCTAAAAGAATATATTCCTTGGTCGTTATCACCAACAACTGTTATGTTTCCATATCTTGAAGCAAGTATTGAAACAAGTGTAAATTGTGCTTTGTTTGTATCTTGATATTCGTCTACTAACACGTATTTAAATTTTTCTGTGTAGTATTCTAGTACATCTGAATTGTTCATTAAAATTTTTATAGTAAAATTAATTATATCGTCAAAATCTATTGCATTATTTTCTTTTAATCTATTTTGATATAAAGTATATATTTCTGCAATTTTTTCTTTTCTAAAATCTCCCATTGCTCTTGCTTGATATTGGTCTGGTTCTAGCATTTCGTTTTTTGCATTACTTATTTCAAATTGCACAGATCTATCTGTAAACATTTTATCATCTACATCTAGTTTTTTTAGGCATTCTTTTATTAATGTTCTTTGGTCTGATGTATCAAATATTATAAATGAACTATCAAAACCTATTCTATCTATATATCTACGTAATATTCGTACACATATTGAGTGGAATGTTCCTATCCACATATCTCTTGCAACATCACCTACTAATTTTTCTACTCTTTCTTTCATTTCGTTTGCTGCTTTGTTTGTAAATGTTATTGCCAAAATATTAAAGGGTGATACATTTTTTTCTCCCATTAAATATGCAATTTTATGTGTTAATACTTTTGTTTTTCCGCTTCCCGCTCCTGCAATTACTAAGCTTGGCCCTTCTGTATTTGTAACAGCTTCGTATTGTTTATCGTTTAATCCTTCTAATATATCTTGCATTTTTTTCTCCTTGTATTTAATTTTTTTAGATGTTTTAAATTATATATTTGAGCAAAAAAAATGTCAATAGAATTTACAAACATTTTTTTGTAAATTCTATTGACTTTTTATAAAAACTTATAGTAATATATTTCTTAACCTTACGTATAAGAAAGGTTAGTCTTTTCTTAAGGCGGAAAGGAGGCTATTTTTTTGAATAATTGTGATTTAATTTTGCATTTAGTAAAACAACTTATAAGTGAAAAAGAAAAAAACATACTTTTACAACAACAAATGCAAAATATCAACAGTGTTAAGACTAAAAGTAACAATACATAATAGTCTAAGGGTAGATTCACGGTCTACCCTTTTTTACAATAAAAAAGTATGTGCATTCACGGTACACATACAACTATTTTTTGAATAACTGCGACTCAATGTCTACGTTTTGTATTTGAATAATAACATATTTATTAATAAATGTCAATCTTTTTTCAAACATTTTTTTGCAAATTTATTGACATCACTTTTAAAAAAATATATAATTTGCTCTACGAGTATGAAACGAACTTTTATTATTTTTTATTGTCTTTAATTTTTTTCAACAAAATTTCTATGCAATTATATATTTCGGCAGCGCAAAATCTATATGTTTCTAAGTCATAACCCCATGGGTCTCTTATATCTAAAGAATTTTCTTCTTTTTTATAATTCGTATATTCTTTTAATGTAAATACTTTATCTTTTAACTCTGGATACATATATAATACATCTCTTTTATGCGATGTTGTCATACATAAAATTAAATCCATATCTTTTATTTTTGAATTACGTATATTTGTTGCTCTGTGTTTGCTTAAATCTACATCATATTCTTTCATAGCTTCTATTGCATTATAAGTTGGCTCATCTCCGTCTTCTGCATATATTCCACAAGAATACACTTCAATATTATTATTTTTCTTTTCACTTTCTAATAGCCAATGTGCCATTGCACTTCTACATATATTTCCTGTACATATAAACATTACTTTCATATTAAAATCCTCCAAAAGAATTTTAACACATATAAAATTTGTATGCAAATTATAATGTTGTTACTATTATTCCTAGTGTTATTCCTATAATATTTCCTATTGCATTCATTCTACCACTATACAATTTATTAGATTCTGGAATTAATTCTCCTGAAACTATATATAACATTGCTCCTGCAGCAAAACTTAAGCACATAGATATAACACTTTGAGATATTCCTCCTATTATTGCTCCAAAAAATGCTCCTATTCCAGTGGTTATTCCTGATAGTACAACATAGTATATTACTTTTCCAGATTTCATTCCTCCATTTTTCATTGGAACAGCCATTGATATTCCCTCTGGTATGTCGTGCAAACATATCGCTATTGCTAAGCTTAAGCCTAATTTTAGTGACGCTTCAAAACCACTTCCGAATTGCTAAACCTTCTGGAAAATTATGTATTGCAAGACCTATACTTACAATTATTCCAGTTTTTAACAAAGAATTTTTACCTGTGTATTTCTTGCTTCCTGAAAACTTTTTTTCCACAAGTAAGTCACATATTATCATTACTATTACACCAAATATAACTCCAACAAAAATATTTATAATTGAGCTTATTTCCAAAGCCTCTGGTATTAGTTCAAAACATATTATTGCTGTCATTAAACCTGAGGCTAAAGATAGTATAAAACTTAAGAATTTATTGCTTGTATTTTTAAAAGAAGTTCCAATTATTCCTCCTAAAGTTGTTCCAAAAGTTCCAAAAAATAATCCTACTAATGTAGTTTTTAAAATTTCATTCAATTTAATCACCTTAGTTATTTATATTAATATAGAAAATTTTTTATTCTAAAAAATATTATTTTATATGCTTATTTATTTTATTTTTTGTTTTTTACATTTTCCGACATTTTTCGACACATGTAATTCTTAAATATCCCTTAAAAGCCTAAAATAACCACCATAGTGGATAAGGTATATGTTTTAATTAAAAAGTAAATAATAAGCACAGAGGTGCCTAAATGTTAAGGTTATATATTAGGGAAATAAGAGAAAAGAAAGGACTCTCCCAGAACAAACTTTCTAAATTAAGCGGTGTTAGTTCGAGTCACATTGGCTATTTAGAAAATGGAGAGCGTGAGCCTACTATTTCTGTTTTGTGCAAAATTGCTAAGGCTCTTAATGTAGATATTAAAGAATTATATAAATATGAGGACTAATAAAATGTTAAAAAATTTAAGGAATAAAATGTACAAATATATAGATGAATACGGTTTAAATTCTGAAGAAACTTTAAAAATAAGTCAAGAAGTTGATTTAGAAATAAACAACTATTATCGTACTATTTCAATTATGAAATATCATTATGAACAAAGTGTTTTAGGTATTCAGAATTATTTTTTTCTATATAATATTATACCAACAAATTCCGCTTGGAATTCCTATGCCTTGAAAAATAATTTTCTTTCAAGTGTAAGCATAGAATATATTTATTGCAATAGTTTTGAGTTATGGTGTAAAAACTCTATAAAAAAATAATGAATAAAAATTAATTTATTCATTATTCTTTTATCTAAATATATCTTGGTTCAATTTTTATATTTTTTTTATTATTGTTTTCAACATTTTCTAGTGCTTTTTTATGATTTACTGAGAAAGCTAATCCTTTTTTAAAATCATTTTCCATTATTTTATAATTTAATCCATAAAATCTTATGTTTTCAATATATATTTTTACACCTCTTATTAAGTTATACTTAGTAATATCTTGTTTTTTATTTTTTCTGCGTTTTATTATTATATTTTTAATTTTATATTTTTTAGGTGTTTCTTTTATTGACTTATGTTCTCGTTGTCTTCTTTTTTCTTCAAGTCTTTCTTTACGTTCTAATTCTTCTAGTTGTTCTAAAATGTTATCTCTAATTTTATTTTTCTTTTTTTGTTCGCCTCTGAATCTTTCAGTTTGCCTTTTTTCCCATTCATCTCTTCTCTTTGCATCTTCTAAGTAGCTTTGTTTTATTATACTTTTTTCTGTATTTTTATCTAGTTCTTTGCTTGTATTTTCTTCCTTTTCTTTTTCTTTTTTATTTTTTGTTGTTTTTTCTTGATTTTCCTTTTCTTTTCTACTTAATATTTCTTTTTGCTTCTTTATAATTTCTTCTTTCGTGTCATTTTTGTCTGATTTTAATGTTGCTTCTACTAAAGATTCAAGTCCTAGTTGTTTTCTATTTAAAATTTCGTTTACCAATTGTTGTTGTTTGGCAGTTAAGTTATTTTTCACAATACCACATCCAATCTTTTTTTACAATCTATTTCTATTATATCGTAAAAATGCGTATTTTTCAATCCTTTTGTGCCTATTTTAAAGAAAAAAAGCAGATTATATTTTATATGATTCTACCTTTTTATAAATTACTTTACATTATATTTTTTATTCTTCTAATTCTATGTATTTTACTTTATATACTTAACAATAATTTTAATTAAACTATATATCTTTTACATAGGCATTTTCATTTCCTAATATTTCCTGAAATTCTTTTAAAATTCCATCTGTTAAATATATTGCCCCACATGGCTTTATTTCTCCATCTTGCAATATTTGCACTTGAATATTGTTTTTATCTCCTGTAAAATATAGTATTGCTCCTCTTAATTTCGCTTTAGTTTCTTCTGTTGTTCCTGTTATGTTTAATTCCAAAATTTGTTTCTTTTTTACTCCAAAGTCTGTTATTTTATTTGCAATTATTTTTACATCTTCATCTTCTCTTATGCTTAGTCTTCCTTCTATCATTACAACATTTTCTTCTACTAAACTATTACTACTATTTTGATATGCACTTTCAAACAAAATTATTTCTGTAGTTCCATATAAATCTTCCACTGTTATAAATGCCATTAGTTTATTATTTTTTGTGTATTTCTTTTTTATAGATGTTATTATTCCTGCATATTTTACGTTTTGCCCATCTTTATATGGTAGTTTTATTTCTGGATTAGATATATTTTCTTCAATTTCTTTCATTTTTAATGTATTTATTGTGCTTTGTGCTGCTATTTGTTCTTTTATTTTTTCTAATGGATGACCAGATAAATAAATTCCAAGCATTTCTTTTTCCATTGATAATAATTCCTTTTCTGAAAGCTCTTCTACTTCAATAAAATTATATTTAATTGAATCTAGATTTTCGTTTTCATTTCCTCCTAAATCAAACATTGTAACTTGTCCATCAAATGCTTTTTTATTTTCACTTTGAATTGTATCTAATATTCCTTCAAAAGATTCCAAGAGTGTATGCCTTGTTTGTTCAAATTCGTCAAAACACCCTGCTTTTATGAAGCTTTCTACACATTTTCTGTTTACACCTAAGTCTTTCGTTCTTTCACAAAAATCTGTAAAGCTTTCATATTTTCCGTGTTTTTCTCTTTCTTCTACAATGTTTTCAACAACTGCTACACCAACATTTTTTATGCTTCCTAATCCAAATCTTATTTTTCCATTGTCAACCGTAAATTTAGTAAAACTTTTATTTACATCTGGTTTTAATATTTCTATTTTTAGTCTTTTACATTCATCTATATATTCTGGTACTTTATCTAAGTTTCCAAGAAAACTGTTTAATGTAGCTGCCATAAATTCTTCTGGATAATATGCTTTTAAATATGCTGTTCTATATGCTACAACTGCATAACATGCTGCATGTGATTTATTAAATGCATATTTTGCAAATTCTGCCATTTCGTCAAATATTTTATTTGCACTTTTTTCATCTATTCCATTTCTTACACAACCTGGTACTAAAACATTTCCCGCTTCATCTACTTCTCCATGAATAAATATTTCTCTTTCTTTTGCCATTACATCAAGCTTTTTCTTACCCATAGCTCTTCTAACTAAATCTGCTCTACCTAGTGAATAACCTGCTAGGTCTCTAACTATTTGCATAACCTGTTCTTGGTACACCATACATCCATAAGTTACATTTAAAATTGGCTCTAATGCCGGATGTGTATATTCGTTATGACCTGGATTTAGTTTTCCTCTAATATAACGAGGAATTTGATCCATTGGTCCTGGTCTGTATAATGAAACACCTGCTATTAAATCTTCTAAACAGTCTGGTTTCAATTCTTTCATAAAGTTTGTCATACCTTGGCTTTCAAATTGGAATATTCCAGATGTTTTCCCTTCTTGCCATAATTTATATACCTTTGGATCTGACATATCTTTATCAAATTCAACATCTATGCCTCTACATTGTTTTACTAAGTCCATACAGTCTTTTATAACTGTAAGTGTACGTAGTCCTAAGAAGTCCATTTTCAATAGTCCAAGTTCTTCTAGTGTTGTCATTATATACTGTGTTGAAATTTGCCCATCTCTAACATATAGAGGAACATATGTATCTACTGGGTCTTTTGTAATAACAACTCCACAAGCATGTGTTGAAGCCTGTCTTGGCATTCCTTCTAATGCCATCGCAATATCTAGTAATTTTTTTATATTTTCATCTGTTTCATATAAATTGTTCAATTCTTTATTTTGTTCAAGTGCTTTTTTTATAGTAATATGTAATTCATTTGGTATCATTTTTGCAAGTTTATCGCACTCTGCATATGGAAAATCTAGCACTCTACCAACATCTCTTATAACCATTCTTGCAGACATTGTTCCAAATGTAATAATCTGTGAAACATGGTCATGACCATATTTTCTACATACATAATCTATAACATCTTGTCTTCTTTCATAACAAAAGTCAACATCAAAGTCGGGCATACTTATTCTTTCTGGATTTAGAAATCTTTCAAATAGTAAATTGTATTTCATAGGGTCTATATCTGTTATTCCAATAGCATATGCCAAAATTGAACCAGCTCCTGAACCTCTACCTGGTCCAACAGGAATTCCGTGCGATTTAGCATAATGTATAAAATCCCATACAATTAAATAATAATCTACATAACCCATTTTTTTAATTATTCCAATTTCATATTCTGCTCTTTTCTTAATGTCTTCAGAATAATTTTCGCCATAACGTTCTATTAGTCCATCATCACATAATTTTTTTAGATAATCGTAATGTGTTTCAAATTCTTCTGGAACATCATAATTAGGCAAAATTGTATTTCCAAATTCGAATTCTACATTACATTCATTTGCTATTTTTACTGTATTTTCTATAGCTTCAGGAAAATTTTTAAAGTAATCTATCATCTCTTCTGGAGATTTTATATAGAGTTCTTCTGTATCAAACTTCATTCTATCTGTATCACTCATTCTTTTTCCTGTTTGAATGCAAAGTAAAACTTCGTGATTATATGCATCTTCTTTTTTTAAATAATGAGCGTCATTTGTTGCAACTAGTGGAATATCTAGCTTTCTACTTAATTCTATTAGTTTTTGGTTTGCTAAAACTTGCTCCTTTATTCCGTTATTTTGAATTTCTAAATAATAATCATCTTTAAAAACATTTTTAAACCACAAAGCTCTTTCTTCTGCCTTTTGCATATCTCCATTCAAAATAGCTTGATTAACGCTTCCTGCTAAGCAGGCACTAAGACAAATTACTCCCTCGTGGTATTTTTCTATTGTTTCTAAATCAATTCTTGGCTTGTAATAATAACCTTCTGTAAATCCTATAGAAACCATTTTACTTAAGTTTTTGTAACCTTCGTTATTTTTTGCAAGCAAAATTAGATGATTATATTTATTATCTATTCCCGGTTCCTTTTGAAATCTTGTACGTGGTGCAACATATACTTCACACCCTATAATAGGTTTCACTCCTTCTTTTTTACAAGCTTTATAAAAGTCTATTGCTCCATACATAACTCCGTGGTCTGTTATAGCAATAGAATCCATACCAAGTTCTTTAGCTCTAACTGGCAGGTCTTTTATTCTGTTAGCTCCATCAAGTAAACTAAATTCGCTATGCACATGCAAATGTACAAAATTAGACATCCTTAAATCTCCTCCATTTTTTGGAATTATATCAAATTGTATAAATATTTTCAATTAAAATATATAACAAAATGGAGGAGTAATAATATTACTCCTCCAAACCCGGAAAATTTACTTTTTTATTTTCTCTGCAATTTTTTGAATCCATTCAATAATATAGCAAATTACTAAAAAAATTGCTAATATTATTATAATTACTACTGGACCTACTATCACTCCTGCGGCTCCTGCAAGTATAGTACCAATTATTTGATTATTTTTTGCATCAGAAAGATCTTTTTTTAATGAAATATCTTCATTTTTTATTTTTTGAAAAATAACCATTTCTGAATTTCCGTGTACATGATCAATTGTAATTTTGGAGTTTTCATAGTCTATCCATACACGATACCCCTTTTTTTCCAATTGATTAATAATCTCAACAGACTCCCAGAACTCATTTTTACTTATTTTTTCTATCCTTTCTTTACAATATTCAACATCTGAACTTGTCATTTTTTTAGGTTCCAAGGATAAAAATACTATAAGCCCTAAAATTACAATCCCTACAACTATTGAACAATCAGACACAACGTCAAAAGCTGTCTTATTGTGCAATTGACAATATTCTTGTACCTTTACTATTAAAATTTTAATTCTCCGCTTCATTGTCATCATCCTTTCTAATTGTTGCTGTTTACTTGTTATATATGTTTAAACTAAATTAGGAAGTTATGTTCCTATTAGTGAACATAGAAATTAATCTATATAAAACAATAGTATTATACATTATGTTAATATATTTTCCAAGTTTTTTAGAACAAAATTCCAATTATTCCAAATATAATAAACAAAATTCCTGATATTTTTTTCATTAATTCTTCTGGTATTTTTTTGCTTATAATTTTTCCTAATATAATTGCAAGTAAATCACTTATAACCATTCCCATTATTGCTCCAATAACTAATGGTATTTTATATTTTGCATATTGTATTCCAAGTCCTATTGCAGCTAAAAATGTTTTATCTCCTAGTTCTCCTACTGCAATACTAATTGCAATTATTAGTATGTAGTTTAGTTTTATATTTGCCAATTTACTTAATAAACCTGTTTTATTTTCATCGCTTTCTTCTTTTTCTTTATTAAATAAAAATATTAATCCAAAAATAATAAATATTATATTTGTAGCAAAATCTAAAATTAATTTTACATTTTCATTATTTATTGCCCCTATATAACTACCAAATAAAATTGCTAAACCGTGGCTAAAAAAAGTACCTAAGGCAACACCTAATAAAATAGTTGCTATTTTCTGTTTTCCTGAAAAACTCATTACTAAAATTTGTGTTTTATCCCCTAATTCAGAAACAAAAATCATAAAAAATGCAATAAGCATTGGATATATATTTTCCATATACAACCTCCGTTATTGCATTTATATTATTATTTTTGTTTAATTATACTTAAATTTATAAATCTATTTCATCATCTTCTTGTTGCATTTCATGTTTTTCTACTAGTTTTTTATCTTTTTCATTTTGTCTAGTTAGCTTTCTAGCAATTTTAGATTGTTTTAATTGTTGACCTTTTACTTGTAAACCTTCTTTAAATCCTTTTGCTTTACTTTCTTTACTTGCATTTTCTTCTTGCATATCTATATAATCTTGCCAAGCTTCTCCAACTTCATTTAATTCAACTTCTTCTTTGTTGTTCTTTGATTTTGAAAATCTTTCTTTTACGCTATTAAATTTTTCTTTTATACCATTAAATCTATCTTTTATCCAAGCTATAATTCTATTGTCCTTTTTGTATTCAACCATTGATGTGTTTTTATTGTCTTGTTCTATTGTATTTTGCTTGTTAGTTGAATTATAATTTGTTTCTACTGTATTTGGTCTGTTGATTGTATTATTATTTGGTTCTACTATATTTGGTCTGTTGATTATATTATTATTTGGTTCTACTATGTTTGATTTTTCAATTGTATTATTATTTTGTTGATTAGTTGTATTTTCGTCTTTTATATTCTCCTTATATAAATCTGGTCTTTGATTTATTATTGACTCTAATTTGCCTGTCACTGTTTCTAAACCTTTTCTATATTTATCTTCTCCATATTTTTCTATGTTGTTTTCAAGTTCTTTTTTATTCTTACTTTCAAATTCATACTCTTTCTTTGATATTTTGTTATATATATAATCATCAGTATATCTTATTCTTTTATATCCTATTTCGCTTTCTTGGTCTTTCTGTATGTTTCCTACATAAAGAAAATCTACAACACCTTTTCCTTTAGCTTCTTGTGAAGATAATCTTTCAATTCTAGCAGGAGATAAAAAATCTCTTACTATATATGCATATTTATCATCTTTATTTATCATGTCAAAATCTAAGTCTTCATCTAAATATACAACTTTAGCTTTACCTTCCTTTCCAATAACATTATACATATAAGTTTTCATTCCATCAATATTAAATTGATTTTGGTTATATATATCTTCAACTAAAATAACTTCCTGGCCATCAGACATTTTTATATGGTGTATATTTGCATTTTCATCACTCTCTTTTGAGTATATTTTATTTTCCTTTGCATTTTCTTTTATATTGTATTTTTCGCTTATTTCTCCTATTTCTGCATTAATTCCGTTTAGTTCCTCTTCATAAACTTTTAATGAATCCAATTCAGCATTAACTTTTCCTAAATCATTTTCATATTCTTTTGCTTCAGCACTTGTATTTTCTCCGCTCATTTCATAAATGGCTTGTTCTAATTGTTCTTTATCTTTGTTTAAACTTTCTTTTTTCTTAAGTATTCCTTCAAGCTCTACTTTTCTTTCTTTAAGTTTGCTTAATTTTTCTATCTCAACTTCTTTAAGTTCTTCTTGTAATTTATTTATCCCTTTTTGTCTATTTGCTTGAATCTGATCATTTTCTTCGTTTTTTCCACTTTTCATATCATTATCATATACATTTTGTAGTATTTCTATATCGTTCTTTAGTTTTTTAATTTTTTCTTCCATAAACTTTCCTCCTAAATTATTACTCAATTATTTATAATTATACTCCTAAATACAAAAAAAGTCAATTTTTGGCTCTAAATGAGCAGATATTCAATTTTATTTCATTGAGTTTGAAACAAATTTATAATTTTCGCCATCTTTTTCAAGTGCTAATGTAAAATTATTTACTTTTTCTTCTTGCTCATTATATAGAGATGTTTCATATTCTCCATTTACAACATATGTATTACCTTTTTTATATCCATCTTTAACCGAATTTTGTACTCCATAATATTCTCAAGTTGCTAAATAATAAACTTTATTTTGTCTATCGTAAACCAAATTCATTTCCTTTAGTATATTTTCTGCTATATTATATCATGAATAATTAATTCATAGTTAAATATAACAAAAATGTATTATAGTTGTAATATTGTGGGCATATTTATATTTGTGTTTTTTTTGTGAATTGTTTGTAATTTGTTTTTGTTTTTATTGAATTTTTTGCTTACAAGTGATAGTATTTCCGTATATATTAATTTTATATTTTAAGGAGGTTTTTTCGTGATTACTGTAAAAAATGTTTGCAAAAAATATGGCAGTTTTGTTGCAGTTGATAATATTTCTTTTGAAATTGACGATGGCGAAATTATAGGTCTTTTGGGTCCTAATGGTGCTGGTAAATCTACTACAATGAATATGCTTACTGGTTTTATTGAACCTACAAGTGGCGAGATTTTAATTAATGGGGTGAATATCTCTAAAAAAAGTAAAAAGGCTAAATCTAATATTGGTTATATGCCTGAAAATGTACCACTTTATAAGGATTTAACTGTTAAAGAATTTATAAACTATATGGCAGAGCTTAAATATGTTAAAGGAAAAGATAAAAAGAATATGGTTTCCGATATTATGGCTAAAACTAATTTAACAGATGTGCAAAACAAATTAATTAAGAATTTGTCTCGTGGTTATAAACAAAGAGTTAGCATGGCCGGTGCTTTAGTTGGTAGCCCTAAAATTTTAATTTTAGATGAACCTACTGTTGGTTTAGACCCTAAACAAATTACTGAAATAAGAAATTTAATAAAGTCTTTAGCAAAGGATCATACAATTATTATTAGTTCACATATTTTATCTGAGATTTCTCAAATGTGTAAAAAAGTAATTATTTTAAATAAGGGTAAATTAATTGCTATAGATACACCAGAAAATTTGAAAAATAAAGTTTCTAAAAATAATGTTATTTTAGTTACTGTTGAAGATTCCGAAAATAAAATAAAAAATGTTGTAAAAGAAATTCCTGAAATTACAGAAATAAAATTAATTAAGAAAAATGATGATAACACTATACAATATTCTTTAACAGCAAAAGAAAACAGCGATATACGTAAAATTATTTTTGAAAAATTTGCTAAAGAGGGAATTACAATATTTGAACTTAAAAAGTCTGAAACAACCCTTGAAGATGCATTTATAGATCTAATAAAAGATAAAGGAGGTAATAAATAATGTTTGCAGTATTAAAAAAAGAATTAAAAAGCTATTTTCTATCACCTATTGGATATGTTTTTATTGGTTTATTTTTATTAATGACAAGCGTATTCTTTTATTTAGATATACTTTCTTATGGAATGTCTAAATTTCAAAATATGTTTTATTCTCTTGCTACAATTTTAACATTTATTACTCCAATTCTTACTATGAGAATGTTTTCAGAAGAGAAAAAGGAAGGAACAGACCAACTTTTATTTACATCACCTCGTGGAATTACCTCTATTGTTTTTGGTAAATTTTTAGCAGCAATTTGTGTACTTTTAATTACAGAACTTTTAACATTTATATACTATTTTATACTTATGTATTTTGGTAAACCAGATTTTGTTTCTTCTATTGTAACTTTGGGTGGTTTTTTATTACTTGGTGCAGCTTATATTTCTTTTGGTATGTTTGCTTCAAGTATAACAGAAAATCAAGTTGTTGCAGCAATTTTAACAATTGGCTTCTTTATTTTAACTTGGTTTTTACCAGATATTAATGAAATATTTTCATCTTTATCTTTAATTAATATGTTTGACAAATTTCCTTCTGGCCAAATTGCTTTAAGCGAAATTGTTACATTTATAAGTTTTACCTTATTATTTGTAGCATTAACAATTATTGTTTTACAAAGAAGAAAAAGTGTTAAATAAGGAAGGAGATATTATGAAAAAGTTTATTGAAATAATAAAAAACAAATGTCTTATTAATACAAGTAAAACTTTTGCATTAATAGCAATTATGATTGCATTATTTATTGGTATTAATTATGGGGTTCAAAAATTAAATTTAAAAACTATAGATTTAACAGAAAATAAATTATATTCTTTAACAGATGAAAGTAAAGAAAAAATTAAAGATATAAATAAAGAAATAAATATTTATTTCTTCGGATATGAAGATAGTAATAATTCTGTAGAACTTGCAAAACAATATACCAGAGAAAATTCAAATATAAAAGTAACTGTTGCAGATGCAGAAAAAAATGCAGATTTATATACTAAATATGAAGTTGAAGATGGCAACCAAGGTGTTGTAGTTGCTTGTGATGAAAAAAGCAAAATATTAACAAGTTCAGATTTTTATACATATGATTATTCTTCTTACGAGCAAATAGATACAACAGAACAAACATTAACAAGTGCCATTCTAAATATTATTACAGACGAAAAGCCTCAAGTATATTTCTTAACAGGTCATTCTGAAGCACTTTCTAAACTTTCTACATTTAATGTATTTTTGCAAAACGAAATAAACGATGTAAATACATTAGATTTAATTACATCAGAATTTCCAGAAAAATGTGATTGTTTAATTTTAACTACTCCAACTTCTGATTATTCTGAACTAGAAAAAAATAAAATAGTAAATTATATAAATAATGGTGGAAATATTTTATGCTTAATGGATGGATTTTCTGATAATTTTGTAAATTTAAAAAGTATTTTAGATTTATATGGTGTTTCAGTTTCTACAGATACAGTAAAAGAAAGCGATACTTCAAAGACAGCTTCAGGAGATACAAGATATATAATTCCAAATATGTCTTACCACAAAATTACCGAACACCTAATAACAGATGGTTTATTAATGTTTGTAAATAGTTCAAAAATAGATTTAGCTGATGATGACAAATTAGATAGTTTAAATGTAGAATCTACTAAAATAATTGAATCTAACGATACATCTTACTTAGCAAGTGATTCAAATACAAAAGGTCCATTTACTTTAGGTGCTGAACTTTCAAAGAAAATAGATGATGACAAAACTTCCAAATTAATAATTTACTCAAATAGTAAATTTGCTCAAGATTCAGCAACAATTGGAAATCAAACAGTAGTGCCTTTTACGATTTATAGTAATAAAGACTTATTATTAAATACAGTTGCATATTTAACAGAAAAAGATTCTTCTATTACAATTAGAAAAAATACAAATACAGTAACATACACTGCAACTGAAAAACAAAATAATATTGTTTTAGCAATTATATTTATAATTCCAATTTTAATAATATTACTTGGTATAATAATTTCATTTATTAGAAAAAGAAAAAAATAGTATTAATTATTTACCCCTAGCATATTTTTTGTTAGGGGGTTATTTATGCTTAAAAATAATATTAAAATAATTTCTATTATAATTGGAACTTTAATTGGTGCTGGTTTTGCTTCTGGAAAAGAAATATATACATTTTTTGTAAAGTATAATTCTTTAGGTTTTTTTAGTGTTATTTTTTCGTGTTTTTTTATTGGATTAATTATTAATAAAACTCTTTTCTTAATTTTAAATAATAATATTAATAGTTATTCTGATTTTTTAAATTTATTATTTGGAAAAAATAAATTTAAAAAAATATTTTACTTTTTTATTAATTTATTTTTATTACTTTCATATATTACTATGATTTCTGGTTTTAATTCTTTTTTTGAACAAGAATTAAATATTTCCAAAATAATTACTTGCATATTTATTTGTTTATTTTGCTTTTTTATTTTTAGAAAAAATATTTCTAGCATTTTAAATATAAATAGCATTTTAATCCCTTTTTTAATTTTTATTATTTTCTTATTTGGATTTTTAGATATACCCCAATTAAATATAAATTTATTTTTTAGCAATATTTTTTATTTTAACAATTCTTTTTTTGAATGTTTTTTAAATTCAATTTTATATGCTAGCTATAATTGTATTATTTTAATACCAATTTTAATTTCGGTAAAAAAATATTTAAAAAATAAAAGACAAATAAAATATATTTCTTTGTTTTCTTTTATGTTTTTATGTGGCTTAACATTAATTATTTTTTTATTTATATTTTATTTACCTAACAATTATTTATATGAAATTCCAATTATAGTAATACTTAATAATTTTAGTATTATTCAAAAAAACATTTATGGCCTTGTTATTGCAATTGCAATTTTAACCTCTGTTATATCTTCTGGATTTGGATTTATAGATAATTTAAACACTAAAAATAATTTTATTGTGTTTTTAGTTAGCTTTTTGCCAATTATTTTTATTAATATTAGTTTTTCATTTTTAGTAAATTTTGTATTTAGCTTTTTTGGATATATTGGGCTTGTACAAATTATATTTATTCTATTGAAAAAAACACATTTTAATGTTATAAAAAGATATAGAAAATAGGAATTTTCTATAATAAAATAAAATTTTAAATAATTGGGAGAAAGAAATGAAATTTTATAACAAATCATCTTTTAAAAGAATTAATAGAAAAAATTTAATAATAAGTATTTGTATAATTATTTTAATTTTACTTTTAATAATTATCTTTTCTTTATATATTGCAAACCAAAATATTAGAGATTTTTTTGATATATATCTATTTAAAAAGAATATAAGTAGTAGTAATTCAAATAAAATAGACTTTAATGATGATGAATCCACTTTTGTATTTGCATACGATAAATATGTAGCAGTTTTAAATAAAAATACATTTTCTGCATATAATTCTTCAAGCAATAAAGCCTTTAATTTAACCACTGAACTTAACAATCCAATTTCTTCATCTGCAAACAGATTTATTGCTTTAGCAGAAAAAGATGGACAAAAAGTATATTTAATTAGTGGACAAAATATTATTTGGCAAAAAGATATAGAAGGAAACATAAGCAAAATAAGCGTAAATAAAAATGGTTATGTTTCTCTTATTGCAAGCAGTACAAGTTATAAGTCTATAGTAATTACATATGATTCTACTGGAAAAGAATTATTTAAAACATATCTTTCAAGTACACTTGCAATCGATTCTGCCATATCAAATGATAATAAATATTTATCTGTTGCAGAAATAAATTATTCTGGAACTTCTATACAATCTAATATTAAAATTTTATCTATAGAAAAGGCTCAATCTGACCCTACAAATGCAATAGATTACATCTATCCGGCAGAATCTAACTCTATTATTATAGATATAAACTATAGTTCAAAAAATAAATTAATTTGTATGTATGATAATGCTATACATTTAATTCAAAATAATAACAATGACACAGAACTTACAAAAATTTCAGACAAAACAGATTTATTTTTTGATATTAATTTAACAGATACTTATATAAAAATATCACAAGGTTCAAATACTTTATTCTCTAACAATGAAGCTCACTTAGTTGATGTTTCATCAAATAAAGACAATTTGTACACAATTAATGGAACTCCCAAAGCTATATACTGTGCAGATAGCACTATTGCAATTAATTTAGGTTCTGAAATAGATTTTATAAATAATTCAGGTTGGCTAATTAAAAAGTTCAATACAACACAAGAAGCTAAAAATGTTGTTTTAGGTTCAGGTATAGCTGGTGTAGTTTACAAAAATAAAGTTGAGATAATTAATTTATAAAGGATGATTTATATGAAAATTTTAATCGATATTTTAGTATGTTTATTTATTTTTATTACAATTTATATTAATTCAAAAAAAGGGCTTATAGAGGTTGCTTACAAAATTGTTGCATTTTTTATTGCCATAATAATTTCTCTAATTTTGTTTAGACCTATATCTGCTTTATTGATCAATAATACAAATATAGACGAATATGTTAATAATTATGTAGTATCTACAATAGATAGAGATTCTAACGAAGAAAAAACTGATAATAAAGAAAAAAATAGCATTCCAAAAATATTCGACAATGCAATAAATTCTGCAAAGCAAGAAACAACACAATTAGTTTCAAATTCTATTACAAACACAGTTATAAACGTAATTTCTTTTATTGCTGTATTTATAATTACAAGAATAATATTAATATTCTTGCATATTTTCTCAGAAGCAATAGGAAATTTACCATTAATTAAACAATTTAATCATTTAGGTGGTTTATTATATGGAATATTAAAAGCTTTTATAATTATTTTTATATTACTTGCATTAATTTCTGTATTGCCTTTAACAAGCTTACAAGAAATAATAAGTTCTACAATAATTACTAGAATTTTATATAATATAAATCCAATTTTATTATTATTTTTTAAATAATTCTCGGGTCGCCCTAAAGACGTCGACCCCTACAACGTCAAATTTTAATTTTTCAAATGTCCTTATATTACTTCTATTTTGATTTTTTAGGCGGACAGAGGCGTCCGTCCCTACAGTGTTTGATTTATATTTGTCAAATATTTTATTTTCACATTCATTTGTGTAATATTCTTTAATTTTCAAATATTCTTGCATTGGTATTTGTATTGGTTCGCATCTTTAGGGCGACCCGTATATTTTTTTATTGTATCCTCAAAAATATGTTTATCTTTATTTTATAACCCCAAATAAAAAACTATAAAAATAATGTAATTTTATTGTATTTATTGTTTATATTTGTTATACTATAGAAGTAATTTTTTTATAGGAGTGAATTAATGTGAGTGATAATAAACCCAAAAGAATGAAAGATACTCATTCAAGAACCTCCACAGGTACTAAAGACAATTTAAGGAAAAACAATAATTTAGGTTCTGTTAACAATAATCCTAATGTTTCAGGAAATGCAAAAAAAAGGAAAAAAAATAATCATAAAAAATTAAAAATATTTTTACTTATTTTATCAATGATAATAATTATATTTCTTGGCATATTTACATATAGAGTTTATAAAAATGGTTGGGGACTTCAAGGCTTGCTCTCTACAATGCTAGGTCAAAATGAACAAACTCTTGCAGATTTAGATACTTTAGACTTTTTATTAATTGGTGAAAGTGGAAATATGACAGATACAATTATGGCATGCAGATATGACCCTAAAACACAAAAAGCTTATATGCTTTCAATTCCAAGAGATACATTTATTGGAAACAGTGAATCAAACGCTAGTACATCAGACAAAATAAATTGTGTTTACAATATAAAAAAGGATCCAATGACTACTGTAAAAGCTGTAAATAAAGTAACAGGTCTAAATTTAAAATATTATGTTTTTGTTGATACAAAAGCTTTAATAGAGATAGTAGATGCAATAGGTGGAGTTGAATTTGATGTTCCAATAGATATGAACTATGATGATACTTCTAAAGAAAACACATTACATATACATTTAAAACAAGGAACTCAAAAAATAGATGGAGATAAAGCCGAACAATTACTACGTTTCAGACATAATAACGATGGTACCTCTTATCCTAAAGAATATGGTGATAACGATTTAGGAAGAATGCATACTCAAAGAGATTTTATAAAAGCCACTCTTAACCAAACAATAAGAGCAAATAATATATTTAAGCTAAATGAATTATTAGATATAGTTAATAAACATGTAAAAACAAATTTATCCGTTAGTTTAATAAAAGATTATATACCATATGCTGTAAACTTTGATACTGAAAGCTTACAATCTGATATGTTACCAAATGAATCTAAAAAAATAAATGAAATATGGTTTGTAAAAGTTATAGATTCTGAAGCAGAAAAACTTGTAAATGATATGTTCTTCGGTGGCACAAAAGATACTTCAAATGGAGAAAAATATATTACAGTAGAATTATTAAATGGAACTGGAGATTCAGAAAAATTAGAACCTGCTTTAAAGGCTTTAGAAAATAATGGATTTGATGTAGTTAAAGTTGGAAATACAACAGCACAAAAAACATCTTCAATTATTAATAGAACCAAACAAGAAGAAGATGCAATTTCAAAATTAAAAAGCTTACTTAATATAAAATCTAAAACAACAACTGGAAAAGATAATGTAGATGCAGATTTAACAATAACATTAGGAAAGGATTATAAATAAAAAAATGAACCGTTTGGTTCATTTTTTTATTTATATACGTAATTTGCTTTTTTATGTTTTTTATTTATTTTGCGTTTTCTCTTGTTTTTTAAATATAAATATGTTAATAATAGTAACACTATAACTAATAATATTCTTAAAATGTTTAGGATTAAATTACTTTTTTGTACATCGTTTGCTGCTATTACATTGGCAGTATATTCAATTCCATCTGAATTATATGTTATAGTACCTAGCTTATCTCCTTTTGCTATAGGAGCTTTTATATCTTCATTTAGTTTTATTTCACCCTTTATCTCATCTTTTTCTTTATCATTTGTAACTAAAATATTAATATCTGAATCTGTATTTAAATCTAAGTTTTTTGTCTCAGTTGTAGCACCTTTTATTTTTGTTTGCCCTACCACAGTTTCTCTTGCTGTTGATACTTTCTTTTGTGTAAAGTTGTTATACACATATTCAAATAATGTTTTTGTATCTGTGTCTCTTTTACTTAAACCATTCACTTCTTTTTTATCTGTACCAAGCACTACTGAAATTAGCTCTACACCATCTTTATTTGCTCCTGCTACTAAACAATTTTTAGCATATGCTGTATAACCGGTTTTTATTCCAATAGCATACTCATAATAGTTTTTATTTTTCTTATTTATTAAATCATTTGTTGTAATTAAATTTCTATCTGTTTGCTCATATTTATTTGTACTTGGAAGTGTATGCGATACTGTACTTACTATTTTTCTAAAGGTTTCATTTTTCATAGTTTCTTTTGCAATTAGAGATAAATCGTATGCTGTTGTATAATGATTTTCATTTTGAATACCATTAGGATTAACAAAATTTGTATTTTTGCACCCTAGCTCGGCAGCTCTTGTATTCATCATTGTTGCAAAGCTATCTACATTTCCTGCAACATATTCAGCTAAAACATTTGCAGCTTCATTTGAAGATTTTACTAAAAGTGCATATAAAAGTTCTTCTACAGAAAGTTCCTCCCCTACTTTTAGAGTATCTACTGAATATCCTGAAGGCACTGAGAATACAGCATTATAACTTACTGTAGCTTTAGATTGCAAATCCTCAACATTTTCTAAAGTTAAAAGAGCTGTCATAATTTTAGTTGTACTTGCTGGATACCTTTTTTCATTCGAATTTTTTTCATACAATATTCTACCTGTTTTACTCTCTATTAAAATTGCAGACGGAGCACTAATTTCTATATTATTTTCTAGTGCAAAACTCATACTCCCTAAGAATATTTGAACAATAAAAACTACCAAAAATGCTACTATTAATTTCTTATTTTTCATTACATTCTCCCTTATTTTTTTATTAATAAATAATATACTATAATTCGTTTTTTTTCAACAATTATTTCTATTTTCAAGAAAATTAATTTACAAATTTGTATTCAGGTATCCTAAGAATGCATGACAATTGTTATTTAAATACAAAATAAAGAATTATTTTAAATCTTTCTTTATTTTACAAAAATTTGTTGCTATATAGCTCCACGATGGTGAAGCATTTTTCTTTCGAAAACATGCAGAAAGAAAACATCCTTCACCATACAAGATGGAGCGGTCTATAAATAAATTATTAATTACGGAGGTTATTTATGAACGAACTTACTAAAAATCAAAAAATTTTTTTAATTATATTTTTATTAATTGTTGTAGCCGTTTTAGGTTACACAATTTGGAATTTTACAAAAGACAATTCAAATGAAACTGAAATTGATGACTTAATGATAAATGCAAATACTGAAAATACTACAAATGCCTTAGATACACAAGCTACTACAGCTCCCTCTGAAAAAATTATAATATATATTATAGGATGTGTTAAAACTCCTGGCGTATATGAATTAGACGTAGACTCTAGAGTTTCTAATGCTGTAGATGCAGCAGGTGGGTTATCAGAAACAGCAGATTTAACTAAAATAAATTTAGCATATAAATTAGAGGATGGTCAAAAAATAACAATTCCAAGTATTAATGACAAAACAGATGAAGATTCTACTTACGAAGATTTTATTACCGATAGCCCTGAAAACACAATCTCTCAAACCAATCTCACCAATTCAAGTAAATCAAATATTGTTAATATAAATTCAGCAACTCAAACAGAACTAGAAACGCTTCCTGGAATAGGTCCTTCTATAGCTAGCAAAATAATAAGTTACAGAAATGAAAATGGAAAATTTCGGCTCCATTGAAGATATAAAAAATGTATCACGGAATTGGAGACTCAAAATTTAACTCTATTAAAGATTTAATTACAGTAAAATAAGAGTTTATTTTCTTGATTTGTAAATATTTTTATAATAAAATAATAAAAATTTTAAATTATTGGAGAATAAAATGTATTACACATATATGTTAAGATGTTCTGATAATTCTATTTATACCGGAATGACTAATAATTTAGAAAATAGATTAAATGAACATTTATCAAAAGGAAAAAATGGAGCAAAATATACTAAATCTCATAATGTTATAAAACTTGAGGTAGCTTGGAAAAGTAAAGAAAAATCTTTAGCTTGCAAATTAGAATATAAAATAAAAACTCTTACCAAAAAACAAAAAGAAACTCTAATTAATGGTGAAAAGCTCTCCACATATTTTAGTGGTAAATTAGATTGTAGGAGATATAGAAGAATATAAATTTCCTATAACAAAAAACAAGGTTTCAGATAAATTTCTGAAACCTTTGTTATTTCTTGGTTGCGGGGGCAGGACTCGAACCTGCGACCTTTGGGTTATGAGCCCAACGAGCTGCCAACTGCTCCACCCCGCGATGTGTTGACTTCTTTATTATACATACTTTGTTTACTATTGTCAACCTTTTAGCGGAATTTTTAGTAAATTAGCTACCATACAGTTCCTGAAGTATTTTTTATTCTTTATATATTCTATTCAGTTTGCTTACTATTTATTCCAATTTTATTTTTTTTGATAAATATTATCTTTTTTTATCCATACAGAAACACTTCCTCCATTGCAATAAAAAATTCCATTTCCATCGCAGTCTACATATACATCTTCTTTTACATTTCCTGTGTAATCGTATAATACTGTGTTTGCAAGTCTTTCTCCTACGTTCATCATTTTATTTCCGCCAGCATTATCTGACATTATTACAGCCATTCCTGAATCTGGATAGTCGGAATCTCCTTCTAGTGTCCATCCTATTATATTTTCATCATCAAAATAATCATTTTGAGTTCCATATGTAAAATATTTTCTTACTAACATCATTTTTTCTAAAATATCTTTTTTACTTGAAACTTCATCGTGTTCAATTCCGTAATAATCTCCATAAAATACACATGGAGTTCCTTGTTTTCTAAGTAAAATTATTGCATATGCTAATGGTTTAAACCAATCTGGTATCCATGAACATAGAGATTGCCCAAGTTGTGTATCGTGATTATCTACAAATGTTATTGCAAGTTCTGGATTTTCTTTTACAAGTGTTCCATTTAATATATTTCTCATATCGTAGTTTCCACCGCAATTGGCAGCTTCAAACATATTATAATGTAGTGGTACATCAAATAAAGCAATTTCTGAATTTGTTTCTTCTATATAATTTTTTAATGCTTCTAAATTTCTTGACCAGTACTCTCCTATTGTAAACAATTCTTTTTGTGTTGAATTTCTTAAGTCTTTTAGCCATTCTTTATAAAAACCAGCTTTTATATGTTTTACTGCATCTAATCTAAATCCGTCTACATTCGTTGTTTCTAAATACCATTTTCCCCATTTAGTTAATTCTTCAACAACTTCGTTATTGTTTAAATCTACATCTGCACCCATTAAATAATCAAAATTTCCATTTTCTTTATCTACATCATAATCCCAGTGTTTTCCATAAAATCTGAATATACCATTTCTTTTTTGTGCTTCATCCCAATCTGTTCCATGAAAATGAGTCCAATTCCATTTAAAATTTGAATATTTGTTAGCTCTTTCATCAAAATTGAACTTTGTCCACGCTTTTATTGTTATTGGTTCTGAAATATCTTCTGTCCTATTATTTCCAGATTCCTCTATTGCAATAACGTCTTCCAATTCATCTGCACCCATTTTATGATTTAAAACAATATCGGCAAGTACTGCTACATTATTTCCTTTTAAAACTTTTATGGCATTTAAATATTCTTCTTTTGTTCCATATTTTGTTGGAATACTACCTTTTTGATTAAACTCTCCTAAATCATATAAATCGTAAACGCCATATCCTGTGTCATTTCTTCCGCTCGTTCCTTTATATGCAGGAGGTAACCATACTCCTGTTACACCTATATCTGATAATTTCCTTGCATTGTTTGCAACAATATTCCAAAAATTTCTATTTGATGGTAAATACCATTCAAAATATTGCATTAAAGTTTTGTTTATTTTATTCATCTTTCGCACCTCGAATATAACATAAAAATAAGTCTTTAATACAAAATTAAAGACTTGGTGTGCCCGGAGGGATTCGAACCCCCGATCTCAAGGTTCGTAGCCTTGCATTCTATCCAGCTAAACTACGAGCACATATTTCGTTTAAATTCCTTTAACATTTTATATTATACTTTATATATTATTTTTTTTCAACAAATTTTAAAAATTTTATAAAAATTATTGCAAAAGTGTTTTTTTTATGCTATTATATATAAGCATTAAGCAATAATATATTATATCGAGGTGTAGCGCAGTTGGTAGCGCGCGTGGTTTGGGACCATGAGGTCGC
>CABPZP010000007.1:0-81183 GCA_902461935.1 uncultured Clostridium sp. | reverse complement strand
TTTGCTATTACATTGCTTAAATCATCATCTTCTCCATCTTCATTTACCCATTTTTCAAATGTAAAACTATATCCATTTTCATCATTTTTTGTAGGTACTATACTTGAAGAATCTGCATTTTCTCCATATTCTACTTCTGTGTCTCCTAAAATTTCTGTTTTATCATCATTATAGAATGTTATTTTATATTTATTTTTTGTTTTATCGTATTTTGCTGTAAATGTTGTATTTTCTGTAACTGTAACATTATTTAAGTCTACTATTTCTCCGTTGTTGTCTGCCCAACCTGCAAATGTATATGTGTATTCTGCATCTGCATCTTTTGTTGGTTCTGTAGGTAAAACTATATTATCTCCATAATGGTAATCTGTTTTTTCTTCTACTAAACTACCATCTTCATTTACAAATTTTATTGTATATTCTTTATATACTGGTGCATATTTTGCATATACATTTCTGTTTTCTGTTACATTACTTAAATTATCTGTAATTCCATCTTCGTTTGTCCATCCTATAAATGTATATGTGTATGTTTCATCTTCTGCTTTTACAGGATTTATGTATGTATCATCTGCATTTTCTCCATATTCTACTTCTGAATCTCCTAGTACTGTTGTTTTATCATCATTGTAGAATGTTATTTTATATTTATTTTTTACAGTCTCATATATAATATTTACTTTTCTATTTTCTGTTACTGTATAGAATTTACTTGTTTCCATTTCCTTATATTTGTATGTATACTCTGGTGTAATTACATCTTTTTGTATTTCATTTATGTTTATTCCTTGTGCTTCTAATAATGCTGTTGTTATATTATTTCCATGTTCTACTTTAACTGTAGCAAGTGTAGCTTCTTCTCCATTTTCATTTTTTCCTATAAATTCTACATCGTATACATTAATTTTCCATATTGCATATAATACATGATTTTTTGTTGCAGTTACTGTTGTTGTTTCTTCTATTTTGTTACCATCTGTTTTGTTATCATACCATCCTACAAATGTATATCCTTCTTTTGTAGGTGTTGGTAATGTTCCATATTCATTACTATATTTTACTTCTTTTTTGTTTGTTTCAAGTTGATTTCCGCCATTTACATCAAATGTTACTGTATATGTTGCAAGTTCATCTTTGTATGTTGCATATACATTTCTATTTGCTATTACATTGCTTAAATCATCATCTTCTCCATCTTCATTTACCCATTTTTCAAATGTGTAAATATGTCCTATTCCTGTTTTTGTTGGTGTTACTGGAGCTGTTGCATTACTTCCGTAATCTACTGTGTTCTCTCCTAATTTTGTTATTCCATCTTCATCGTAGAATGTTATTGTGTATTTATTTATTGTTTCTGTATATTTTGCATATACATCTATATTTTCTGTTATGTTACTTAAATCTACGTCTGTGTCATCTGCTTTATTTAGCCATTTTTCAAATGTATATGTGTATTGTGCAGTTGCTTCTTTTGTTGGATTTTCTGTTGTTGCACTACTTCCGTATTCTACTGTTTTTGATTCTAATAATGTTGTTTTATCTTCGTTATAAAAGTTTACTGTATATTTATTTTTTTCTTTTGTATATACAGCTTTGTATGTTTTATTTTCTGATACTGTTGCTGTTCTTAAATCTATTACATTTTCTCCATCTTCTGACCAACCTGCAAATGTATATGTGTATTCTGCTGTTGCTTCTTTTGTTGGATTTCCTGGTAATATTATAAATTCTCCATAATGGTAATCTGCTTTACTACTTATTGAATCTCCATTATCATTTACAAATTCAATTTTGTATTCTTTGTAATTTGCTGTATATTTTGCATACACGTTTCTGTTTGCTATTACATTGCTTAAGTTGTCTTCTGTTTCTCCACTTACTTCTGTTACCCATTTTTCGAATGTATATGTGTATGTATTATCTTCTGCTTTTGTTGGTGTTTCTGGAGCTACAGCACTGCTTCCATAGTCTACTGTGCTTTCTCCTAATTTTGCTACTCCATCTTCATCGTAGAATGTTATTGTGTATTTATTTGTTATTTGATTAAATTTAGCATATGCATCTACATTTCCTGTAATATTTGTAACATCTACTGTTGTTGTTCCTCCTATTTGGTCTACCCATCCTGTAAAGTTATATGTATATTGAGCTGTTGCTTCTTTTGTTGGTGTTGGAGCTGTTGCACTTGTTCCATATTCTATGCTTTGGCTTTCTCCAATTTGTGTTCCGTTTTCATCAAAAAATCTTACTGTGTATTTATTTGTTGTAGTTGTATATTTTGCATATGCATCTATATCTTTTGTAACTTGATCTAAGTTAACATCTGCACCTGTATTATCTACCCATTTTTCAAATGTGTATGTATATTGTGCATCTGCCTCTTTTGTTGGATTTTCTGGTTTTACGGCTGAATTTCCATGTTCTATAGTTTGGTCTGCACCAATTTGAGTTCCCTCATTAAAGAATCTTACTGTATATTTTGCAACTGTATCTGAATAACTTGCATATACATTTCTATTTGCTATTACATTGCTTAAGTTATCTTCTGTTGTTCCTCCTACTGTTGTTACCCATTTTTCAAATGCGTATGTATGTCCGTCTGTAGATGCTTTTGTTGGTAAGCTATTTGGATATACAGCTGTTTCTCCGTATTTTACAGTACTTTCTCCTAATTTTGCTACACCATCTTCATCGTAGAATGTTATTGTATATTTATTTTTTTCTTCTGTATATACTGCTTTGTATGTTTTGTTTTCTGATACTGTTGCTGTATTTAAATCTATTACATTTATTCCATCTTCTGACCAACCTGCAAATTTATATGTGTATTCTGCAGTTGCTTCTTTTGTTGGATTTTCTGGTAATACTAATAAATCTCCATAGTGATAGTCTGTTTTGCTACTTATTGAATCTCCATTATCATTTACAAATTTAATGTTATATTCTTTGTAATTTGCTGTATATTTTGCATATACATTTCTATTTGCTGTTACATTGCTTAAGTTGTCTTCTATTTCTCCACTTACTTCTGTTACCCATTTTTCAAATACATATGTGTATGTATTATCTTCTGCTTTTGTTGGTGTTACTGGAGCTGTTGCATTGTTTCCATAGTCTACTGTACTTTCTCCTAATTTTGATACACCATCTTCATCGTAGAATGTTATTGTATATTTATTACTTTCTTTTGTATATTTTGCAAATACTTCCATATTTGATGTTATATTGTTTAAGTCTACATCTGCACCTGTATTATCTACCCATTTTTCAAATGTATATGTGTATTGTGCGTCTGCTTCTTTTGTTGGATTTTCTATTGTTGCACTTCCGCCATATTTTACTGTTTTTGTATCTATTAAAGTTCCATTATCATTTTTAAATGTAACTGTATATTCATTTAATTTATAATATAGCTTTAAAACTAAACTTCCATCACCTTGTATTGTTCCTCCTGTTAATGTTCCTTCAACATTTGTGTCTAATGTGTATCCTGTATAACTTGTTTTAGCTCCAGCTGTTACTTGTGTATCTGTTGTTCCTGTTAAAGTATCTGTATCTGCTTTAACATATGAACCATCTTCTTGTTCTTTATAGTGTTCTACTGTATATATTGTATTTGTGTTTGGTGTCCAGTTTGCATATAAAACTGTATCTTTTGTAAAATTTTGCATTCCTGTTATTGTATTTCCTGTTCCATTTTGCTTTGTATTCCACCCTGCAAATGTATATCCAGTCTTTACTGGTGTAGAAGAATCTACCATTATATTGCTTCCTAATATTGTTGTTGGATCTGCAGAGTTTGTTCCTACAACTCCTTGTCCATTTGTTGGCGCAATACTACTTCCACCATTAACATTATAATTTAATGTTATATTTCTTTTGTATAGCATGTAGTATGTACTATCTGCATTTACTGCTATATCTGTGTTTTCTGTTGTTCCTGCCGCTATTGTTGCTCCTAATTCTTTTGTCCAACCATTTTTTGTCCATGTGTTTCCTTCTGCATCTGTATATGCTTTCCCCATTGGTGTTTGTATTGTTACATCTGCATCATTATTATACATTGTTCCTATAACATTTTCTTGTGTTTCAGAAGTTCCATTATAATATTTAAATGTTGTTGTTATTTCTTTACTAAAAATTGCATATAATGTTATATCGTTTGAAGACATATTTAATGAGTCTAATCCTGTTTTGGCTGTTGAATCTGTATTCCATCCTACAAAATTATATCCTTCTTTTGTTGCTGTCGCAGATAGGTCTATTGCTGAATTTTCTATAACACTTGCATTTTCTAATGTTGAACTTGTTCCTCCATTTGTAGTATAGTCGTATGTTACTGTGTGTGAACCTAAATTTGTTCCAACTTTGCACGCTGTTACATTAGCGTCATATGTTATTGTTGCTCCTCCAGCAATATCGTTTACATTTATTGTAACATCTGAACTATTGGCATTTGCTATAGCTTTTAATGTAAATGTAAATATTGTTTTTTGCAATGTTGAATATAATTCTGTTCTTGTAAGTGTTCCTCCTGTTGGATTTTCATCACTATCTGCACTAAAGTTCCAACTTTGTTTTCCACTATAATCATATTCACCATCATCATCATTATAATTTAATTCAAATACTGATTTATCGTAATTAAAATCAAAATTGATAAGATTTATACCTGTTGGTACATAATCTAATTGTACTTGCATTACATATGTATTTCCACTAATTACAGTTTGATCTGTTGATGTTGTTAGTATTTTCATATCTACTTTTCCATCTTCTGCACTTGCAAATACTGTTGAATATGGGGCAAATAAACTTATTAATATAACATTAATAAGAAATAAACTTAATATTCTATTTAATGTGCTTATTTTTTCTTCTTCTCCTTTTCCCATTTTTAGTTCCTCCTTTTATTCGTTTAACATTATCTTCAATATAACTTTTTTATTTTTAATTTTCAATAGCACTTTTTTGCTATTTTGCAAATATTACATTGTTACTTCTCTAATTGCCTACGGAGGTGCATTTAACATTATTTTATTTCTAATTATTTAATTTATATTACATTTTTGAAATATAGTTATTTTGGTTGTATTTTTTTATATTATGTATATTAAGTAGGTCGACAGAGGCGTCGACCCCTACAACGTTTGACATATTTTTATTTAGAATAATAATGTTTATGTGTGTTTTTATTTTATCTTTTTTTAATATTCTTATTTTTTATAAAAAAATTAGGCGACCATCACGGTCACCATTTTTGTTTTCTTAAATACTATATATTAATTTAAATTATTTGTTCTTCATATAATACACCTCTAATTAATGTTAAGTCTTCTGCTTCTATTGTTTTATTTCCATTTATATCTAGTGATTTTATGAACAATTCATCTACTTCCATATTTTCATATAATATTCCTCTTAATTCTGTTAATGTATCTCCTCCAACTTTACCATTTCCATTTATATCTCCCAATACACTTATTATAAGTTCTATTGTTTGGTTATCTTTACTTATTTTTAATATCATTCCTGTTCCAACTAATTCATCGTAATTGGTCTGTTCTTCTCCATTTGCGTTATATACGCTTATATTACCATTTGTTGATAAATTGTTTATGAATTCTGATATTTGTGTGTTTGGTGATACTCTATAAATGTATTTATCTCCATTTGTATAGTTATTTGTGTCTTCTTCACCTATTTTGTATTTTTCTGTTTTTAAGTATAAATCTTCTTCTGGCTCTGTTTGTTCGTTTCCTTTTAATTCTATTTGTTTGTCTTCTTGAGTGTATGTGTCTATTGCTCCTCCTGCTGATTCTATTCCTATAATGTTCATATTGCTTTCTTTAAAATCTTTTTTTACTTTAAAATTTATTTTGCATATTCTTTCATTGTCGTTTTTGTATAAATCTGACCTTGTTAATGTAACACTATTTATTTCTTCGTCGTAATTCATTTCCCATGATTTATATGCTTTTATGTCTTGCACATATTCGTCTTCTTCCTCATCATATACTTTGTTAAGTTCTAAAATATCTTTATCAAAGTCTAATGCAAATGAAAATACATTTATCCCTATTTTGTTTGGGTTGCTTATTTTCACCTCTAATGTTACTATATCGTCTTTTTGATATACCTTATCTTCAGTTTCAAATTGAAACTGAAGATTGGTATTTTCATTATCTGTTGCATATGCACAATTTATTCCAAATAACATTGTTAATATTATTAATACTACTATAGATTTGACTTTCATTTTATATACCTCCTCTCCATAATTTTATGGTATTAATTCCACTACTACTATCGAATGTTTTTCCTGTTGCTAGTCCATATATTAATTTTATTGTTGACAAGTCGTTTATATCTGAGCCTATGTTATTGTCATTTATATCTGATGATTTATATATTACTTCTCCATCTATATTTAGTGTTGCTGATGGATATGTGCTTGTAAAGTATTGTTTTGCTGTTTCTCCTGTTTTGTCTCTTTTTCCTTTACTGTATGCTATTAATTCTTCGGATACATCTGTTGCTGTTATTTTTCCATCTCCATTTAAGTCTCCTATTACAGATATTGCTATATCTATATTTTCACCATCTTTACTTAAATGTAGCATTGCTCCTGTTCCTACTAAATCTTCTTCTCCTAAAGTGCTTCCATCTTTATCTTTTATTTCTATTGTTGTTGCATTTGTTTCTATATTAGATTTAAATTCTTGCACTGTTGTTCCTTTTTGTATATTTGTTCCTTTTTTATCTAATGAGAATTGAGGTATTATTTTCGCAATGTATTTATCTCCATCTTCGTATATTTTTTTATCGTTTTCTCCTATTTCGTATTGTGAACCATCTGGAATTTTTAAATATAGCCCTCCTATTTTATCCCATATTGCATATAATTTCATTCCTTTCCTTTGTTTATACTCATCGTTTGCTTGATACATTGTTCCTGTTCCATCTGCTTTTGTATTCCATCCTTTGAATGTATAATCTTTTAATGCTGGTGCATCTTTATATTTGCTTAGATCATTTATTATTGTATCTTCTAATGTGCTTACTTTTTCTGTTTCTGGAATGTTACTTGGTGTTCCTACTGGGAATCCATTTTCATCTGTTGGAATATTTTGGTCATACTTAATTATATATTTCCATTGTGCGTATAGTTCTAAGTCCGCATTTATATTATAAGTATCTTTTGGATTATATTCTGTTCCTGTTCCATCTTCTTTTGTGTTCCATCCTGCAAACTCGTATTCTTCTTCTAAGTCTGTAATTTCTGGAGTTGCATCATCATCATCTAATATTATATCTTTTGCGTATGTTTTCATTTGTGTTTCTGGAATATTTTGGGCTGTTCCTATTTTCTCTTTTGTTTCTTGGTCTATTGGTTCATTTGCATTGTATGTTATTTTGTAATCTGCTATGCTCCATTGTGCATATAGGGTTATGTCTTCGTCTACAGTGTATGCATCTCCTGGCTGATATGTTGTTCCGCTTCCATCGCTTTCTGTATTCCATCCTGTAAATTTAAGTCCTTCTATTGTTGGTACTTTGCTGTCTAATTTTAAGTCTATTCCTGTAAGTTTTGCTTGATCTGAAGGCATATTGTCTACTATTTCTGTTGAGTTTTCATTGTATGTAACTCTATGTGCTCCAGATAACTTGCTTTCTTTGTTATTTAATATTTCTAAGTTTACTCTGTCTTCTTTAACTTCTTTTATAATTAATCTAGTGTTATCGCTTGATATTGCATTTTTTATTATTGCCTTTTCATTTCCTTTATCATCTGTTTTTATATCAAATTCTAATGTTAATTTTATCGGTGTTCTGTTTAATTCGTATTCATCTGGTGCTGAAATTTCTTGGAATATATATTCGTGTTTATATACATTTCCAGATTCTTGTACAGATTTTATAACTGAAACGTCTGGTCTTTCCATTTCTTTCAATCGTACTTTGTAATCTTTATCTTGTTCTACATAACAATAATCTAATTGTCCTTCGTTTGTTGTATTTTCTCCAGATTCTGTTACAACTGTTGTACCTTGTTCGTCTGGTAATTTTACTTTAAACATTGCACCATTTATTTTTTCTGATGTTTCAGCATCTACTTTAAATGCATTTATCATATATTTATCTTCTGCTACTTCTTCATCGTTATTTACACATATAATCATTCCTTTTGTTGCAAATTTTGCAATATATGCATTTTTTTCGTCATTTGTTTCTATATTTGTTATTATTTTGTTTCCATGTTCATTTAATGCAAATGTAATATTTACTTCTATTGGATCTTCTAATTTTTTAAATCCTATTGGTGCTTCATTTTCATATATTTTATATTTGTATGTTCCAATAGTTTCTGGCATATTTAACTTTTGTAAGTTAAGAATACCTGCTTCATTTGTTTGTACTCTAGAAGCTATCGTTTTCTCTACAACTACACTTTCAGATAAATTTTCTTCTTTTGTTATTGTAAATGTTGCTGGATTATCTGCTATTGTAGTGTTTGCTGCTTGGTTCATTTTATATAACGCCAAATTAAATTTATTATCTGGTATTTCACATAGTATTACAAGTTTTACAATGTGATTTACATTGTCTATTTCTGGATAAATATTATTGTTTTGTAAAGCTTTTATTTCTCCAGTAGATGAATCTTTGTATAATATACAGTTTAGGTTTTCATTAAATGTGTAGTTTTGTGCATTTGATATCTCTATATTAATGCTTAGTCTATCTGAACCTTGTGCTGTATATGTTGTTTGACCTTTATTGTTTGTTGTTTTTGTTGGATATACTGGTCTTTCTCCTTTATCTTGTTGTAGTTTTAAGTCAATATCTATTCCTGATACAGGAACTCTTAATTCATCTTGTGCTTCTACAATTAATGTATATGGAATTATTTTATCTTCAGCTTTATTGCTTATTGCTACATTTAGTCTTCTTGAACCTACAGTTTTAACCATTTCTGATGTTTTGTTTCCCTCTTCATCCTTTTCTTCTAATATGGCTTTTAATTGTTCTGAAGAATATGTATTCCAATCGAACTTGCCTTTTCTTCTTAATACTTGATCTTTTACTTGAACGTAAGATTCGTCTCCTAATATTTCCCATCCTGTAATTTTTCCATATGCATCGTAGGTCACTTTTATTTTTGTATCTTCTATTTCTTTATATTGATCTAGAGCATTTTCGTGTATTTTATATACTACTGTTTTTCCATATTCTGGTGCTCCTATTATTACTTCTTCGTTTCCTTCTTCGTCTGTTCCATTTGTTGTTACATTTAAACTTGTATCTGTTGTTGCAACTTGATTCTTTCCATCTATTTGAGATGTTATTGTGAATGTTGCTCCTGCTATTGGTTTTCCAGTATCTAAATCTTGTTTATGTAAGTTTAATTTTGTTTGTGGATCATTGTATACTTTTATAACTATTTCATTTTCGTTTGTATCTATATATGAATCTATAAATCCATTTTCTTTTAAGTTACTTAATGAAACTTCTGCTTGTGCTGTTGGAGATGTTCTTACATAGTTGTTTTCAAATGTAACTGTTCCTGCTGTTTGATTTTCTCCTCTTACAAATCCTTCTATAACTCCTTTTTGGGCTACGTTTACAGATATTGTTCCTTCTGTTGTTAAGTTATCTATTTTTATCATTCCGCTTTCTACATATCCAAAACTATCTAATCCATCGGCTGTTTTTGTATTTGTTACTTGTTTTAATACTTTTCCTGTACTATCTGTAACAGATATATCAAACACGGAATCATTTATTCTATTATTTGACATTCCTTTTGCTGTTGAGCCTTTTCTAGAATCTACAGAAATTACTTTTACACTATATGTATTTAAATCTCCGTTTTTAATTGTTACATTTAGATCGTACCAACTATCGTCACCTTTTATTCTTTTATTTGAACTTACTTTATCTGTTATCTTACAATCTACATCATATGTGTATGTTACAGAAACATTTTCTATTGCTACATATCCTTTTGGTGCTGTTGTTTCTATAAATGTATATTTTATTTTTTTGCTTTGTGGCCTTGTTCCTAAGTCATAAGTTGCTATTCCTTCGCTATTTGTTCTTAAGTTTGTTACAATTGTTGTTGGGTCATCTTGTGGATTTCCATAAGAATCTACTTCTTGTGCTTCTACAGTAAATTCTGCTCCTTCTAGCGGTTCTCCACTTATTGAATCTATTTTTCTTATTTTTAGCATTTCTTTTGAATTATTTTTAAATGTATAAGTTATCTTTCCTGTATCTTCAAAAATTCTTAAGAATAATGTTGTACTAGTTGCATTATCTAGGCTGATTTCATATTCTGTACCATTTTTATAATTTGTATCATAGCAATCTGTTGGTCCAGAAAGTAATGTGTATCCATTTGCGGCAATAGATTTTTCATCTAATTTCAAAGAATATGTTTTTATGCCCTTTATAAATGTTAATTCTGCAGAGTTCAAAAGATTTTCTCTATATCCGTCTCCTATTTTTTCTTCTGAAACTTTTATTGTTATATTTCCATTTTCTTTTCTATTTAATGCTGATGTATATCCATTACCATCTGTTGTATTTACTTTTTCTAACTTATCTCCATTTATTGTTATATTGTATTTAGTTCCTTGTACTCCTAATTTGCTTATATCTTTGTCTTCATCTCTAACAACTACATCATATGTATCATCATTTGCAATATTTAATTTTATATGAACTTTATCTCCATTTGCTAGTGTTTCGAATTTTTTATCTGCAAATTTTATGCCTACATTACTTGGATTACTATCAACATTGTAGTAATCTATACTTCCATCTGATGCATATTTTACTCTTATTTGTATATCACCAATTCTTCTGTATGCATCTAATTGCCTTGTTTCTGTAATTGTATATAATACTTCTTTTTCACTATTAAATGTATCTATTGTTTCTGTTATATTTCCTGTTGCACTTGTTTGTTCATCGAATGTAGATTTTTTAGTTGTGCTTATTTCTTGTGCTGTTATTTGGAATCCTACATTTTCTAGTTTATCTTCTGTTAATTGATCATATTTTTCAAATCCAATTTTTACATCTTTTGGCTTATTATATATTGTTATATTTAGGCCTCTTTTTCCTGTTTGTATTTTTATTTCTGATTGATTATCATTTCCTTTTGTTACCACATAATTTGTAACATATCCTAATGTATCAAATTCAACTTCTACTTCTATGTCTGAATCTTTTGCATAATATCCATTTGCAATATTTGTTTGTGTTATTTTATATTTTACTTTTTCATTTGGATATACTGTTCCAACATATGTGTCTATTTTTCCGTTTTCATTTGTTGTTGGATTTCCTGTAGCTGATATATTGTGTGTTATATCTTGTATTGTGTATGTTACCCCTTTTATTGGTTCTTCTTTATAGAATTGGTCTTTTGTAGTTATATTTGTGTTAAATTTTGGTGTGTTAATTAGCTCAAACCTTAAGTCTGTTATACTTTGTGGTTTCAGTCCTTCGTATTTTGGTGCTACTGATACTAATTTTATTGGAAGGTCTGAGCTTTCATGTATTCCTAATGAATCGTATATTTTTGTTCCATCTTCTAATACAATTTCTGTTATAACTCCATTTTTATTGTATGTTACATCCATATAGAAGTCATCCATTGTATAATAGCCTTCTGGTGTAAATGTTTCTGATATTGTATATCTTACAGTTTCACCTTTGTGCATTAGTCCTATAGATTGACGTTTTCCTTGTTCTATATCTGTTCTTACATTTGTTTGTGTACTATTTGCACTTCCACAATCGTATTTTGATGATGTTATAGAATATCTAACATTGTCTATTGTTTTTGAATTGTCATATTTATCTTTTTTATCTATTTGTATATCAAATTTTCTATTAGCAATAATATTCAAATATATTCTATCTTTGTCTACTGCTGTTATTACTGCATTTGGATCTCCATTTGCATTTGTACTTACAACTTTTGAAGCTTCTTTATCTACATAACCATATTTATCGTAATGTATATCTAATTTTACATCTCCAATATTTGAGTAACCATTATATTGTGTTGAATTATTAAATTCTGTTCCTATTACATATTGATTGCTTCCATTTGCATCGTTTCCTCCCCAATATGTCCATGTATTTTCTCCATTTGATAAGTTCTTCATTCCAGAAGGATAAAATGTATAGTTATTATTTGTATTTACTGTTTTTCCTTTAAAAGGATATAATGTTATGTTATTTAGTTCTGCTCCTGTTACATTGTCTACAACTTTTGTTTCTATTGTTGTTGTTCTCTTGTATTGTGATTTAACTATTATTCCATGTTTATTGTCTGAAATTTCTACTGTTATATATTCAGATTTATCATTGTTTTCATCTCTATTGTCTGAATTTGCTTGTTTATCTTTTAGTATTATTGCTTCTATTATTTCTCCTTTTTCATTGTATTTTACTCTAATTGCTCCCATTAAAGCATTGTTGAAGCTCATATACATTGGAGAATAATCTTGTTGTCCATTTTGTTGGTATTGAAGTTGTTTGTATCCTTCGTAGTTATCTGCTGGTTCACTTTTTTGCTCATTGTTTGGCTCTGATATATATAAGTATCTTATTCTTCCTCCATTTTCTATATCTTCTTCATTGTTAATTTCTTGTTGCTCTCCTGGCCATAATCCATAATTGTTTGCCTCGTATATATTTGTTTCTTTATTTTTTATTTTTGAATCTTGCCTTATTGTTGAAGGTACTATTCCTCTTAATATAGCTTGTCCTATATATCCTGCAGTTACCAAACCATTTCTTCTATTTGTATTTTTATCAAAATATATACTAACAATATCATCATAATGTTGAGTTCTAATTTTATATGTTCCTATTAAATCATTATCATTATTATCTTCTGCTCTTTCATATGTATCATCTGAAACTGCATTTATTGTCATTTCAAGCATTGGATAATACCTTAAATCTATATTTAAAGCATATGGATTTGTTGGATCTATTGTAAGTGTAATGTATTGTGAATCTAAACATTTTCCTAATGGACTTGTTCCTAAACTATCTGGAATAAGATTTGCTGTTGCAATTTTACCTTCATCTGTAAATGTTAAGTCAATTCTTGCACTACTTACTCCATAGTATCCCCAATTCATATAGATATTATCTTTTGATACTTTATTTATTGTATCGTAATATGATGTTGGAGTTTTTATTTCTTTTAATACTAATGTTGCTGTTTTCTTTCCTTCAATTTCATTTTTTACTATATCTTCTGCTCTTCCTAATGTTTTATAGTCTTGTCCATGTGAAAAATCTGGTTCTCCATCATTATCATCATCTCTACCTGTTATTAATGTATTTGTATGATTTTCATCTTCGTCAAATGCTGTGTTATCTTTTACAAAGTATGCCTTTATCTCAGCTTTTTCTGCTCTTTTATTATTGTCATATTTATCTATAGTATTTAAGTTTACCCCTATTTCTTTTATTCTTTCGTTTGTAACATTCATGTCTATTGCAAAGTCTGTTATATTTGTTATTTTTGCCCAACTAACCTCTGGTGTTAGTTTTACTCTATAATTATTATCATCATTTTTTGCAATTTTTCCATTATTATCATAAGTAATTTCTAGAGTTAAATCTTCTGGTATGTATTGGTATCCTGCTGTATTTTTTAATTCTTTTATTGTATATATTATTGTTGTATTATTTAAAGCTCTATTTAATCTAAATGCTCCTAATCCTTCTAACGTTGTTAACTCTTGTGTAAATAATACTTCATCATTTTCCTTATTTTTACCCTCTATTCTGAATTTTACATTACTTACTGGATTTTCATCTTCATTTATTTTATGTAAGTTTACTTGTATTAGTTTGTTATTTCTAATATTCATGTTAATCGCATGATAATCTTCATTATTTACCTTAGGTGTTACTGCGCTAACTGTTGAATATGGTATATTTTCGTTGTCTGAAATTCTTATTGAGCTATCTACTACTTTTCCGTCTGCAAATTCTACTGTTACTGTTATATCTTTTTCTATTGTTTGATGGTTTATTTCTGCTTTTGTTTCTTTTATTGTGTATATTCCTGTTCCATTAATAGGATTTCTTCCTACTATAAATTGTAATGTATCTGTTGTTGATTTTATTGCTTTTGCTGAAGTGTTATAGTTTGATGTTATTTCATATTCTGCACCTGCTAAATTTGTTATAATTCCTTCGTTATAATCGGGTCTATCATAGTTATCTAAATTAATTTTAAATGCTGGTAAGTTTTTAACTTCTATATTTACAATTCCTTTATTGTTTCCATTTAAACCTGTATTTGTTTTTGCTGTTACTTTTATTAATTTATTTGTAGAATCTGTATCTTCGCTTACTCTTGCACTTACAATTTCTCTTTTTGAGTTATATTCTACTGCTATTTTAAAGTCTTCTACTGTTGCGTACCCATATTTAGCTTCTAATTGTTTAATAGTGTAAATATATGTTCTATTACTTGAACTTGTTCCTTCTCCAAAAGCTCCATCATATACAACTACATGACCATTTGAATCTGTTATTTTTTCGTTTGATTTTACATTATCCTCTCTTTCTATTACAAATTTTCCGTTTGCTAAATCTGTATTTTCATAAAAGTCTGTATTGTGTATTTCAAATGGCACTGCTGGTTCTATTGTTAGTTCTATATTTACTGTGTGTACATCACTTGCCTCTTTTTTTATTGTTATTTTTGAACTATCTCCTGCTATATTTGCATTTGTTATATTTCCTTCTTCATCGTATGTTATTGAAAATTGTTGATCATCTGGTGTAACATAATTTTCCTTTGTTATTGTTTTTAAATTATATGTCACTGTTTTAGTTGGATCTACATATCCTACTTCTATATATGAACTTCCTTTTCCTGTTAAATTCTCTGTTGGCGTTATTTCAAAATTTGCAACATCATTTACAATTGCTCCTGTAAATGCATCTTTCGTTTTTACATTAACTTTTAAAGGATCTTCTCTTTCTTGTAAAATTGTAATACCTAGTCTATTATCACTATTTACTTCGCTTATGAACCATGTTTTGTTGTAGTTTGGGTCTGTGCTATTTAAAGCGTTGTAATTATCGTTTGGATCTATTGTTTCTATATTTCCATTTGCATCAAAATATACTTTTATGTGTATATCTTCTTTTAATCTTTTATAATATTGTGCTACTTTTGTTCCATCTGATATTTTTTGGCTTATTGTGTATTCTACATAGTCATTTCTTTTTTCTGAACCTACTTGTAAATAAACCATTCCATCTTCACTTGTTGCCCCCGTTGTTTTTACAGAACCTGAGCTTGCTTCTATTAAATATGTATTTCCTTTTGTTCCTTTATTTGTATCTTTATCTTTTGTTTGTATTCCAACTTTCAAGTTGTCTACTTCTAAATCTGTTAATTTTATTTTTTGTACAAATTTGAATGTTCCATCTTTTTGTTTTTCTAATTTATTTCCATCTAATTTTACTCTATTATTTTGTTCTCCATATGGCTTTATAGTTGCTGTTCCTGTTGCAGAATTTACAGATTCTATTATAAATGATGTCTCTGTTTTATCTACTTGATATCCAATTGGTGCTTCTATTTCTGATATTGTTAATATTGTTCCATCTTTTACAAATAAGTTTGGTATTTCAACTGTGTTATCTCCATTTAATACATCTGTTTTTAATTCTATAAATTTACCTGTTGGTAATACTGCTTTTAATTTATATTTTGCTCCTACTAATTCTTCGTTATCTTTATTATATTTGCTAAAGTCTATTGCAAAGTTTGCAGTTTGTCCATAATTTGACCATAATTCTAGAATTGCAGTTTCTTTATATCCTTCTGCAGTATTCATTGCTGTAGAGTGGTGGAAATCTTTTAATAAATACCAATTTGAAAGGTTTGAATATCCACTATATTTATATGTTCCTGTATCTTTTGAATATGTAAAGTTTATTTGTATTTGGTATTCTGTTCCTTCAATAACTTCTTTTGTTGTATTGTTATATTCTCCTATATGTAAAATTGCTCCTCCTGTTGGAAATCCATCTCTATTTACATCTTCTACTTCTGGCAAATTATTTGGTTTTAACATAATTTGTGTTTGTCCTGGATTATTATTTGACCCATATACACCTGTTGTAAATGGATTAAATGGATTATCTTTTCCAAATGCTTCAAAATTTTTTGTTGTTTCATTATATATATTAAAGTCGTCTGACCATATTACTAATTCTTGTTGTTGATCTGGAGTTTTAGTTACATAGTCGTATTTTAATACTGTGAAATCAAGTAACACATCTCCTGGATTTAATACAGTGTTTATATGATTAAATACAATTGTATCATATTTACTATCATCATTGTTATCTTCATAAGTTACACTTACTCCAACTGGAAATGGTGATCCATCATCTAATTGTGTATTATCTACAACTATACTTTCACCATTTTCTTTGTGTACTGTTATTTG
The DNA here is from genome assembly GCA_902461935.1 of uncultured Clostridium sp. Taxonomy (GTDB): domain Bacteria; phylum Bacillota; class Clostridia; order TANB77; family CAG-508; genus Merdicola. The sequence continues at coordinate 64,663 of CABPZP010000007.1, read as the reverse complement.
ATATATGTTTTTATCTACTTTATATCCGTTTTGTCTTGTTTCGTCATATATTTGTGCAATTGTAATTGTTACTCTGTTTTTATCTAGACCTGGTATGCTCATTTTAGCTATTCCATCTGTATTTGTGTATTTTCCTGTTGATCCTGCATTTGCTATTTGAGCTCCATCTCTTTCCATTGTAATTTGATATTTTCCATTTTTTACTGGATTTCCACTGTCTTTATCTTTTAATTGTATTTTTAAATATGATGTAGTATTGCTATCTGGTTCCATTGCAAAGTCTATATAAGCAATGTTTGAAAATGTTTCATTAAGATTTTCTTCTAACATTGTTGGATTTTGTAAAATCGTAATTACACCTGGTGTTGTTACTCCAATTATATCTGTAATTTTTCCATCTAATACAGATACTTTTATTGTTTGTGTATCTGGAAGTATATACCCAACTGGTATTGGATTTGCTCTTACTTCAAATATATATGTTCCATCTTGTATTGTTTTTGGATCTTCTAATACAAAGTTTGCTGTTCCATTTGTATCTGATTTTACATATAATACTTTTCCTTTATTTTTTCCATCTGGCGTAATATCTTCTAATTCCATAGGAACACCTATTAAATTCATTCCTATGTCTTCTTTATCTGTTACGTGTACTCTTACAACGTTAAGTTCTTGTTTTTTCTTGCTTGTTAAACTAACAACAATTCCATTATTGTTATCTGGATCTATTCTAGCAATTTGTCTTCCTATTGTAATTTCTTTTATAATTCCATTTTCTCTTTTTATTATTATTTCTTTATCATTACTTTCCGCAATATATGAGCTATTTGGAGCACTTTCGTGTAATTCAATTTTTGTATATCCATCATCTACTCCTAATGCTCTAAATTCAATATTTCCATCTGTTCCTGTTGCTTTTGTATATGTAACTGTATCATTTCCACTACTTGCAACATTTATTACTCTTATATCATATATTGCACCTTCTATTGCTTGTTTTGTTTCTTCATCTACCAAGTTCATTTTTATATTAAATGTATTCGAGTTATTACATTTTTCTTTTACATTTATTAATACTTGATTTTTTTCTATTCTTTCTGCTGATACATTTGAATTATATAATGTATAAACTCCTTTTTCTACTACATCTCCGTTACTATCAAATTTTATTCTTACTGTTGTATTTCCTACATTTTCATATCCAAATTTATCTGATGTTTGAGATAATATGTAATCATATTCTCCTTCTGACATTACTGTAGCATTAAAATTTATTTCTCCATTATTGTCTGTTGTACCATATAATGCTCCCATTTCATATTTGTTATTTAATTTTGGTTGAATTAATCTAAAGTTTATTCCTTCTAGTTTTGCTGTATCATCGCTTAAGTCTGATGCGCTTAATTTTATTGTAAATTTCTTTAATTCTATAGGTACTAATGCTTCTACTTTTCTTCTTCCATTTGTATCGTCTGTTGAAACTAAACTTGAATCTTCTGTATATACTGTTGTTAGTTCCCCTCCTGTTTCTCCATATTTATTGTTTACTTCTAATTCTACAGATTTTGTTGTATCGTATCCAAGTAATCCTGTTACATCTGGTGTAATTGTAAATCTTATTTTTCCTAATTGTGTTATATTTTTTATTGTTACTTTTCCTTCTTTATCTGTTACTAAACCTGGTTTATTTACAATTATATTACCTTTTTCATCTACTCCTGTAACATTTATTTTTGCATTTTCTACTGGTATTGTAGTATCTCTTCCAACTGCTTGCAATACAACATCATATGCATCACATATTTGTATTGTTGGCTCTGTTTCTTTACCTTGTAAACTTTTTTCTGAGCCATCTTTTGTATATTTTATTGTTGTTTCTTTATTCGTTTTTATATCTTCATAAATGGAATATGTTGCTAATGTTTGTTTTTTGTTTAGTTTTAACTTATATTTTAATTTTGCAGATTCAGAGGCACTTATATTTTCTACATTCCAAGTAATTGTTCCATCTTTATTTATAGTGGCTGTTCCATCTGTTTCAGAATCTATTATTTCTAAATTAAAGTTTCCTTTACTTGAATCTTTTAATATTTCTTCATTAAATTTATTTGTAAAAGTAATATCTCTAACTATTTTATTTATATCGTTAACAAGAGTGTCTACACTATAGTTTTTCATTAAGTAAACTTTACCTGAATTTGGTATTGGAGATTCTTCATTTCCAAATTCAGTACTTGTTATATCCACTAATATAGAATTAACCTTTACTCCTCTTGTTTCCATATCTTCAAGTTTTGCTTTTGCTGGATCTGTTGCATCGGTAATTATTATTACATATTTATCGTTATCTTTGCTATTATCAAAAGAACTATATGCATATTCAATTCCTTTTTCTATTGTTGTTCCACTTGAATATGTTAAGCCATTTATTGCTTTTTTTATATCAGATATACTGTTTGTTCTTGCTATTTTTATTCCAGTATTATCAACTACTGAAACTTTTGAGCCATTAACTCTGTTTAATATATTTGTTGCCATATCTATAGCCGTTGCTTTTATATCATATCCTTCAGAGTTTTGCTCCATACTGTATGATGTATCTACTACTATTGCAATTTCTTTTTCTTTTGTTGCTTTTACCATGTTTGTAAGTGTGGTTTCATATGTAAGTTCGTCTTTATCTTCATTTACATTTATGATTTTTGTTTGTGATTTCATGTTATCATCTTCTGTTGAAACTTCACTTCCATCATTAACCACTTCAACTGCATAATTATTTTGAGTTGAATTAATGCTTGCAAAAACAATCCCAGCTATTGCTAGAATTAAAATTGTAATTATACTTGTAATTAATGCCTTCCTTTTATTCATCTTCGTACTCCCTTTCTAAACCTTTTATATTAATTAAATAATAAAAAATTTCTCTTTTATTTTCAATAGTGTTTTTCTTCCAATTCCTTATATTTCAGTATTTTTACGTTTTTTGCTTTAGGGAAGTACCTTTTCTAGATTTTATATTTCTTTTTATACATTTTATTTACATTTTTGTAATAATTGTTGCATTTTTTTACATTTTTTATAGGGATTTAACCTTTTTAGAATATTTTGTTTCTTTTTGTAAAGAATATTTTTAATTGAATTTTAGGGAGTGTTTTTATGAGTATTTGGTTAGATTCTTGTAAATTGAAAACTTATGAGAAATTAAATAAAGATATTAATTGCGATGTGTGTATTGTTGGTGGAGGAATAACAGGTATTTCTACGGCTTATTATTTATGTAAAAAAGGCTTTTCTGTTTCTATTTTAGAAAAAGATTGTATTTTACAAAAAACTTCCGGAAATACAACTGGGAAAATTACATCTCAGCATAATATTTTTTATGACTATTTATATAAAACTTTTGGATTAGAATTTGCTAAAGATTATTTTGAGGCTAATGAATTTGCTAAATCAAACATAGAAAATATTATTAATTATAATAACATTAATTGTGATTTTGAAAAGAACAGTGCATATGTATTTACTCAAAAAGAAAGCAATGTAATTCAATTTAAAGATGAATTTAAATCTTTAAAACATATAAACCCTAATGCAGAATTAATAGATAACATAGAACTACCTCTTTCAATAAAATCTGCTATAAAATTTCCAAATCAAGCACAATTTAATCCACTAAAGTATATAAATGGTTTGTTAGAAATTTTAGAAAATTATAAGGTTAATATTTATGAGAATTCAAAGGTTAATGATATAAAAAAGAATGATGATTTTTACACTGTATTAACAGATAATGGTTGTGTTAATAGTAAATTTGTTGTTTTAGCATGTGGCTATCCTTTTATTAATTTTCCAGGATTTCACTTTTTAAAAATGTACCAAAGTTCTGCTTATGCTATAGCTTTAGAAACTAATTTGCCTATTATAGATAATATGTATATTAGCTTTGAAGCTCCAACACTCTCTTACAGAACTGCCTTTTATAATAATAAAAAAATAGCTATTATTGCTGGTTTCGACCATAAAACAGGAAAATTACAAGATTCCCAAAATGCCTATTTATTTTTAGAACAAATTGCAAATAAAATATATCCTGATAATAAAGTAATCTCAAAATGGTCAACGGAGGATTGCGTTTCTGTGGATAAACTTCCTTATATTGGATCGTTTTCCACTTTTATGCCACAAGTATATATTGCTACAGGCTTTAAAAAGTGGGGTATAACTACTTCTAACCTTGCTGCAAACATTCTTTGCGATGAAATTTGTGGTATACCAAATAAATATGCATACTTGTTTAATTCAAAAAGATTTCATCCTTTTAAAAATATAGATGAAACAAAAAATAATATAAAAGAAGCTACAGAAGGAGTTATTTTTAAAAAGTTCATTTTAAAGGATTTCGATATAGAAAAAATTCCTAATAACAGTAGCAAAATTTTTAAAGCTGATGGGGAAATAATCGGAGTATATAAAGATGAAAATGAGGAAATTCATGCTGTAAAACCTGTTTGTTCTCATTTAGGTTGTTTACTTTCTTGGAATAATACATTAAAAACATGGGATTGTCCTTGTCATGGTTCACGTTATAATATAGATGGAAAATGTATCTATGGACCTAGTAATAATTCATTACCCAAAATTAATATTGAATAATATTTTCAGCAGTCATTGACCACTAAAAAAGATATAAAAGGCAACCAATGGTCGCCCCTATAATTTTATTATAATTATATTTTACACAAATATTATTATATTGCTATAAAATTATTGTCAAACGCCATAGGTGCAGATACCTTAATTCTGCCCCTGTGGCCAAAACACTTTTTTTATTAATTTGCTTTTTATTCCGTTGTCGTTACTGTATTTTCTGTTGTTGTATTGGTGCCAGGAGTTGTTGGATCTGGTGTTGGATCAGGTACGGGTGTAGTTGTTGGCTCTTCTGCTGGTTGCTGAACTGGCTCTGCTATTTGCGCTGCTACTCCTCTTCTTATAACTCTTTCCATTGCATTATATGTGTCTGTTGATAAAACTTTTTTTGATACTACTGCTCCGTTTAAATATAATATTTTATATGTTACGCTTTTACATCCGTTTGCACCTTTTTGTTCAACTACTTCTTTGCCAATAGGAAGAGTTTCATCATCTATATATGTTATATTATATGGTATTGTTTCTGTTACATTTGTTTGAAATTCTACTTTATATTCTGTTTCTTCTTTTGCTCCATATATATCTACTTTTGCAATTCCATTTTTTACACTTCCTACTATTTTTATTGGATATTTTCTTGTATTTTTAAATTTAAAATCTATAGCTCCATATACAACTGTTGCATCTCTTCCTGCTCCAGCGTATGATGTCATAAATCCATGATTTTTTCTACTTACTATGTCTAAATTTGCATATACTACTGCATTGTAAAGTGTAGATGATATTTGACATATTCCTCCACCAATTCCATCAACTACTTTTCCACCTTGATAAACTTTTGCTTCTTTATATCCTGCAGCAACACTTCTTTCTCCTAATGTTGTGTTATATGAAAATGTTTGGCCTGGATTTACTACAGTACCATTTATTTTATTTATTGCTATTCTTAAATTTGTTGTTCTATCAGAATTTCCGCCATCATATTTAGTTGAATATGAACCTAATAAATCTGGAAAAGCTTCTGAACCTAATTTATCTGTTGTTATACTAGGAACAGTTATTTTTAGAGGAATTGTATATTCTGTTTTATCTTCTTGAATAATTTTTTTAGCTTCATCCATACTTATTGCAAAATCTACTCCATTTACATGTGGGTAGATTGTAAATGGATCTTTAGTGTAATATGCATCTTTAGCTTCAGTATGTATTTCGTTGTAAATTTTTTCAATGTCTATTGCATCTGGCTCTTTTTCTTGCACTGGAATCTCTATTGTTTGCTCTTTTTCTTCTATTTTGCTTAAATCTTGTTTTACAACATCCTTTAATTCCTCTTCATTTATAGCATTTCCTTTTGTTCCTTTTGTAATTATTAAATTTTTATCTTCTATAAAGTAAGATGTTTCCTTGCCTGCTCCTGGTATACTTCCGTTTATTTCAGTTATTATATTTTTTAAATTTTCTTCATTATATTGAAAATTTAATTCTATATTTTTTTCTTTATTTTTGCATTTCATTATTTCAAAATTGTTTTTTATAATATTGTTTGATCTTCCTATATTATAAGCTTGTTCTATTGCACTATCTACCTCATAGTTAACTTCTAATTGTTCAACACTTAAATCATTTTCAAAGTCATCTTTTTGTAATTTTATATTTTCTTTCTTCTTTTCATCTACTAACTTTTGTACTTTTTCTTTAGCTTCTTCTTGTGTTAAATTAGAAATATCAATATTATTTATTTTTACCCCACTAATAATTTTAGTATTATTTATGTTTAATAGTGCAAATATTGTGCAATACAATGTTATTAATATAAATGCAACTATAATTATAATACTTGTTAATATTATTTTTTTCTTATTATTTGTTACATTTTTTACAAATTTAAATTTTTCTTCTTTTTTATTTTCTTCCATATTAACTCCCCTATCTTTTTCGATAAAATACTATCATAAAAAATATTTTTTTACAATATATTTTATTTTTTTCTAAAATTTACTTGAATAATATTTTTTTAATGGTATAATTGATTATATTCAAAAGACAAATAAGGAGAACAATTATGGAACTAACTAAAAATATTTTTTTTAATACAGATAAATTAGTTGAAAACACTACAATAAAGCTTTCTTATACAGGAAGTTTATTTCAAGATGACTATGAAGGAAATATTTTTTTACATTATGGTTTTGGTCCTTCTTGGGAAAATGTTAATGATATAGAAATGAAAAAAACAGATTTAGGTTATCAAGCTGAAATAACTTTACCAGATAGCGAGTCTTTTAATTTCTGTTTTAAAAATAGTGAAGATGTATGGGATAATAATAATGGAGAAAATTATATTTTTCCAATAGAAAAAGTATGTACAGATTTAATAGCTGTTGAAAATAACGAATTTTCTTTAAGTAAACCTCATAGACTTAGAAAATCTTATATATGGAGTAAAAAAATTCGTTTAGCTGTTTATAAGTTAATAAAATATGTACCAAAAATATTATCTGGAAATTATAAAAGAAAAATAACAGAAGAATAAAATAAGATAAAAAAAATGGCCAAAGGCCATTTTTTTTATTGCATTCTTTAAATTGACCAGCCACCATTTATAGAAATTACCTGCCCTGTTGTATAGGTATCTTCTATAAGCCATTCAACACATTTCGCAATATCTTCTGGTTCTCCAATTCTCTCTAAAGGAATTTCTTCCTTTATTTCTTCTATTTCTTTTTTATTTAAATTGCTATTCATTTTTGTATTTATAATGCCTGGAGCAATTGAATTTACTCTAATATTTGATGGACCTAATTCTTTTGCTAAAGATTTAGTTAATGCATCTACTCCAGCCTTAGTAATAGAATATAAACACTCGCAAGAAGCTCCAATTTCTCCCCATATTGAAGAAATATTTATTATACATCCTTGTTTTTTATTTATCATAAATTTTGATACCTCTTGAGTTGTACAAAAAGCTGAATATAAATTACTATTTATTATATTATGCCAATCATCATCTGTATAATCTGTAAATAGCTTAATTAAACTAATTCCTGCATTATTAATTAGCACATCTATTGTTTTAAATTTTTGTATTGTGAATTGAATTAATCTTTTTACTTCTTCTCTTTTTGTTAAATCAGCCTTAAAAATTTCTGCTATTCTATTACTTTTTTCTATATATTCTTGTAATTCTAAAGCTTGTTTTTCAGAAGTATTATAATTAATTACTACATTATACCCGTTCTTTGCTAATGCTATTGATATAGCCTTGCCTATTCCTCGTGCTCCTCCTGTAATAATAGCTGTTTTCATAAATTTTCTCCTTTTTTAATTTTTATTATTAGAGAGCACCGCACTTGTAATGCGGGGGCTCGTTTTATAATGTGAACAATTCTTGAAATTACTTGGTATAAGCAATTATACTTGTTTTTTATTGATATTTCAATATTTATAGGAAGAAAAAGCAAATCATTTTCACATTTGAATCGTTTCAATACATAATTGGATGAGTAAGTTTAGAAATAATATTAAAAATATACAGTAAATAATTGATTTTTCTAAATAAAATTTTAATGATAATGAAAAAATTGAATTATTACAAGCTATAGAAGATATTAAAATTGCATTTAATGAATAATTTTATTTTTATACGTGGGCGGACAGAGGCGTCCGCCCCTACAATAAAAAATAATAATTTCCTATAATACAAAAAAAGTATGTGCATTTCCGGATACACATACATCTACAAATTTGACCGTTGGTAATCAAACAAATTTATTTTGTAATTAAATACTAATATATTATATAAATTTTTTCAAACTAAAAATTCTAGAAAATATTATATTTTTATTTTTTTGTGTAATATTACATAATGTGGGAGCAAATTCTTAATTGTCATCATTTTTATTCTGAAATTTTGATATATTTTATACTGTATATAATAATATGTAATTGTTATGCAAATCTCCTTAAGAATGTCGACCCCTACATCCAAAATAGAATTTTTCTATTATATAAAAAAGCCAGTAATTAAGCTTATTGCAAAACTACTGACAATTATGGAGCCACTTCTCAGATTCGAACTGAGGACCCCCGCATTACAAGTGCGGTGCTCTGGCCAACTGAGCTAAAGTGGCAAAATATTAAATTGGTGACCCGTACGGGAATCGAACCCATGTCTCCGCCGTGAAAGGGCGATGTCTTAACCGCTTGACCACGGGGCCTTAAATAAACAAATACTAATTCTAAAATTAGTATTTGCTTTTGGTGAGCTATCCGCGACTCGAACGCGGGACAACTTGATTAAAAGTCAAGTGCTCTACCACCTGAGCTAATAGCCCACATAAGTTGTTTATTAACAACGCTTCTATATATTACACTATTTTTCTGTAATTGTCAACATTTTTTTAAAATTTTTTTGAATTTTTTTGAATTACATAGAAAACTTACCTTATGAAACCATAATATCCATATACGGTACAAATTATATAAGTACTTTCAATAAGATTAGTATAACTTTTGAATTATGATATACTTGTTGTCTCAAATATTTCGGAGCCGTGCATATGAGAACTTCCAAAGTCGTTATTTTTCTAAGTATGCCGACTCCTACATCTAAACTAGAACATTCCTATAGTTTATACTATTATTTATTTAATTCTACAAGCAATTCTTCAACATCTATTCCATGTACCATGCAAGCTTCTTCTAATGTTTCTGCTTGTGATGCTGGGCATCCTAAACAATGCATTCCTGCAGATAATAAAATTTCTGCTTTTTCTGGAGCTGCTTCTAGTAATTCACCAATTTTTGTAGTTTTTTCTATTTTCATATCTTTCCTCCTTTTGTCGAAATATGTCTTACATTTTATCACTTTTTTAAAAAAAAGTATAGACATATATTAATATTTTGTATAATATTTGTTTACATTTTTATTTTGGTAGGTGATTTTATTTTTAAATTATTAAATTTATTTTTTGTTTCTATTATTATAAATTCTTTTTTTACTTTTTATTCAATTTATATTTTTTTCAGTAATTATTTCTTCTTTTCAAAACAAGGTACAAAACTAAAAAAATTTAAAATTTAACTTAGGTAGGTGTTATTCTGAATATTATATTTATATCTAAAAAAGCATTTATTTTTACTTTTTGCTTACTTCTTTCTATATTATATCTTATATTTTTCCATAAAATATTTTTTTATAAAACTATTATTATACCATATACTTTAACCCCTTTTGATATTTGTACTTTACACCCTTTTTTTTGGAAATTATTAAAATTTTATTCAATTTTTATTTTTATTATTTCAAATACCATTCTTTTAAATATACTATATAACAAATTATTTCCAAATAATAATATAGAATCAAATAAACAAATTCCTATTACTTATAATAACTCTAATTTGAATTTATTAATTGGATTAGATTCTACTACACGATTTCCAATATATTTATGTGAAAAAAGTTTATTTCAAAATATTTTAGTAACAGGAACAATAGGTAGTGGAAAAACAGCCTCGGCAATTTACCCTTTTCTTGAACAATTAATTTCGTACAAAAGCAATAATATAAATGAAAAATTAGGTATGCTTATTTTAGATGTAAAAGGTAATATGTATTTTCAAGTAAAAGAATACGCAAAAAAATATAATAGAGAAAAAGATTTAATAGTTATTAGTTTATTTTCTGGTGAAAAGTATAATCCCGTTCATAAACCCAATATATCACCTATTGTTCTAGCAAATAGACTTAAAACCATTTTAACTTTATTTTCTCCTAATAATTCAGAAAGTTATTGGTTAGATAAAGTTGAACAAATATTAACAGAATGTATTAAATTTTGTAGAATATATAATAATGGCTATGTTACATTTAAAGAACTTCATGAATTAATTTCTTCTAAAAAATATTATATGGAAAAAATAATTTATATACGTAAATTATTTAGAAAAGGAAAATTAGATAAATACAAAATTTATGATGTTTTATCTTCAATTAATTTTTTAGAAAAAGAATTTTTTTCTTTAGATGATAGAACTTTAAATATTTTAAAGTCAGAAATAACAAGAATAACTAATGTTTTTATTTCTGATTATGATGTTTTAAATACTTTTTCTTCTGATAAAAATTCGTTATCTTTTAAAAATTTTAATGAGGTTTTTAATAAAGGAAAAATTGTTGTATTATGCATGAATATTTTTGAATATAAAAATTTAGCTAAAATTATAGCTACATATTTAAAACTAGATTTTCAAACTGAGGTAATGACAAGATTAAAATACAACAAAAACAATCTTAGAACTGTTTGTTTTATATGTGATGAATTTCATGAATATGTAACTTCAACAGATGCTGACTTTTTTTCTCAGTCTAGAGAGGCAAAATGTATAAATATTGTTGCAACACAAAGTTATTCTTCTATTTTGAATACTCTTCATGATGAAAATTCTACAAAAGTTATAGTTCAAAATTTAATTAATAAATTATGGTTTAGAACTGATGATATCTTCACTATAGAAAATGTGCAAAAACAAATTGGCAAAGAAGATAAAAAGAAAATTTTAAAAAGTATTTCTGAAAATTCAAATGAAACAAACTATAATTTTATTTTCAATTCTTTTCTTTCAAAAAAATCAAATATATCAGAAAGTATTAGCACTCAAATACAAAATGATTATATTTATGATTATAATTTTTTCACTCAAAATTTAGAAACATTCTCTTGTTTAGGCTTTCTTTCTAATGGAAATATGATTTTACCACCTACCAAATTAAAAATGATTCCATATTTTAAGAAGGAGACAAAATGAAAAAAAGACAATTTTATTTAATATTTACCCTACTTTTCTTTATATTATTATTTTTTAATTTTTCTACAATAACATTTTGTGCAGATCCAAAACTTGTTTCTACAATTCAAAAAGCATTTGAAGAAATCGAAAAATGGATTATGAAAATTGCCACTCCTATTGCGGCAGTATCTGTGGCTAGTGGATTTTTAATGCAAAAATTTAGTTTTGGTGATGAAGAAAAAATTAGAACTGGAAAAAAATTAGTGCGTAATTCTTTAATTTCTTATGCTTTTATTTTAGCAATTGATTTAGTTTTAGCAGCTGTAAAAAGCTTAGTTGGATAACCAAAAGGAGGTTCTATGTCTAGTACTGAAATTACTGAAATAATAACTCAAACAATTAATTCAATTTTTAATAATTTATTAGGTTCTATACACAATTCTTTATATTCTATTTTAGATGATATAACATTTATTACACCTAATATTTTATCCGATAAATACTTTCAAAATATTTTAGGAACAAACTCTAATAAAGGTATTTTGCTTATAGCCAATTCTCTATTAATAGGCTTTGTTTTATACTATTGTATTCAGCTTTTATTTGCAAGCTACTTAAATTCTCGTATAGAATCTCCTTTTAAATTTATTTTTAAAATTTTATTAATATCTATTTTTTTAAACAGTTCCTTTTTTATTTGTGACAAAATGTTATTTTTAAACTCAACTATTTCTTCAGCTATAAGAGAAATTGGTGAAAACTTATATAACAAAAATATGTGTTTTTCAGAACTAATAAATGAATTAAATTCCTGTATTTCTGTTGAGGGAGATTTAAATTTATTATCTTTTAATGGAATACTTAAATTTTTATCAACTACTGGTCTTTTAAACTTAATTTTTAATTATTCTCTAAGATATATAATGGTAAAAGTATTTATTTTAATATTTCCTTTTTGTATTTTAACTCTATTAAATTCTAACAGTAGTTGGATATTTAAGTCTTGGATTAAATGTTTTATTTCTTTATTGTTTGTGCAACAATTAATTTCTTTTATTTTTTTAATTATTTTTTCTATAAAATTTAACGCTGATCCTTTTTCTCAATTTATGTATATAGGTTCTATATATGCATTAATAAAAGCAAATTCTTATGTAAAGGAAATTTTTGGTGGTATATCAACAGATGTACAAAATAATATTTCAAATTTCAATAATATTTTAAGAAGGTAATGTACAAGCAGTTCTTAATTAAAATTAAATTTATAAGATATCATAAAATGTTATTATTTAGAAAGGAAAAATTAATATATGAAGTTTATTTTCCCGCAAAATTATAATTTAAAAAATAAGCTATTTGGTGTTTTTGATTACTCAACAGCAATTTTTGTTTTAATTTGGAGTATTCTAGTATTTTTTATTTGTAATTTTATATTTAAAAGTATAAATCTAAAAATATTTTTTATTATTGTTTTTACTTTTCCAATCATATTAATAAGTTTAATTGGTTTTAATAACGAAAATATACTATATGTTTTTGTTTACTTTTTTAAATTCTTATTTAGACCTAAAGTTTATTTATTTGACAAATAATTCTCTTTTGATTGTAAAATTTCGTTTTAAATGGTATAATTCTTCATAAAGAATTTTATGGAGGCTTAATAAATGAAATTAAAATTAAAAGAACCATCTTCTTTATTTTCAAATACAACTATACCTGACGTATTCTTTGCAGAATATTTATCTTCTGCAAGTGGAGACTTTATTAAAGTATATTTATATATTTTATATTTATCTAAGTATAATAAGGATATAAAAATAAATGATTTATCAAAAAAACTTAATCTTTCTTTTAAAACCATAGAGGAGGCTTTAAAATATTGGGAAACACAAAATGTTATTACTAAAACACCTTCTGGTTTTATTTTTAATGATTTACAAGAAATAGAATTGTTTAGCTTATATTCACCTAAACTTTCATCTTCTCCAGAAGAAATTGAAAAAAATGAGAAGAGTCAATCTAGAGCAAAAGTTATAGAAAATATTAACAATTTATGTTTTCAAGGTATGATGCGTCCAACTTGGTACAATGATATAGATTTATGGTTTAAAAAATATAATTTTGACGATGAAGTTATGCTAGCTTTATTTAGTCATTGTTTTCAAAAAAATGGTACTAGTAGAAATTATATAGAAACAGTAGCAGAAAGTTGGCACAAAAATAACGTAAAAACTTTTACAGATTTAGAAAATTATTTTGCTAAACAAGAAAAATTCACGCTAATATTAAAAGATATATCTAAAAAACTAAGATTAAATAGACAATTAACAGAATTTGAAGAAAGTTACGTAAAAAAGTGGATTGTTGACTATGAGTATGATTTAGAAATAATTACATTAGCTTTAAAACAAACAACATCTAAGTCTAATTTTAATTTTAATTATTTAGACAAAATTTTATCTACTTGGCACGATAGAGATTTAAAAACTACATCTGAAATTGAGAAATTCTTAGCAGATTCAAAACAAAAAAATAAAAATATTTCAAACTTAAAAAAGAAAACTTCTTATCAGAATTACGAACAACGTAATTATGATAATTTAGATTCCCTTTATGCAAATAAATTTTAATAGGAGAAAGTTATGAAAGATATATTATTAAATAAAATATTATCAGATGTAGAGTATAAACATAACAAAGCTTTAAAAGATGTGGATTTAAAAAAAGAACACTTACTTAATACATATCCAGAACTAGAAGAAATAGAAAATAATCTTAATAAATTATATATAAAAAAATCTCAGTCACTTTTATCGAATAAATCAATGGATGATATTAATTCAATTAATAAAAAAATAGATTACTATAATAATTTAAAATCTAATTTATTACAAAAATTAAAAATAAGTTCTGATTATTTGAAACCGGTTTTTGAATGCACTATATGTAATGATACTGGCTTTCTTGAAGACTCAAATAGAAATAGACAGCTATGTAAATGTGTTAAACAAGCTTTAATTAATGAACGTTATAATAAAAGTAATATAGGAAATTTAGAAAAAGACAATTTTAACAGTTTTTCATACAATATTTATTCTGATGAAGTTAATAAAGAAAAGTATAATTCAAATATTTCTCCACGAGAAAATATAAAACATATTCGAAAAATTGCTGATAACTTTATTGAAAATTTTAGCGATATTAATGAAAAAAATCTTCTTTTTACCGGAAACACTGGACTTCGGAAAAACATTTCTTACAAATTGTATAGCTAAAGAATTATTGGATGTTAATAAAACAGTTTTATATCAAACAGCTCCTAATATGTTAGATAATATTATTTCTTATAGATTTGGTAATGCTAACTTAAAGAATTTTTACTCTGACCTTCTTAATGTAGATTTATTAATAATTGATGATTTAGGTACAGAATTTAAAAATGATATAAAATATACAGAATTATTTAATGTAATAAATACACGTTCTTTAAATGAAAATAATAAAACAACAAAAACTATTATTTCAACAAATTTAAATCTTCGTGAAATCTTACAAACTTATGATGAAAGAATTTTTTCAAGAATAGTCGGAGAATATAATATTTGCAAATTTTTTGGTGATGATTTAAGATTTAAAAAATAAAAAATAAAAATTAATAATAAAAAAATAACAATATATTAAAAATAATATATTGTTATTTTTTTATAAAATCTCAACGGGTCGCTCTAAGAACGCCGACCCCTACAACGTTTGACATTATATAATATGAAAATTTATGGCGGTCAATGACCGCCACTACAATTATTTAATATTAATTTATTCTTCTTCAGGTTCAATTGTTTCTATACTAACAACTTTTCCACCATCATTTGTTCTCATTAATGTAACTCCTTGTGTTGCTCTACCTAGAACACTTACTTCATCAACGTTAAGTCTTATTATTGTTCCTTTATCTGTAATTAACATTACATCTTCATCACTTGTTGCAAGTTTTACTCCAACTATTTTTCCTGTTTTAGGTGTGATTTTATATGTTATTACTCCTCTTCCACCTCTATTTTGTACTCTGTACTCATCAAGTTCTGTTCTTTTTCCAAATCCATTTTCAGTAATTGTTAATAATGTTGTGTTGCTTCCACCTATTACAGATTCCATTCCTATTACATTATCATCTTCTGAAAGTTTTATTCCTATAACACCTTGTGCTGTTCTTCCCATTGGACGTACATCTTTTTCATCAAATGTTATACACATTCCACCTGTAGTTACTAAAACAACATTATCTTCTCCATCTGTTAATTTTACTGTAATTAATTCATCATCTTCTTTTAGTGTTATTGCTTGTAAACCTGTTTTTCTTGCAGAATTATACTCTGTTAATGCTGTTTTCTTAATTAGTCCATTTTTTGTTGCCATAAGAAGATATTTTCCTTCTGCAAAGTTGTTTATAGGAATTACTGCTGAAATTTTTTCTCCATTATCTAAACTTAATAAATTAACTATTGCTGTTCCTTTTGCTGTTCTACCTGCTTCTGGAATTTCATATCCTCTTAACCTATATAATTTACCTTTATTACTAAAGAATAAAATTGTATCATGAGTAGAGGCTGTAAATATTTGTTTAACAAAATCTCCTTCTTTAGTTGTCATTCCTGTTATTCCTTTTCCACCTCTTCTTTGACTTTTATATGTATCAATAGGCATTCTTTTAATATATCCTAAATGTGTTAAGGCAATAACTGTTTGTTCATCTTTTATTAAGTCTTCAATATTTATTTCACCCTCAGCAGCTACTATTTTTGTTTTTCTTTCATCTCCGAATTTTTCTTTTATTTCAAGTAACTCTTCTTTTATAATATCAAAAACTAATTTTTCGCTACCTAATACAGCTCTTAAATGTTCGATTAATTTCATTAATTCATTGTATTCATTTTCTATTTTTTCTCTTTGCAATCCTGAAAGAGTTTTTAATCTCATATCTAATATTGCTTGAGCTTGTATATCTGAAAGACCAAATCTTTCCATTAATCTTTCTTTTGCATCATCATATGAAGAACGAATAATTTCTATTACTTCATCTATATTATCTAAAGCTATTTTTAAACCTTCTAATATATGTGCTCTTGCTAATGCTTTATCTAATTCGAATTGAGTTCTTCTTAAAACAACATCTTTTCTATGTTCTAAGTATAATTCTAAACATTGTCTTAGTGTTAAAATTTTTGGTTGTCCTTTATCTAAGGCAAGCATAATTATTCCAAATGTATCTTGCATTTGTGTATTCTTAAATAATTGATTTAAAACCACTTGTGCATTTGCGTCTCTTTTTAATTCTATAACAATTCTAACTCTATCATTTCTATCTGATTCATCTCTTATTTCAGATATTCCTTCTAGTCTTTTATCTCTTACTAGATGTGCCATATTTTCAATTAATTTAGCTTTATTAACTTGATATGGTAAAGATTTTACTAATATTCGTTGTTTGTTATTACTCATTTCTTCTATTTCAGTTTCAGCTCTTAATGTAATTTTTCCTCTACCTGTTTTATATGCTTGCTTTATACCAGCTGTTCCTAGTATTATTCCTTCTGTTGGAAAATCTGGACCTTTTATTTCTTGCATTAATTCTTCATCTGTAACTTCGTCTTGATCTATCATTCTAATAATACCATTTATAACTTCTGTTAAGTTATGTGGTGGTATATTTGTTGCCATACCTACAGCAATTCCAGATGATCCATTTACTAAAAGTGCAGGAATTCTCGCTGGTAATACTGTTGGTTCTTGTAATCTATCATCATAGTTAGGCATAAAATCTACAGTATTTTTTTCTATATCTGTAAGCATGTATTCAGAAATTTTAGACATTCTTGCTTCAGTGTACCTCATTGCTGCTGCTCCATCACCATCTATTGAGCCAAAATTCCCATGTCCGTCAATTAACATATATCTAAGTGAGAAATCTTGTGCCATTCTTACCATTGCATCATATACAGAAGAATCTCCATGTGGATGATATCTTCCTAAAACAGATCCAACTGTATTTGCACATTTTCTGTATGGCTTATCTGATGTAATTCCATCTTCATGCATTGCATATAAAATTCTTCTATGTACCGGTTTTAATCCATCTCTAACATCTGGTAGAGCACGTTGAACAATAACACTCATAGCATAATCTATATATGCAGTCTGCATCTCTTCATTTATATCTCTGTTTATAATTTTTCCGTCTGTATCGCTCATTTACAAATCCCTCTTTCCTTGTTTTCCGTATGGGTTTATTATACTAAAACACATAAAATTATGCAAGGAATTTTACTTAAAAATACTTATAAATTTTATAAAATTTCGGCAAGCTCTTCAGCATTTTTAGTTATATCAAAATTATTTCCATTATTTTTTATTAAAATATGTAAGTTTTCTATTTTTCTTGAATTGTTTATTATTGTTTCTATTGGCGCAATTTTATTTAATAATTTTTTTATTTTTTTATATTCTTTTTCCATTTCATTTATATTTTTGTTATTGTAAGCTTTTTTCCAATTTTTAGAATACTTCTCAATTTTATTTATCATTTTATTTTGGTCAATAAGCATATTTTCAATGTTTGAACTAATATTATCTAATAATAAGTTTTTCCCTGATTTTATTATTTCTGTTGTTTTATTTGAAATTTTTCCTTTATTATTTTGCTTTGTAACTATTGCATCTATAACATTAGATATTCCATCTATAACACCTCCTGCTTTTACTGCATTTTGCATTTGTTCAACATTATCAAACTTACCTGTAATAATTCCTATTGTACTTTTTCCAAAATTAATTCCTTCTTCTATTGCTGTATTTACACCTTCTTTTATTCCTCCTTCTATTAATGCATTTTTTATTTCAATTACTTGTTCTTCTATAAAATCTGGTAAAATAAATCTTAAGCCAACATCAATTGCAGTATTAACTATATTTCCTATATTAGTATTTAAAAAGTTCTTTTGTTTTATTTCAATATCATTGTTTTCTATATTTTTATCTATATTTAAATCAATATTCATAAATTTCCCCTTTATATATCTTTTATAATTTTTATTATTTGTTTTTTTAATAAAACTTTTTCTATTATTTTATTATTTAAATTTGAATAATTAATACATCCTCCAACTTTAAAATTATTAAAGGTTTTCTCTACTATTTTTTTATCTAAACTATTTAAACTTTTTTTATTTATAATTATTTTTGTTTTTTCTATGTAATCTTTTTTTAAATTCTTTTCAATTATTTTTTTAGTTTTGTTTATATTTAAAATATCTGGATTAATTAAGAAAAATATTTTATTACTTTGCTCTAAAAAAAAATTATAAAAAACATTATAATTATTATCTATAATTATTAAATCATAATTATTTTTAAATTTATTTAATTCTTCTTTTATCTGATTTTTATTCTTTTTATTATCAATATTTATTAAATCTATTTCTGAATTAGTCTTAAAAACTTTATTGGAATTTGTTTTAGAATTTAAAATTATCTGAATATCTTTGAATTTAAAATCGCAGTCTATAATTAATATTTTTATATTTTTTAAATACTGCAGTAATTGAATTATAAAGTATGTTTTTCCAACTTGAGAAATTCCTACAACTGAAATTACTTTATTATCTTTCTCTTTTTTTATTTTAACTTTATTATTAAAATCTTTATTATTAGAACTGTAAATATCTTCTTTTAATTTTTGTAAGTTAAAATTATCTTCATAATATATTTTATAAATATTTAATGCTGTTATTTGCTTTTCTATTTCTTTATTTTTTAATATTATAATTATTTTTATTTTAGAATTTATTATTAATATATTTTTTATAATTTCACTAAATTCATTTTTACTTTTTATTTTTTCGTTTATTATTAAATAATCAATTTTATTTTTATTAATTTCTATTAAAATTTCATTTTCGTATTTAATATCATTTTTTATTATATTAAAATTTTTTATTTTTCTTAACTCATTATTTAATATTGGATTTCCTATCGAGGTTAAAATATTTATCATTTTTTATCACATTATTAATTTCCTTTCTTCTTCACTACTTTCTATTTTTGTTAATATATGGTCTTTGTCTACAAACATTAAGCTTTCCCCTCTTTTTAAAGATTTTATTTCTATTTTTTCTTTTTCAGATAAATTTATAAATTTTTCTAATACTTTTATATTTTCTTCTTCTAAAGAAAAAAAGTTCTTTATATTAGAATTATTTAAAATACTTTTTCCATATGCTCCTTCATCTAAACTAAATAAATCTGAAATATCTTGCGTAATAGCTACACTACTACCACCATATTTTCTTATTGTTTTAAATATCTTATATACAAAACTTGCTACATTTTTATTAGAAGTTACTCCTATTAATCTCCAGATTTCATCAAGGTATATTGCCTTTTTTTCCTCTCTGTTTTTCTTTATTTTATCCCAAAATAAATCTGTAAATAAATACATTCCATATTTTAAATTTTCTTCTCCTAATTCATAAACATCAGCAACTATTAACTTGTTGTTTAATTTAATATTAGTATAATTATTAAAAAATTTTAAGGAACCTTTAACAAAAGGTATTAATTTAATTTTAAAAGATTTTGTTTTCTCATCTTTATCTAATAATTCATAAAATTCTTCCAATATTGGCATATCTCTTTCTGTCTTAAATTTTGGATTTAAATTTATTTTATTCTTATTTTTTATTTTTTTATATAAGCTTACATCTTCAAAAGTTATTCCTTTGCTTTTATACAATTTTATTATTTTATCTTCTAATATAGCTTTTTCTTCTTCATTTAAATTTCCAAAAATCAAATTAAAAAATCCCATTAATTTAGGTATTTTTGTAGCTAAATATCCCTTATCTTCATCTTCTAAACTATCTTCTCTAATATCAAATATATTTATGTATGTATTTGAACTTGGTCCTAATTTTATTAATGTACCATTTAAACTTTTGCATAATTTATCATATTCCCTTTCAGGATCTACTACATATTGTGAAACACCTAAAATTCTATATCTTAAAATTAATAATTTAGTATAAAACGATTTTCCTGCTCCACTGGTTCCAAAAATACACATATTAGAATTTTTGTATTTTTTACTATATCTATCTATAAAAATTAATGAATTATTATAAATATTTGTTCCTATAAAAATTCCTTTTTCATCAAATATAGATGAAGTGATAAAAGGATATGTTCCAATTAAACCATTTGTTAGAACGTTTCTTTTAGTTGCATTACATATATCTTTATTATTTTGCATTATTGGTAAGCACGATAAAAAAGTTTGCTCTTGCCTAAAAAATGCTCTTCTTGTTTGAAGTCCTTTGCTTTGTAAAATACCTTCTAATTTATTTAACATATTTTCTAAATTTTCCTTTTTTTCTGAAAAAATATTTATATAAATATATAAATAATATAAATCTTGGTTGTTTATTTGTATTTCTTTTCTTATATATTTTGCATCGTTATAAGTTGAAGCTGCAATATCTATATCTTGTCTATTATCTCCATTATCTTTTAATTCAACTCCAACATTTCCTATATGATAGGTTAATTCTTTTATAATTTTACCTTTATCTTGTTTTTCGAAAAAAATAGATATATTCATATTTATATTTAATTCTATTAAATTTTTTAATAATAAATCAATTTGTTCTCTTGGATAATTAACAACTAATAATCCTGAATAAAATAAATTGTCTATTTCTATATATTTCGGATTTGATAAGCTAACATATGAAGGTGAAATATAATCCATTAATGTAAATTCACCTTTTTCTAATATATTTTCGTTTTGCTTAGTATTCTTTAATATTATGGTACTTACCTCCTTTTATGTTTTATTTAAATATTCTCTTTTATTTATAAAAGCTTCAATTATTTCTGTTGTTTCTTTTTTTGTATTAACATTAATAACCAAATTACCACATCTATTTAATGTGTCTTTTATTTTTATATATTTTTCATTTAACTCTGAAAAATATACTTCTTCATTATTTATATTTTTTAATTTGGAATTTTCTATAAGAATATAAAAATTTTTAGATGATGAAAAGTTCTCTTTGTTGATTTTTTTAATATAATTAATATAATTATTTCCAATATTAATTATATTTTCATTTTCATTTTTTAGTTTTTCTTGGATATTTTCAATATTTTGAGCTAAATCTTCTTTTTTGCTTTGAATTAATATTTGAATATTAAAATTACATGTTTTTAAAAAAATTTTATATGAATTTAAAATTTGTTCTTTTTCAAAATCTGTTTTTAAATTAAAATTTATAGGTATTATTTTAATAATTTTTATATACGATTCATTTTTTAGTTTTATAATTCCATTATCTAATATTTCTTTAATTGGAATCCATTCTTGCACTTTTTTTATTTTATTTTTCATTTACTTCTCCAAAACTTTATTATGTTTTTATGTTACTATGCAAACTATTATATGTCAACCTTTTTCGTATTTCAAAAATCGACAAAATTTTTATTTTATTATTTTTTTGTATATTATTTTTTTATTTGTTTATAATAATTATTGTAAGGTTAATATTAGTTAATCGAAGAGGTATAAGAGGTTATTTGCATGTAGCTTTTTGTATTTCGAGCAAAAGTGTTGCTAAGCTTTAATTGGTTTTGTAATGCTGGCGTTATGAGTATATTATTTGTTTGTAAGCTATTTTTATGGTTAAATTATAGGTAATATATTTTAGATAAGATTATATTTATATTAGATATGGTTAATTTTAGTCCTTATAGGATGAATTTAGTTATTAATAGTGTTCTTATAGTCGAAGTTATGGATGAATTTATGTGGTATATAGCTTATTTATATAGTAATATATATTAGGTTTTACTATTATGTATATTTGTTATAACTGCAATTAATATTAGCTTTACTAATAAATGGTAGATGTTATTGCTACATCTACCATTTATTTTTTTGCATATACTTATTTAATTAAAAATCTAAATTTTTAACATATTTTGCATTTTCTTCTATAAATTTTCTTCTTGGGCCAACATCATCCCCCATAAGAATTGAGAATGTTTCATCTGCTTTAATAGCATCATCCATTGTAACTTTAATTAAAATTCTTGTTTCAGGATTCATGGTTGTATCCCATAATTGTTCAGGATTCATTTCACCTAAACCTTTGTATCTTTGAATTGCAACTCCATCTCTTCCAATTTCTGCTAAACTTTTTTCCATATCTTCATCTGTATAGCAGTAAATATCTTTCATACCCCTTTTTGATAATTTGTATAGAGGTGGCTGTGCTAAATAAACATTTCCATTTTCTATTAACGGTCTCATATATCTAAAGAAAAATGTTAGTAAAAGAGTTCTAATATGTGCACCATCCACATCGGCATCGGCCATTATTATTACTTTTCCATATCTTATTTTTGTAATATCAAATTCTGCTCCAATTCCAGCTCCTACAGCAACTATTACAGGGTTTAATTTATCATTCCCATATATTTTATCAGCTCTTGCTTTTTCAACATTAAGCATTTTTCCCCATAATGGCAATATAGCTTGGAATCTTCTATCTCTACCTTGTTTTGCACTTCCGCCAGCAGAGTCTCCTTCGACTATATATACTTCGCATTCTTCTGCTTTTTTACTACTACAATCTGCTAACTTTCCTGGTAAAGTTGTTGTTTCTAAGGCTGTTTTTCTTCTTACAAGTTCTCTTGCTTTTCTTGCAGCTTCCCTTGCTCTTGAAGCACTAACACATTTTTCTAATATTGCTTTTGCTACAGCTGGATTTTCTTCTAAAAATTCAGATAAGGCTTCATTTACCATAGATTGAACAATACCTGTTACATTACTATTTCCAAGTTTTGTTTTAGTTTGTCCTTCAAATTGAGGCTCTTTAACTTTTACAGAAATAACCGCTGTTATTCCCTCTCTTATATCTTCACCTTGTAGATTAGAATCTTTTTCTTTTAAAATATTATGACTTCTTGCATAGTCATTAAATACTTTGGTAAGTCCTCTTTTAAATCCCTCTAAATGAGTTCCACCTTCTATTGTATTTATATTGTTAACAAATGTATAAATATTTTCAGAATATGCACTTGTATATTGTATAGCAATTTCAACAGGTACATCACTTTCTGTTTTTTCTATATATATAGGTTTTTTGTGCAAAGGCTCTTTATTTTTATTTAAAAATTCAACAAAGGAATTTAATCCTCCTTCAAAACAAAAGTCAGATTTTCTTATTTCTTCTTCTCTTCTATCTTCTAAAGTTATTCTTAATCCTTTTGTTAAAAATGCCATTTCTCTAAATCTTTTTTCTAGTACTTCATATTCATATTCCAAAGTTTCAAAAATTGTATCATCCGCTAAAAATCTTACTTTTGTTCCTGTTTTTTTAGAGTCTCCAATTCTTGTAAGTTTTTCGACTGTTTTTCCTCTTTCAAATTTCATTTGAAAAATTCCGCCATCTCTTTGTATTGTAACTTCAGTCCATTCAGATAACGCATTAACTACAGAAGAACCAACTCCATGTAATCCACCAGATACTTTGTATCCACTATCTCCACCAAATTTTCCACCTGCATGTAATACAGTATATACTGTTTCCGCAGTTGATATTTTAGTTTTAGGATGTATTTCTACTGGTATTCCTCTTCCATCATCTTCAACACTAATAATATTTCCTGGTTCAATTATTACATGTATATTCTTGCAATATCCTGCAAGAGCTTCGTCTACACAGTTATCAACTATTTCATATACTAAGTGATGAAGCCCTCTTACGGAAACGCTTCCTATATACATTCCTGGTCTTTTTCTAACAGCTTCTAATCCTTCTAATACCTGAATTTGTTCTGCTCCATATTTATGTTCATATTTTTCCATTTATAAAAACCTCCATTCTGGACTTTATCCAGCTTTTTTAGTTAAAACTTGTATTTTTCAATCGCTTTTCAATAGTTACTGAAGATATATTGGTTATATATCCTTTAATAGTTTTATTTTTTTCAGTAATTATTAAGGTATTTTCTTCTGAATCTTCTTTTTTCATTAATTTTTTTTCTTTAGTTAATTTATTAATTATATTTATATATTCATTTGTATTTCTTATTGCTTTTATATTATATACTCCTATTATATCTTCTTGCCTTAATATAATATTATTTCCAATATGTACAAACATAATTTTCCACCAATTATTCCATAATTACTTTTCCATTTTTAACATTATATACATTAACTTTATTTTTTTCAAGTATTATTTTTTCAGTTCCTGTTATTATAACTTGTGCATCCGTAATATTATTTAAAAAACTTTTTCTTCTTTTCGAATCTAATTCAGACATAAAATCGTCTAATAATAAAATTGGATATTCACCTATTTCGTCTTTAATTATATATAATTCAGAAAGTTTTAAAGATAACATAACAGTTCTATGTTGACCTTGTGAACCATATATATTAACTAATTTATTATTTAAAAATATTTTAAAATCATCTCTATGTATTCCCTTAGTTGTATATCCTTTTTCAATATCTTTTTTACGGTTTTCCTTTAAAATTTCATAAAAAGATTTATTTTCATCAAAATCAGAAATATATTCTAATAAAATATTTTCCTTTTCTTCTGTAATTCCACTATGAATTATATTAATTTTTTCTTTTATTTTATTTACATATTCTTTTCTATACTCATAAATCTTTTCAGCATAATTACTTAAACTTTCGTCCCAAACTTCAAGTCCTTCAATTGGTTTATTACTGTATTTTATTTGTTTTAAATAATTATTTCTTTGTTCTAATGTTTTTTTATATAAATTAAAATAATATACATATCTTGGTTTCAATTGACTTATTAAAATATTTAAAAACACTCTTCTCTTATCTGGGCCATCTTTTAATACATTTATATCATCTGGAGAAAAAATTACAATATTTAAATTTCCAAGCAACTGACTTAATTTATTTATTTTTATTCCATTAATTGTAATTTGTTTTTTTTCATTAAAATTAATTTTAATTTTCTTTTCTAAACTATTTCTTAAAAAATTAATTTCTATACTACAATTATTTTCATTAAATTTTATAAGTTCTTTATCTTTTTTTGCTCTAAAAGACTTTCCCATAGCAGCAATAAATACTGCTTCTAATATATTCGTTTTACCTTGTGCATTTTCTCCATAAAAAATATTAATATTTTTATCTAAATTAATTATTTCATTTTCATAATTTCTAAAATTCTGTAATTTTACTGTTGTTATATACATTACTATTCCCCATTTAATATTACTCTTTTAATCTTATTGGTAATATCATATATGTATATTCCCCTTCATCAACAGGTCTGATAACACATGGTGAAATATTTGAACCAAAGTCTACAAATATTTCTTCATCATCAATAACCTTTAATGCATCTAAGAAATATTTTGGATTAAATCCAGCTTCAATATTTTTTCCTTCTGTTGATACAAACATTTCCTCTTTTGCATCTCCAGTTTGGTTTGTACAAGAAATTGTTAATTTTCCAATGTCAACGCTTACTTTTACTGGGTATTTTTTCTCTTTTTCAATACTTGAAGCTGAAATTAAACTTATTCTTTCAAAGCAATTTTGTAAGTTTGTTTTATTTATTCTTACTCTTGTTTCCCAATTACTTGGAATTACATTTGAGTAATTTAAAAATTCACCATCTAAAATTCTTGTAACTATTTTACAATTATCCATCTCAAATAAAGCTTGGTTTTTAGAAACTCCTATTTTTACTATATCAAATGAATCTAAAATTATTTTATTAACTTCATTTAAAGTTTTTCCTGGTATTACTGCACTAAAATCTTTTGATTCTACATTTAAGAAATTCGTTCTCCATGCTAATCTAAATCCATCTACTGCAACAACATTTAACTTATTATTAACAACTTCAAATAAGCAACCTGTAAAAATTGGTCTGTTTTCTTCTGTACTTACAGCAAAAATTGTTCTTCTTATCATATTTTTTAATATATTTTGTTCTATTTGAATTGAATTTTCAATTTCTATTTTAGGTAATTCTGGAAATTCTTCTGGATTCATTGTTGCTAATTTATATAAAGAACCTTCACATTCTATAACCAATAAATTATTATCATTTAATGAAATATTAATATCTGTATCTGGTAATTTTCTTATTATTTCACTAAACATAACAGCATTAACTACAGTAGAGCCTTGTTCTAAAACTTCACTTTCTATTACATATTCTATACCTATTTCTAAATCATAAGTTGTTAATTTTATTTCATTATCATTTGTTTGAATTAAAATTCCTTCTAGTATAGGCATTGTTGTTTTAGAAGCAACAGCTTTCACTACGGAATTAATAGCTTTAAGGATTTTATCCTTTTCACAAACTATTTTCATTTTTGTCAACTCCTTTTATATATTATATATAATTATAGAAGCAATAGTATTAGGTGTTGTTAATTAGGTGGAAAACTTTATAATTCCTTTTTAGCCGTATGTTTTTACTTGTTAAGAAAATTGTGGAAATTTTCACATTGGTTTCCACAATAAAATAATTAATTGTGGAAAAGATTGTTTTCAACATTTTTTATACACATAATTAACACTTTGTATGTGAATATCTAATGAACTGCTTCCGTAAGTAATTCTTAGGTTATGTTTTTGAAATTTTTTTTCGGCAAACCTAAGTTTATAAAAAATCAAAGAATTCGTTTAATTATTTGACTTTTTTTCTAAAATCATTTTTTTCACACTTTCCACAATTAGTTTTGTGTTAGTGTTATTTTCAATTTCTTTTTCTATTTTATTGCAACCGTGCATTACTGTTGTATGATCTCTGTTGCCGAAGTCTTCTCCTATTTTTGGAAAAGACATATTTGCAAGTTCTCTACACAAGTACATTGCAATTTGTCTTGGATAAGCAATATTATTAGAACGTTTTGAACTCTTTAAGTCTTTTTTATTTATGTTAAAGTATTTTGCAACTTCTTCTTGAATATAGTCTGAAGAAATTACATTACTATTTTGTGAAGATATATCATTTATTGCTTTTTCAGCCATTTCCATAGTTATAGGACCATTAGATAAAGTTGAAAATGCAACTAATTTATTAAAAACACCTTCTAGTTCCCTAATATTTGAAGAAACTCTATTAGCAATATTAGATAATATATCGTCATCAACAACAACATTATCTGTTTCAGCTTTTTTTCTTAAAATAGCTAAACGAGTTTCATAATCTGGATTCGAAATATCTGCAATTAATCCCCATTCAAAACGAGACTTTAATCTATCTTCTAATAATTGAATTTCTTTAGGGGGACGGTCACTTGAAAGAATTATTTGTTTACCGTTTTCATGTAAAGTATTAAATGTATGGAAAAATTCTTCTTGGATTCTTTCTTTTCCAGCAATAAATTGTATATCGTCTATAAGTAAAACATCAACATATCTATATTTATTTCTAAAAGCTTCAGTTTTTGCATCTTTAATAGCATTAATTAACTGATTTGTAAATTTTTCAGAAGTAACATATAGAATTTTAGCTGAAGGATCATTAGATAAGATTTTATTACCAATTGCATGCATTAAGTGAGTTTTGCCCAAACCAACACCACCATATAAAAATAATGGATTATAAGATGTTGCAGGTGATTCTGCTACTGCTAAAGATGCGGCATGTGCGAATCTATTGTTATTTCCTACTACAAAAGTATCAAAAGTATATTTGGGATTTAATGATGTGTTAATTGCTGAATTATTTGATTGAGATTGATTTAAACTTTCTAATTCATCTTGTGATTCATCTTTTGAAATATCTTCCATTGAAAGAAATTCTATTATATATTCTTTGTTTGTTAGAAACTTAAAAGTATTAAAAATCAAATCATAGTATCTATTTTTTAAAGTGTCTTTATGAAATGTTGCAGAAACTAATATTGTTATCGTATCATTTGTAATTTTTTGAATTTCTATATTTTTTATCCAAGTTTCATAAGATATATTTGTCATTTCTTTTTTTAGAAGTTCCTTAGCTTTAGTACAAAGTTCCTTTGTTTCGTATGACATATTGTTCAAATCCTTTCATAAACATTAAATTTTTTAAAAAAAGTTTTCCACAAAGTTTTCAACAAGTGTGGAAAACTTTGTAATACTTTTGAAATATAAAATACATAAAAATGCAATATATTTAGAAAATGTCTATTTCCTATTAGATTTATATAATATCAAAATTATACAATAATAGTCAATAAAATATAAAAAAAAATTTTTTTTCTGTGTAAAATGTGGAAAAAAATGTGGATAAATTGTTATATTACAAAAAAATTACATAAAAAAAGAAAAGGCATTGACAAATTCATATGTTATGGAGTATAATCTTTATGCTTAGGGAAAGTTAATATCCTAAAAGGTTATATATATAAATTGAATGATATAGGAGGTGCTAATGATGAAAAGAACATTTCAACCAAAAACAAGACAAAGAAGTAAAGAACATGGTTTTATGAAAAGAATGAAAACAAGAGCAGGAAGAGCAGTATTAAAAGCAAGAAGAGCTAAAGGAAGAAAAAAATTGACTGCTTAATTGCATAAAATTCATAAAAATTAACAGGCCGCGATAAAAAGTGGCCTTTGTTAATATTAAGGTGAGAAAAATGTTAAAAACGGATACATTGAAAAAAAATTATCATTTTAAAAATATATTAAAAAAAGGTAAATACTATAAAGGAAAATGTATTGACATTTATTTTAAAAAAAATAATAAAGAAAAAAATTATATAGGTATAGCCGTTGGTGTTAAATTAGCAAAGGCTGTAAAAAGAAACAGAGTAAAAAGATTAATAAGAGAAAACTATAGACTTCTTGAAAGAAATATGAAAACAGGATATAGCATTGTTTTTATATGCAGAAAAAATCAAAACATTGAAAAAATAAATTTTTATAATGTAAAGGAAGATATGGTTAATATATTAAAGAGTGCAGAGATACTATGAAAAAATTTTTTATTAAGTTAATTGTTTTTTACCAAAGAAATATATCAATATATTTTCGTAAAAATGGGGTAGAATGTAAATTCTATCCATCTTGTTCAGAATATACGAAACAGGCTATAGAAAAGTATGGAGCAATTAAAGGTATTTTTAAAGGAATTAAAAGAATTTTAAGATGTAATCCTATTTCAAAAGGTGGATATGATCCACTTAATTAAATGAGGTGATTTTATTGTTTGCTTTTTTTGCAAATATTTTTGGATATTTACTTAATTTTATTTATCAATTAGTAAATAACTATGGAATAGCTATTATTATATTTTGTATAGTATTAAAATTAATAATGCTTCCACTATCTATAAAACAACAAAGAACAATGAAGAAATCTGCTAAATTACAGGATAAAATGAAACAACTACAATTCAAATATAAAAATGATCCAGAAAAATTAAATCAAGAAGTTATGAAAATGTATAAAGAAGAGAATATGAGTCCATTCAGTGGATGTTTAAGCTCTATTGTGCAAATTATAATTTTGCTTAGCGTTTTTTATTTAGTTAGTAGTCCATTAACATATATGAAAAAAGTTGATTCTCAAGAAATAAATAGCTATAAAGAAAAATTAGGACAAGAACAAAATATAAGTAAGGGAAATTATCCTGAAATTCAAATAATACAAGTATATGGAAAAGATAATGAACAAGTGCAATTAAATATGGAATTTTTAGGGTTAGATTTAAGCAAAGTATTAACTCAAAGTTTAAATGATTGGAAGGTATATATAATTCCTGCATTATATGTAATATCATCAATAGCTTCTTTAAAAATAACAAATGCTACACAAAAGAAAATGCAAAATGCTAAAAAAGAAGATAGCGAAAATGTTATTATAGAAAATAATGAAGAAAAATCCTTAAAAAAAGATGACGAAGAAGATATTGACCCTATGGAACAAGCAAATAAAAGTATGTCTTTATTTATGCCTATAATGTCTTTATCTATAGCTATAATAGCACCATTAGGACTTGCTTTGTATTGGTTAATAAATAATATTTTAATGATTGCTGAAAGATTAGTTTTAAATAAATTTTTCGATAAAGAGGAGGAAAAATAAAATGTCTAAAACTATTATTTCCGAAGGAAAAACAACGGCTGAAGCTATTGAAAAAGGTTTAAAACAATTAAATGCTAAAAAAAATGATGTTGAAATTAATATTATAAAAGATGAAAATAAAAAAAGCTTTTTTAGTATTTTAGCACCAAGAACTGTAAAGGTTGAAATAAAATTAAAAGAGGAACCAAAAGAAAAAAACAGTGAAAAAAGTATAAAAGAAGTTGAAATTACTGAGGAAACATTTAAAAAAATTGAAGAGAATATCTCCGAATTTTTAAATAAATTTTTTAAACAAATAAATTTAGAAAATATTAATTTTGAAATATTAAATGAAAAAAACAGAGTTAGAGTTAATGTTACTGGAGAAAATTTAAATAATCTAATAGGGTATAGAGGAGAAACTTTAAATGCTCTTCAAACATTAGTAAGCAGAATAGGGAATAAAGGAATTGAAGAAAAATATCGAATTGTATTTGATATAGAAGGATATAGAAATAAAAGAATAAAAGCTTTACAAGATTTAGCAGTTAAAGTATCAAAAACAGCATTAAAAAATAAAAAATCAATTACTTTAGAACCTATGAGTGCTTTCGAAAGAAAAATAATACATGATAAGTTACAGGAAAATCCAAAAGTTATAACACACAGTATTGGAAGAGAACCAAACAGAAGAGTTGTAATAGAAATAAAAAATAAATAAAAAAACAGAAGTCAAAGTTCAGTTTTTTAGATACATTTTTATGTGTATTTGATTTGAACTTTGACTTTTTTTAAAGGAGAATTTATATGAGTACAATAGTCGCAATATCTACGGCTCCTCGGAGTTGGTGGAATTGGAATTATAAGAATGAGTGGAAAAAATTGTTTTAAAATATTAGATAAAATATTTGTACAAAAAAATAAAAAAAATATTGAAGATATACCAGGATATACAATTAAATACGGACATATAAAAAATAAAAATAATGAAATAGTAGATGAAGTTTTAGTATCATATTTTAAAGAATCTAAGAGTTATACAACAGAGAATATGTGTGAAATAAACTCACATGGCGGAAATATTGTAATGAAACAGATTTTAGAATTGTGTATAGAAAATGGTGCAGAATTAGCTGAACCA
Organism: uncultured Clostridium sp.; assembly: GCA_902461935.1. Lineage (GTDB taxonomy): Bacteria > Bacillota > Clostridia > TANB77 > CAG-508 > Merdicola. The sequence continues at coordinate 32,954 of CABPZP010000007.1, read as the reverse complement.
GGAGAATTCACCAAAAGAGCATTTTTAAATGGTAGAATAGATTTATCACAAGCAGAAGCTGTAATAGATGTAATAAATGCTAAAACAAAAATAGAAACAAAAGAATCTATAAATCAATTACAAGGATATTTATCTAAAAGAATTTCAAATATAAGAAAAAAATTAATTGATATGATGGTTGATATAGATGCAAATATAGATTATCCAGAGTATGATTTAGAAGATGTAAGCTATAACAAAGCAACAAGAGAACTTATAGATATTTATAATGATTTAAATAAATTAGAAAAATCATTTGATAATGGTAAAATAATAAAAAATGGAATAAAAGTTGCAATTATAGGTAAGCCAAACGCAGGAAAATCATCACTTCTAAATGCAATGCTTAAAGAAGAAAGAGCAATAGTTACAGAATATGAAGGTACAACAAGAGATACAATAGAGGAATTTCTTGAAATAGATGGAATTCCAATAAGAATAATAGATACTGCTGGAATAAGAAATACAAAAGATGAAGTAGAAAAAATAGGAATAAAAAAGGCAAAAGAAGTTGCAGAAACTGCAGATTTAATTATTGCAATATTTGATATAACAAAAGAATTGGATGAAGAAGATAAAAAGATACTAGATATTATAGGAAATAAAAAATCTATAATTGTTTTAAATAAAATTGATTTAGTAGATAAGGTTAATATTCCAGAAGAAATATTAAAATACAAAAATATAATAGAAATGTCAGCTTTAAATAAACAAGGAATAGAAGAAATGTATAATAAAATTGCAGAATTATTTAAATTTAATGATATTGAAGAAGACAATAGCTTTATAATAACAAATATTAGACATAAAGAATTAATAAAAAAAGCAAATAAAAATATAGAAGATGCAATTAATACATTAAAAAATAATTTGCCTATAGATATTATTTCAATTAACATAAAAGATGCTTTAGAAAATTTAGGAAATATTACAGGAGAAAATGTTTCTGAAAATATAATTAATGAAATTTTTAAAAAATTTTGCTTAGGAAAATAATACAAATGCAAGCTCTGAAAACGAGATATAAACAATTTAAAAATAGAAATAATGTAATTTTACATATGAAATATAAAATAAAAATAAATTTAAAATAAAGAAAAACAAGAATAAACGTTTTGTAAAAATAAACCGAAACAAATTTCTTGTTCCATATAAAACTGAAAAGAGGTAATAAAATGAAATATGAAGCAGGAGAATATGATGTAGCAGTAATTGGCGCAGGGCATGCAGGATGTGAAGCAGCACTTGCTGCAGCACGTATGGGAATGAAAACTTTAATTTTCTCTATAAGCTTAGAAGCTGTTGCAAATATGCCATGTAATCCACATATAGGCGGAAGCTCAAAAGGACATTTAGTTAGAGAGATAGATGCTCTTGGTGGAGAGATGGGAAAAAATATTGATAAAACTATGATACAAATAAAAATGTTAAATACATCTAAGGGGCCAGCGGTTCATTCTTTAAGAGCACAAGCAGATAGAAAAAGATATCAAATGGAAATGAAACATACATTAGAAAAACAAGAAAATCTTGAGATAAAACAAGCAGAAATAGTTGATATTGGTGTAGAAAACGGAAAAGTTACATATGTAGAAACAAGTATAGGGGCTATTTATAGAGTAAAATCTGTAATACTTGCTACAGGAACTTATTTGAAAGGCAAGATATTTATTGGCGAATTTTCACAAGAAAGTGGACCAGATGGAGTATTTCCAGCTAACAAATTATCTGCAAATTTGAAAAGTAAAGGAATTAATTTAATTAGATTTAAAACTGGAACACCAGCAAGAATAAACAGAAAGAGTATAGATTTTTCTAAAATGGAAGTACAAAAAGGAGACAAAAATATAATGCCTTTCTCTTTTGAAGACAAAATAGATAAATTAAATCAAGTAGATTGTTATTTAACATATACAAATGAAAAAACACATGAAATAATAAGGAAGAACTTACATCGTTCACCTTTATATGGTGGAGAAATTACAGGAACAGGACCAAGATATTGTCCTTCAATAGAAGATAAAGTGGTAAGATTTAGCGATAAACCAAGACATCAAATATTTGTTGAACCTGTTGGATTAGATACAGATGAAATGTATATTCAAGGAATGAGTTCGTCATTACCAGAAGATGTACAAATAGAAATGTATAGATCAATTAAGGGCCTTGAAAATGCTGAATTTACAAGACCAGCATATGCTATAGAGTACGATTGTATTGACCCATCAGAACTAAAACTTTCTTTAGAATATAAAACTATAGATGGTATGTTCTTTGCAGGACAAATAAATGGAACATCTGGTTATGAAGAGGCTGCATCTCAAGGGCTTATAGCAGGAATTAATGCAGCAAGAAAATTACAAAATAAAGAGCCTGTTATTTTACATCGTTCAGATGCATATATCGGAGTTTTAATAGATGATATTGTTACAAAAGGTACTAATGAACCATACAGAATGATGACCTCTAGAGCTGAATATAGGCTACTTTTAAGGCAAGATAATGCAGATTTAAGATTAACTGAAATAGGGCATGAAGTTGGTTTGATTTCAGAAGAAAGATATGAAAAGTTCTGTAAAAAACGTGAAAATATTGAAAAAGAAATAGAAAGAGTAAAAAAATTAACAATAAAAGCAACAGATGAGGTAAATAACATATTAAGAGAAAAAGGAACAAATGAGATTACTGGAGGAACAAAACTTTCAGATTTACTTAAAAGAACAGAATTATCATATAAAGATTTCGAAAATGTTGATATATCAAGACCGGAATTGACAGAAGAAGAACAAGAAGAGGTTGAAATACAAGTAAAATATGAAGGATATATTAATTTACAAAATCAACAAGTTGAAAAATTTAAAAAATTAGAAAATAAATTATTACCAAAAGAAATAGATTATAGCGAAATAAAAGGATTATGCTTAGAAGCAAGACAAAAATTAAATAAAATAAAACCAGTATCTGTAGGGCAAGCCTCAAGAATATCAGGGGTTTCACCAGCTGATATATCTGTATTGTTAATATATTTGGAACAACTAAAAAGAGAGGAAAAATAGTAATGGAATATAATAATTTTAAAGAAGAACTATTATATAAAATGAAAAAAATAGATGTAGAATTAACAGAAAAGCAAGTAAAACAATTTTATAATTATATGAACTTATTAATAGAGTGGAATAATAATATAAATTTAACAGCAATAACAGAACCAAAGGAAATAATATTAAAACATTTTGTTGACTGTGCAACAATAAATAAATTTATTGATAAAAATAAAGTACTTGATATTGGCACAGGAGCAGGTTTTCCAGGTATTCCACTAAAAATTATTAATGAAAATTTAGAAATAACATTAGCAGATTCATTAAATAAAAGAATAAAATTTTTAGATATAGTAATAGAAAAATTAGAGTTAAATAAAATTGAAACAATACATGCAAGAGCGGAAGAACTAGCAAAAAATAAAAAATACAGAGAATGTTATGATATAGTTGTATCAAGGGCTGTAGCAGCATTAAATGTATTACTTGAATACACAACTCCTTTTATAAAAGTAGGAGGAAAAGTAATATGTATGAAAGGAAATAATGTAGAAGAAGAAATAAAAGAAAGCAAAAATGCAATAAAAATATTAGGAACAAAAATGTTGCCTGTGGAAAAAGTCATATTACCAGATACAGAAATCACAAGAAATATAATAACTGTGGAAAAAATAAAAAATACTCCAGCAAAATATCCAAGAAAAGCTGGAACACCTGCAAAAGAACCTCTATAAGAGGTTCTTTTGCATTATATAATACTTAATTTTTATTAATAAAAATATTTATAAAATCTAATGTCAGATGTTGTAGGGGTCGGCATCCTTGACGACCCGCAAAATAAGATTTTTTAAATCCAAAATGACAAATAAATTGTTTTTTATACCTTGGTGTCGCAATCTTCGAAATAAAAAATGGTCTGTTGACCATTTAACATGCAATTACATTTTTATAAAATTAATTTAGATATTTACAATAATAAGATATAAATTAAAAAAATGAAGATTGCTCCAAATCGCACTCGCAGAGGAATCTGCTCGTTTGGTCGCTTACGCGGTATTTCAAAACAAATATATTTGTCATTTTATTATATTATAAAGAATAATGTCAGATGTTGCAGGGGCGGACGCCTCTGTCCGCTCGAAAGACTACAAAAGGAAGAGGAATATATATAGAATGTTTATGTGATATAAAAAATAAAAAGATTTACATAAAGTATTGACAGTAAGAGAAAAAAGATGTATAATGTAGTCGTTACAAAAAATTGTTGCTTATTAAACAAGGAGGAATGCATTATGAACAGAATGAATTGCGAAAAAGTTGACCACTTCTTTAGACACATGAAGTCACATCGGGAAGAAATGATAGAAGGTTCCTTAAAAAAAGGACCAGAGTATCTTGAAAACTTAAAAGATGTAAAAGAAAAAGGTCAGGAGATTATTGATGATCTTGTCCATGAGTTTGGATGGAGGGATATAAAAGTAGATTTAAATTCTACAGAAAATATTGAAAGCCATCAGTTCAGGGATTTTGACTATGACTCTTTTAGAGAAGCAATAAAAATGGAAAATGCATTGAACATGGGGTTAACAATTAATTCCTCAAATAGCAGTCTTTTAAAGATAAATGTTGAAAATCTTTGTAATGCTGTTGAGGATGCAAATGTATTGATTAACCTCCTTGAGGAATATTTTAAATAGTTTTATTTAATATATTTCTAACAAAATAAAACCCAAGCTAGTAAATTTAGCTTGGGTTTTTGTTGTGTTAGGATAATAATTATAGAATTATTGATAATTTGTTAAATATTTAGATTTATAGCTAAATAAAAGTTGTATGTAAATATTTAATAAAAGAGGCAAAAATCATTGACATATTTTACAATTTTTTATATCATATTTATGTAAGTTTTTTATAGAACAGAAAAATAAGTTCGTATAAAAATTTATATAATTATAAACCGATGAAACACAGTGGTTGTCTAAGGTTCACAATACAGGAGGGATAGAATTGGGAAAAGTAATATCAGTAGCAAATCAAAAGGGTGGAGTAGGTAAAACAACGACTACAGTAAATTTAAGTGCGGCACTTGCAAAAAAAGGAAAAAAGGTATTATTAATTGATGCAGATCCACAAGGAAATGCGACAAGTGCAGTTGGTATAGATAAAGATAATGAATATTCTTTATATGATGTTTTAATTAATGAAGAAGACTTTGAAAAGGTAATAGTATCAACAAAAACAAAAAATTTAACAGTATGTCCAGCAAACATAAGTTTGGCAGGAGCTGAAGTCGAACTTGTATCTATGATGTCTAGAGAACAAAGATTAAAAGAACATTTATTTAAAATTAAAGAACAATTTGATTATATTTTTATAGATTGTCCACCATCTTTAGGCTTAGTTACTTTAAATTCTTTTACAGCATCTGATAGTGTTTTAATTCCTGTACAATGTGAATACTTTGCATTAGAAGGACTTGGACAACTTATGAATACAATAAATTTAGTAAAAAAACACCTAAATAAAGAAATAAAAATTGAAGGTGCAATACTTACAATGTATGATATAAGAACAAATTTAGCGAACCAAGTTGTTAAGGAAGTAAAAAAATATTTTCAAGACAAAGTATATAAACAAGTTATTCCTAGAAATGTAAAGCTTAGTGAAGCTCCTAGTTATGGAATGCCAATAGTTGAATATGATGCGAGGTCAAAGGGTGCAAAGGCATATGATAAGTTAGCTAAAGAGTTTTTGAAGAAAAACGAAGAAGAAGCTAAAGCAAAACATTTAAAATAAAATGATAAGGGAGGAAATAGAAAATGGCTAAGAAAACAGGCTTAGGTAAAGGATTAGATGCACTTTTTGGTGGAGATTTAATAAATGAAGAAATAGAAGAAAAAGAAGAAATTAAAGATGGTGAAAAAATAACAAAAATAAAATTAACAGAAATCGAACCAAATAGAAATCAACCAAGAAAAAAATTTGATGAAGAATCATTAGAAGAACTTGCAAATTCAATAAAAGAATATGGATTAATACAACCAATAGTTGTTGCAAAAAAAGAAGATTACTATGAAATAGTTGCTGGAGAAAGAAGATGGAGAGCATCTAAAAAAGCAGGATTGAAGGAAGTTCCAGTTATAATTAGAGAAGATGATGAAAGAAGAAATAAAGAAATAGCTTTAATAGAAAATATACAAAGAGAAGATTTAAATCCAATAGAAAAAGCTATGGGAATACGTAGTTTAATGGACGAATATGGTCTTACACAGCAAAAGGTAGCAGATATATTAGGAAAAGCAAGAAGTAGTATAGCAAATACAGTTAGAATATTAAATTTGGATCAAAGAGTTATAGAATTAGCATTAGAGGGAAAACTAACAGAGGGACATTGCAAATCTTTAATGGCAATAGAAGATAATGATAAACAATATGAGATGGCTTTATATATGATAGAGTCTGGTGATAGTGTTAGAGAAGCAGAAAAGAAAATGCAAAGAACCAAAAAATTAAAGAAAAAAGACAGAAAATATGAAGCTGTTTATAGAGATATAGAAGATTCATTCCAAAGCTTTTTCGGAACAAAGGTAAAATTAGACGTAGGAAAAAGAAAAGGAAAAATAGTTATAGAATATGCTAATAATGAGGATTTAGAGAGAATTTTAGAGTTAGTAAAAAATAAATAGAATTATTAATATAAGTCTGAAAAAATTTAAAAATAAATATTTTTCGGCTCAATTCATTCGTTAGAGCTTCTAAATAAATGTTCAAACGAGCCTCTCGCTGCTCTTGCTTTGCAAGCCATCGCTTCCTCATTTGAAATTTATAAGAAGCTTTACACTCTTTCCAATCACATTCAAAATATTGATTTTTAAGCTTTTTTCAGTATTTATAATTTTTTTTATAACAAACAAAAAAATCAAGGCTAAAGGTATTGACAACAGGCATTATAGTGTGTTATTATAGTGCTTGTAGCAAGAAGAGGCACATGGAGAGGTGGTCGAGTTGGTTTATGGCACCAGTCTTGAAAATTGGCGTAGGTTAATAGCCTACCGTGGGTTCGAATCCCACCCTCTCCGCCAAAACTTGCTTTTTTAATTTAAAATAAAATTAATTCAGTTTTTGGAGAATTACCCAAGTGGCTGAAGGGGGCGGTTTGCTAAACCGTTAGGGTTGCGTAAGTGGCCGCGAGAGTTCGAATCTCTCATTCTCCGCCATTACACATTAGAATTATCTAATGTGTTTTTTTTTGCTAAAAAATGGAACAAATAATAAATTAATTCATAATATTTAGCAGGTGATTTATATGAATTATGGTATTTGTTTTGCTGGTGGTGGAATAAAAGGTGCTGCACATATTGGAGCTATAAAAGCATTAGAGGAAGAAAATTTAAAATTTGATTACATTTCAGGAACATCTTCAGGAAGTATTATTGCTACACTTTATGCGGCTGGTTATTCTAGTGATGAAATGTTAAAATTTTTTAAAAAATATGCTAAAAAAATAAAATATGTAGATCCTATAAATATATTTATTTTATTAATTAATTTATTTATTAAAAGAAAAATTGTTATTAAAGGGTTTAATAATGGAAAAAGAATAGAAAAATTATTAAATAAAGAATTAAATAAAAAGAATATAAGAAATATTTCAGACATAAAAAAAGAATTATTAATTCCAAGTATAGATATTAATACTGGAGAAATTAATGTTTTTATTTCTAAAGAAAATAGAGCAAAATATTTAGATAATATTATATACATAAATAATGTAAATATTGGAAAAGCAGTTAGGGCAAGTTGCTCATATCCTGTAGTATTTGCACCTTGTAAAATAAATGGAAAACAATTAGTAGATGGAGGCCTTAGGGAGAATGTACCTTGGAAATTAACAAAAGAAAAAGGAGCAGATAAAGTTTTAAGTATTATTTTTGATGAAGAAAAAAATAAAAAAAATTATTGTAAAAATATATTAGAAGTTGCAAGTAACTCATTAGGAATTTTATGCCATGAAATTTCTAATTATGATTTAGAAGGAGCAGATTATTTATTAAAAATAAAAACTGAAAAAGTTCAATTATTAGATTATAAAAAAATTGATGAATTATATTTAAAAGGTTATGAACAAACAAAACAAAAAATAAAAGAAATAAAAAATAATTTAAAAATAAATAATTAAAAAAATAAATCAAATAAAAATAATTAATAAAAATAAATTAATTAAATATAGAAGAGTTTTAAATATAATACTAGATTTTTATAAATGTATATGATATAAAGATAATTAATTTTAAGAAAATACATATGGATAAAAAGATTAAAATTGGAATAATAAGTAATATATAATTGGGATAAATTTGATGAATGATGATTTATTAAACCAACGATTTCTAAAAATAAGGAAATTAATGCTAAAAATGAATGCAATTAAGCAAGCAATAAATAAGGAATAATGAAATGAGGAATGTAATAATGAAAAAGTACGGATTTTTTTCTGCATTTAGGGATTTGTTTAAATACTCTAAAGAAAACAAAAAGCAATATATATTTGGGACAATATTTATGTTATTTTTCGTAATAACGTCTATGATATATACAACAAAATATTCAAATTTAATAGCAAGTATTATGAGTATGAAATTAGACATGGCAATTAAGTTAGTTTTTATATGTGGAATATGGAGATTAATTTCGATAACATTTTGTCATAATCAATGGAGAAAAATAGTTATTGATGCAGAAAAAAATATAGTATCTAATATTCAAAATAGTGTGTATAAAAAGATTCTATCTTTATCAATGACTACTTTTGATAAAATAGAATCTGGAAAACTTTTAACAACAATGAAAGCAGCTGAAAGTGGTATGATTTCAACTATTACATCATTATTTCTAGAAAGTGCATATGTTGCAACTTCTTGTGTTATGTTAGTAATAATATATTTTATAGATTATAAAATAGGATTAGGAGTTACTCTTATTTCTACAATTAGTTTATATTTATTTAAGGTACAGCTTAAAAAATCTAAAGATTATTTAGAAGAAGAATTTATAAATACAGATAAATATACAACAGTATTAAATGAGACATCTAAAGGTATAAAAGAGATAAAGGCATTAGATATCAAAGAGAAATGTATAAATATATTTAGTAGCTATATAAATAGCTTATCAGAGGTAAGAAAAAAAAGAAGATTATTAAATAAAACAGTTAATACTGCAAAATGGACAATTAGAATTATAGGAGACACAATAATATTGTTATATATAATTTCGAAAGTACAAGCGGGTATGTTTAGTGTAGAAACTGCAATGTTAATAATTACATATATGACTAATATTGTAGATGATGTATTTCATAGAATTATTGAACATGACTTTGGAATATCAGAGTTTACAGCTAATATGAAAAGAATAAAAGAAATATTAGAAAGTAATAATTTAGAAGAAGAAAAATTTGGTACAAAAAATTATAATAATATAAGTGGAAAGATAGAATTTAATAATGTTAATTTTAAATATGAAAAATCAGAAAATAATATAATTGAGAATATTAATTTTAAAATAGAGCCTAATACAAAAAATGCAATAGTCGGACAAAGTGGTGCAGGGAAAAGCACAATATTTAAATTACTTTTAAAAGAATATAATAATTATACTGGAACTATAAAATTTGATAATAATAACATACAGGATTTTAATGAAAAAAGTTTTAGAAATTCAATATCAATAGTAAATCAAGAACCTATATTATTTAATATGAGTATAAGAGAAAATCTTTTAATGGTAAACGAAAATGCTACTATACAAGATATTAAATGTGCATGTAAATTAGCAAATATAGAAGATTTTATTGATAAGTTACCTAATAAATATGATGAAGTAATTAATGAAAATAATAATAATATTTCAGTTGGGCAAAAACAAAGAATTGCAATAGCAAGAGCAATACTTAGGGATACTCCAATTATATTATTTGATGAAGCAACAAGTGCTTTAGATAATTATAGTAAAAGCAAAATTGAAGAAACAATTAATGAATTAGCTAAAACAAAAACTATAATTTTAATTGCTCATTCGTTAGAAATTGTAAAAGATTTTGATAATATTATAATGATAAATAATGGTAAAATTGTTGAACAGGGAAAGCATAATGATTTAATAAATAATCATAAAGAATATTATGAATTAGCGAATATAATGTAAATTCTAAAAAGAGATTAATTATTTATAAATTAATCTCTTTTTTTAAACTTATTTTTTATATATTTTTATGTCGTGGTCTATATTTGTATTTTCTTTTTTATTATATGTTTCTTTTTTTGATTTTTGATTTTTTAAATTATCTTTTGCAACTGTCATTAGTAATTTTATTCTGTTGGTTTGATTTGCTTCGCTTGCTCCTGGGTCATAATCTATTGGAGATATGTTTGCTTCTGGGTATTTATTTCGTATTGTTTTTATTACTCCTTTTCCTACAACGTGGTTTGGTAAACATGCAAATGGTTGTACACATACTATATTTGGTATTCCATTTTCCATGTACTCTATCATTTCTGCTGTTAAAAACCATCCTTCACCTGTTTGATTTCCTATAGATAGAACATCTTTTACTTGTTCTTCTAAGTGGAATATATCACATGGTTGCATATACCCTTTTTTAGAATTTGCAAGTGCTATTTTTACATCTTTTTCTAATATATCTATTAATTTTATTGCTGCTTTAGATATTTTTGCTATTGTTGGGGTTGTTTTTAATAGTGTATTAAATGTAATTTTGTGTGTTGCCATAAATTTAACAAATCCCATAAAGTCTGGAAGTATTACTTCTGCTCCTTCTTTTTCTAAAACATTTGCTACATAATTATTTCCAAATGGATGATATTTTATTAATACTTCTCCTACAACTCCAACTTTTGGTTTTTCTATAGATGTATCTAATTTTATTTTTTCAAAGTCGTTTACTATGTCATATATACTTTGTTTAAATTGTTTGTTGGTTGATTTTGCAACAAGTTTTTTGCATTTTTCTAACCACTCATTAAATAATTTTTCTGTTTCACCTTTATTTATTTCATATGCTCTATTTTTGGTAAGCATTTTTTGTAATAAATCTCCATAGATTACCATTTTTAAAAGTCTTTCCAAAAGTGGTAGAGTTAATTTAAAGCCTGGCATTTTTTCCATACCTACAACATTAAATGATATAATAGGAACTTTTTCAAAACCTGCATCTTTTAATGCTTTTCTGATGAAACCTATATAGTTTGTTGCTCTACAACCTCCACCTGTTTGAGACATTATAATAGCAGTTTTATCTAAATCATATTTTCCAGATTGTAATGCTTCTATAAATTGACCTGTTGTTAATATTGATGGATAACATGCATCATTATTAACATATTTTAAACCTGTTTCTACAGTTTTTTGAGTACATTCTCTTAAAAGTACGGCGTTATATCCAGAGGCTCTAACTGCAGATTCTAATAATTCAAAATGTATTGGAGCCATTTGTGGTATTAAAATTGTATAGTTTTTTTTCATTTCTTTAGTAAAAATAGGTCTTAAAGGACTATAATTTCCAAGTTCTTTATTTTCTTGTTTTTCTTTAATACGCTTATTCATACTTGCAAGTAGTGAACGTATACGTATTCTAACAGCTCCTAAATTATTTACTTCATCTATTTTTATTAAAGTATACATTTTATCATAGCTTTTTAAAATTTCTTCAACTTGGTCTGTTGTAACTGCATCAACACCACATCCAAAAGAATTTAATTGTATTAATTCTAAATGGTCATGTTTTCCTACAAAATCGGCTGCTGCATATAGTCTTGAGTGATATACCCATTGATTAACAACTCTTAATGGGTTTTCTAATTTTTCGTTTCTAGCAACAAAATCTTCTGTTAAAACACATAAACCTAAACTTGTAATTAATGTATCTATTCCATGATTTATTTCTGGGTCTAAATGATAAGGTCTTCCTGCCAAAACAATTCCTCTTAAATTGTTTTCTTCAATATATTTTACTGTTTCATTACCTTTTTCTAAAATTTCTTTTTTGAAATTCTGATATTCTTCTTCTGCAAGTTTTGCGGCATTCGATAATTCTTTTTTATTAAAATTATATTCTTTAAATTCATCTAATTCTAAAATTCTTTTTACCAAGTTTTTAGTATCAAAAGGTAAGAAAGGATTTAAAAATTTAATATTATTTGTTTTTAGTTCTTCTACATTATTTTTTAAAACTTCTGAATATGAAATAACAATAGGACAATTATATTGATTATTTGCTTTTTCAAATTCTTTTCTTGAATATGGAATACAAGGATAGAATATTGTAGTTATTCCTTTTTCTATTAAATTTATAATATGTCCATGAGAAAGTTTTGCTGGATAGCAAACAGATTCAGAAGGCATAGATTCCATACCCTTTTCATATGTTTCTCGTGTACTTTTATCAGATAAAATAACTCTAAATCCTAAATTTGTAAAAAATGTGAACCAAAAAGGATAATCTTCATACATGTTTAAAACTCTAGGGATTCCTATTGTTCCTCTTGGTGCATCTTTTTCTTCTAAAGGACTATAGTTAAATAATCTTTCATATTTATATTTTACTAAGTTAGGTAAATTTTGTTTTTTGTTTGTAATACCTGCACCTTTTTCACATCTATTTCCAGATATATGTCTTTGTCCATTGCTAAAAGTATTAATAGTAAGTAAACAATGGTTTTCACAGCCTTTACAACGAATGTGAGATGTTTTTATATCCAGGTTTTTAATATCATTTAGGTTTGCAATTGTTGATGTATATTCCATATTTAAGTTAGACTCAAATTGCTCTTTTGCTAATAAAGCAACTCCATAAGCACCCATTAATCCAGCAATTTCTGGACGAATAACATTTTTTCCTACTATTAATTCAAAAGCTCTTAAAACTGCATCATTATAAAAAGTTCCACCTTGTACAACAATATGATTTCCAAGTGTTTCTACATCTCTAACTTTCATAACCTTTTGTATAGCATTTTTTATAACAGAATAAGAAAGTCCTGCAGAAATATCCCCAACAGAGTAGCCTTCTTTTTGAGCTTGTTTTATTTTAGAATTCATAAATACTGTACATCTTGAGCCTAAGTCAACGGGTGTTTTACTTTCTAAAGCTTCTTTAACAAAATCTGAAATTGTAATATTTAAGCTTTTAGCAAAAGTTTCTATAAAAGAACCACAACCTGAAGAACAAGCTTCATTAAGCATTATATTGTCTATTGTGTCATCTTTTATTTTTATATATTTCATATCTTGACCACCAATGTCTACAATACTTGTAACATCAGGTTCAAATTCTTTTGCTGCTGTATAGTGTGCAATAGTTTCTATTTCATTTAAATCTACATTTAAAGCTGTTTGAATTAAGTTTTCGCCATAACCTGTTACACCACTATAACGTATTATAGCATTTTCAGGTAAAATACTATAAAGTTCTTTTAGCATATTCATAACACTTTTTAATGGATTTCCTTCGTTGCTGCCATATAATGAATATAATAAATTATTGTTATCATCTATTAAAACAAGTTTTGTTGTAGTTGAACCAGCATCTATTCCTATATAACAATTTCCTTTAAATTCTTTTAAATCTTTTTTATTTATTTTTGCTTTACTATGTCTAAGTTTAAATTCTTCTAATTCTTCTTTTGAATTAAATAAAGGGTCTAAAGGTTTGCTTGTATTATCGTGAGAATTTTTTAAATTATTTATTTTTTCTTTTAATTCTTCTATAGTAATAATATTTGAATTAATTGAATCTAAAGCAGCACCTTTAGCTACAATTAGATGAGCTTCTTCAGGAATTATTATTTCTTCAGGTTTTAAGTTTAATGTTTCAATAAATCTTTGTCTAAGTTCAGATAAATAATTTAAAGGACCACCTAAAAATGCGATATTTCCTTTAATAGGTCTACCACAAGCTAATCCACTAATTGTTTGATTAACAACTGCTTGAAATATTGAAGCTGCAATGTCTTCTTTTGCAGCACCTTCATTTAAAAGTGGCTGTATATCTGTTTTTGCAAAAACACCACATCTAGATGCAATAGGATATATTGTATTATAATTTTTAGCTAAAGTATTTAAACCTTGAGTATCTGTATGAAGTAGTGAAGCCATTTGGTCTAAAAATGCACCTGTACCACCTGCACAAGTACCATTCATTCTTTGTTCTATAGATTCATCAAAATAAATAATTTTTGCATCTTCCCCACCAAGTTCAATAACTACATCTGTTTTAGGAATATATTTTTCAACAGCTCTCTTACAAGAAACAACTTCTTGTATAAAATCTACTCCTAAAAATTTTGCAGCACTCATTGCACCAGAACCTGTTAATGCTAGTGTAAATTTATTATTTGGATATTTTTCTGCTAATTTTTCTAAAGTGTTACATATTGTATTTTTAGTATCTGAAAAATGTCTTTCATAGTTTGAATATATAGTTTCCTTATTGGAATTCATTACAATTATTTTTACGGTTGTAGAACCAACGTCTAATCCAACGTGCAATATTTCATCCATATTTTACCTCCATATTGCTTATTTTTAGTAACATAAAACTATCTTATATTTTATAGTGTAAAGGGAGTTTTGTCAAATAAAGTCGACTTAAAATTCTAAATAAGATGTTCTAAAAATAACTTGTCTAAAATAAAAATTAATATAAATTTATTATGTGATTTTTATAAAGAAAATTTATAAAAATTCAAAGAAAGGAAATATGTATGAAAAAGAAAATTATTTGTATTTTTTTAATTTTAATTTTATTAGTTATTTTAGGATTTTTTATTTATAAAAATTTTATTGTAAAAAATAATACCAATGAAGAAATTCAAGATTATACACCACAGGAAGAAATAAGTGAAAAACAATTAAGGGAAACAGTAGTTACTTTATACTTTTCAGATAAAGAAAATAAAAATTTAATTCCAGAAGCAAGGAAAATAGATGCAAATAATTTAATAAAAAATCCATATGAATATTTAATTAATTTATTAATTGAAGGACCAAAAAATGAAAATCTAATAAAAAGTATTCCAGAGGGAACAAAAATTAATTCTGTATTTTTAGAAGGAGATATTTTAAAAATAGATCTTTCAAATGAATTTTTGAATTCAGATAATTTAAATAATTCTGCAAATTCTATTTTAAATACAGTAACACAATTAAATGAAATTAATGGAATAAAAATATTAATAAATGGTGAAGAAAATAAAAATTTTAAAGACACAATTTATTTAGAAAAAGATAATTAAAAAATAAATATAAAAATTAATTAAAAATAAATAATTAAAAATAAATAATTAAATTATAAGAATAAATAAATAATTAATTAAATGTAAAATAAACCAAAAAATAAATTTAAATTTATATAATTCAAATTTTATAAAATATTGTTTTTGAAATACCGCGTAAACAATAAAAACATAATTAATGTTAAAAGTTGTAGGGGTCGGCGTCCTCGACGACCCGAAATGATTTTAATAAATATTTATTATATTAATAAAAAACAAAAATAATTAAATTATTTTTTTAATAATTTATATAAATTATAATATGTACAACTTTTCTTAAAATTACATAAAAATGTTTCTACTTCGCATAAAGAATTTGTTGTATTTTTTTTTATTTTTTTAAAATCGAATTTTTTCTTTTTATTATTTTTTGGAATTAAATCTTTTTCTCCCATAAATACCTCTTTTTGATTTTTTATTTTTTTTGTTATATAATATTCAAAAAAAATAAATAGGTGATTAAAATAGAAAAAATAAAATTAAATGAAAATGAAAGAATTGACGACTTAGAATTTAATAATTTAAAAATAATTCAAAATAAAAATTATTTTTGTTTTGGAATGGATGCTGTTTTACTTTCTGATTTTGCTAAAAATATAAGAAATAATTCAACTGTAATAGACTTAGGAACTGGAACAGGAATAATTAGTATTTTATTATCTGGTAAAACAAAAATAAAGAAAATGTATGGAATAGAAATTCAAAAAGAAATATTTGAAATGGCAAATAAGTCTATTAAATTAAATTCATTAGAAAATAAAATAGAATTAATTAATGATAATATAAAAAATATAAATAAATATTTTAAAAATAATTCAATAGATGCAATTGTAACTAATCCACCATATAAAAAAGAAAATACTGGAATAAAAAATGAAAATAAAAATCAATTAATTTCTAAATATGAAGTAGAAGCTAATTTAGAAGATTTTATAAAAATATCTGCACAATTATTAAAAGATAAAGGTGAGTTTTATATGGTTCATAGACCAGATAGAATTGTAGATATTATAGATATTTTAAGAAAAAATAAATTAGAGCCAAAAATAATTAAATTAGTATATCCTAAAATTAATAAATCTCCAAATTTAATATTAATTAAAGCTGTAAAAAATGCAAAGCAATTTTTAAAATTTGAAGAACCATTAATTATTTATGATGAGGATAATAATTATACTAAACAATTATTAAAAATATATAATAAAGAGGAAGAATAAAATGAATGGAAAATTATATTTAGTAGCTACACCAATTGGAAATTTAGAAGATATTACTTTAAGAGCAATAAATGTATTAAAAAATGTAGATTTAATTGCAGCTGAAGATACAAGACATACTTTAAAATTATTAAATCATTTAGAAATTTCAAAGCCTATGATAAGTTGCCATAGACATAATGAAAATGAAAAATTAAATAAAATAATAGAAAAATTAAAAGAAGGAAAAAATATTGCAATTGTTTCAGATGCTGGAACACCTGGTATATCAGATCCAGGTGAAGAGGTTGTTAAAGAAGCTATAAAAGAAAATATTCAAATAATTCCTGTACCTGGAGCATGTGCTGCAATAAATGCTTTAATTGCATCTGGAATTGATACAAAAGAATTTTATTTTTTAGGATTTTTACCACTAAATAAAAAATTAAGAAAAGAAAAATTAGATGAAATAAAAAATATTAATAAAACAATAATTTTGTATGAAGCTCCACATAAAATATTAAATACAATTAATGATTTAGAAAATATATTAGAAAATAGACAAATAGTTTTTGCAAGAGAAATAACAAAAATACATGAAGAATTCATAAGAGGAACAATAAAAGAATTAAAAGCAAAAGTTGAAAATCCAAAAGGTGAATTTGTAATAATAATTGAAGGTAATAAAAATGTGGAAAACTTTAAAAACAATTTAAAGTTATTAACAATTGATGAACATTATAATTATTATGAGAATAAAGGTTTTTCTAAAAAGGAAATAATTAAATTAATTGCAAAAGATAGAAATGTTAGTAAAAATGAAATATATCAAAAATTTATCAATAAATAAAAAAGAATTCTTGTATTTAAGAATTCTTTTTTATAGTTAAATTTCTAAATTTTTTATTTTTTCGTGGCATTTTGCACATATTAATTTATTGTTAAAAGGTACCAATTTTTTTGTATTTCCACAAAAAATACAATTTGGTTGAAATTTTCTTAGGATTATATCGTTTCCTTCTACATATATTTCTAAAGGATCTTTTTCGTGAATGTCTAGTTTATTTCTAAGTTCTATAGGAATAACAACTCTACCTAGTTCGTCCACTTTTCTTAAAATTCCTGTTGATTTCATATGTACCTCCTAATCTATAAGATAAAATACTGTTAATATTTTCCAGCTATATGATAACACAAACATTTAACATTGGTCAATATAAATTGGGTAGTTTTATAAAAAAAGCATTTTTTTGAGTTGTATAAAATATATTTTTAGAGGAGTGTGGTTTTATGCTAAATAAAATATGGCCAATATTTTTAATTGTATCTATAATATATGCAGTTTTTAGTGGAAATTTAGAAAATGTAAGCAATGGTATTTTTATTTATGCTGGAAAAGCTGTTGAATTATCAATAACATTTTTAGGAACCATGTGCTTATGGACAGGAATTATAGAAATAATAAAAAATACTTCTTTAATAAATAAGCTAAAAAATGCTTTAAAACCATTAATGAAAATAATGTTTCCAAATATAAAAAAAGAAGATAAAGAATATGATGAGATATCTATGAATATTGTTGCAAATTTACTTGGAATAGGTAATGCAGCTACACCTTTAGGAATAAAAGCAATGCAAACAATGCAAGAAAAAAATAATGAAAAGGAAAAGTTAACAGATTCAATGGTATTATTTATTGTTTTAAATACTGCATCAATACAAATTATTCCAACCACAGTTATAGCAATAAGAAATTCTTTAGGATCACAAAATCCAACTAAAATTATAATTCCTGTATGGATAGCAACAGTTTGTGCAGCTATTTCTGGAATTACTCTTACAAAAGTATTATTAAAAATTAAAAGGAGATGATTTTTGTGGAATATATTTCTTCACTTAGTATACCATTAATAATTTTTATTGTTGTGTTATTCGCAATTAAAGAAAAGAAAAATAGTGTGGATATTTTTATAAATGGAGTAAAAAGTGGAGCAAAAACTGTTATAAATTTGTTTCCAACACTTTTATGTTTATTTGTTGCAATAGGAGCATTAAGAACATCAGGAGTAATAGATGGAATAATTAATTTAATAAAACCTATAGTTACTTTAATAAATTTTCCAATAGAAGTATTACCTCTTGCAATATTAAGGCCAATATCTGGGAGTGCTTCAATGGCTATAGCAACAGATATAATGTCGAATTTTGGAGTTGATACGAAAATAGGTTTAATTGCATCAACAATAATGGGGTCAACCGAAACTACATTATATACAATAGCCGTATATACAAGCTGTATAAAGGTAAAAAATACAAGGTTTGTACTTTGGGCAGCCTTGTTTGCAGACTTTGTTGGAATAGTAGTATCAAATTTTATAATTAATTGGATGTTTTAAAAAAAGAATATTTTGTCGAAAACTGTAAGACGATTGTTATTGACTTTTATAAAAAAAGAGAGTATAAGTTTAATATATTTAATTCAAAACCTTTTTTGAGGTGAATTCTTATGATTTTTAAATTCATAATATTTATTTCTTTATTTTTCTCAGTTAAAAATATAGTTATAAAAATTTATACAAAAATAATACTAAAAAAATTAAATAGTTTTTAATCTTACAGAAGGAAAATGTAAATATTTTAGTTAGCTCCCTATATTAACTATCAAATTTACTTAAAATTCAACCAAATTTGTATTAAGTCCCCCTTAAATAAAAAAGTAAGATTTTTAGGAAAGTTCCTTCTGTGAGCCCACATATATAATTACCAATGATAAGTTTCATTATTAGAAATTTTAAAAGCTCTAAATAATTGTTCAACTAAAAATACACGAATTAATTGGTGAGGAAAAGTCATTTTAGAAAAGCATAATTTATCATTAGAAAGCTTTAATAAATCATCAGTTAAACCTAAAGTTCCGCCAATTATAAAGGTTATTTGACTATTATAATTTAAAGCAATTTTTTCAATTTCTTTTGAAAAATCAAGAGAAGAAAGCTCTTTTCCACTTAAATCTAATGCAATAATATAAGAATCCTTTTTTATTTTTTGAATAATTTTTTGAGATTCTTTATATTTTATTTCAGATATAATTGAATCATTTATTTTTGATGGTAATTTTTCATCTGCAACTTCAATTATTTCAAACTTGCAGTATTTAGAAAGTCTTTTGGAATATTCAGCAATAGCATCTGAAAAAAATTTTTCTTTAATTTTACCAACACAAATAATATTAATAGTTAGCATATAATTTTGCTCCTTTTATATTTCAAACAATTTACTTGGTTCAGTTCTACTTGCAACAGTTAAGTTTAAAGAGTTTTCATCAAAATCTTTTTTTATTAATTCATCTACAACAGTTTTATAAGCAAGTTCTGGAAAGTTACTTTCTTTGCTTAAATGTCCTAAAACAACTTGAGATAGTCCTGTATTTAATAAATAAGCAACAGTTTTTCCTGCCATATAGTTAGGAAGATGCCCTTTATTACCAGAAATTCTTTGTTTTAAATGAAATGGATATGAACAGCATTTTAAAACTTCTGGATCATAATTAGATTCTAACATTAAAAAAGAGCTTCCTTCTATTGTATTTAAAATATCTAAACTCATATTTCCAATATCTGTTGCTACACTTAATTGTTTGTTATCGCCGAAAATTGTATATCCAACAGGATTTGCAGCATCATGTGGAATGGAAAAAGGCTTAAATATTAGGTCATTTATTTCAAATTTTTCATTTGTATTTATACAATTTATGTTATTACACATTATTTTTTCTGTTTGTTTAGGCATTGCATCAAAAGTTTCTTTTGTTGCATAAACGGGAATATTATATTTTTTAGAAAGTGTTCCTAAAGATTGAACATGGTCAGAATGTTCGTGTGTTATAACTATTGCATCTAAATCTTCAACATTAACATTAAAAGATGCAAGTGCTTCAGTTATTTTCTTAGCACTTACACCTGTATCTATTAATACTTTAGAATTATCGCTTTGTAAAAAAAGTGAATTTCCTGTACTACCACTATAAAGACTACTAAAGTTTAACATTTATTTTGTACCTCTATTCTTTAATTCTTTGTATATTTAATCCTAAATTTCTAAATTTCTCTTCTATATTTTCGTAACCTCTATCAATATATTGAAGATTGTATATTTCAGTTTGTCCTTCTGCACAAGCAGCAGCTATTATTAATGCCGCACCCGCACGTAAATCTGTTGAATAAACTGGAGCTCCATATAATTTTTCAACCCCTTCAAAAATAGCAGTTTTTCCTTGGGCTGTAATTTGTGCACCCATTTTATTTAGTTCTGCAGTGTATTGAAATCTAGATTCCCAAATACTTTCATTTATAATACTTGTTCCTTCGGCAGTACACAATGCTACACCCATTTGAGGTTGTAAATCCGTAGGGAAACCAGGATGAGGAAGTGTTTTTATATTTAATTTTGTAGGTCGTTTATCACACCATACTCTAATATTTTCTCCGTCTAAATCTTCAACATGTGCTCCCATTTCTATAATTTTTGCAGTTAAAGCCTCTAAATGTTTAGTTATACAATTCTTTATTAAAATATCTCCTCTTGTAGCAACAGCTGCTAACATAAAAGTTCCGGCTTCGATTTGATCTGGAACAATTGAATATGTACATGTGTTTTTTAATTCTTTAACACCATTTATTTTTATGCTATCTGTACCAGCACCTCTAATATCAGCACCACAGGAATTTAAAAAGTTTGCAACATCAACAATATGTGGTTCCTTTGCTGGGTTATCTATAATTGTTGTTCCTTCTGCAAGAACACTTGCAAGCATTAAATTAATTGTTGCACCAACAGAAACAACATCTAAATAAATTGCTGTACCTTTTAAACTATCTGTTTTAGCATGAATTTTACCTTGTTCAACTTCAACAGTTGCACCTAAAGCTTCAAATCCTTTTATATGTTGGTCTATAGGACGAGCACCTAAATTACATCCTCCAGGTAAACCAACTTCTGCAGAATGATATTTTCCAAGTAACGCACCTATTAAATAGTAAGAAGCTCTAAACTTACTTGTTTTATCTAAAGGTGCATTGGTTGAAGTTATATTACTTGTATCAATTTCTAAAGTATTTTTCTTTTTCCATGTTATTTGTGCACCTAAATTTTTTAATATATCACAAATTATATTTATATCACTAATATTTGGAACATTTTCTAAAGTGCAAACACCTTTTAATAAAAGTGTTGCAGGTAAAATAGCTACGGCCGAATTTTTTGCACCAACAATAGATACTTCACCTTTAAGAGGTGTTCCACCTGTTACAACTAATTTTTCCAAATTAATAACCTCCATTATTAGTATATTTAATTCAATAATCAAGATATAATATAACATAAACGTTTTTAATTTACAATAAAAAAATTAATTTTTTGAAGCTAGCATCATTTTTGTATTGTTTAATAATTCTACAATTTTAAATTTGAAAGTTATATCTGTATTATTTTGATTTTCAGAATTACCATTGCATATTAAATCATATTCTTCTTGACTTAAGTTTTCCTTTAATAAATCTTTAGAATCATCTGGAACAATACCAGAGGTAACATCTACAAAACATAAAGGTGGGAACATTACACACCACCAATTTTTTCCTTCGGCTTTACCTATTTTTATCCTTAATGCATCGTAATAACCTTCTGGTAGAGAAATATCACCATATGTTTTTGTAGGGAAAAACACATTGTCAATAGAAATATTAACATTATAATTATATCCATTTTCTTTTATAGTATTTAATGCAATTTCTTTAAATTCATTTAAATGTATAGTTGCAATTTCAATTGCTTCTTCTTTAGAAGTTGTTTTTGAACATAAAGTATTCATATATCTAAGAACATTATCTCGTACTTTAAGTTTTAAATTTTGGTCATCTTCAGAATCGCTGTTTGCAATTACATGTAATCTAAAAACGCTTTTCTGTAAATCTGTAGAAATAGCATTTACATAGCTAATAGAACATATTAATGTGTAAATAAAAAGTAATGGTAAAATAAATAAAAACAATTTAATTTTATATGGTAATTTTTTTAAATAATTCATAAAAACTCCTTTACTGTAAAAAATATTATTTAAAAAAAGTATTAACCAAAATTAAAAAAATATACAAATTCGTATTATATTTTTGTCGAATAAAATCTACGAAAACATACGGAAATACATTGACGAAGGAAAATATAAATGGTAAAATATGGAAATAGAAAGCGAGGTATTAAATATGTATGATGAAAAAATATGCAATTTTTATGCAAATGAAGTTCATCTTGGTGTAACAATAGTACCGTTTGTAGCAAATAAAATAAAAGAAGAAAATAAAATATGTACTTTATTAAATGTAGATATAAATAATGAAATAGAAAAAGTAATTTCAAAAATAAATATTGAAGAAAGTTTAAAAGATAAAATTTTAGAAATTAATTGGAACAAAACAAAACTAGAAGGTAATGAAATAAAACAGTATTTAGATAATGAACTAGAAAACAATAACAAGATATATGTAATAATAAATGGAAATAAAAATGAGGTAGAAGAAAAGAATAAATATATAGAAGAAATTAGAAAGGAAAATATGGACAAAACAATAAACGTAGTAAATTGCTTTGAAATAGAGCATACAGAAGTAAATAAGGCGTTATTGAGGAATTATCATAAAATATTAAATTCAGAAGGATGTAGATATATAAAAAATGTAAAATAAAATATTGACTAAAGTTCAAGATTATATTATTATAAAAAAACATAATAAGAAAAGAGGGTTTTATATGGAAGAAAAATATGAAGAAATAAAGAAAACATTAGTTAAATATAATCAAGAACAATTATTAGTTAATTATAAAAATATGAATCAAAAAGATAAAGAAAAACTTTTAAGTGAAATTGAAAATATAGATTTTGGTTTTATGAATAGTTTATATAAAGATGCTAAAAAAGAGCTAACTTTTAAAGATGAAAAAATAGAATCTATAGACTGTACAGAAAAAGATAGATTACCAAAAGAAGAAAAAGAAAAATACGATAAAATAGGAACTGAAAAAATAAAAGCAGGGAAGTTAGCTGTTGTAACAATGGCAGGAGGACAAGGTACAAGACTTGGACATTCAGGACCAAAAGGAACATTTAAATTAAATGTAGGAAAAGAAATGTCTTTATTTGAAATACTTTGTAAAACATTAAAAGAAGCAAAAGAAAAATATGGAGTATATGTACACTGGTATATAATGACAAGTAACCAAAATAATAAAGAAACTGTAGAATTTTTTGAAAAGAATAATTATTTTGATTATCCAAAAGAGAAAGTTACATTTTTTATCCAAGGTGAACTACCAATGGTAGGTTTAGATGGAAAAGTACTTGTAGATGAAAAAGGTTTTGTTAAACTAGCTTCGGATGGACATGGAGGAGTTTTTGAATCTATGGATAAATCTGGTGTGTTAGAACAAATGAAAAAAGAAGGAACAGAATGGGTATTTGTAGGTGGAGTTGATAATGTACTTGTAAAAATGGTAGATAATACTCTAATAGGACTTGCTGAAAGTAAAAATTGTTTAGCAGCTGGAAAATCTTTAATAAAAGCAAATGAAAAAGAAAAAGTAGGAGTATTTTGCATGAGAAATGGTAAACCAAGTGTTATAGAATATTCAGAAATTTCAGATGAATTAGCTGAATTAAAAGATGAAAATGGAGAACTTGTATATAGCGAATCACATATTTTATGTAATATGTTTAATATGAAAAGATTAGAAATGATATCAAAAAACAAATTACCATATCATGTTGCTAAGAAGAAAGCTAATTATATGAATGAAAAAGGCGAAATTATAACAGCCAAAGAGCCAAATGCATATAAATTTGAAAGCTTTATTTTTGATGCATTTACAAGTTTAGATAGTATGGTAATAATGAGAGTAAAAAGAGAAGAAGAATTTGCACCAGTAAAAAATGCAGAAGGAGTAGATTCACCAGAAACAGCAACAAAACTATACAGAAAATTTTATAAAATATAATATTTTTAATAGCGGCTATGCACCGCTATTTTTATGTTATAGAAAATTTTTATTGTTTTTATTGATATAATTTTTTATTTTATATATAATTAGAAAAAAATTAGGAGGTATTTTATGAAATATTTAGAGGAATATAAAAAATGGTGTAATGATAATATTTTTGATGAATCTACTAAAAAGGAATTAAAAGAAATTGAAAATAATGTGAAAGAAATAGAAGATAGATTTTACAAAGAACTTGAATTTGGTACAGCAGGTCTTAGAGGAATTATAGGTGCTGGAACTAATAGAATGAATATTTATACAGTTGGTAAAGCAACTCAAGGTTTGGCTAATTTTATAAAAAAAGAAAATGGAGAAAATAAAGGAGTTGCAATTAGTTTCGATTCTAGACATATGTCTCCGGAATTTAGTGAAGAAGCAGCATTAATTTTAAATGCTAATGGAATTAAAACATATATTTTTAATTCTTTAAGACCTGTTCCAGAATTATCTTTTGCAGTAAGAGAATTAAGTTGTATTGCTGGAATTATGATTACAGCAAGTCATAATCCACCAAAATACAATGGATATAAAGTTTATTGGGAAGATGGAGCACAAATTGTTGCACCAAAAGATAAACAAATTATAGATGAAGTAAATAATATAAAAGATTATGCAGAAATAAAGAAAATTTCTAAAGAAGAAGCAACAGAAAAAGGTTTATATAATGTTATAGGAAAAGAACTAGATGATAAATACATGAAAGCACTTGAAGATTTAGTTTTAAATAAAGATGTTATTACAAAAATGCAAAAGAATTTAAAAATTGTATATACACCATTACATGGAACAGGGAATATTCCTGTAAGAGAAATTTTAAAAAGATTAGGATTTGAAAATGTTTATGTAGTTAAACAGCAAGAATTACCAGATGGGAATTTTCCAACAGTTAGTTATCCAAACCCAGAAGATAAAAAAGCCTTTGAACTTGCATTGAAATTAGCAGAAGAAGTTGATGCAGATGTTGTTTTGGCCACTGACCCAGATGCAGATAGACTTGGAGTATATGCAAAAGATTCTAAAACAGGAGAATATAAATCTTTTACTGGAAATATGTCGGGGCTTTTAATAGCAGAATATGAATTATCACAAAAAAAAGAAAAAGGATTGCTTCCTAAAAATGGTGCATTAATAAAAACTATAGTTTCTTCAAACTTAGCAGATGCAATTGCAAAAGAATATAATATAAAATTAATAGAAGTTCTAACAGGATTTAAATATATAGGAGAACAAATAAAAATATTTGAACAAACCAAAGAATATGAGTATTTATTTGGGTTTGAAGAAAGTTATGGTTGCTTAATTGGTACACATGCAAGAGATAAAGATGCAATAGCAGCAGTAATGGCACTTTGCGAAGCGGCAGCATATTACAAACAATTTAATTTAAGCTTATGGGATCAAATGATAAATATTTATAATAAATATGGATTTTACAAAGAAGGATTACTTTCAATTACAATGGAAGGAGTAGATGGTGCAGATAAAATAAAAGCAATAATGGAAAAATTAAGACAAAATCCATTACAAAAATTAGGAAAATATAAAGTATTAAAGTTTAAAGACTACAAAGAAAATAAAGTAATTAATATGAACACGAAAGAAGAAAGTAAAACAGGACTTCCAATATCAAACGTACTATATTTTGAATTAGAAAATAATGGATGGTGTTGTGTACGACCATCAGGAACAGAACCAAAAATAAAATTCTATGTAGGAGTAAAATCAGACAGTCTAGAAAATTCAGAAAAAGAAATGAATGAATTATTAGAAGAACTAAACAAAATTGTAAGAGATTAAATAATTACAAACAATTGATGTAAAACATATAAGGGCAGTTTTCGCATATTGAAATTTATTTGACAAATTAAAAAAATATTTATATAATAATAGAAAATGAGAGCCACAGAAATGTGTGCTACCTAAGATTTAGATAAAACACCACATAGCTTGGCGAAGCGTAATGTGGTGTTTTTATTATTTGCTCAAAATTACTACTATTGCAATAATCAAGGCAAATGCTATAACAGTTATTCCTACTAATCCGTAGAATAATAAGTATATTGTTAATAATATAGCTTGATTTACCATATAGCACCACCTACATTCTCACAGTTTAAACCGTGTATGTAAAGTGGTAGCACTCACACTGCTTATTCTCATTTTCTATGTTAACAAGTATACAATATTATTAAGATAAATATAAGCGAACAGAATAAAATTATAGAAAAAATATAATTAGGTTTAAATATATTTTACTATTTATCATTTTTCCATCCATCTAATCCTGCACGTTTTATTGCACCATATAAATTTGAACGAATATGAGGTAAATCTTTATAAAAGCTTTGGATTAATTTTTTCATATCTTCTCTTTTAGAATTACCATCCATAGGACATGCTTTTGGCATTACTTCTATGTTGTTTCTTTTTACAAAGTTTTGAATATATTTTTCTGGTGCATAAATTAAAGGTCTAATTAATGTTATTTCAGATTTATTCATATAGCTTTTGGGTGAAAATGTTCCTATACTTCCAGCATAAAAAAGATTTAATAAAAAGGTTTCTAAAACATCTTCTTCATTATGACCTAATGCTATTTTATTACAACCTTCTCTTTTTGATACAGTATTTAAAGCACCTCTACGTAAATTTGCACATAAAGAGCAAGGATTTTTTTCTTTTCTAATTTCAAAAACAATTTCTTGTGCATGTGAATGCTCTTCAAAAAATGGTACATTTAATTTATCACAAAAATTTTTAATTAAACTACTATCAAAAAATTCAAAACCAGGATTTATAGTAACTCCAATTATATCAAACTTTTTAGGGTAGAATCTTTGTAAATTTTTAAGCCCAAGTAATAAAGTAAAAGAATCTTTACCACCAGAAAGAGCAACTGCAATTTTATCTCCATCTTCAATCATATTATATTCATCAATAGCTTTTCTCATATAACCTAAAATTTTTTGCATATAAATTAACCTCCAAAAATTTTTTTTATTATATGTAAATTTATATAAAAAATCAAGGCATAATCAGATATTATAAGTTATTCATAAAAAGCTTAAAAATTTATTGCACAAAAAAATAGTTTATAGTAAAATAAAATTGTAAAATTTAATTTGTAGGGGCACGGAGTACCGTGCCCAAAAACAAAAGAGGAGATGTAAAATATGAAAAAAATAGCTGAAAGTACTGTGGCTGTACACACACACACACACACACACACACACAAGTAATTTAAAAAATAAGGAAAATAAAATAGTAAAAAGAGACATTTGTGAAAATGCCTCAAATTGTGGTGTGAATAAATATAATATTAAAACATTTGAAAAAACAAAATCAAACCATGTAGGGGTCGGCGTCCCCGACGACCCGCAGATAAAACAAAAATACACAAACAAGCCAATGTCAAACATTCTAACATCTAACACTGCCATTACACTAGTAGCCTTGGTAATAACCATAATTGTTCTTCTAATTCTTGCCGGAGTAACCCTAAACATGGTAATAGGAGAAAATGGAATATTTGGAAAGGCCAATACAGCAAGTGAAAACACAAAAATAGCAAATGCAAAAGAAATAATAAGGTTAGCAGTGCTAGAAAATGAAGTATACAAAAATACAAATGATTCAAGAGCGAAAAGTGATAGTGGTTTACAAACAGAAATAGAAACAAAATTAACAAATGAAGGATATAAAGTAGAAGAAGGAAAAATAACAATAGGGAAAGCAGAAACAATAGATATAGCAAAAGAAATAAAAAAATCATCAACAGGAGGAAATGGAGGCACCCAAGGAGGAGAAACAGCAGGAAAAGAAGATAAAAGCAAAAATAGAACATTAGCAGGAACAACAGAAGGATATAGTTATAAAAATCCAGTAATACCCCAAGGATTTAAAGCAGTAAATGTAGGAAATGCAGAATGGAGTTATAAAGATAGTAAAAAAGACGAAGTAAAAGGATGGAATGAAGGGCTAGTAATAGAAGACGAAATAGGAAACCAATTTGTATGGGTACCAGTAGATGGAAGCAATGTAACATATGCAAAATGGTGTACAACACATATTTCACATTCAAACTGCAGTGATGATACATCAGCAATACCAGTAACAGAAAATACACAAATAGATACATATCATGGATTTTATGTAGCAAGATTTGAAGCAGGATTAACAACTACAACAACAAGCCAAAGTGCAAGTACAAATAACAATACAAGTACAACAGCAGTAAGTAAGCAGGGCTCAAAAATATGGAATTATATAGACTATAATAATGCTAAAGCAGTAGCTCAATCAATGATAAACAATACTGCAACATATGGAAATAATAAAAGTGGATTAGTAACAGGAAAACAGTGGGATACAATAATGAAATGGTATCAAAATGCAGGAATTAAAGTAGATAAAACACAAGATTGGGGAACATATTATAATTTACCATATACAATACAAGGAACAACAGAAAAACCAGCATTATGGTTTAATTCTGACTCAAATTATTCAACATGGTCAAACAGTACTTCAAATGTAAGTCATAGTGCAAGTAATGGAAAATACTATCATGCCTCAGGATTAAACCAAAATGGAATAAAGAAAAACATAGTAGATATAGGAGGAAATGTATGGGAGTGGACGGCAGAAATCTACTCTGGCAACCCTGTGTACCGTGGTGGCAGTGCTTACGATAGTACTACAGATTATCCAGCTTCTTACCGTGACGACGATAGCACTGGCGATACTAGCTACGTTTTGGGGTTCCGTGCTGTGCTTTATATCCAGTAGAACTGACCACTAGCAAACGTGTGTAGTTTGAAAAAGAAAGCACATAAACAATAATAAAAATTATAAAAAGGCACAAAAGTTGTCAAACGGCCTGGAGATTATCCAGGCTTTTTTTCTATGCATAGTTGAAAATCTACTTAAAATAGTGTATAATACTAAAGAATTTGCACTCATAGCTCAACAGGATAGAGCAGTCGCCTCCTAAGCGACCGATAGCCGTTCGAGTCGGCTTGGGTGTACCAGTGTATTTATGGTGATTTAAGTATGAATGATAATGAAAAGTTTATGAAACAGGCGATAAAAGAGGCAAAAAAAGCATATGAAAAAGATGAAGTGCCTGTTGGAGCTGTTATTGTTAGAGATGGAAAAATTATTGCAAGAGGACATAATTTGAAAGAAACAAAACTGAATACAATTAAACATGCAGAAATAATTGCAATTGAAAAGGCTAGTAAAAAATTAAATAGTTGGAGACTTGAAAATTGTGATTTATATGTAACATTAGAACCTTGTGCTATGTGTGCGGGAGCAATTATAAATTCAAGAATACGAAAAGTTTATATAGGTACAGATGACGAAAAAACAGGAGCTTGTGGTTCTGTTTTAAATTTATTTGAATATAAATTTAATCATAAAGTTGAAGTTGAAAAAGGAATATTAAAGCCAGAATGCAAAGAAATATTACAAAAGTTTTTTAAAGAACTTAGATTAAAAAGAAAGGGTAAAATAAATGAGTGATAAACCTATACAAAGTAAAAAAAATAAAATTTTACACATTTTAACAATAGCAATATTTGTAATTTTAGTATGTGCATTAGCATTTTTTGTTATTTTTAAATACCAAGTAGAGGGAGAAAAAAATGCAGTATTTGATATTTCAAAAATTTTAGTTGTAAGCACGGTAGAGGGAGTTTCAAAGGATGCACCAACTGCAAAATGGGATTTAAATGTAAATCAAAATAATGATGTTTATATAACAGTTGAAAAAAATGGAAAGAAACAAGATGCAATAAAAAATGTAACAATTAACAATATTCAAATTGAAAATGCACCTGCAAAAGGAACGCTTAAATTATATAAACCAGCTGAAACTGGACTTTTTAAAAATGATGATAAATACAAAATAGAAAATGAATTAATATATGCTGGTAGCAAAGAGGGAAGTATAAATAATCTAGAAATTTCAAATCAAGGTGGTACTGTAATAATTAGATTTTGTAATGCTAACATTAGTACATATACATCTAATGAAGATGAGCAAATTTCTCATGATGGAACATTACTTACAAAAACAGGTGTTAATGTAGAAGAAATAAAGGCAAAAGTATCTTTTGATATAATAATAGAAACAGAGTATGGAATAAAGTATAAAACCACAGCAAACTTAGATTTGCCGGCAGGAAATATACTAGAAGAAGCAACAAGTACTACAGAAATTAATACAGAAGATTTAGTTTTAAAAAGAATGTGATTTTTGGTGATTTTGGGGACGGGGTCAAAAATCACTACTTAAAAAACTATATTTTATAATTTGAATGAAAAATACTTGCATAATAATATAAAAACGTATATAATAAAGAACGTAATAAAAATGTTGTTTAGCCTTTGTATGGAAGGTATTTTCGATAAAAAGCTACGAACCTTGTCAGATCCGGAAGGAAGCAGCAATAAGTAGTGTATTTATGTGATTATACTTTCCATAGAGAGGCTAAACTAATATATAAGGATGTGATTTTTTGAATTACACAGCACTTTATAGAAAATTTAGACCTAAAACTTTTGGCGAAATGGTTGGACAAGAACACATTACAAGAACTTTAAAAAATCAAATTAAAGCAAACCGTATAGGACATGCATATTTATTCAATGGTGGTAGAGGAACTGGTAAAACATCTGCTGCTAAAATTATGGCAAGGGCAATAAACTGCTTAAATCCTAAAGATGGAGAGCCTTGTAATGAATGTGAAATTTGTAAAGGTGCACTTTCTGGCTCATTAACAGATATAGTTGAAATGGATGCAGCTTCAAACAATAGTGTTGAAGATATAAGGTCAATTAGAGAAGAAGTTAATTTTTTACCAACAGTTGCAAAATACAGAGTATATATAATAGATGAGGTTCATATGCTTTCAATAGGTGCTTTTAATGCATTATTAAAAACATTGGAAGAACCACCAGAACATGTAAAATTTATATTAGCAACAACTGAACCACAAAAATTACCAGCAACAATTCTTTCAAGATGTCAAAGGTTTGACTTTAAAAAAATATCTAATGAAGATATAATAAAAAGGCTTGAAATAGTGTGTAAGGAAAGTGGAATAGAAGCTGAAAAAGATGCATTAAATACAATTGCAGTTTTATCTGAAGGCGCAATGAGAGATTCTTTAAGTATATTAGAAAGATGTATTCAAGATGGAGATACAAAAATAAATAATAATAAAATAAAAGAACTTGTAGGTATTCCACAAACATATTTAATAAATAAGGTGATAAAAGGTGTTATAGAAAAAAATATAGATGAAACATTAAATACTATAGAAGAAATTTTAAAAGATGGAAAAGATTTACAAAATACGTTATGGGAAATAATAAAATATGTTAAAGACATTTTATTATTTAAAACAAGCGGAAACAAAGGAATTTATAGTGAAGAAGAAATTGCGCAAATAGAAGAGGTTTCCAAAAATGTATCTAAAGAAAAGCTAGTTAATTTAATTTATAGTTTATCTGAATTAGAAAATGATATGAAAAAATCATCACAGAAAATCATTATTTTTCAGGCAGGAATTATAAAATTATGTACAGATGTTAGTGTAGATGGAATTGAAGAATTAAAAAATAAAATAAATAATTTAGAAAAAATGATAAAAGAAGGAAATTTTACACAAAATAACAATTCAGCTGTTATAGCTCAAAAGGCAGAAAATAAAATTGAAGAAAAACCTGCAATAAGATTAAAGCCAATAAAAGGATGGAATGATATTATAGAAAACTTTAAAACACAAGGAAAAATAATGCTATATACTAATTTAATGAATACATCCTTAGGAGAAGTAAACGATTTAACAGTAGCAATTGAATTTAAAAATGGATTAACACAATTTGCAAAAACTGTTCTTGAAAAGCCAGAAAATATGCAAGAAATAGAAAAACAAGTTTCTATTTTAAAGGGAAAAGAAATGAGAGTAAAATTAATTGATAAAAATACAGATTTATCTAAATTACATATTGATAATGGAATAGAAAATTTTGCTCAAAAAAATGATGTTAATTTAGACATAATTGAAGAATAAAATCTCGTCATATTACATTATAAAACAAGACAAAATAATAAATTAATCTAAAATTTCATCGAGGCTCCCCATTCACGTCCTTCTAACAAAATTCAAAAGAATTTTGAAGAATGCCGGAAAGGTCCCCACTTGCCTCGCGAAATTTGATCT